>DATLBL010000093.1:0-47197 GCA_035526925.1 Gemmatimonadales bacterium
GGTCGGGACCCCCGCTGGTCCCGCTCCGCCGCGCGATGAGCGAAGTGCGCGCGGCGGCGGCGCTCGCGCCTGCCCGGCCGGCATACATGGCGGGACTGCGCGCGGCACTCGCCACCGTCGTGCCGCTCGCGATCGATCACGCGTTCCAGCTGGGTGGCGGCACGTGGATGAGTCTTGCCGGTTTCAGCGGTGCGCTCGCGGACAAAGGCGGGCCCTACCGCACCCGGGCTTCGACGCTCGCCACGCTAACCGTCGTCGGGGGTGCCGCCGCGGGTCTCGGCGGTGCCGCCGGTTCCTCGCTCCTCCTGGCGATTCCGCTCACCTTCATCGTCGCGCTCGCCTGCAGTCTTGGCCGGGCGTACGGAGAATCGGGCGTGAGCGTCGGAATCTCCGTTCTCAACATTTACGTCATTTCGCTCGCCTACCCGGCCACCTCCGCGGCCGATGCCTTGAGCCGCTCGGGCTTCGTCCTGGTGGGTGGCATCTGGGCGATGCTCATCGCGCTCGTGCTGTGGCCACTCAGACCGTACCGGCCGGTGCGGCTCGCGGTGGCGGGAGCCTATCGGGCCGTCGCCGACTACGCAGAGGAGGTGTCGGCCTGGCTCCGCACCGGGGTGCCGCCCGGTCCGGCGCGGGTGCGTACCGCGCTTGAGACGGCGCGCGCGGCACTCGCCACGGTCCGGCGCGGGCGGCCTGGGGAGAGCGCGCGTGGCGAGCGCCTGCTCGTGTTGGGTGAGATTGCCGATCAGGTGTTCGGTCACCTGTTCGGCTTGAGCGATATCGTCGAGACACTCCCGAATGATGGCCGCGAGCGCGCGGTGCAGGAGACCTTGGCCACCACGACCGCCGCCGTGGCACGAACGCAGCGCGCGATCGCCTCCGGGATCGAAGCAGAAACGGGCGACGCGCTCCCGTCCGTGACCTGGCGGGGCGACCCGGTTCGTGCTGTCTTGTCGGCCGCCGACGATCCGATCCGCGTCGAGGCACGCACCCAGTACGAGCACGCCGCACACCTGCTCGACCGGCTTGCGCAGTATTCGGGGGTGGCGGCGGCTACGACGGCCGGGCTCAATGCCGGCCACCCGCTGCCCGCACTCGAGCGGCCGCTCGAGGTCGAGGATCCCGAGATTCGGGTTCCGATGTTGGCGCCGTTGCGTGCGGTGCTGAGTCGCGAATCGGTGGTGCTTCAGTTTGCGGTCCGCGTGGGCCTGGTGACGGCGGCGGCCGTGGCGCTTACCGCTGCCCTCGGGCTCAAGCGCGGATACTGGGTGACCATCACGGCGGTGATCATTCTGCAGCCGTACGCCGGCGCCACGAGCCGGCGCGCACTGCAGCGCGTCCTCGGCACGATCCTGGGTGGGGCGCTCACCGCAGGGCTCGCGGCGCTGTTCCAGGATCCGCTCGCAATCCTCGGCCTCGCCTTCGTGTTCTCGGCCGTCTCCGTCGCGTTGTTGCCGCTCAATTACGCGGCATTCTCCGTCTTTCTGACGCCGACCTTCGTGTTGTTGGCCGAGGCGAGCGCGGGGGATTGGCACCTGGCTGGCGTGCGGATCTCCAATACACTGGTGGGCGGCGCGCTAGCAGTGCTCGGCAGCCGGTTCCTGTGGCCCTCGCCCGAGTCGGAGCGTACGCCCGCCTATTTGGCGGCGTGCATGCGTGCGATGCGCCATTATCTGGCGGAGGTGGTGGCGCTCTTCGACGATCGCGGTGCCGCGGCCAGTCACGCCCTCAGGGGTGCCCGACGGGAGGTTGGGCTCGCCATCCTCAATGCCGACGAGTCGCTCCAACGACGTCTGGGCGAGCACGGCGGGCGCTCCGAGGAGTTGGCGCCCATGATGACCCTGGCGACATATGCGCGGCGGCTCACCGCCTCCATCGCGGCGCTCGCCCTGAGCCGGCATTCCATCGAGCCATCACCACACGAGAGGCTCGATGCTTTCGCGCGCGCCATCGACGCCACACTCGAAGATCTGGCGGCGGCGCTCGAGGAGGGCAGGGCGCCGGAGCCGATGAGGGAGCTGCCGGACCTCGACATTGCAGGTGCCTCGCCGCTGCTCCGAGGGCGGCTGGCCCGCCTCGAGAGGCAGGTCCAAACCCTCCACGACGCAGTCGTCCGCTGGGATGGAGCTTCTGAGGGTTGAAGTGGGGCTCGGGCCCGGCTATTCTGTCGTCCCGCCGCTGAAAGCGGCCTAGGAAACCGGCCGCGGCCGATGTAAACTTCTCGCCCGAAAGCAGTTGTGCAGATCAGGGACAGGTGTCCGAGTGGCTGAAGGAGCCGGTCTCGAAAACCGGTAAACCGGCAACGGTTTCGAGGGTTCGAATCCCTCCCTGTCCGTCGCAGTGCAACGCTACATCACGCCGGCGGTCGCTGCCTGCGATCAGCCAACCCGGACTCCCAGCAGCCGCTCGAACTCGCCGCGCACGATCCGATAGCACTCGCACGCCGCCGCTTCGAGCCCGGCGCAGTCGTCGATCGTGAGCATGCCGCGGCTGTAGCTGATGAGTCCGCGCTTCTGCAGCGAGCTCGCGGCTTCGCTGACCGTCGCCCGTCTCACGCCGAGCATCTGCGCCATGAATTCCTGTGTGAGCATGAACGATGGCGCACCGACGCGGTCGCGGCAGGCGAGCAGCCACCGGGCGAGCTTGCGGTCAGGGCTGTGAAGCCTGTTGCAGGCCACGGACTGGGACACCTGACTGACAAACCCCTGGGTGTACAGCTCGAGCTGCTGGCGCAGGCGCCCCTCCCGCGCGACGCGTCGGAACGCGGCCGTGCTGATCCGATGCGCCTCACCGGCGATCTGCGTGAACGCGCGGCCGGGCGCGCTCATCGCGCCCAGAAACACCGGCAGGCCGACCAAACCTTCGTTCCCGACTGTGCCAACCTCGATCTCACCACCCTGCTCATCCAGGGCGATGATGGAGTTGACCGAGTTGGTGGGAAAGTAGACGGCCTCGATCGGCTTGTAGGGTTCCCACAGCGGCTCTCGTATCTTGAGCTCCACGAGCTCCAGGTGGGCCTCAAGCTGCTCCAGCTCTTCCCCTTGCAGCTTAGCGAGAATCAGATTGCCGTTGGCGTGCGGACCCGGCCCTTCGCGTGGCACCGAACTGGACATGCTCGACCTCCTCCGATGCCGTACGCTACCGGATACGTACGCTGGCGTACATAGCCCAAAGCGACTATATAAAGGAGAGAGCGAGCCGAGTTTCCCTGACCGTAGTCCTTACATGCTACCCTCCTCTGATTTCAGTGCCTTCGACATCGTCGTAGTGGCTTCCTCGATGGGCGGAATTCAGGCTCTCGAGACGTTGCTGTCTGCGATTCCTTCCTCATTTCCAGCGCCGGTGGCCATCGTGCAGCACGTGAGTCCGACGTGCGAGGGGGCAATGCTGCGCCTTCTCGGCCGCCGGACTCAGCTTCCGGTCTCGTTCGCCGAAAACGGTCAAACCCTCGACGCGGGAAAGGTCTACGTGGCTCCGCCCGACCGACACTTTCTCATCACGCGTGGGCACACGGCGTTGCTCACGCGGACCGAAAAGGTCAAGTTCTGCCGCCCCGCGGCCGATCCGCTGTTCGTGTCCGCCGGCGCAGTGTACGGCGTCCGCACGCTGGGGGTCGTGCTGACCGGCGCGAACACCGATGGAGCCGGTGGTGCACAGGCGATCAAATGGTCCGGCGGGATGGTGCTGGCGCAGGACTGCTCCTCGTCGGTGGCATTCGGCATGCCGAGAGCGGCCATTGCCACGGGCTGTGTCGACCTCGTGCTTCCCCTGAAGTCGATCGGCGCTGCCGTCGTGGCTCTCACGATGGCACGCGGCGCCGCGGAGTTCCTTCGAGTGCCGTTGCTGGCGGCTTAGCTCACCGGATCGCCGCGCGGTGATTGCGGCAGGACAATCGCTGAGCCGCGCCGAGCGCCTGGCCGGCGCGCT
Source organism: Gemmatimonadales bacterium (assembly GCA_035526925.1). GTDB lineage: Bacteria > Gemmatimonadota > Gemmatimonadetes > Gemmatimonadales > GWC2-71-9 > CAVVWJ01. The sequence continues at coordinate 3,928 of DATLBL010000093.1, forward strand.
CCTCGGCCAGGCGCTCGGTGACGCGCTCGGGTTCGTCGTCGAGGCGGAGCCCCCCGAGGTGGCATCTTCCTACGTGCGCGACGTGCTGCTCGCCGGACTCGCGGGCGACCGCGGCCATCCGTCTTATCCCTTCGGTCAATACACTGATGACACCCAGCTGTCTCGCGAGCTGCTGCTGAGCGTTCGCGAGGCGCGAGGGTGGAATCCGCCCGTGTTTGCCGGCCGGATCGCCGAGCTCGTGCGGAGCGGCCTCGATGTGGGGGCGGGCGAAGGCACTCGGGCAGCTGCGCTTCGACTCGCGTCGGGCGTGAGTTGGAGAGAGTCGGGCACTCCGCCGCCGTACGCCGGCAATGGCAGCGCCATGAGAGCGCCGCCACTGGGTGTGCTGTTCGGCCAGAGTGTCGACGCGATGTGCCGCGCCGCCGCCGAGCAAAGCTGGATCACCCATCGGGACCCCCGCTGCAGCGCGGGCGCGGTGGCCGTGGCGGGTGCCATCCGATTGGCCACAAGCCCAGGGACGCTCGAGCCGCGCGTGTTCTTGGAAGAGCTCGCCACGTGGGTCGAACCGGAAGATGGGTCGATGGCGGCCGCCGTCCGTCGAATATTCGGCTGGTTGGGTCAGGCGCCAGCAGAGGCTGCGGAGAGCCTGCGCCTGGCGCGGCTGGATCCGAACTACGCCGATACGTGGCGGGGCATTTCGGCATTCGTGGTGCCGAGCGTCGTGTGGAGCTTGTACTCGTTCCTGCGTTCGCCCGACGATTACTGGCAGGCGGTGTGCACCGCGATCGCTGCTGGGGGCGACACGGATACGACGGCCGGCATGACCGGTTCCATGGTGGGAGCCCGAGTGGGACCGAAGGGGCTGCCTGCGAACCTGGTGCCGCGGGTCAGCGACCGCGGGCGCTGGCAGGCGGCCGAGCTCGAGGCGCTGGCGCACGAATGTGCTCACCTGGTTCCGTAAACGATCGTCAGCCTCTTCACACCTTCCGTCCTTCGGTGGTAACTTGGCGGGTCGCTCGCAAGCCATCGCACTCCGTCTGTCGCACGAGGCTGCCCATGCCGCACGGGAAGATGTATCAGGATGTGGCCGAGACGGTCGGCAATACGCCTCTGATCCGCCTCAACCGGATGGGCCAGGGACTGCCAGGCCGGATTGCGATCAAGCACGAGGGGTACAATCCATACAATTCGGTGAAGGATCGGATCGGCGCGGCGATGATCAACGACGCCGTCGAGAAGGGCCGGCTCCGCCCGGGCATGGTCATTGTCGAGCCCACGTCGGGCAACACCGGGATCGGTCTCGCGTACGTCGCCGCGACTCGCGGCTACCGGTGCATCTTCACGATGCCCGACACGATGACCCTCGAGCGGCGGCACCTGCTGCGTGCGCTGGGCTGCAAGGTGGTCCTCACCGAAGGGCCGAAGGGAATGAAGGGAGCCATGGCCCGCGCCGAGGAAATCCTCGCACGCATGGGCGACCGCGCGTGGATGCCGCGTCAGTTCGATAATCCGGCCAATCCGGCAGTTCACTACCGCACTACCGGTCCGGAAATTTGGGAAGACACCGAGGGCAAGGTGGACGTCTTCGTCTCGGGCATCGGCACCGGCGGGACCATCACGGGGGCAGGCCGATTCCTGCGCGAGCGAAAGCCCGGGATCCATATCGTGGCGGTCGAGCCGGCGGAAAGCCCCGTGTTGTCCGGCGGGCAGCCCTCGCCCCACAAACAGCAGGGCATCGGCGCGGGGTTCATCCCCGCGCTGCTGGACACCAAGATCTACGACGAGGTGGTCCGCGTCAGCAACGACGACGCCTTCGCCACCGCGCGCCGGCTCGCGCGGGAGGAGGGGATCTTCGCCGGCATCTCGAGCGGGTCGATCACCTGGGCGGCGCTGCAGGTGGCGGCTCGCCCGGAGAGCGCCGGGAAGCTGATCGTCTCGATCATCTGCGACTTCGGCGAGCGTTACCTCTCCCATCCCGTGTACACCGACCTGCCCGACCCGGACTATTCCGACCTCGAGGAGGCGCTGGCCACCCCGGCGGGTGTCGCATGAACCTGCTCGGATGCCGATTGGGCCGCCTGGGGTGCGACCGACTCGATCCGGTTCATTCACCCGTAGCGGCGGGCGCGCGCTGTTCGATGTATCACCCGACTGGAACGCGGCGACGGTGAGGCAGGGCAAGTTTGGGGTCAAGTGATGACGACGGCGGCGGAGAGTGGTTCTCCGCCGCGCCCTTTTCCACCACACACCACAGAGGCACAGGCTCACGTGACCACTTCCGGACGTACCCTCGACGGGGGGCCGACCCCGACCGAGCGGATCGACTCGATCTTCGGCAGCGACATCTTCTCCCGGACCGTGATGCGGCAGCGCCTTCCCAAAGAGGTGTATCGCAGTCTGCTCCGGACGATCGACCAGGGTGAGCCGCTGGACCCTGCGGTCGCTGATGTCGTCGCCGCAAGCATGAAGGACTGGGCGGTCGAGAACGGGGCCAGTCACTACACGCACTGGTTCCAGCCCCTCACCGGCCAGACGGCCGAGAAGCACGACTCGCTCGCGGCGCCGGATGGCAATGGCGGGGTGGTGTTCAACTTCTCAGGGTCCGAACTGGTCCAGGGAGAGCCGGACGCCTCGAGCTTTCCGTCGGGAGGCATTCGGGCCACCTTCGAGGCTCGTGGGTACACGGCGTGGGATGCCACCAGCCCGGCCTTCCTGATGCGCGGCGACAACAACGTCACCCTCTGCATTCCGACTGCGTTCGTGTCCTGGACCGGCGAGGCGCTCGACACCAAGATCCCGCTCCTGCGCTCCGTCGAGGCGCTGTCGCAGCACGCGCTCCGGGTGCTCAAGATCTTCGGGACGGACAAGGGCGTGCGGCGGGTCTATACCACGGTCGGAGCTGAGCAGGAGTACTTTCTGGTCGACCGCGACCTGTACTTCAGGCGGCCGGATCTGGTGACCTCGGAGCGCACCCTCTTCGGCGCGAAGCCGCCCAAGGGCCAGCAGCTCGAGGACCATTACTTCGGGACCATCCCGCCCCGCGTGCTCGCATTCATGTCGGAAGCGGAGACCGAGCTCTACCGCCTGGGCGTGCCGGTGAAGACCCGGCACAACGAGGTGGCGCCCGGCCAGTACGAGATCGCGCCGCTCTTCGAGCCCAGCCACATCGCCAGCGACCATCAGATGCAGATCATGGAAACCCTGAAGCGTGTCGCTCCGCGCTACGGTCTGCAGGCGCTGCTGCACGAAAAGCCGTTCGCGGGCGTCAACGGATCGGGCAAGCACAACAACTGGTCGATGTCCACCGATACCGGCGTCAACCTGCTCGATCCGCAGGACGAGACCCACACGAACATGCAGTTCCTGGTATTCCTCATCGCCACCATCCGGGCGGTCGATCTGCATGCCGACCTGCTGCGGGCCTCGATCGCGTCGGCCGCCAACGACCACCGGCTCGGCGCCAACGAAGCACCCCCGGCCATCATCTCGATCTTCCTCGGCAAGATGCTGAGCGACATCCTGGAGCAGGTGGAGAAGGGCCTGCCCAAGCGGACCATTCGCGGCGGCACGCTGGATCTCGGCGCCAAGACGCTGCCCATGCTGCCGCGCCATTCGGGGGACCGCAACCGGACGTCGCCGTTCGCCTTTACGGGAAACAAGTTCGAGTTTCGCGCGGTCGGCTCCACGGCGAGCATCGCCTGGCCCAACACCGTGCTCAACACCATCGTCGCGGAGTCGCTCGACTACGTGGCCGGCGAGCTGGAGCGGGCCGTCGGGTCGAAGCCTTCGCCGGCGCGCCTGCAGCAGGGTGTACTTTCGGTGCTCAAGCGCCTCATCAAGGAGCACAAGCGGGTGATCTTCGACGGCGACAACTACTCGGAGGAATGGCACAGCGAGGCCGGCCGGCGCGGGCTGCCGAACCTGAAGGATTCGGTGGAAGCCTTTCAGGTGCTCCGCTCCAAGAAGAACTCGGAGATTTTCAGGAAGTACGCCGTCCTCAGCAAGTCGGAGTACGATTCGCGGATCCACATCGCCATCGAAAAGTACGTCAAGCAGCTGGGGATCGAAGCCGAGACGATGGTGTGGATCGCCAAGTCGCAGATCCTCCCGGCGGCGCTCGAGCATCAGCGCCGGACCGCCGAGGCTGTCGCCGCCACGAAGGCCGCGGGAGTGGAGGCCGCCGACAGCGTGCAGGCGCTGCGTGACTTCGTGGAGCTGGTGGCGCAGTTCCGCACCCGCACGGCGGACGTGGAGAGGCTCGCCGGCCACCACGAGGCGGATCCGGCCAAACATGCCGCGCAGATCGCCCGCGAGCTCAAGCCGGCGATGGTCCGCTTGCGGGAGACCGGCGACGCGCTCGAGGCGGTGATCGCCGCGGAGCTGTGGCCGATGCCGAACTATCGAACGCTGTTGTTCTTGAAGTAATCGCGGGTGGGTTCCCGGCTCCGTCATCTGCCAGGGTGGCGGGGCCGGTGCGCTGCTTCGCTTACGCCGGCCAGCCTCCGGGCTTATGCCGCGTGAGCAGGAACAGCTCGGTCGGACAACGCGACGGCGTCAGCACGCCGGCCATGGCCTGAAAGGCCATCGTTTCCTCGGGCGAGCTGTCGGGATCGAAGTACACGGCCAGTGCCTCGACCAGCGGCGCACGGTTCGGCCGGGCGAGCGCGTCGACCCAGGGATGCGGGTCGCAGATGCGGCGGCTCTCCAGCCGGACGCGGACCGCGCCGTCCAGCCAGCATGCCGAGGCACCGAGCTCGTCGAGCATCGGCTCGCTCAGGAGAAGGCTTTCGCCCTGAGGGGTGATGGCGCCGAATCGCAGCTTGCCACGTTCGTTGCGGCGGTGAATGACCGCGCCCCACTCGAACCTGGGCGGACCGTGGTGGTACCAGTCCAGGACCTGGAGGAGCTGATCGCGCAGTGCGTCGACGATGAGAGGAGACTGCATCGCGGCCACCAAGGGATAAGGGTGCCGTAAGCGCTCGAGGGGGCGCGCCGGCGCTCACATGCTGCAGAATGCGGGCCACGGGGCCCGGGTTCCCGCCCCTGGCGCCGGTCCGGGGATCCGGCCACATTCCGCCCGCGGAGTCCACCCCACTGACGGGTGACCCGCGCGACCAACCATGGCCAGCTACGACCACCCCCCGTCCCAGGTGTTCTCCCGAAGGCTGACGCGGCAACTGCCGCGCATCGTCCGGGGCACCGGCTGCTGGCTGCATGCCGCGGACGGCCGCGACTACCTCGATGCCGTAGGCGGCGCGTTCGTGGCGAACGTCGGGCACGGCGTTCGGGAGATTGCGGACGCTATCGGCAGCCAGGCCGGGCGGCTGGCGTACGTAAACGGCACCGCATTCACCAACGAGCCGCTCGAGGAGCTGGCGGCGGAGCTGGCGCGCCGCTGTCCGGGCGACCTCGATCTGGTGTACCCCCTGGCCAGCGGCAGCGAAGCCGTGGAGGCGGCACTCAAGCTGGCGCGGCAGTACTGCGTGGAGTCGGGAGCCACCGCACGAACGAAGATCATGGCGCTGACCCCGGGGTACCACGGCAATACGTTGCTCGCACTGGCCGCCTCCGCGCGGGAGCACTACAAGACTTTCTTCCACGACTGGCTGGTCGACGTCGTGCGGGTGCCCGCACCATATGCCTTTCGGTGCGCCTGCGGCGGACGTCCGCCCCTCTGTCCCGCCTGCAGCGGAGAAGCAGTCGAGTCGGCCATGCTGCGGGAGGGGCCGGAAACGATCGCCGCGCTGATCGCGGAGCCGGTCGGCGGCTCGTCGACGGGCGCCTCGGTGCCACATCCCGAGTACTGGCGCCGCGTCCGCGCCGCCTGCGACCGCCACGGCATTCTGCTGGTGGCCGACGAGGTGCTGACCGGAGCGGGGCGCACCGGCACCTGGTCCGCCCTCGAGCCGTACGGTGTCGTGCCCGACATCATGACGCTCGGGAAGGGGATTGCGGGCGGGTATGTCCCGCTCTCGGCTGTGGTGGCACCGCGGCGCATCGTGGACGTGCTGGCTCGTGGATCGGGTGCGTTGCTGCATGCGCAGACATTCTCGCATCATGCCACGCTCTGCGCGGCCGGCGTGGCCACGCTTCGATACTTGGAGGAGCACGCGTTGATCGAGCGGTGCGCCTCGATGGGGGCGGTGCTCCACGAGCGGCTCGCTTCACTGCGCCAGCTGCCAGGAGTTGGCGACGTGCGTGGCCGGGGGCTCCTGGCCGGCGTCGAGTTCGTGGCAAATCCCTCCACGCGTGCACCGTTTCCCCGCGCCGCCCGCTTCGCCGAGTCGTTCGCGGCCGCGGCGCTCGACGCGGGCCTGGTGGTGTGGCCGAACGTCGGTCAGGCGGACGGCGTCAACGGGGACCTGGCCATGCTGGCGCCCCCGTTCATCGTTTCGCATGATGAAATCGACATGATCGTCCAGCGCTTCGGCGTGGCGCTCCGCGCCACGGTCGAGCGGATCGGAGCCGTCGCATGAGCGCACCCGCCAAGATCACCTATACCTCCGCCTCGGGCGACCTGAACGAGTTCCACCATCGGTTCGATGTGGCGCTCGACGAGGTGAGGCGCGCCGCGGGGGCGCACTACCCTTCCTACATCGGCGGAGAAGCGGTGGACCACGGCGATGATCCCCTCGTGGATCGCTCGCCGATCGACACGAGCTTCGTTCTCGCACGATTCGCCCCCGCCGCCGCCGCGGATGTCGATCGCGCCGTGGGCGTGGCCCGGGCCGCGCAGCGTAGTTGGGCGCGACTTCCCTGGCGCGACCGGCTGGCGATACTGCGCCGCGCGGCGGCGCTGATCCGCGAGCGCAAGTACGAACTGGCCGCGCTCATGAGCCTCGAGGTCGGGAAGAGCCGGCTCGAGGCGATGGGTGACGCCGAGGAGTCGGCAGATCTGATCGATTACTACTGCGCCCAGGTGGAGGACGCCGACGGGTTCGTCCGGCCGATGGGCAGGATCACGCCGGTGGAGCGGAACACCGACGTGCTCCGGCCGTACGGCGTCTTCGCGTGCATCGCGCCCTTCAACTTTCCGCTGGCCCTTTCCGCCGGCATGTCTTCCGCGGCTCTGGCGGCAGGGAACGCCGTGGTCTACAAGCCGGCCGAGGACACACCGTTGACCGGGCTGCGCCTGTACGAGATCTATCGAGACGCGGGGGTACCGGCGGGAGTGTTCAACCTGCTCGTGGGGCATCGCGAGATCCTCGGCGACCGACTGTGGCAGCACGCCGGGATCGACGGTGTGGTGTTTACCGGGTCCAAGGCGGTGGGCCTTCGCATCCATGCAGGATTGGGTGGAGGGTTCATCAAGCCCTGCCTGCTGGAATTGGGTGGCAAGAACGCGGCGATCGTCATGCCGAGCGCCGATCTGGACGCGGCGGCGGACGGTGTGATGCGGTCCGCGTTCAGCCTGCAGAATCAGAAGTGCAGCGCCACCAGTCGAGTGTACGTGCATCACACGGTGGCGGCCTCGTTCGTCGAGCGCCTGCTGGAGCGTGTTCGCGCGATGCGTATGGGCGATCCGAGCGAACGGGACGTGTTCTTCGGGCCGGTCATCAACGAGCGGGCGGTGGAACGGTATGAGCGCGCGGTGACACAGGCGCGAGCGGAAGGTGTCGTGCTCCACGGCGGTGGACGGCTGACGGGCGGCGGGTTCGACCGCGGCCACTTCGTGGCGCCGACCGTGGCGCTGCTGCCGCTCACCAGCTCGCTCTTTCGAGAAGAGTTGTTCGTGCCGATACTCGCGGTCGGCGAGGTCGAGAGTCTCGACGAAGCGCTGGCAGAGGCCAACGCGGCCGAGTACGGACTCACCGCCGGCATATTCTCGACGGACCGCGCCGAGGTCGAGCGTTTCTTCGATGAGATCGAAGCCGGCGTGTGCTACGCCAACAAACGGACCGGGGCCACCACCGGTGCATGGCCGGGGGCCCAGCCCTTCTGCGGGTGGAAGGGCTCGGGCTCGACCGGGAAGGGTGGGTGTGGGCCGTATTACGTCGCGCAGTTCACGCGGGAGCAGAGCCGGACGGTGATCGAGGAGCCCCGGGCCTGACCCTTCCACAGCAGCCCCACGGAGTCGACGTGCCCGATTATCCGAGGATCATCGTTCCGCCACCCGGGCCCAAGGCCCGCGCCGTCGTCGAGCGCGACGAGGCGTGGACCTCGACGTGTTACATCAAGGAGTATCCGCTCGTCGTCGCTCGCGGACAGGGCGTGATGGTGGAGGACGTGGACGGCAATCGGTATCTGGACTTCATGGCGGGCATCGCCGTGTCGTCCACCGGCTACGGCCACCCGAAGGTCGTCGCGGCCGTCAAGGACGCCGCCGAGCGGTTCCTCCATATCTGCGGCTCGGACTTCTATTACGAAGGAATGGCGGCACTCTGCGAACGGCTCGCGCGCGTCGCCCCGGGCACCAGCCGGAAGCGCGTGTTCCTCACGAACTCGGGGACCGAGGCCACCGAGGGTGCGATCAAGCTCGCCCGGTACGCCACGCGCCGCACGGCCATCATTGCGTTCCGGGGCGCCTTCCATGGACGGACCACCGGCGCGGTAAGCCTGACCAGCAGCAAGGCACGCCAGCACGCGGGCTTCGGCCCGCTCCTCCCGGACGTGCACCATATCCAGTACGCCTACCGATACCGCTGCCAGTGGTGCGCCGACCAGCCGGCGTGCACCCGCGGCTGCCTCGACGTGCTCGAGCAGGATCTGTTCGCGCGCCACCTCGATCCGCACGACGTCGCCGCCATCTTCGTCGAGCCGATTCAGGGCGAGGGCGGGTATGTCGTCCCTCCGCCGGGCTGGTTGCGCGATCTGCGCGCCATCTGCGACAAGTATGGCATCCTGCTCGTCGCCGACGAGGTGCAGTCCGGCGTGGGTCGCACCGGAAGGATGTGGGCCTGCGACCACGAAAACGTCGAGCCCGACATTCTCCTGACCGCCAAGGGCCTGGGCTCCGGCATGCCGATCGGCGCCATCATCGCCAAGGATGCGATCACCAAGTGGGAGAGTGGATCGCACGGCTCGACCTTCGGCGGCAATCCGGTCTGTTGCGCCGCCGCGCTGGCCACGCTCGACCTGGTCGAAGGCGGGCTCATGGCCAACGCGGCGACCATGGGCGACCGGCTGCAGTCGGGCATGCGGCGTCTGGCAGACAAGCATCGCTGCATCGGCGACGTGCGGGGCGTGGGGCTGATGATCGGGGTGGAGTTCGTGAAGGATCGCGCCACGCGCGAGCCCGCGCCGGACCTCGTGAACGAGCTGGTGCAGCGCTCGTTCGAGCAGGGGCTGCTGCTGCTGGGCGCGGGCAAGAGCACCCTTCGCCTGGCACCGCCCCTGGTGGTGAGCGCGGAGGACATCGATACCGCGCTCGCGATGATCGACGCGCGGCTGAGCGCGATCGCTTGACCGCCGCCTCCAAGGTCACCACCATGCGCGAGGCCGTCGGCACGCTGGTCCGCGACGGCGACACGGTGGTGATCGAGGGCTTCACCCACCTGATCTGCTTTGCCGCCGGCCACGAGATCATCCGCCAGCGACGCCGGGATCTCACGCTCTGCCGGCTCACCCCCGACCTGATCTACGATCAGATGATCGCCGCCGGCTGCGCCAGGAAGCTGGTGTTCTCGTGGGCGGGGAACCCGGGCGCGGGCTCCTTGCACGCCTTCCGCCGGGCCGTGGAAGGGAAGGGCGCGGCCCCCCTCGAGATCGAAGAGTATTCGCACTTCGGGATGGTCGGCCGGCTGAGCGCGGGGGCCGCGCGCCTGCCGTTCTGGCCGATGCGAAACTACATGGGAACGGACCTGCCGACGGCAAACCCGCGCATCGCCAGCGTGGAATGTCCCTACACCGGCGAGCGGCTGGCGGCCGTGCCGGCGCTCAACCCCGACGTCACCATCGTTCACGCGCAGCGCGCCGATGCTCAGGGTAACACGCAGATCTGGGGATTGCTCGGTGTGCAGAAGGAGGCGGCGTTCGCCTCGCGTCGCGTCATCGTCGTGGTGGAGGACCTCGTCGACGAAAGCGTCATTCGCGCGGATCCTAATCGCACGCTCATTCCGGGGCTCGCAGTCGATGCCGTCGTGGTTGAGCCCTGGGGCGCGCATCCGTCGTATGCGCAAGGGTACTACGACCGGGACAACGCGTTCTACGTGGGGTGGGAGCGGACCTCGCGGGACCCGGCGGCGCTCACGTCCTATCTCGACGAGTTCGTGTTCGGCGTGCAGAATCGGGGCGAATACGTGGCACGCTGCGGCGGGCTGGAGGCGCTTCGCGCCGGGGCCCGGATGTGCGCCGGGGTGAACTATGGGTATTGAGTCGCGCCGGGCAGCGGTTGGCGCGACGACCTCGCAGCCCGCGGCACCCGCGACCTACTCTCCCTCGGAAATGATGGCGGCCGTCGCCGCGCGGGAGCTTCGGAACGGCGAGATCGTGTTCGTCGGCATCGGCCTGCCCAATCTGGCCTGCAACCTGGCTCGCGCCACGCACGCACCCGACCTGGTGCTGATCTACGAATCCGGCGCCGTCGGCGCGGTGCCGGAGCGCCTGCCCGTGTCCATCGGGGACCCGTCGCTCGTCACCGGGTCGCTCATGGTCTGCGGCATGGTGGACGTATTCCAGTCGCTGCTCCAAAATGGCCGGATCGAGGTCGGCTTCCTGGGCGGAGCGCAGGTGGATCGATTCGGCAACATCAATACCACCGTCGTCGGCGCCTATGACCATCCGGACGTCCGGCTGCCGGGAAGCGGTGGAGCCGCGGAGATTGCCATTCACGCGCGACGCACGGTCGTGATCAGCCGGCTCAGCCGGCGCGCGTTCCCGGAACGGGTCGATTTCATCACCAGTCCTGGACATGTGGTTCGAGGCCGCACGCGTCGCGAGCTGGGCATGCCCGGCGCCGGGCCCGTGAAGGTGATCACCGACAAGGCGATCCTCGAGGTGGACCACGACTCCGGGGAGCTGGTGCTCGCGGCGCTCTACCCGGGTGTCGACGAGACCGAGGTGCGTGCCGGGATCGGCTGGCAGCTCCGGTCACGAACTTCGCTCGCACAGGTAGCCGGGCCGGACGCGCGCGAGCTGTCGCTCCTCCGCGACGTGCTCGACCCTCACCGACTCTACCTCAAGGATTGACCGGGAGATGAGCGCTGCCGCCACCACCCCTGTCGCGGAGTCCGCGCATCCGGTGCTGCCGCGGGCCCTCGGCCTGCGGGACATGGTGCTCTTCAACATCGTCGCGGTGGTGAGCCTGCGGTGGTTCGCCACCGCGGCGGCAGCCGGTCCCAGCTCCATCACCCTGTGGGTTCTTGCCGGGCTGCTCTTCTTCGTGCCGCAGGGTCTCGCCGTCAGCGATCTCGCTGCCCGCTACCCGGACGAGGGCGGCATCTACGCATGGACCAAGCGCATCTTCGGGGAAGGCCACGGCTTCCTGTGCGGGTGGTGCTACTGGGTCAACAACATTCTGTACTACCCCAACCTGCTCATGGCGACGGCGGTGGTCGGAACGTACGTGATCGGACGGGGCGAAAGCGGCCTCGCCGACCGGTGGACCTACGTGCTGCCGGCCACGCTGCTGGCGCTCTGGCTCGCCGTGGCGCTCAACATCGTCGGTGTTCGGACCGGACGCTGGCTGCAGAACCTGGGCGCGTTGGGGACCTATCTCCCGGGGGTGCTGCTCGTGGGGCTGGGACTGTACGCGGCCCTGACGCGCCCGCCGGCCACCCCCATGCACGCCGCCGCGCTGGTTCCGGATCTGGGCGATCTCTCGGAGCTCAACCTGTGGGCCTCCATCGCGTTCGCATTTGCCGGACTGGAGTTGTGCGCCGTGCTTGGGGCGGAGGTCAAGGAGCCTCGTCGTACGCTGCCGCGCTCCATCCTGATCTCGGCACCGCTCATCGCGTTCATCTACATCGCCGGCACGGCCGCGGTGCTCTGGCTGATTCCCACCGGGGAGGTGAACATCGTCTCGGGGTTCCTGCAGGCGGTGGCGGTCGGCGCGCGGAACATCGGTTGGGGAGCCGCGTGGCTCCCGGCGGTGGCTGCCGCTTTCTTCGTCGTCGGCAACGTGGGCGGTGTGGGTGCCTGGCTCACCGGACCGGCTCGGGTAGCGTTCGTCATCGGGCTCGACCGCTACTTCCCGCCCGCCTTCGGCCGGGTGCATCCGCGCTGGCAGACGCCTTACGTCGCGATTCTGACGCAGGCGGTCCTCGCAACGATCTTTCTATTGCTGTCGGTGCTTGGAAAAGGGACCACGGTCGAGAAGGCATACCTGGTCATCCTGGACACGATGTTGCTGGTGTATTTCATCCCCTACATCTACCTCTTCATTTGCTTCCTGATCGTGCGGCTGAGGGAACCGGTGCCTCCGGGCGCACCACTTCTCGCGGGCAAGGCCGCCGGACTCGTCATCGGCCTCGCAGGGCTCGGACTGGCGCTGTTCGCCATGCTGCTTGCGACGGTCCCGCCGTCGGGTAGCATTGATCCCTGGCTCTTTCGCCTCAAGGTGATCGGCGGGGCGGCCTTCTGCGTCGCCATTGGTGGCGTCATCTACTGGCGGGGTCGTCGATGAGCTGGCCCCGGTCGCTTGCGGCCGCGGTGGCGTGCCTGCCCGTCGTATGGACGACGCTTCCTGGCCAACGAGCTCCGGTGCTGCACCAGGTCAAAGTCCGCCATCCGTACTACTTCCGCGAAATGTTCATCCCGCAGGTAACGAGCGGACCGAGCGCGGCGGCCTGGTCGCCGGACGGCACCGAGCTGATCTACTCGATGCAAGGCTCACTGTGGCGTCAGCGGATCGGTGAATCGGAGGCGCGCCAACTCACCGACGGCCCGGGATACGATTATCAGCCCGACTGGGCACCGGACGGGCGCCGAATCGTATACGCCTCGTACCGGGACGACGCAATGGAGCTGCGGCTGCTCGACTTGGCCAGCGGCGTGGACACGCGACTGGTCGGGGAGGGCGCGGTCAGCCTCGAGCCGCGCTGGTCCCCTGACGGCCGGCGCGTCGCGTTCACGTCGACGCTCTTTGAAGGCCGGTGGCATGTGTTCACGGTCAACGTTGACGCGCATGGGCCGATCGCGGCTCCCGAGCGGGTCACGGCAGATCGAGACAGCGGCCTGCCGCGGTACTACTACAACGCATTCGATCAGTATCTCTCACCGACCTGGTCGCCGGATGGGCGCGAGCTGATTCTGGTGTCCAACCGCGGCCACGTCTGGGGCTCGGGTGGCTTCTGGCGCGCTCCCGCGCAACCGGGCGGAGAGGGCCGCGAGATCCGGGACGAGGAGACGACCTGGAAAGCGCGACCGGACTGGAGCCGTGACGGCCGGCGGGTCGCATACAGCTCGTACATGGGCCGGCAGTGGCACCAGCTCTGGATCATGACTGCCGACGGCGCGAACCCGCTGCAACTCACCTACGGCGATTTCGACGCCACCGCCCCACGCTGGTCGCCGGATGGACGGCGGATTTCGTTCGTATCCAACGAAGGTGGCGACACGTCGCTCTGGGTGCTGGACGTGCCTGGCGGTCGGCGAGTCCAGGTGCGCCCCGTGCGTCGCATCTACCGCTCGCCCGTCGGCACACTTCATCTGAGGGTGACCGATGCCGGAGGGCGGTCGATGCCCGCCCGCGTGAGCGTCACCGGCGCAGACGGCCGGAGTTTCGCACCCGACACGTCCTGGCGGCACGCGGACGACGGGTTCGACCGCCGTGAGCGCCGGTTCGAGTACGGGTACTTTCACACCGGGGGAGCCGAACGGCTCACACTCCCTGCCGGCCGCTACACCATCGAGGTATCGCACGGGCCCGAGTACCGAGTGGATCGCCGGACGGTGAACATCCGGAGCGGTGGAGAGGTTCGACTGCGGTCCTCACTGGCCCGCCTGGTCAACCTGGACGCACGAGGCTGGCGAAGCGCCGACCTGCATGTCCACATGAACTACGGGGGCGCGTACCGCAACACGCCCCGGCGGCTCGCGTTCCAGGCCCGGGCGGAGGATCTCGACCTGCTCGAAAATCTGATCGTCAACAAGGAAGGGCGAATTCCCGACATCGGCTACCGTGTCGGGCGGGATCCTGCCTCCACGCCGATGACGCTCGTCGTACACGACCAGGAGTTCCACACCAGCGTCTGGGGTCACGTCGGCCTGCTCGGGCTGCGCGAGCACGTGCTGTTGCCGGGGTACTCCGGATACGCCGCCACCGCGGCGGCGAGTCTCTCACCGACCAACGCGCAGGTCGCCGACCTCGCCCGCGAGCAGGGCGCGGCGGTGGGCTATGTGCACCCGTTCGATGCCGATCCCGATCCGGCGGACACGACTCGGCCACTCACCGCGGAGTTTCCGATCGACGTGGCGCTCGGAAAGGTCGACTACTACGAGGCGCTCGGGTTCGTCGACGACCCGATGGCCACGGCACACGTATGGTACCGCGTGCTGAACTGCGGTTTTCGCCTGCCGGCAGGAGCGGGAACCGACGCCATGGCCAACTTTGCGTCGCTGCGCGGTCCCGTGGGCATGAACCGCGTCTACGTTCACGCCGGCACCGGTCCGATGGACCACCGGCGGATGCTGGATTCGCTGCGGGCCGGACGGACCTTCGCAACCAACGGCCCCCTGGTCGAGGTCGAGGCCGGCGGCCGCGGCCCAGGCCAGGAGCTGATCCTTCCCGCGGACGGCGCCGACGTCCCCGTACGGATCTCGCTCCGCTCGAACGTTCCCGTCGACCACCTGGAGCTCGTGAGCAACGGGCACGTCGTGCACGAAGTGCCGCTTGCCGGCGACCGCACCCGCGCGGACACCGTCGTGCGGCTATCCCTTCGGGCCAGCGGATGGCTGCTGCTTCGAGCGCGGAGCGACCGGGCGGTCGAACCGGTGTTGGACCTCTACCCCTATGCCACGACCAGTCCCGTGTACGTGAGCGTCGGGGGCCGGCCGGCCCGCTCGGCGGCGGACGCGGAATACTTCCTGAACTGGATCGCACGGGTCGAATCCGCAGCCCGAGAGAGCCAGAGCTGGAATACCGCCGGCGAAAGGGACGACGCACTCGAAGCGATCGCGAACGCGCGCGCCGAGTTCGAGCGGCGGCGGACCGAGGCGCGAGGATCGTAGGGACCGGTGCCGTCGACGATTCTCCGCGTTGTCGTGGCGGCCCTGCTCGCGGGCGGTCCGTGGAGTAGTGGGTTAGCAGGTGGACAAGCGAGCACTGCCCGGTCCGCAGCGCCGCCACCACCCCGTCCGCGTCTCGTCGTCATAATCGCGGTCGATCAGCTTCGAGCCGACCAGATCGATCGCTTCCGCCCGTCCTTCACATCCAACGGCTTCAAGCTCTTCCTCGACCGGGGCGCACGATTCGCCTCGGCACGATACGAGCACGCCGTGACCGAAACCTGCCCGGGTCACGCGGTGATCCTGACCGGCAGCTACGCCATGGTGAACGGCATCGTGGCCAACGATTGGTACGACAGGAAGCTTGGCCGCGCCGTGTATTGCGCCGAGGATACCGCGGTCGCACTCGTCGGCGCGACCGGGCCGGGGCGCTCGCCTCGCGCGCTGCTCGCGGAAACGGTGGGCGACGTGCTCAAGACCCAGACGGCGGGCCGGAGCCGCGTGGTGACCGTCTCGGCCAAGGATCGTTCGGCGATCATGCTGGGTGGCGGGCAGGCCGACGCGGCATACTGGATCGATGGCACGGCGTTCGTGACGTCGACGTACTACAGATCCGCGCTCCCGGCCTGGGTTCGCCGATTCAACGCATCGGGCGCCTTCGCGCGGCGGATTGGGGGCCGATGGGATCGCGTGATGCCCGCGTCGGGATACACCGCGATGGGGCGGGACGACGAGCCTGCCGAAAGGGTGGTGGACGGGCTCGGGCGAACCTTCCCGCACCCACTCGGGACCCTGGACGCCTTGATGCACTCCCCGATGCTCGATGAAGTCGTCGCGGAGTTCGCGATGCACGCGGTGGACGCTGAAGAGTTGGGTCGCGACACCGTGCCCGACATCCTCGGCATCAGCTTCTCGGCGACCGACATGGTGGGGCATACCTTCGGGCCCGACAGCCATGAGATCATGGACGACATCCTGCGGCTCGACCGGACGCTCGCACGACTGTTCGCGTTCCTGGACCGCAAGGTCGGGCTGGCTCACGTCGTCATCGTGCTGACCGCCGACCATGGTGTGGCGCCCATGCCCGAGCTCATGACCCGTGGGCGCGCGGGCGTGAGTCCGAAGCGTTTGGATCCGGGGGTCGTGGCGGCGGCAGTGAATCGCGCGCTGACCCGGAGCTACGGGCCCGCGCCCGCGCCGGGCTGGATCGCGTACCATGGACCCCCGCTCGTCAACTTGAATCAGGCAGCCCTGAGAGCTCACCGCGTCACAATGGAGGCGGCCGAATCGGTGGCCCGTGCTGCGATCCGGAGCGTCCCGGGAGTACACGACGCAGTTACAGGTACCGAGCTCGGCCGTCACGGGCTCCCCGCCCAGAGCGGCAAACCGCTCGCCGACGCCGTGCGGTCCTTCTTTCCGGGCCGCGGTGGCGACCTGTACTACTTTCTCGAGCCCTACTGGCTGGCGACCACGGAATCCACCGGGACCGGGCACGGGAGCATCTGGCCGTACGACCAGCAGGTGCCGCTCCTCTGGGTCGGGCCGGGCATCGTGCCGTCGCCGCGGCGCGGCGCGGCGACGGTGGCCGACATCGCGCCGACGCTGTCGGCCCTCCTCGGACTTCAGGCGCCCCGAGGGGCGCAGGGGAGGGTATTGACGGAGATCCTGCGGTAGGCCCGCTACGGTGAGACAAGCGGAAGCCTAAACCGTCGCCGGGACGGCACCGCTCACCGGTTCCACCGCCCTCTCGCGGTCGAATTTCGCGCTACATCCGTTCGATCACTACCGCTATGCCCTGACCGACCCCGATGCACATGGTAGCGAGGCCGTATCTGCCGCCTGTACGGCCGAGGGCGTGCACCAACGTGGTCAAAATCCGTGCTCCGCTGGCACCGAGCGGGTGGCCAAGGGCGATGGCGCCACCGTAGATGTTCACGCGACCGGGGTCCAGAGCGAGCTCGCGCATGCACGCGAGTGCCTGGGCGGCAAACGCTTCATTCAGTTCGACCAGATCGAGCGCCGATGCAGCGATGCCCGCGCGCGCAAGCGCCTTCCGGGTGGCGGGTACCGGTCCGAGGCCCATGCAGCTCGGGTCCACCCCGGCTACCGCCGTGGCAACCACACGCGCAAGCGGGCGGAGCCCGAGCTCGACGACCGCGCTCTCGCTCGCGATGGCGAGCGCCGCGGCACCGTCGTTGATGCCGCTCGACGTGCCGGCAGTCACCGTGCCGTTCGTGACGAACGCCGACGCCAGCCGCCCGAGCGACTCGACGGTCACGTCGGATCGCGGCGGCTCATCGCGCGCGATCACGTCCGTCCGCCCTCCCCGCCGAACTTCTATCCCGACGGTCTCCTCCGCGAACACTCCCTCCGCGAGCCCGGCCTGCGCCCGCCTCTGACTCTCGACGGCGAACGCGTCCTGCTCTGCGCGGGAGATGTCGTACATCGCCGCCACCCGCTCGGCCGTCTCACCGAGGGAAATCGTCCAGTCGGACTTCATGCGTGGGTTCACGAATCGCCATCCCACGGTCGTGTCCGCCACCGCCGGGACGGAGCGGTCCCAGGGCTTACCGGATTTCAGCGTGGCGTAGGGTGCCCGCGTCATGCTCTCCACGCCGCCGGCAATGAACAGGTCGCCCTCACCGGCCCGCACCGCGTGTGCTGCCGACACGACGGCCTGCAGTCCGGAGCCGCAGAGCCGGTTGACGGTCTGACCCGGAATCTCCACGGGAAGCCCTGCCAGGAGCGCCGCCATGCGCGCGACGTTGCGGTTGTCCTCGCCCGCCTGGTTGGCGCAGCCCAGGATGACGTCCTCGATTCGATCGACCGGGAGCACCGCGCTGGCGACGAGTCCGGCGATCGCCGCGGCGGCGAGGTCGTCCGGCCGGACTTCGGCCAGCACGCCCCCAGCGCGCCCGATGGGCGTGCGGAGGGCAGCAGTGATGTACACCTGGCTCACGGGACGACCTCTGCGATGGAGTCGAGGTATTTGAACCTGGCGGGGCCGTCAGGGCAACCTGCCATCGATGCGAAGCCGGCTGCAAGGGCTGGCGGACGTGTGCATGCCGGAGAGTTCGCGCATCTCCCGCGTGATTCCGGCCGTTCCTGCCGCGGATTGCTCGCCACACCCCTTGCGTGGAGGACATGATGCTCGCCGTCCGCAGATTACTCGCCCGGCGCGTGCCGGGCCTTGTCGCCGTGTTGTCACTCACGCTCGCGGCCACGGGTGCCGCACCTGTGCCTCGCGCCGCGACCACGGGGCAGGTGAGCGGAACGGTCAAGGATGGCGCGGGGAAGCCCATTGCCGGTGCGCGGGTGGTCGTCATCGGCACGGCGCTCTCGACGCTCACCGATCGATCCGGGGCGTACTCACTGGCGGCCGTTGCTCTGGGTCCTGTCACGGTTCGGGCGACGCGGCTCGGCTACCTGTCCGCCGAGGCGGCCGGCACCGTCCGCGCCGGTGCCACTCTCACGCTCAACTTCACTTTGGCGGCAGGCCGTGACCGCGAGGAAAAAGTGGCCCGCCATCAGCCCACCCCGGTCGTGCCGCGGGAGGTGGTGCCGAGCGCTCTCAGGCAAGAACGATCCGCCAACGAGATGGAAGCGCGGCGGGATGTGGGCTCGGTGTACCCTCAATCGAGTGCGGGAGTGCAGCAGAGCGTATCGGAGCCGTGGCGCTGGCAACGGGAGCCAGGCAACACGGAGAACTACAATGCGATCAGCGAAAACCGGTTTCTGACCGCGCTCAGCACGCCGGTGTCGACGTTTTCGATCGACGTGGACGCCGCGTCGTACAGCAACGTGCGCCGATTCCTCAGCCAGGGCACGCTCCCACCGGTGGATGCCGTGCGTCTGGAAGAGATGGTCAACTACTTCCCGTACCGGTACCCCGACCACTCCGGCCGGCATCCCTTCGCGGTCTCGACCGACGTCGTTCCGTGTCCGTGGGCTCCGGCGCATCGGCTCGTGCGGATCGGGCTTCAGGCCAGGCGTGTCCCGACGGCCGATCTGCCGCCCAGCAACCTGGTGTTTCTGATCGATGTGTCGGGGTCCATGCAGTCGCCTGACAAGCTCCCGCTGGTCCAGCAGGCGTTTCGCGCGCTGGTGAACGAGCTGCGCCCGGAGGATCGGGTCGCCATCGTGGTGTACGCCGGTGCGGCGGGGCTGGTGCTTCCCTCCACGAGCGGCAGCGACAAGCCGACGATCCTCGATGCCATCGATCGGCTGGAGGCCGGAGGCTCGACAGCCGGGGGCGCGGGCATCCGGCTGGCATATGATGTCGCCAGGGAGCATTTCGACCGCGAGGGCAACAATCGCGTCATCCTCGCCACCGACGGCGACTTCAACGTCGGCGTGAGCAGCGACGCGGAGATGGTGCGCCTGGTCGAGCAGCGGCGCGAGGAGGGAACCTTTCTGACGGTGCTCGGATTCGGCAGCGGCAACCTCAAGGATGCGAAGATGGAGCAGATGGCCGACAAGGGAAACGGCCACTACGCGTACATCGACAGCTACCGTGAAGCGCGGAAGGTGTTCGTGCAGGAGTTCGGCGGCACGCTCTTCACGGTCGCCAAGGACGTGAAGATCCAGGTCGAGTTCAACCCGGCCGGGGTTCGATCGTATCGTTTGCTGGGCTACGAGAACCGTTTGCTCAACCGCGAAGACTTCGCCGACGACCGCAAGGATGCCGGCGAGCTGGGTTCAGGGCACTCGGTGACCGCCCTGTACGAGGTCGTGCCGGTCGGGGCGACGCCCGTAGCCATCGCCGAGGACAGCCTCGTCTACCAGCAGGTGGCGGTTCGGCCGGACGCCCGGCGAAGCGGCGAGCTGCTGACCGTCCGCGTCCGCTACAAGGATCCGCAAGGCTCGACCAGCCGCCTGCTCGAGGTGCCAGTGACCGACCGTGGCGGCGACAAGGCGTCGGAGGACATGCGGTTTGCCTCGGCGGTCGCGGCGTTCGCCCTCCTGCTCAGAGAATCCGAGCACCGCGGACAGGCCAGCTTCGACCAGGTGCTCTCGCTGGCGCGCGGCGCGCGTGGGGAAGACGAGGAAGGCCACCGTGGGGAATTCATCGGCCTCGTGGAGGCGGCAAAGGCTTTGCACGACACCGACCGAGGACCAGCGCGCGTTGACGGTCCCTCGTGAGTGGGCTAGGTTGCGCGCTCGCAACGCCTCGGACAGGTGGCCGAGTGGTTGAAGGCGCACGCCTGGAAAGCGTGTAAACGTCAAAAGCGTTTCGCGGGTTCGAATCCCGCCCTGTCCGTCCGGCGCCCGGTGCTCGTCCAGACCGGGCGCCGTCGTTTGCCGACCATCGGCCCACCGAGGGAACCGATCGGGCGCCCGGCGCGTATCTTAGCAGACATCCGCCATTCTTCACTGCAGGAGCTCGCGATGTTGATCAACCGACCGCCCGACATTCCGTCCAGTCAGATCACCGACGAAGCTGCCTACGCCAATCGCCGTGAGTTTCTCAGGGCGGCGGGTCTGGGCATTGCCGCCCTCGGGGGGTTGCTGCCGATCGCGCCGGTCATGCCGGGGTGGGGAGCAGGCCGGGACGATGACAAGCTCACGCCGTATGACGACGTGACCGGTTACAACAATTTCTACGAGTTCGGGACGGACAAGGAGGATCCGGCGAGGAACGCGGCCAGGTTTCGCAGCCGACCCTGGAAAGTGCAGATCTCCGGGGAGGCGGCGAAGCGTGGTGACTACGACCTTGACGACCTGCTCACAGGCCTCGTCGCCGAAGAACGAGTGTACCGGCATCGTTGTGTCGAGGCATGGTCGATGGTGGTGCCATGGCTGGGCATCCCGCTCGGCCGGCTGATCGACCGCCTCGAGCCGACCAGCAAGGCGAAGTTCGTGGAGTTCACCACGCTGCACGATCCACACCGGATGCCCGGACAGCAGCGGGCCATCCTGGACTGGCCGTACACCGAGGCGCTCCGGATGGACGAGGCCAGGCACCCACTCACGCTGCTGGCGACCGGCCTGTACGGCAAGCCGCTTCCCGGCCAGAACGGCGCTCCGCTGAGGCTGGTGGTGCCGTGGAAGTACGGCTTCAAGGGCGGCAAGTCACTGGTGCGGATGCGCTTCGTCGAGCGCCAGCCGCGCACGACGTGGAACATCGCTGCGCCTGATGAATATGGGTTTTACGCGAACGTGAATCCCGATGTCGACCATCCGCGCTGGAGTCAGGCACGCGAGCGTCGCGTGGGGGAGCTTTTCAAACGCAAGACGCTTCCGTTCAACGGCTACGCCGACCAGGTGGCCTCACTGTACGCCGGCATGGACCTCGAAAAGTTCTTTTAGTGGCGATGAGGCCGGACGGCAGAGTGATTCGTGCGGTCAGGCCGCTGCTGTACGTGGCCTCCACATTGCCCGGTGCGTGGGTCGTGTTCGCCCTCGCCACCGGCCGCGTCGACGGCGATCAGGTCAAATTCATTCAGCACGTCACCGGCACGACCGTGCTGGTCTCCCTGTTCATCACCCTCTCCATCACGCCGGTTCGCCGGCTGACGGGATGGAATCCGATCATCAGGACTCGACGTCTGATCGGACTGACCGCGTTCTGGTACTCGGTACTGCACTTTCTTACGTATGTGGTGTTCGACCAGGCTTTGTCACCGGCAGACATCGCGGACGATGTGGCCAAGCACCCATGGGTCCTGGTCGGGTTCACATCGTTTCTGCTGCTGATCCCCTTGGCGGTCACGTCCACGGATGGATGGGTGCGCCGATTGGGCGGCAGGCGCTGGCAGCGGCTTCACCGTCTGGTCTATCCGGCGGCCGTCGGGGGAGTGCTGCACTTTCTCTGGCTCGTGAAGAAAGATGTTCGCACTCCGCTGTATTTTGCCGGGGCGCTCGCCATCCTTTTCGGCGCGCGCGTGTGGGTGGCGTGGGGGCGCCGGACCGTCAGGGTGCGCCGCACGGAGGCGGTCGCTCCGCGGTTGCGGTCGGCGGGCGAGGACGCGGCCTGAGAGGGAGCGCCCGCCCCGAAAACGCGGACGGTGCAGCGAGCCGGGCGCGAGTTGCGTTGCCGCAAGCCGGACACTAGCTTCCCGCCCCGATGCCCTCCAGGACTCCCCTTCTCGACGAACGCGCGCTCGGCCGAACGCTGGTCCGCATGGCCACCGAAATCGTCGAGCGCGGACGCGGCACCGAAGAGCTCGTGCTCGTCGGCATTCAGCGCCGAGGGGTCGAGCTGGCCGATCGCCTGAAGCGCCTCATCGATCAATCCGAAGGCTCGAGCGTGCCGAGCGGGAAGCTCGACATCACGTTGTATCGCGACGACCTCCAGACCGTCGGTCCCCGCCCGGTGGTTGGCGAGACCCGGCTTCCCAACCTCGACGGTCGGACGGTGGTCATCGTCGACGACGTGCTGTACACCGGCCGAACCGTTCGCGCCGCGCTCGACGAGTGCGCGGACTTCGGACGTCCCCGCCGCATCCTCCTCTGTGTCCTCATCGACCGCGGCGGCCGCGAGCTGCCGATCCAGGCGGACATCGTCGGCACCACGGTGAGCACCGGCCCGGGCGACCGGGTCGACGTGTTCGTGTCCGAGCTCGACGGCCGCGACGCGGTCGAGCTGGTGCGCGGCTGACGTGAGCGCGCTGAGCCTGGGGAAGGACCTGGTGGGCCTCGAGTCGCTGAGCGCGGATCAGCTCCGCCTGATTCTGGACACCGCCGAGCCGTTCAAGGAAGTGAGCGAGCGTCCCATCAAGAAGGTGCCGGCGCTGCGCGGGAAGACCATCGTCAACCTGTTCTTCGAAGCCTCGACCCGGACCCGCATCTCGTTCGAGTTCGCGGAAAAGCGTCTCAGCGCGGACACGGTCAACGTGGCGACCGCCGGCTCCTCGGTCTCGAAGGGCGAAACGCTCGTGGACACGGCGCGGAATCTCGAGGCCATGCGGATCGACATGGTCGTCATCCGGCATGGCGCCTCGGGCGCGGCCCAGTTCCTCGGACAGCGCATCCGCAGCAACGTCATCAATGCGGGCGACGGGAAGCACGAGCACCCGACGCAGGGCCTGCTCGACATGCTGACCCTCCGCGACCGATTCAAGCGGCTGGAGGGGCTCAAGGTCGCGATCTGCGGCGACATTCTCCACAGCCGCGTGGCGCGCAGCAATATCTGGGGGCTGCTCAAGCTGGGCGCCCAGGTGGGAGTGTGCGGGCCGGCGACGCTGCTGCCGCGCAACGTGCACGAGCTTGGAGTCACGATTCTGCCGAGAATCGAGGACGCCATTCAGTGGGCGGACGCGCTCAACGTGCTCCGGCTGCAGCTCGAGCGAATGCAGTCCGGCTTCCTGCCGTCGCTCCGCGAGTACAATCGGGTCTTCGGGGTCACCAGCGAGCGGTTGTCGCGCGCGCCCAAGGATCTGCTCATTCTGCATCCGGGTCCCATGAACCGTGGGGTCGAGATCGACAGCGACGTGGCCGACGGCCCGCACAGCGTCATCCTCCCTCAGGTGACCAATGGCGTGGCCGTCCGGATGGCCGTGCTGTACCTGCTCGCGGGCGGATCGCCCGAGTGGGCGCATCAGACCGGGTCCGGAGAATGACGACGCCTCCCATCCTGATCCGCGGCGGGCGCGTCATCGATCCCTCCCGGAACACGGACGAAATGGCCGACCTGCTGCTGCAGGGCGGAAAAGTCGAGGGGATGGGGCAAAACCTGGCCCAGCCGGACGGAGCGGAGATCGTCGAGGCGGCAGGGATGGTCGTGGCGCCCGGTCTCATCGACCTGCACGTCCATCTGCGCGAGCCGGGGCAGGAAGACCTGGAGACCGTCGCCACCGGGGCGATGGCGGCGGCGGCCGGCGGGTTCTCGGCCGTCTGCGCGATGCCCAATACCGATCCCGTCACCGACAATCAGGCAGCGGTGGGGTTCATCGTCAGCCAGGCACAGCGCGCCGGCAAAGCGCGGGTGTATCCGATCGGAGCCATCTCGCTCGGGCAGAAAGGCCAGCAGCTGGCGGAGTTTGGCGAGCTCGTCGGAGCGGGCGCGGTAGCGGTGAGCGATGACGGCAAACCGGTAGTCTCGAGTCACCTGATGCGGACCGCGCTGGAGTACGCGAGGACGTTCGGGATTCCCGTTGCGGATCACTGCGAGGAACCGACGCTTGCCGCCGGTGGCGCCATGCACGAGGGGCTGGTATCGACGCGCCTGGGGTTGAAGGGTGTGCCGGCGGCGGCGGAAGAGATCATGGTGGCGCGGGACATCCTGCTGGCGGAGCTGACCGGCGGCCACGTGCACTTGTGTCACATGTCCACCCGGGGCTCGGTCGAGCTCATTCGGCGCGCGAAAGAGCGGGGCATCCGGGTCACCGCGGAGGCCTGTCCTCACCATTTCACGCTGACGCACGAGGCCGTCGAGGGTTACAACACCAACGCTAAGATGAACCCTCCGCTCCGAGAGCCGGAGGATCGCGAAGCCATCCGTCAGGCGCTGCGCGATGGCACCATCGACGTCATCTGCACCGACCACGCGCCACATCACTACGATGCGAAGGAGCGCGAGTTCGACGATGCGCCGAACGGCATTATCGGCCTCGAGACGGCGCTCGGCTTGGCGCTGACCGAGCTCGTGCACGGCGGCCTGCTCGATCTTCCGACGCTGGTTGCACGCATGAGCGTGGCGCCGGCCAGGATCTTCAACCTGCCCGGCGGCAGCCTGGCCCGCGGCTCCGCGGCGGACGTGGTGGTCATCGACCCCTCGACCGAGTGGACGGTCGTGCCGGAGCAGTTCCTTTCCAAAAGCCGGAACACGCCGTTCGGTGGACGCCGCCTTCGCGGACGCGCCAACCTCACGATCGTCCGTGGGCAGGTGGTATTCCGGCGGCCGTCTCCAGCGGTGTGAGCTTCGCCGGAGACAGCACGGTGGCTCCCGGAAGACGTCGACTGGATTAGATTTACACCTCGGGCCCGCCGGCTTCCATGGCGCTTGGCGCGGGCCCGTATCCGCAGGAAAATTCGTGAGCACGCGGCCAGGGGACTCGGGCCGCAGCCTGGGCCCGGGGGATGCGACTCACCCCCGAACCGATGCATGACCTCGAGCGGCTGGGAGGACACGTCCGTCATGGCCAAAGCGACCTCAGAAACCGACACGACGATCGAATCGCTCCTGCAGCAGCGCGCGCAGTACGAGCAGTGGCTCGCGCGGCTCGACTCGGCCGGCGACAAGGCGCCACCTGCCGTCCGGGCCAAGGTCCGCGGAGATTACGAAGCGCGTCTCCGGGGCGTGATCGATCAGCTGCGCGGCCATGCCGCCACGATCGCCGACGAGCTGGACCGTCACAAGGGTACACAGCAGGGTCTGGATCAGCAGCGGCGGCATGCGGAGGAAGAACTGGCCGAAGCGGAGGTCCGGCACGCCGTGGGCGAGTATTCCGAGGACGAGTGGCGGCGCATCAGCGACGAGAGCAGCGAGCGACTCGGCCGGCTCCGCGGGGAGCTGCGCGGCGTCGGGGACGAGATCGCCAGACTCGCAGAGGTCCAGGGACTCATCGGCGGACCGCCCAAACCCGCGCCGCCAGCGCCGCCGATTCCGGTAGCCGTACAGTCCGAGCCTGAGCCGGAGCCCGAACCGGTCGTCGAAGCACCGCCGCCGCCGCCGGTGGCGCGCACGGCACCGAAGCCCCCGCCGGCACACGTGCGGGAGCCGGAACTCGCGCACGCCGCGCCACCGGGTGACGAGCTCGCGTTCCTGAAGTCCGTCGCGCCCGAGGAAGAGCGCAAGCCGGCGCCGCCGCCACCCTCTTCGCGCAGAGCCAGCAATCCGGGACCGTCGGGCAGTGCAGCGACGCGGACCGCAGACCCACCCGCAGCCACCGGCCAGGCAACTTCCTCAGGGAAATCGGGTGCCCCCGGAGTGGCCAAGACGCTCAAGTGCGGGGAGTGTGGGACGCTCAACCGGCCGACGGAGTGGTACTGTGAACGGTGCGGAGCCGAGTTGGCCGGGCTCTAGGCCCGGGTTGGTAAGCGCCGCCCAAGACGTGCGTTGCGGCGCCGACCTCAACTGATGGTTGCGTACTCTGAGCAGAAAAGGGCCCCGCATGGCGGGGCCCTTTAGGCGTCGGCTTCAGGCCGGCTCACTTCTGCGCGGCCGCCTTCGCCACCTTGGCCAGCCGGCTCTTCTGTCGTGCCGCCGCGTTCGGATGGATCAAACGCTTCCGGCCCGCGCGGTCGAGCAGGTGCACGGCCTCATCGTAGGCGGTCTGGGCATCGGTGCCGGTGGCGCTCCGCACCTTCTTGATGGCCGTGCGCAACTGGCTCCGCTGAGTGCGATTGAGCGACGTGTGAGTCTTGGCCTGACGCATACGCTTCTTGGCGGACTTGATTCGCGGCACGACGACCTCGGGTCAGGCTCGGGTAAGGAATGAGCGGATTAGTCTGGACAAGCGAGCAAGCCCGGAAACATAGAGGGCGATCCGTGCAAGGTCAAGCGGTGCCCTGCTTTGACTTGACCCTGGCGCCAGCTTAATCTTCCGCGACCCCGACCTACAGGATTGCACCTCTGGACGCTCAGATCAGCGATTTCATCCTCGCCCTTCCGATGCTGGTCTTCGCCATGGTGGCGCACGAGTACGCCCACGCGCTGACCGCGCTGCAGCAGGGCGACGACACCGCCTACCGCCTGGGCCGGGTCACGCTGAACCCGATTCCCCACATCGATCCCTGGATGAGCCTGCTGCTGCCGACGCTGCTCTGGTTCGGGACGAGCGGACAGTATACCTTCGGCGGCGCCAAGCCGGTGCCGGTCAATTCCGCCAAATTCCACAACTACCGGCGCGGGGACATCATCGTCTCCGCGGCCGGGGTGATCACCAATTTCTTCTTGGCGCTGCTCTGGGCCTTGGTTTACGCGCTGCTGGGAACGGCCGCCCGAGGGCTGCCGGCCGCCGCCGCGGTGCTCGAGACGGCGCAGCGGATGATGGTGCACGGCATTTGGCTCAACCTGGTGCTGTGTTTCTTCAACCTCATCCCGATCCCGCCGCTCGACGGCAGTCATCTGCTGTACCACGCGCTGCCCGCCCGGCTTGGCAGCCAGTATCGAAGCCTGCAGCGCTTCGGGTACCTCCCGCTGTTCGCACTGATGTTCCTTTTCCGGCCGCTCCTGGCAGTGCTGCTGACTCCGGCGGTGAACATCATGAACTTTCTGGGTGGCCTGATCGCGCCGTATCGCGTCGGACCGATGTCGGGAGCCTAGGCGTGACCGCCTCGGAGGCCCCCACCACCGCGCTCGGCGCCGGTCCAGGGTTCGTCGTCCAGCTCGACGCCTTCAACGGACCGCTCGACCTGCTGCTCCATCTGCTCCGCGAGGAGCAGATCGAGATCGCCGACATCCCCATCGCGCGCATCGCCGACCAGTTTCTCCAGGCCGTGCACGAGCTCGGGCTCAATCAGGCGGCGGACTACCTCGACATGGCCAGCCGCCTGGTGCGGCTCAAGGCGCAGATGCTGCTCCCGCGTCGCAGCGAGGAGGACGGCTGGGAGGATCCACGCGCCGAGCTGGTGCGGCGGCTGCTGGAGTACCAGCAGATCCGCGAGATCGCGGTGTGGCTCGGCCGCTCGGCGGAGCGACGCGCGGAGCAGTTCGCCCGCGGGTACCTTCCGGCCCCACCCGAGCTGCCGCCGCCCCCGCTCACGCTGGATCTGCTGGAGATGCTGCGGGCGGTTGAGCGTGTGGTGGCCGGCATTCCCTCGCCGGTGTTGCACCGCGTGGTCGCCCGGCCGCTCGACGTCGAATCGGCCACTCGCCGAATCGAGCTGCTGCTGGAGGAGCGCGCACAGATCGGCTGGCGCGATGCGCTCGGCTCGCACCCGACCATCGTGGACGTGCTCTCCACCCTGCTGGCGCTGCTCGAGCTCGCCAAGCGGGGCACCCTTCGCATCGTGCAACCGGCCGCCTTCGCGCCGATGGTGATCGCCCGTGACCCCGCTCGCCCAGCTGCTTGAAGCGGCGCTGTTCAGCGCTTCCCGTCCGCTCACCGTCGAGGAGCTCTCGACGCTAGATCAGGAGGCGGCGCTCGCCGACGTGCGCGTGGCGCTCGAACAGATTCGCGAGCACTACGACTTCGAGCAGCACGGCGTCGAGCTGCTCGAGATGGCAGGCGGCTTTCAGATCCTGACCCGACCCGTGCATGCTGCGGCCATCGAGCGCGCCCACTTCTCCGTCCGCGCGCCCAAGCTCACCGCCGCGGCGCTCGAGACCCTCGCGGTGATCGCTTACCGCCAGCCGGTGGGACGGGCCGAGATCGAGGAGATCCGAGGGGTCTCGGCGGGCGGCGTGCTGCGCTCGCTGCAGGAGCGCGGGCTGATCGAAGTGGTCGGCCGGGGCGAGGCGCTCGGCCGACCACTCCTGTACGGTACCGCGGCCATGTTCCTCGAGCTGCTCGGCCTCCGCGACCTGGCGGACCTGCCGCGCGCGGAGGAGCTGACGATCGCCCTGCAGCCCCACCGCGCCACGCCGGACGGCACCGACGACGCGGCGGCCTACGTCGAGGCCGAATCGTGACCGAGATGCGGCTCCAGCGCGCGCTCGCCCGCGCCGGGGTCGCGTCGCGCCGCGCCGCCGAGCAGTTGATCACCGACGGCAAGGTGCGGGTCGAGGGCCGGGTCGCGACCCTCGGCATGAAGGTGGATCCAGCCACACAGCGGATCACGGTCAGCGGGCGCGCCGTGAAGCTCCAGGAGCGCCGATGGCTCGCGTTTCACAAGCCGCTCGGCGTGGTGACGACCGCCAGCGATGAAGCGGGCCGCCGGACGGTGCTGGACTTCATCCCGAACAACGCCGGCCTCACCTATGTGGGCCGGCTCGACGTGATGACGACCGGCCTGCTGCTCCTGACCACCGACGGCGAAGCCGTGCACCGGCTCACCCATCCGCGCTATCGCATCCCGCGCCGGTACACGTCCCTGGTGCACGGACGGCCGACGGACGAAGTCGCGCAGGCCGTGAAGCAGACGATCGTCATCGATGGTCGTCCGGTGTCCCCGCTCGAGACGCGGGTTCGGCCCGGGAGCGAGGGCCGGAGCATCCTCGACGTGACGCTCGAGGAAGGGCGCAATCGGATCGTCCGTCGCTGGGCGGAGGCAATGGGGCTCAAGGTCGACCGCCTGGCGCGTCTCTCGTACGGGCCGGTGCGACTTGGCGACCTCGCGTCCGGCCGCTACCGGCCGCTGACGCCGAAAGAGGAGACCGCGCTCTACAAGGCGATCCGGATGCGTCCCGACGGCGACTGAAACGCACGGCCGCGCCAGGCCGTCGGGCAGAGGAGCGTACCGACCACGGACCCTTCGACGGATCAGGTGACCGTCGACCCCTGAGGAGGCGGGACGGTCCTCCTGCTTCGCGCCGGTGACCACACAGCCCCGACTATCTTTCCCCATCCAATCTCTCAGGAGCCAGCGAGCGTGAGCGCGCCGAAGGTGACCGACAGGCCGGCGGTGACGCTGCCCGTGCAGCGGATCCTCCAGGAAGTCTCCCGCCGGATCGTGGGACAGGATGCCATGGTGGAGCGGCTGCTCGTCGGCCTGCTCACCGGCGGCCACATCCTGCTGGAGGGCGTGCCCGGCCTCGCCAAGACGCTGGCCGTCCGTACGCTCGCCGAGATCATTCACGCCTCGTTCTCCCGGATCCAGTTCACGCCCGACCTCCTGCCGGCCGACGTCATCGGGACGATGATCTTCGACCAGAAGACCCAGGAGTTCCACGTCAAGAAGGGGCCGCTCTTCGCCCAGATCATCCTGGCCGACGAGATCAATCGCGCGCCCGCCAAAGTGCAGGCCGCGCTGCTCGAAGGCATGCAGGAGCATCAGGTCACGATCGGCGGCACCACCTATCCGCTCGAGGAGCCGTTCCTCGTCCTGGCGACTCAGAATCCCATTGAGAACGAGGGCACCTATCCGCTCCCGGAGGCGCAGCTCGATCGTTTCATGCTGAAGGTGCGCGTGGGGTACCCGACGCGTGACGAGGAGAAGGAGGTGCTGCTTCGGATGAGCGGTGGCCGGGAGATCACCGTCGAGCGGCTGCTCGATCCGGCGGCGATCCTGGCCGCGCGCGGGGCGATCGCCGAGCTGTACATGGACCAGAAGGTAGTGGACTACATCGTGGACCTGGTCCGCGCCACGCGAGATCCGGCGAGCGTTGGACTGGCGGATTTGAAGCCGCTGATCGCCTTCGGCGGCTCACCCCGGGCGTCGATCGCGCTTGCGCAGGCCGCCCGGGCGCACGCTTTTCTCCGGGGCCGCGCCTACGTGGTGCCCGAGGATGTGCGCGCCCTCGCGCCCGACGTCCTGCGACACCGCATCGTGCTCACGTTCGAGGCGGAAGCCGAGGACGTGGACAGCGACGACGTGGTGACGCGCGTGCTGGGCGCACTGCGGGTGCCCTGACCTCTCGCATGTCGGCCGTTTCCCCCGAAATCCTGAAGCAGGTCAAGGGCATCGAGCTGCGCACCCGCGGGCTCGTCGGGTCGCTCTTCGCCGGCGAGTACCGCTCCGTCTTCCGGGGACAGGGGATGGAGTTCGCCGAGGTGCGCGCATACCAGCACGGCGACGACTTTCGAGCGATCGACTGGAACGTGTCGGCGCGGCTCGCGAGTCCGTACGTCAAGACGTTCACCGAGGAGCGTGAGCTCACCCTGATGCTCCTCGTCGACCAGTCGGGCTCCACGCGGTTCGGCGAGCCGCTCACCAAGGCATCGTTGTCGGTCGAGGTGGCCGCGGTGCTCGCGCTGGCGGCCGCGCACCAGAACGATCGGGTCGGAGCGCTCCTGTTCGCCGACGAGGTCGAGCGGGTCATTCCGCCGCGCAAGGGCCGGCGGCACGCCCTCCGGGTCATTCGGGACCTCGTGGCGTTTGAGCCCGCCGGACGCCGGACCAATCTTGCCGCGAGCCTTTCGTATGCCAGCCGTCTGCTCCGCCATCGGAGCATCGTGGTCGTGCTGAGCGATTTCATCGCCGACGGCTGGGAGCGGCCACTCCGGCGACTCGCGGCACGTCACGAGGTGGTGGCCATCACGGTCGACGATCCGCGGGAGCACGAGCTGCCGGAATCGGGCTGGATCGAAATGGTCGACGCCGAATCCGGTCGTCGCGTGCTGGTGGACACCGGCAGCCGGGACGTGCGAGCGCGGGTCGGTGAGCTGACGCGCCAGCGCCGCGAGGAGCGGACACGGGCGCTCGCCGCGGCCGGCGCCGATCAGGTGCACCTTGAGACCGGCGTGCCCTACGCGCTCCCCCTCCGGCGCGCCTTCGCCCAGCGCGCCCGCCGGATCAATCGGGCATGACAGCGCTTTTCGCAGGCTGGCAGCAGCCGTCCGGGGTCCAAGCGGCAGCGCCGCCGACGGGCATCGGTTCGGGCTCGCCCACAGTGGGGGATACCATTTGGGTCGGTCGAACGGTGTCGCTGCCGGCCGGTGCGACGCTCCGGCCGGCGGATTGGGACGCGCCCGAGCCGATCGAGCGCCTGGGACCCCCGCGGGTGACGCCTCGAGGAGACTCCGTCGACGTCAGCTACCCGATCGTCATCTGGCGCACCGGGCCGCTGGCCGTCGAGCTCCCCGGCCCGCTTCGTCTCGGAGCCGGGGGGACGATCGACTCGCTGCCGCCGCTCACCCTCAGTCTCGTCGTACGCAGCGTGCTGCCGAGCGCTTCCATCGACTCCGCGATCGCGCCGCAGCCGCGCGCCGAGTTCGTGCCGCGGTCGAGCACGAGCATCGGGCCGCTGCTCGTGCTGCTCGCCGCCTCGGCCCTGCTGCTCGCGCCGCTCTACTGGTGGTGGCGACGCCGGGGACCGCCGCGTCCGCGGCCGGCGCTGCCGATCGCTCCTGTCACCCGTGCGCCCCTGGAGCGCTGGGCCGACGCGGGGGAGACGCGCGCGGTGGCTGCGGCGGCCACCACCCGGCTCCGTGACCTGATCGCCGCGCGCATCCCCGCGGCACACCCGGGACTGGATACGGAGCATCTGCTCGGCGCCGTCGCGGTCCGCTCCGACTGGCCACTCGCGGAACTCGGGGACCTCCTCCGCTCTCTGGACGAGGCCCGCTTCGGCGATCGGGCGTTTCCCGACGCTATCGGACTGGCCCGCTGGGCCGATGAGCTGGCGCCCCGGTTGGTGGCGGAGGCGGCATGACGTTCGCGCGACCCTGGCTGCTGCTCCTCCTGCTCGGCCTGGCGGCGTGGTGGTGGCGCCGGCGGCGAGGCGAGACGCCCGCCGCGCGGTATAGCGACGTCACCATCCCCGCCGCCGTCAGTGCCCGCCGCTGGTGGGTCGTGCTGCCGCCCGCGCTCCGCGCGGCGAGCCTGGTCGCGCTGATCTTCGCCGCGGCCGGACCGCGGATCGGCGGCGACACGGTGGAGGTGAAGCAGGAAGGGATCGCCATCGTCGTCACGATCGACATCTCGAGCAGCATGCTCGCCGAGGACTTCGCCCCCTCGAACCGGCTCGCGGTGGCACAGCGCCAGGCGGTGGCATTCATCCGTGGGCGGAACGCGGACCGGATTGGCCTGGTGGCCTTCGCGGGCGAGGCGCTGACACAAGTCCCCGTGACCCTCGACTACCCCGTGATCGAGCAGGCGGTGATGGACCTGCGGATCGGCAGCCTCGAGGACGGGACCGCGATCGGAAGCGGGCTGGCGACCGCAGTCAACCGGCTTCGCCGGGCTCCCGACAAATCGAAGGTGATCCTGCTGCTCACCGACGGTGAGAACAACAAGGGCCTGATCGACCCCCGCACCGCGGCCGCCACCGCCGCCGCGTACGGTATCCGGGTGTACACGATCGGCGTCGGCACGATCGGCGAGGCGCCGATTCCCACGGGCCGGGGGCTCGGAGGGTTCCGGTACGAGCTTCTTCCGGTCCGCATCGACGAGCCGCTGCTGCGTGAGATCGCGGCCAAGACCGGCGGGCGCTACTTCCGGGCGCGCGACAGCGAAGCACTGAGCCGGATCTTCCGGCAGATCGACGAGCTCGAGAAGACGCCCATCCAGGTGACGCGGTACACCAAGTACGAGGAGGCCACGCGACCGCTCGTCCTGCTGGGGCTCGCGGCGCTCGCGCTCGAGCTGCTGCTCGGGAGCACGCTCGTGGTGCGCGTGCCGTGATCTTCGACGCCCCGCTGCTCCTCTTCCTGGCGCCGGTTCTGGGTCTCGCGCTCGGCTTCGGGGCCTGGCTCGGACGGCGGCGCCGCATTCGCCTGGCGCGGCGGTGGTCCCCGGCACTCGGAAAGCTCGCCCGGTCGCGCGGGACCTGGGCGCCGCTGGTGCTCGGCCTGGTGGGGTTGTCGGCGATGATCTCGCTCGCGGGCCCGCGGTGGGGACGGACGCAAGTGCGCGCCGAGTCGCGGGCATTGAGCCTGGTCTTCGCCATGGACATCAGCCGTTCCATGCTGGCCGAAGACGCCGCGCCGAACCGGCTGCAACGTTCGGTACGCGAGGCGCGGCGCCTCATCCAGGACCTCGAAGGCGACCGGCTCGGCCTGATCGCGTTCGCGGGACGGAGCTACATCCTGGCGCCGCTCACGGTCGACGGCGGCGCGATCAGGATGTATCTCGACGCGATCGATCCCGACCTTGCGAGTGAGGGCGGCTCAAACCTGTCGAGTGTGCTGGTCCAGGGCGCGCAGCTCCTCGGTGCCAGCACCGACGCCGCGGACCGCGTGCTCGTCGTGTTCACGGACGGCGAAGCGCACGACACCCTGTCCGACATCGTTCAGGCGGGCGAGGCACTCAAAGAGACAGGGGTGCGCCTCATCATGGTCGCGGAAGGCCGTCCGGTGCCCACGCGGATTCCCATGCGTGATTCCACCGGTGCGCTCCTCGAGTACAAGCACGACGACGATGGCGCGGTCATCCAGACCCAGCGGCGCGACGATATCCTCCGCGCGGTCGTGGACGCGGCGGAGGGGACGCTGGTGCCCAATGAAGCGGCCGATCAGGGCGGCGCGGTGCGGGACCTGGTCGCGGCCATGAAGCGAAGCCCCACCTCGGCCACGCGCACAGCCGACCTCGTGCCGCGCGGCTGGATCCCGGGACTGGTGGCGGCGCTGCTCCTGCTCGCCTACACGGTAGCGCGCCCGGGGCCGGCGCTCATCGGCCTGGGCGGACTCCTGCTGGCGGCCCCGGCTCTCTCGGCGCAACGGCCCACCTCGGGGGGGCGGGCCCTCGCCGCGGGGGATCCCACCCGTGCCGCAGCCGAGTTCCTGAAGGAGGCGGGCACGGGGCGCGCCAAGGACACGGCGTTCTACAACGCCGGCACCGCGGCGCTCGAGGCCGGCCGGATCGACGTGGCACGTGGCGCCCTGGCCGAAGCCGCCAAGTCGCTCGACCCGAGCCTTCGCTATCGCGCGCTCTACAATCTCGGTCTCGCCAGCCTGCTC
This sequence comes from Gemmatimonadales bacterium, assembly GCA_035526925.1. Lineage (GTDB taxonomy): Bacteria > Gemmatimonadota > Gemmatimonadetes > Gemmatimonadales > GWC2-71-9 > CAVVWJ01. The sequence goes on from DATLBL010000093.1 coordinate 38,415, forward strand.
GCCGCCCAGGCGGACACGACGCGCATGGAGGAGCTGCTCGATGACGCGACCGAGCGTCTCCGGCAGGCCCTGCTGCTCCAGCCGTCCTCCGCCCGCGCGAAGTGGAACCTCGAGCTGGCCGAGCGTCGCCGGCCGCCGCCACCCCCGCAGAGCGGCGGGGGCGGGGGCACGCCCCCGCCGACCGGGAGTCCGCAATCCCCGCAGCCGAAGCCGTCGCAACCCGAGCCCAAGGATCTGACGCAAAGCCAGGCGGAGCAGATCCTGAACTCGATGGAGCGGCGCGAACGGCTGACGCGCGAGGAGCAACAGCGGCGCACGCAGGCGAGCGCGTCGGGTGGAGTCAAGGACTGGTGATCGCCGCCGTCGCGTCGGTCGCGTGTGCCGCGCTGCTGCTGGGCGTCCAGCAGGACGAGCGTCCGCAGCTCGACGCTTCGGTCGACGAGGACCGGATTTCCGTCGGCGAAGAGCTGACGTACACGCTCCGGGCGGTGAGCCATTCGCCGGTGCCGATGCAGGTGACCCTCGCGCCCTTCACGGGACTCGAGATCGTGGAGCGAAGCGAGCGCACCGAGGTCGGCTTTCGGGCCGGGGCGGTGCGCACGACGATCCTCGAAATCCGTCTCCGCGCCGTGCGACCCGGGCATTGGCAGATCGGACCGGCCCGGGCCGTGCAAGGACGCGATACCGTCGAAGCCGGCCCCGTGATCATCGATGTCGCGGCCAACCGCGCCGCGACCGCCACGGCGCTGGGCCCGCGCATCCGAGCGCTCCTCGACCACGCCGCGCCGCCGCCACCGGGGCAGCCGGGCGTCGACCTTCTCGTCTCGACCGACAGCGTGCGCGTCGGCGAACAGGTGGACGTCGTGACCGCGGCGTGGTTCCCGCGCGACCTGCGCCTCCAACTGCGCCGGCCGCCAACCCTGCAGCCCCCGGTCATCGACGGGGTCTGGAGCTTCCCGCAGAACACGCCGAGCGGCATCGCGGCGACCCGAAACATCCGGGGTCGGTGGTACGACCTGTTCGTGTCGCATCAGGTCGTGTTTCCGCTCGTGCCCGGCACCGTGGGCATCCCTCGCGCGACCCTCAAGTACAGCACTCCGGTGGCGCTGCAATTCTTCAGTCAGGAGGAGCGGTTCGCGCTCTCGAGTCCGGCGGACACCCTGGTCGTCCGCGCCTTGCCGAGCGCCGGGCGGCCGACCTCGTTCGGCGGCGCCATCGGCTCCACACTGCGTCTCGAGCGTCGGGTCGACCCTGCGACCGCGAGCGTCGGCGAGGGGCTCGCCGTCGAGCTGCGTCTGACCGGGGAAGGCAACACGGCGCTCTGGCCCACTCCCGACCTTCGATGGCCGACTGGCGTCCGCGCCTACCTCGAGCGGGTGGACGAGCAGGTGCGTTCGACGGACGGCCGGGTCGGCGGGACCAAGACGTTCCGGTACCTCGTCGTGCCGGATTCCGCGGGCGCGCTCGCGCTGCCCGGGGTCCGCTACGGCTACTTCGATCTGGCGACCGACCGCTACGCGGAGCTCGCGTTGACGAGCTCGCTCATCCCGGTGGTGTCCCGGAGCGAGAGTGCCGCGGCGGCCGCGTTGCCGCCGGCGCTCCTGCATCAAGAGCGGCCTGCCGTTCCGTGGTCCGCGGCACACGGCGTCCCGGACTGGGCGTGGATGCTGCTGCTCCTGCTGCCTCCACTCCTGCTGGCGATACGCAGTCGTGCGCCATCGCTGCGCTTCCGACGACGCGCCTCCACCGCGCCGGCGCGAACCGATCTGGGCGGCGCCGAAGCGGCGCTCGACGAGTTGGTGCAGGCGCTGTCTCCGGACCCCGGTCGGCGGTTCGGTCCGTCGCTCGCCGCCGCCGTGCGAGCGGCCGGCGCCGATGCGGAACTGGCAGCTCGACTGACCAGAGTGCGTGAACGGCTCCTCGCGCGCCGCTACGGTCCGGCGGGCACCGCGGCCGAAGATGCGCAGCTTGCATCCGAGGCGCACGATGTCGTCCGTCAACTCGGTGGCTCGTTGCGCGGGTGGGGCGGGCGGGGCGTCGCCGTGGGTCTCCTCGTCGGCATCTCGGTCGCTGCCAATGGCGTGGCCCAGAACCCCGCTCCCGAGCAGCTGTACTCGACGGGCGCACTCCATGCGGCGGCCGAGGGCTTCGCGCGGCGCGCCGCCGAGGAGCCCGCGGTGGCGGGGCACTGGTATAACCTGGGTGCCACCTACTATCGCCTTGGCGCCACCGGACGGGCCGAGGCCGCCTGGCTTCGCGCTCGACGCCTCGATCCGCGGAACGGCTCGGTACGACGCGCCCTCGCCCTGACGCCGCCGCCGGACGTGGCATCGGCGCGCTGGACCTGGTCGCCTCCGGTCACGCCCGAGGAGCTCTTGCTGGTCGGCGCGCTCGCGTGGCTCGCGGGGTGGGTGGGCTGGGTGGTCCGGCCGCGTGCCCGGGAGCGATGGCTCGTGCTGCTGGTCTTCGCGGGGGCAGCGGTGCTCGGTGGGCTGGCGCTGCGGCAGTGGTACAGACGGCCGCTCGCCATCGTACTCGATTCCGCGACGCTTCGGCTGTCGCCGCACGGCCGTGCGCCGGCCCTCGTGCCGGTCGACGGCGGCAGCGCGGTGCGGGTCGTGAGCCGCACGCCGGGTTGGGTCCTGGTGCGGGCCGCCGGCGGCCGTGAAGGCTGGGTGCCCGACGCGGCGGTGGCCGTGGTCGGCGGCTAGATTTTCGGCATGTCGCGCCGAATCGCCATTCTGCCGGACGCCGTTGCCGATCAGATCGCCGCCGGCGAGGTGGTCGAGCGGCCCGCGTCGGTGGTGAAGGAGCTGGTCGAGAACGCGCTCGATGCCGGGGCCCGTCACGTTCGCGTGATGCTCGAGAACGGTGGGAAGACGCTCATCCAGGTCAGTGACGACGGCAGCGGGATGGGCCGCGAGGATGCGGTGCTCGCGCTCGACCGCCATGCCACCAGCAAGGTGCGGAGCGCGGCCGATCTGGTCGGCGTGGCCACGTTCGGCTTTCGTGGGGAGGCGCTGCCCGCCATCGCATCGGTCTCGCGCCTGGGGCTGCTCACGAGCGACGGGGTCACGGGCACCGAGCTGAGCGTGGCCGGCGGCCGGCTCGATCGAGTGACCGACGGCGTCCGGCAGCGCGGCACCACGATCACCGTTCGTGCCCTGTTCTTCAACACCCCGGCGCGTCGAAAATTCTTGCGCTCCGCCGCCAGTGAGACGCGGGCGGCGCAGGAGGCCATCGCCACCCTGGCGCTGGCGCACCCCAAGGTCGGGTTCGAGCTCGAGGTCGACTCGACCGCGCGCCTCGCCGTACCGGCCGACCAGGCCGCGGAAGAACGGCTCGCGGCGGTCTGGGGTCGCGATCTGGCCGGCACGCTCATTCCCGTGAGCTACGCGGCCGGGCCGTTTCGCGTTGCCGGATTCGTGCAGCGCCCTGGCGACGCTCAACCGACGGGCCGGCGGACGCAGCTGTTCGTGAACGGCCGGCCGTTCAAGGACGCGTTTCTGGTTCGCGCGGCGGAGGGCGGCTATCGCTCGGCGATACATCCCGGCGATCGACCCTCCCTCTATCTGCGCGTCGATGTTGCCCCCGAGGACGTCGACGTCAACGTGCATCCTGCCAAGCTCGAGGTCCGCTTTCGCGACCGCGTCGGCGTGGAGCGCGTCGTCGAGGAGGCGGTGCGGCATGCGCTGGGCGCGCTCTTGGCCGCCGCCCCGGTAGGCGACTGGCGCCCACTCCCGACGTCGGTTCCGGGCGGGGGCGTGACGCTCCCACCCGCCTTTGTCGAGACGCTGTTCGACGCGGGCGCCGGCGCTGCGGCAGACGCGGCCTCGCCGGCGGAGCCGCTCGGTTTTGAGGCGACGCTCGTCCAGATGTTCGACACGTACATCGTCTACGAGGCGCCCGAAGGCATCGTGATCGTGGACCAGCATTCGGCCCACGAGCGGGTGTTGTACGATACCGTGATGGCCCAGCTTGGCGGCGCGGGTGCTCCCGCGCAGCGACTGCTGCTCCCGCTCACGCTCGAGCTCACGGACGAGGAGCTCGATGCCGTGGAGCAACACGGCGAACAGCTCGGCCGGGTGGGCTTCGAGGCCGAGGCGTTCGGAGGTCGCGCGGTGGTGGTCCACACGGTGCCGGCGCCGCACCCGCGGTTCGATGCGGGCACCTGCTTCCGCGAGCTGGTGGCGGATCTCTCGCGTGGACGGTTCGGCGGCTGGGCCAACCGGCTCGAGCGCTTCGCGGCGACGTACGCCTGCCGGGCCGCGGTGAAAGCGGGCGACCGGCTCGACCAGCGTGAGATGCGGGAGCTGCTGCTCCGTCTCTTCGCCACCGACCTGGCGCCGCACGACGTGCACGGGCGCGCGACGATCGTGCAGCTGCCACGCGAGGAGCTGGAGCGCCGGTTCGGCCGGCGGTGATCGCCACGCGCGCAGCGGGACGCCGGGTCCCCGTCATCGTGGGGCCGACGGCCGTCGGCAAGACGGCCGTCGCCCTCGCCCTCGCGGCCCACTGGCCGCTGGAAGTCGTCTCCGCCGATTCGCGGCAGATCTACCGCCGGCTCGACATCGGCACGGCCAAGCCCACGCGGAAGGAACAGGCTCGCGTCGTTCATTACGGGCTGGACCTGATCGAGCCGGGTCAACGGTATAGCGCCGGGCATTTCGCCCGCGACGCCGAGCCGTGGCTGGCGGACATTCGCGGTCGGGGCAAGCTGCCCGTGATCGTGGGCGGCACCGGGCTCTACATCCGCGCGCTCGCCGAAGGTCTTTTCCACGAGCCGCCGCTGGATGCCGCCCGACGGCGCTCGCTCGACGCCTTGATCGCGCGGCTGGATCCGCTCGAGCTGCTCCGCTGGGCGGGGCGCCTCGACCCGGGATTTCGGGGGGGCGGTCGCCAGCGCGCGGCCCGGGCGATCGAGGTCGCCCTTCTCACCGGGCATCCGCTGTCGCACTGGCAGGAAGTTGCGCGAGCGCGGGGCGCCGTCGACCCGTGGTACATTGTGCTGACGGTGCCACGACCGGTGCTCCATCAGCGGATCGCACGCCGGGCGGAGGAGATGCTGCAGCGCGGGCTGGTGGAGGAAGTGGCTTCGGTGCTGGCCGAGGGTCATGCGCCGACGGCCCCCGGGCTCGACGGCATCGGGCTGCGTGAGGCCGTAGACTACCTGCACGGGCGCCGGCCGCGAGACTCCATCGCGGACGCGATCACCATCAGCACGCGCCAGTACGCCAAGCGGCAACAGACCTGGTTCCGCCATCAGCTCACCGGGTCGGTGCTCACCCTCGACGCGACCCGCTCGCCGGAGCGGCTCGCGGCCGAGATCGCGGACGCCTGGGCCAAGGACGGCGCATGAAGATCGGCATCACGTGCTATCCCACGTACGGCGGCTCGGGCGCCGTCGCCACCGAACTCGGGCTCGACCTGGCGCGCCGCGGCCACGAGGTCCACTTCATCACCTACGACTCCCCCTTTCGCCTGCACGGCTACGCGGAGCGCATCTACTTCCATCAGGTCGAAACGCGGATGGGGCGGTATCCGCTGTTCGATCACTTCCCGTATACGCTCGCCCTCGCCTCGAAGCAGCACGAGGTGGTGCTCCGGGAAGGACTGGAAATCCTGCACGTCCACTACGCGATTCCGCACGCCACCACGGCATACCTCGCGCGCGAGATGCTCAAGGGCGAGCGTCCGCTGCGTGTGATCACGACGCTGCACGGCACCGACATCACGCTCGTCGGACAGGAGTCGAGCTTTTACGGCATCACGAAGTTCTCGATCGAGCAGAGCGACGAGGTGACCGCCGTCTCCGCCTATCTGCGGGATGAGACCTATCGCGCGTTCGGCTGCGTGAGCTGCGACGTCCGGGTGATCCCCAACTTCGTGAACCTGCAGGAGTACCACCCGGGCGATGCGAGTCCCCCGGGCAGCGTGGCGCCGGAGGGTCACCGTGTCATCACCCATGTCAGCAACTTTCGCGAGGTGAAGCGTGTCAAGGACGTCGTCCGCGTCTTCGCGCGCATCCGGCGCGCCATGGCCGCCACGCTGATCATGGTGGGAGACGGCCCCGAGCGCGTGGACGCGGAAAGCGAGGCGCGCGAGCTCGGCGTCGGCGCCGACGTCCGGTTCCTCGGCCGGCTCGATTCGGTCGCCTCGCTGCTTCAGGCCAGCCATCTCTTCCTGCTGCCCTCTCAGACCGAGTCGTTCGGCCTCGCGGCACTCGAGGCCATGGCCTGCGGGTCGCCGGTCGTGGCGAGTCGGGCGGGCGGGTTGCCCGAGGTGATCGACGACGGCGTCAACGGCATCCTGGAGCCCGTGGGGTCGGTGGAAGCCATGGGTCGGCGGGCCGTCGAGCTGCTGCGCGATCCGGGGCGTCACGGGGCGATGTGTGCCGCGGCGATCGCCAAGGCCCAACAGTTTTCCGCCGATCGCATCGTTCCGATGTACGAAGCGCTCTACCAGGAAGTGGTGCGTGACGGCTGAGGTGCTCGCCAAGGCGGCATTGCTCGGCTTGATCGAAGGCGTGACCGAGTTCATTCCGGTCAGCTCGACCGGGCACTTGATCCTGGCGAGCGCCTGGCTGGGCGAGACCGACGAGGCCGCCAAGACGTTCGATATCTTCATTCAGCTCGGCGCCATCCTCGCCATCGTATGGCTCTACCGCGCGCGGCTGGTGCGGGCCGTGCTCGACGCGCGCTCGGAGCCCGTCAGCCGGCGGTTGCTCCTGAACCTCGGCATCGCGTTTCTACCGGCCGCCGTCGTCGGGTTCCTGGCGCACGACTGGATCAAGGCGGTGCTGTTCCGTCCGACCGTGGTGGCGCTCGCGCTGGTCGTGGGCGGCGTGCTGATCCTGCTCATCGAGCGCTTGGCCCCTCGCGAGCGCATGACGACCGTCGACGAGCTTCGTCCGACCACGGCGCTCGGCATCGGCCTTGCCCAAGTGCTCTCGCTGGTGCCGGGGACCTCACGGTCCGGGGCGACGATCATGGGCGGCTTCGCGCTGGGCCTGTCCCGGCGCGCGGCGACCGAGTTTTCCTTCTTTCTGTCCATCCCGGTCATGTTCGCGGCTACGGGCTACGACCTGCTCAAGAGCCGGGACGCGCTCACGCTGGCGGACGCCCCTGCGTTCGCCATGGGATTCCTGGTCGCCTTCGTATCGGCAGTGGTCGTGGTTCGCGCTTTTCTGCGGTATGTGTCGGGGCACACCTTCGCGGTGTTCGCATGGTACCGGATCGCCCTGGGCCTGCTGCTGCTCCTGCTCCTTCGGTGAGCACGCCGGCGATCATCCGTCTGCGGCAGACCACGTCGACGATGGACGCGCTTCACGAGCTCGCGGAGGAGGGCGCGCCGGCAGGGACGGCGGTGGTAGCCGAGGAGCAGGGCAGCGGACGCGGATCTCGCGGCCGCGCGTGGGCCTCGCCGCGCGGCGGGCTGTGGGTCAGCGTGCTCGCGCGTCCTGCGTCCGCGGGGCTCGGACTGGTCAGTCTGCGCGCGGGCCTGGCGGCCGCCGAGTGCCTGGACGCGTACGTCGGCGGACCCCAGCTGTGGCTCAAATGGCCGAACGACCTCATGCTGGGTGAACGGAAAGCTGGCGGCATTCTGTGCGAGGCACGGTGGCAGGGCGTGACGCTGGCGTGGGTGGTGATCGGCTTGGGGCTCAACGTGGCCAACGAGCCGGGCGCCCAGCTCGCTCCTCTGGCCACGCACCTCGCGTCGCTGCATCCCGGGCTCAGGCCGGCGGAGCTGGCGGGGCCTGTGATCGCCGCGCTCCGCGAGGTCGACGCGGCGGCGGGGCCACTCACCGACGATGAGCTCCTCCGTTTCTCGTCCCGTGACTGGCTCCGCGGACGCACCCTGACGGCTCCAACGGCAGGAGTGGCGGACGGACTGGTACATGACGGCTCGCTCCGGGTTCGGGGGGCCGACGGGAGCACGACGAGCGTGCGCGCGGGCACCCTCGTCTTGGCCGCCACCTCCGCGACGGACCTCCACTCATGCTCCTGACCCTGGACATCGGCAACACCGAGATCACGATGGGGCTGTTCCGGGGCGCAGCGCTCGAGGCGCACTGGCGGCTCACGACCAATCCGGGTCGGACACCGGACGAGTGGGGTCACGCGGTCGGTGGTTTCCTGATCGGAGCGGGGAACTCGCCCAACGAAGTGCGGGCCGTGTGCCTGGCCTCGGTGGCGCCCTCGGTGACTCAGGCGCTCGTCGCGGGAATCGCGCGGGCCACGGGCTGCACGGGAGTTCAGATCGACGCGCGCTCGCCGCTGCCGGTGCGGCTCGACGTGGACGAGCCGCTGAGCGTGGGCGCCGATCGCATCGTAAATGCCCTGGCGGCGGTCGAGCTCTACCGCGCCGATACGATCGTCGTCGACTTCGGCACGGCCACTACCTTCGACTGCGTGACCTTGGAGGGGCGCTTTCTGGGCGGCGTCATCATGCCGGGCCTGCGCACCGCCGCAGATCAACTGACGCAGCGCACGGCCAAGCTGCCGGCCACGGAGCTTCGGGCGCCCGAGCGCGTCATCGGCCGGCGAACCGAGGAGTGCATCCAGTCGGGCGTGCTCTTCGGGGCAGCCGAGGCGGTGGACGGGCTGGTCCGCCGCATTCGTGCGGAGTGGCCAGGCGGACGACGCCCGATGGTGGCGGCCACCGGCGGGCTCGCTCCGGTCGTCGCGCCGCTCTCGGCCACCATCGAAAAGACCGATCCCGATCTCACGCTGCGAGGGCTGCACCTCGCGGCCGGCCATCTGGGCCTCACCTGGTGAGTACCG
>DATLBL010000094.1:0-2290 GCA_035526925.1 Gemmatimonadales bacterium
GCAGTCCGGGGGCGCAAGGTCATGACGCGCCAGCGTTATGAGATCGTCAATGCGCTGGCGAGCGGCAACCAGGTGGCGGTCGAGGCAATCTGGACGGGAACTCTGGCCGTACCTTTCGGCTCCATCCCGGCTGGCGGGGAAATGAAGGCCCGGTTCGCAATCTTCCTCGAGCTTCGTGATGGCCGGATCGTGCGGCAGCGAAACTATGACTGCTTCGATCCGTTCTAGTAGAGACCGGTCGTGGCCGTAACATGGGAACGCTTGCGATGTGGACGTTGCGCCCGGCTGTTCCGTAGAAGAAGGTCATAGGGAGGAGAGCCAGACTTGTTCGAATTCGCCAACGCCAACGGCCGTGGGATTCGACGCTACCTCCTGGCGTCCTTGGGGTTGGCGACGCTGCTGGGCGCCCTGCCGACGGTAGCCCTCACCGCAGCGCCGCCAGCGTGCGGCTGTGCAGAGGAGCTCGACTCGCTGGTGCAGAAGGTCGAGGCCGACTACATCGGCTTTCACCTGGGCCTGCCCACGCTCGATCGCGCTCGCTATGAGGCGTCGAAGGCGGCCATCCGGCGCGCCGCCGCGGCGGCCTCCGATGAAGATTGCTTACAGACCCTGCGCCCCTACATTACACAGTTCCACGACGGGCATCTCTTCCTTTTGGAGCAACCCGAGCTCTCCGCCGAGGAGCAGGCGCGCCTCGCGGCGGCTGCGGAGACGTTGCCATGGACCGAGGAGAGCGTGCGGGCGTACCTCGACCGCAACGCCGGGCATCTCGATCCGGTCGAGGGCATCTGGTATTCCGATAGCGCCAGGTTCGGCATCGTCCGCGAGCGCCAGTCGCCCCGGCGTGACTTCGTCGCGGTCGTGCTCTCCGGCGGCGGCGACGCCTGGAAGCCCGGGCAGGTCAAAGCCGAGCTCGTGCATCGGGCCGACGGCTCGTTTGACGTGCGCTACTTCTACGGAGATCACTCGCTCCATCACCTCGAGGGGACGATCTACAAAGGCCTGCTGCTGCGCATGGCGCCCGCCTTTTGGGGCAAGGCGTACCCGTTGCGGCCCGCCGACGCCGGGCTGCTCGACGCCCAGAACCCGCGCAACCCGACGATCAAAGCGCTGGACAAGGGGGCGTGGGTGGTCTCGATGCCATCGCACGACGGTCCGTATCGCGAACCGCTCGAGCGGCTGATTACCGAGCACCTCGAGCAGCTGCGCGCAGCGCCCTTGATCATCGTCGACCTGCGCGGCAACGAAGGCGGTGGCGCGCAGACATCCGATCCGCTCGCACCGTTCTATGAATCGGCGAAGACGCAGCCTCGCCGCGCCTACTCGGGCAAGGAGGCGGTGGTCTCGTCGCCCGATCAGATTGCGTACTTCCAGCAAGCCGTCCGGAACATGCAGCCGGGATCGGCGTGGCATAAACGTTTCCAGGCGCTGGTCGAGCGCATGCAGCGTGAGCCCGGCAAGGTGCTGGTCACCGATGTTTGGGGGAATCCCCCCGAGCCGCCACCTCCGCATGCCCCAGCCTACCCGCGGCCCGAGCACTTCGCGATCCTGATCGACCGCGGAACAGTGAGCGCGGCCGAGGCGTTCGTGCTGGCCGCCTGGAAGTCCGACCGCGTGACGATCTTCGGTGACCGGAGCGGCGGCTGGATCGACTACCAGAGCGTCTCCATCGTGCCGCTCGCCTGCCGTACCCACGGGCTGGTGCTCGGCTATCCGACCATGGCAGGTTCCGAGCACCTCCCCACGGGCGGCTTCAATGCCGAGGGCATCCCGCCCGACGTGCGGATCGGGCCCGAGGTCGCCGACGCCATCCAATTCATCGTGGATTACTACGCCAAGGGCTCGAACCAGCCACCCTGATGGGCCTGCTGTACACTCAAGCGTCCTCATGACCTTGACCGATCCGCATTCCGCGGTCCGCAACGAGCAGGTGCTCGCGCGCCAGCTCTCGGCGGGCCAGCAGGCGGCAATGGCGCTCGGCGGCGCGATCGGCACGGGCCTGTTTCTCGCCAGCGGCCTGGCGGTCAACGTGGCCGGACCGGCCGTGATCCTGTCCTATGGAATCGTGGCCTTCGTCTCGCTGCTCCTCGGCCGCGCGGTGGCCGAGATGGCGGTGGCCCATCCCACGGCGGGCGCCTTCGGCGTGTATGCCGGGATGTATCTCTCGCCGTTCGCCGGCTACGCGGTGCGCGTGAGCTATTGGCTGATGCAGGTGATCGCGACCGGAGCGCAGCTCGTCGCCGCGTCGATCTACATGAGCTACTGGTTCCCGGCGGTGCCCGGGGCCGTC
>DATLBL010000095.1:0-9889 GCA_035526925.1 Gemmatimonadales bacterium
CGCGTCGAGGTCGTCAGCGGCCTGGCGGCGGGCGAGCAGGTGGTACCGAGCGCACCGTGAGCAGCCCCCGACTCCGCCCCGATCTGGTGCTGGTCGAGCAGAGCTACCGCGGCGAGCAGAGCTACATCGTGAAGGACCCCACCACCCACAAGTACTATCGCTTCCGACCGGTCGAGGTCGCCGTAATGCAGACGCTCGACGGCAGGACCCTCACGGAGGCTGCGGCCGCCCTGCTGGAGCAGGGACTCCGGGTGAGCGCGGCCGCGGTTGGCAAGTTCGCGGAGAAGCTCAAAGGGATGGACTTGTGCGAACGATCGTTGGGCGAGCGGTCCGTGCTGCTCATGGAGCGCCTCCGGGCCCAGCGCCGCACCCGGCTTCAGCACGGGTCGGTCAAGGGGGACGTCCTCCGGCTACGCTGGTCGCTGGGCGACCCCGACCGGTTCATGGATCGGACGATGCCCTATGTGCGGTTCTGCTTCACCCGGGGCTTCCTGCTCGCGTCGCTCGCGCTCTTCGCGATCAATTTCGTCATTGTGGTTCTCAAGTGGCCGGACTTTGTCCACGCCGTGAGCACGATCTATCAGTTTCAGGCTTCGCTTGGAGATTACGCGCTCCTCTGGCTGGTCAGCATCGTGATCATCGCGACCCACGAGTTGGGACACGGCTATACCTGCAAGTACTTCGGCGGCCAGGTTCACGAGATGGGCGCGATGCTGTTCTACTTCCAGCTGGCCTTCTTCTGCAACGTCAACGACGCATGGACCTTTCCCGAGCGCAAGGCGCGGCTCTGGGTCACCGCGGCCGGATCCTGGATTCAGCTGGTGCTGTCGAGCCTCGCGGCGATGGTCTGGTGGGTCGCTACGCCGGATTCACTGTTCGGTAAGATCGCTCTCGCCGCGGTCATTACCGGCGGGTTCGCCGCGGTGCTCGTGAACCTCAATCCGCTGATTCCGCTCGACGGGTACTACGCGCTGAGCGACTGGCTCGAGGTACCCAATCTTCGCAAGCGGGCGTTCGCCCATCTGGAGTGGCTCATCAAGAGCCGCTTGCTGCGGCTCGAGCGTTCCATGCCGCCGGCCGACGAGCGAGAGCAGCGGATCTTCCTCCTGTACGGCGCTATGGCCGCGGCCTACACCGGGCTGGTTTTGCTCCTGGTGGGCGCGGTGGCCTACGGCTGGCTCTCACGCGCGTTCGGGGCCCTGGGTGTGCTCGTCCTGCTGATCGTGGTGCTGATGATGACCCGACCGTTGCTCCGGGAGTTGCGCCGGATCGCGGGGGAGGCCTGGGCCGGATGGCGGGCTCGTTGGGCCGGCGGGGCTGGCCAGCAGAGGAGGAGGCGAGGATACGCCCTCGGGGCCGTCGCGGCGATCGCCTTGGCTGGACTCGTTCCCTGGACGATCACCGTCACCGGCCCCTTCGTGGTCGCGCCCGCCCACGGCGGCGCCGTGGTGGCGGCCGACACCGGCGTGGTCCTCGAGGTACTCGTCCGGGAGGGGAGTCTGGTCTCTGCGGGCGCCCCCCTCGCCTCGATCCGTAACCTCCAGCTGGAAAGGGACGCCGAGGCGGCGGCACTGACGGTCGACTCACTCGTGATCCGCGAGGCCCAGGCCCGCGCGCAAGGGCGCGAAGGTCAGGCGGCGCGCATCGCCTCCCACCGGAACGCCGAGGCCGCGCGCCTGGTCGGGATGCGGGAGCGGATCGCCGCGCTCGCGGCGCGCGCGCCCGTCGCCGGCGTGGTGCTGACCCCCCGCCCGGAGGAGCTCGCTGGGCGGATGGTCTCCCTGGGCGACACCCTCCTTCGGCTTGGCGGTCGCGAGGGGGTGGAGGCGCGCATCGCCCTGGAGGGCGCCGGAGCCTCGCTCGCGCGGGAGGGGCAGCCGGTTCGGTTGATCGCACACGCGGATCTCGCTGTTCGGGTGGAGGCCGCCGTGGCGAGCGTCGCCGCTTCGGCGTCGCCGGGGGGAGTGGTGGAATCGCGGGTTCGCCTGATGGCGGCCGAGAGCCTGCGTCCGGGGATGACCGGCGAGGCCAGCATCACTATTCGGAAGACCAACGCCTGGGGCGCGCTCTGGTGGGCGATCCGGAGCCGGATCCGGACCGACCTGCTGCTCTGAGGCCGTTGCGGCATTGTGTCTTGCGCGTCGGGGTCCCCGGCGCGACCATTGGAGGATACTCCACCGGGACCGACCCATACCTCGGGACATGCTGCCGCTGGTGCAACGGGCCTTCGAAGGCCAGTACCAGGTCGAGCGCGAGATCGGGAAGGGCGGCAACGCCCGGATCTATCTGGCGCGCGACGGGCAGGGCCGTCAGGTCGCCCTGAAGGTCCTGCACCCCGAGCTGCTGGTCAGCGTCGCCGCCGACCGGTTCCTCCGGGAGATCCGGCTCTGCTCTCAACTTCAGCATCCCCATATCGCCCATCTGCTCGACTCCGGCGAGCGGGACTGGATCGTCTACTACGTCATGACGTACGCAGAGGGTCCGACGCTGCGGGAGCACCTCGGCCGGGTGGCCCGGCTCTCCCTCGGCGAGACCGCCCGTCTGGCGGACGACCTGCTCGACGCCCTGGACCACGCCCACGGTCACGGCATCGTCCATCGCGACGTCAAGCCCGAGAACGTGGTCCTGACCCCCGAGGGCGCGGTCCTGCTCGATTTCGGGATCGCCCGCGCCGTGGCGGCTTCGGGGAGCGATCGGCTCACCCGCTCGGGGATCGCGGTCGGCACCTCGACCTACATGAGCCCGGAGCAGATCACTGCGCTCAAGGAGATCGACCGCCGGAGCGACCTCTATTCACTCGGCTGCGTGCTCTTCGAGTGCTTGGCGGGACAGCCCCCGTTCACCCACCGGAACGAGGCGGTGGTGCTCCAGCTCCACCTCACTCAGCCGGCACCCGATCTTCGCACCCTCCGGCCCGAGACCCCCAAGGAGCTGGCCGAGGGGATCGCGCGGGCGCTGGAGAAGGCGCCGGAGGCCCGGTGGCAGACCGCCGCGGCGATGCGCGAGTCGCTGGCCGGCGCCCGGGTCTAGGCGCGCGGGTCTAGCGGAGGCTTCCTCCCGTTTATCTTGAAGGTTCCGGATCCCTCCCCTTCGAGGCAGTCAGTGGCAGACGTACTGGAGCAGCTTCGCGCCGCGCTCGGCGACCGATATGAGGTCGAGCGACTGGTCGGCGAAGGCGGCATGGCCACGGTCTATCTCGCGAGAGACCTGCGCCACGGCCGCAAGGTGGCCATCAAGACCCTGAGAGCCGAGCTGGCCGCCTCCATCGGCGCCGACCGGTTCCTCCGGGAGATCCGGCTCGCGGCCAATCTCCAGCACCCCAACGTCCTGGCGCTCTACGACTCGGGCGAGGCCGACGGCATCCTGTACTACGTGATGCCCTTCATCGAAGGCGAGTCGCTGCGGGACCGGCTCAACCGCGAGCAACAGCTTCCCCTCCACGATGCCGTGAGAATCACCCGCGAGGCTGCGGAGGGGCTCGCCTACGCCCACGAGCACGGGGTCATCCACCGCGACATCAAGCCCGAGAACATCCTGCTCCAAACCGGCCATGCCCTGGTGGCCGACTTCGGAATCGCTCGGGCGGCGGACGCCGCGGGGGAGAAGCTCACCCAGACGGGGATGGCCGTGGGTACCCCGCACTACATGAGTCCAGAGCAGTCGCTCGGCGCCGACCACGCGGACGGCCGGAGCGACATCTACAGCCTCGGCTGCGTGCTCTACGAGCTGCTTGCCGGCCAGCCGCCGTTCGACGGCCCCAACTCGCGCGCGATCCTCGCCCGACACGCCATGGAGCAGGTGCCCAGCATCCGCATCGTGCGGCAATCGGTGCCGGAGGAGCTGGAGGACGCGGTAATGCAGTCGCTGGAGAAGACGCCCGCCGACCGGTTCCAGAAGATGAGCGAGCTGGCCGATCTCCTCGCCGATCTGGAGACGACCGTTGCCACCCGGCGGACGACCTCGCGGGGCGTACCGGCTGTCCGACGGTCCACCTCGGGCGGGGTGAAGGCGGTCAGCCGAACGACACCGGTGGCGATTCTGGGAGAGAAGTGGGGCACCGGCGTGCGGCTGTGGTCGATCTCGGCTGCGCTTCTCGCCGTGCTAGTCGTTGGCGGCGTCGCTGTGTGGCGGCTCGCCTTCGGCTCGGGGGCGAGCGCGGCGGAGGATCCCTCTATCGACAAGAACCGGATAGCTGTGCTCTACTTCGAGAACCGGAGCGGGGCCGACTCCCTGAGCTACCTGGCTGACGGCCTCACCGAGGCGCTCATCCAGGAGCTGAGCCGGGTGAAGCCCTTGAAGGTGATCTCGCGCAATGGCGTCGCCCCGTTCCGCAACGTCAGCGCCCCGCCCGACAGCGTCGGCCGAGTGCTCAACGTCGGGACGCTGGTGGAAGGTACGATCGCACAATCGGGCGATCGCCTCCGGGTGAGCGTTTCGCTGCTCAACGCCGCCACCGGCATCGAAATCGGGAGCAAGACCCTGGAGCGGCCGCGAGAGGAGATCTTCGCGCTCCAGGACGACCTCACCAGAGAGGTGGCCGTCTTCCTGCGGCAGCGGCTGGGAGAGGAGGTACAGGTCCTGGAACGCCGGATCGGCACCCGCAGCGTCGAGGCCTGGGAGCTGCTTCAACGCGCGGAGCAGATGATTCGAGGGTCGGAGACCCTGATAGACGCGGGCGACGCCGACGCGGCGTCACGCCAGCTCTTCGGGGCCGACAGCGTACTCATGAAAGCCGAAGCCGCCGATCCCCGGTGGATCACGCCGGTCACTCAGCGCGGTTGGTTGGCCTACCGGCAGTCCCGGTTGGCCGGCTCCTTCGACAAAGGCCACTACGACCGCTGGACCAAGCTCGGCCTCGGACTCGCAGAACGGGCGCTCCAGCTGGGGCCGACCGATCCCGACGCGCTCGGGCTTCGGGGCACGCTTCGCTATTTTCGCTGGCTGCTCAATCTCTCGCCCGGCGCCGAGGAGGCCGCCAAGTTACTCGCCGGTGCGGAGCAGGACCTCCGCCGGTCAGTCGAGCTGAATCCCAGCCAGGCCGGCGCCTGGAACTTCCTCAGCCACATGCTGATGGCGAAGTCCCAGATCCCCGAGGCAAAGCTGGCGGCCCTACGGGCCTATGAGGCCGATCCCTATCTACGGGATGCGAACAAGACCATCTGGCGGCTGTTCCAGAGCTCGCTCGACCTCGAGGACGGAGTCGAAGCCGCGCATTGGTGCGAGGAGGGCAAGCGCCGGTTCTCCACCGATCCCCGCTTCGCAGAGTGCCAGCTGTGGCTCTTCGCGCTCAAGGATCGCGACCCTGACGTGCCGCGAGCCTGGCAGCTACTGGACGAGTACGTCCGCTTGAGCCCGCCCCAACTGCGTGACTTCCTTCGACTTCGCGGTCAGATGCTGGTGACCTTCGCGCTGGCTCGGGCCGGCTTGGCGGACAGCGCGCGGGCGGTGGCGCTGCGCTCGCGTGCCAGCGCGGAGCAAGACCCCGATCGCGAGCTGGCCTACTTCGAGGCGCTGGTCCGCTCCATGTTGGGCGACCGGGACGAGGCGTTCAGGTTGCTGGGCACCTACCTTGCGATCAATCCCCAACTTCGGTCCAGCATGGCCGACGACCAGACCTGGTGGTTCCATGACCTGCGTCAGGATCCTCGGTACCGCGAGCTGGTTGGGGGCGGAGCATAGCGGCGGTGCAGTTCGTTGCGCTTTCGTTGCACTATGTTGGGCACCTGAGTGGGCACCTGCCCTTGCCAACTCCTGCTCGCCACTGCAGAATATGAGCCATCCAAAACGCGCTCAAGGTACCATACTCCACTGAACGCGCTCCCGCCCCCAGGAGTCTTGTCATGCGTCGCGCTCAGATCGCCGTCGCCCTAGTGGCAGCAGCCGGGGTCGCCCTGGCCGCCTGCGGCGAGTCGTCGGACCCGCTGCCCACCTCTCCCCAGTTCAAGCCCACACCGCCACCCTCGTTCTCCTGCGATTTCGACGCCGCGCGAGGCTTCGCCAGAGGCTATTTCGGCCAGCCGACGCAGAATGTCATCGTGGGCAAGTTCGACTTCATGGAAAGCACGGGGGATCCGCAGCGGACGGCCGCGGGCCTCGACATCTTCCACGCGGTAGCGGTCGGCGTCGATGTGGTCGGGACCGCTGCCCAAGGTTCCAACCTGCTCAATTCGACCGCGGCGTGCAGCAGCCTCGGCGCCACGGCCCTGATCGACTGGACCCTCGCCCTCGGTCCGCAGGGAGCGCTGGCGGTCGTGGGTGACGGGTCCGCCAACGTATCGGACCCGGTCTATGCGAAGGATGGCTTTTCGGCGGTGGCGCCCCCGGGGGGACTGAAGGACTGGTCGGGGTGGCTTCGACTGCCCGAAGACAAGCCACTCGGGCTTCCCATCGAGCTGCCCGACGCCCGGGCCGTGGTCTACGGCGCGCCGTTCAACGTTACCCCGGGCCTCTCGCCCGAGCCGGTAATCGGCACCCGGGGGTTCGACTGGAATACCCTGCCGGCTCGGCCGTTTCCGTTCGGCCTGGACGCCGACGACGATGGGTTCTTCGGCATCTGCGTTGCGTCCGCCGCCACCGGGCGGATTCAGAACAATCACAGCGCCACCATTCACGGGATCCTGGGCTCCTATGACCCCCTCGCCCTTCCGCTGGAGCTGGGGTGCGAGGGCTTCTCGGACAACGGCCAGCCAGTGTCCACCGGACTGCTTCGCCGGGCGATCGATCTGCTGAGTCCGCAGCCTGCTTATGCAGCCGCCCTTGCGATCAAGAGAACCGGAGGCACCCCGGGCGGGGTGAGCCACCACTTCGTCGTGGGGCCGACCGGGGTGCAGGTCACCGTCAGGACTATCGCGGATGGGAGGGTGGGGCAGGCGCTGAACTCGCCGAACGGCGTCAAGGTCGACGTGGCGACTGTGCTGCCCAACGGCGACCCCGGCGTGCCGCTGCAGTTGGCGGAGGTCACGATCGAGTTGGCAGGCAACAACGGCCTCCCGGCGAACTTCACGGGGGTCAAGACCGTCCTCACCGATGAGTTCGGCGTCGCGACCTTCCTCGACCTGAAGCTTTTCAGCGCTGGCGGCTACACCACGCGCGTGTTCACGACTGGCGGTCTGGCCGGCCTGCCGGATGCCGAGGATTTCTCCAACGCGTTCCATATCAAGAACAGGCGGTAGACCACCCGGCCGAACCAAGCGGGCGGCCCCCAGTGGGCCGCCCGCTTTGCTTCAACCTAGGGCCAGCCGGTCGAGGGCGGGTTGGCTCATCTTGGAGAATGCCGACGGTCAATCTGGGTTTGAAGGTGGCCGAGCTCCTCATGCCGCATCTGCCGCAGGACTCCGCTGCGCTCGCTGGTGGACTACCGATAGGTCGTGCTGGCCTGGAGTTCGGTGACGCGGCGGCGCGACTCGACTATGAACGGGTGGAGCCCCGGCTCTGCTGCGCGCCAGAGCCGCAGGAACCTCTGGTAGTAGGCCAGCGCTTTGACGTCCTCCCCCTGCCGATCGTAGATCTGCGCCAGACGGAATTGCGCCGGTGCCAGGTAGACCAGCTCGTGCGAGGCGCGTTCGGCGATTGAGCCGTACCAGCCCGCGGCCTCTTCATCGCGTCCAACGCGAGCGAGTAGCTCGGCCCGAAGATACCGGTCGTCCACCTCCACCACCGGCGGCGCCGGCACCTGCTCCCAGCGAGCCCGCTCCAAGAAGCCGAGCGCCCGCGACACCTCTCCGCGGTGCAACGCGATCCGGCCACGTAGACTCTGGGTGAGGCTCCATGCCAGTGCTCTGTCACCGGTCGAGTCGCCCATCGAGTCGAGAATCGAGGCCTCCCGATTCGCGAGCGCGGAATCGCCGGCTGCCAGGGCGACCAGCCCGATACCGTAGATCGGAACGGCGGCCTCCTGCCAGCTCACGTTCGACTTTGGGCGGCCGGCCCGGAGCACGCGCAGTAGCTCGCGCGCCGTGGCGCGGTCGGTGTATACAAACGGGAGACTCTGGTACACCGCCAGCAGTTGCAGAGAGGCACCACTGTCACACGGCTCCGGCGACCTGAGCCAGCCCGTCGCGGAATCGGGCAGGCCGCGCGCCAGGGCGGCTTGGGCCAGCATCCGCCGGCCCAGCCCTCGCACCTCGCAGGACCGGGGATGTCTGGCCAGGAGGGTGGCGAAGCGCTCACTGCCAGTGAGGTCGTCCACGTATGCCGCCACGCCCCGCGCCGGAACGAAGCCGGAACTCCCGATGAGCTCCCGGGTGGACTGGTAGTCCGCGGGACGGTCGCCCAGAGCAAACCCCCGGAAGGCCCGGAGGCCCATGACTACCGAGTCGGGCGCGGCGATCGCAGCCAGCCGGACCAGCGAGTCCGCCTGGGCGTTCTTTCCTTCGAGCGCCGCAATACGCGCAAGATGGAACAGCGCCTCGGGGCTCGCCGGCTCGAGGGCGAGCATGCGCTCCAGTGCGGGTCGTGCCTCCGTCGTGGAGCGACCGCGGAGCGGGTTGGAGTGGAAGAGGACTTCCGCGAGCTGGAACCATGCCTCCGCGTCCTCGGGGTAGTCGGCTACGATTCGGCGGTACTGCCGCTCGGCCTCCTCAATCCGTCCCCGCCGGCGCACCAAATAAGCTTCAACCAGCGCCCGGTCATGCTCGGACAGTCGATCGCTGAACCGTGCGGCGAGCTCCGCCGCCCACAGCGCCAGATCCACTCGCCCGTCCAGTTCGGCCGAGAGACTCAGCCGGTAGTACGCCAGTGCGAAGGCGGTGTCAGCTCGGACCGCGCCGCGGAAGGCAGCCACCGCTGCCGCAAAATTATCATTACGAAACCGCCGCTCGCCCGCGAGGTATGTCCTAAGCGCCGGCAGGGAGCGGGTCGTGCTCGCGGCGACGCGGGTGAGGCGCTCGTCGGGGCCATGATACAGATCGGCGATCAGCTGGGTTGCCAGGGCATCCGCCAGATCGAACAGCGACGTCCCCTTCACGTCGGCCTCGGCCCGGGCAATCGGTGCGTTCGCGTTGCTGCGGTCGTAGAGCGTCGCGCTGGCTCGAAGCCCATTGCCGCCGCGGGCCAACCGACCCACCAGATACAGCCGGGCGCCGACTCGCCGGGCCTGTGCCGTCGCCGACCGTCCCAATCCTGATGCGCCGGCGAGTGGAACGGGCACGCTCTTGAAACGGTCCACGCCATCCAGTCTGGCGGATAGGAGCTCCGCCAGACCGGCGCCCGGCTCCTCGAGCCCCGACCCTCCAGTGGCCACGAACGGCAACACCGCCACCACCACCGATTCTTCGCGAGCCATCGCGACCGAGTGAGGTTCACCCCGCGTCACCAGGAGGAGCAGAACCGCCCAGGCAACCACGGCCGCAATCCAGCGCCTTTCGAAGCGCCGCCGAGGCCGAGCCGGCGATGCGGCTTCCCCGGGTCCCCGGCGCTGTTCGGCGTCGACGCGATCCAAGGCCGGAAGAGCAACCGTCCCGGCAGGGCTCAGCCCACTCTGCGCCGGCGTCCGAGTCACCAGCCGCCGGGCGAATGAGAGAACCTCCTCGGCCACCGGGCAGTCCAGCTCGGCGCGCACCCGGGCGGCGTAGCGGCGGGCAAACTCCAG
Organism: Gemmatimonadales bacterium; assembly: GCA_035526925.1. Classification (GTDB taxonomy): domain Bacteria; phylum Gemmatimonadota; class Gemmatimonadetes; order Gemmatimonadales; family GWC2-71-9; genus CAVVWJ01. Next base: position 9,590 of record DATLBL010000095.1, read on the forward strand.
GGCTTCAGTTGGGTCGCCTGCCGAATCCAGCGCCTTCATCAGACCCAGTGCCGCCGTTGTGGAGAACGGCTCGCTCTCGGCCAGGCGACGCCACCAGGCGACCGTGGACGGCCGGTCGCCCGCACGCTCGGCGCGGGCCGCGAGGATCTTCAGCGCCTTCCCGTGGTCGGCGGCAAGCCGCTGGCGCTCGGATTCCACCCACCGCTCGAACTCGTCCAGGCCCGAGAGGTAGAAGCCGTCCAGGTAGGGACCGCGGTACAGGCTAGCCGCCAACGCCTCCTGCCCGCTCGCGAGGGCGGA
>DATLBL010000096.1:0-14271 GCA_035526925.1 Gemmatimonadales bacterium
TGGCGCGGTGGAACCGGCTCACGACCAGAAACGTCTGCGACGACTCCGACGCGATGGCAGCCGACGGGTACGCGTCGTATCCGAACGCCGTCCGTCCGAGCGCGGCCACGGCGCTGTCCACGGGAACTCCGGGCTCGACGCGGACGCCGAAGCGATCTACGCGGTCGGGAGCGCCAAGCAGCGCGGCGAGGTCCGGCAGGTGCAGGCGGACATGGCGCTCCTCCTTGGTGATCTGAGCCGGATCCGGCCGCGGCTCATACACCGCGCCGACCGTGGCCAGCAGCCGCATCGAATCGGGCGACGTGCCGACCCGGACGGTATCGCCCACGTCGAGCGCGAGCTCGTCGGCCAACCGGCGCTCGACGGCGATGGCGGGCAGTTGCGATTCGGCGGAGTCGGGAAGGATGAGTGCCGACAGCAACAGCAAAAGGCCACGCAGGGGCGTCGTCATCGATCTCGGCGCGGAGGCACGGCAGTCATCGAGGTGCACGCAGCTGGTACCCACCAGATTGCCGTGGGTTCAGTGGCGGAAGGGATGCTCGAAACTGAGGTAGAGGAACAGGCCATCGTCGCCGTCGGCATCACCCAGGCCTACCGTGTAGGCGAGGCCCGGGACGATCTGGAGCCCGCTGTCGAAGTTGATTGCCCCACGCACACCCGGGTTGAGGAACACGGCGCTGCTCCGTACCTGCCTGTCGTCGCCGAGCACCTCTTCGGTGCTGAGCCAGAGCGCCTCGAGCAACAGGTTGAACGTCGGGTGGACCAGCCAGACCGCGCTGCCGCCCAGGTTGGCGTCGACGGTCCTGGCAATATCGCCCAGCGGATTCTTGGCGCGAGGGGTGTACGTCATCCCGGCGTTGGCGTGCAGCGCCAGCGCCGGGATGGGCCGGACACTCACCGGCAGATTGGCCTGGAAGCCGACGCCGCCCGCGCCTCGCCCACGACGCTCGTCTCCGCTGGGCACGAGGAGCGACAGCCGTGGGGCAACGTGCACTTCATCTCCTCCCTCACCGACCACCTGATAGCGGAAGTTGAGTGCGACGTCACCGACTCCCGTGCCGTTCTCCGCCGCGCCCGTGACGGGCACCGTGTAACTCAGCTGCCGCTTCATTCCGCCGAGCGGCCATTCCTGGGTGAAACTGTAGCTCCAGAAGCCCCCCGCGTCGGGCCGGGCGAAGGTGCTGATATGCTGCACCACGCCCGATTCCTGGTTGTACGCCTCCTCGATGAGAAAGCTGTTGTCGGCGATGGGAGCTGGCTCCTCCGGCTGCTGAGCCGCCAACGGTGCGCCGCCGAGCAGCACCGCCAGCGCGAGCCCGCGCCCCGAGGTCAGGCGAGCCACTCGCGGAACGTGCCGACCAGCAGCCACGCGTTCAGACCCATGATGACGAGCGCGACCGCCCACGCGAAGCCCGCCAGCAGTGGCGAGTTCACGAACTTGCCCATCTTGGCGCGCTGACTGGTGAAATAGACCAGCGGTACCACGGCGAACGAGAGCTGCAGGCTCAGGATGACCTGGCTCAGGATCAGGAGCGAGCCCGCGCCACGCTCGCCGTACATCGCCGTGACGATGACCGCGGGGATGATGGCGATGAGGCGGGTGATGAGCCGCCTGAGCCACGCCGGCAGCCGGATGTTGAGGAAGCCCTCCATCACGATCTGGCCCGCGAGCGTGCCGGTGATCGTCGAATTCTGTCCGGAGGCCAGCAGCGCGACGGCGAACAGCGTGCTCGCCAGGGTGGTGCCAAGCAGCGGAGTCAGCAGCCGATAGGCATCGCCGATGTCGGCCACTTCCTGGTGACCGGTCTGGTGAAAGGTGGCCGCCGCCAGGATGAGGATCGCCGCGTTGATGAAGAAGGCGAAGAGCAGCGCCACCGTGGAATCGAGGGTGGCGAAGCGGATCGCCTCGCGGCGGGAGGCATCGTCGGGCAGCACCTTCCGGGTCTGCACGATCGAGCTGTGCAGATACAGGTTGTGCGGCATCACCGTGGCCCCCAGGATGCCGATGGCGATGTACAACATCGCCGGATTGCTCACGATCTCCGCGCGGGGCAGCAGGCCGTTCAGTACCGCGGCCATGTCGGGACGCGCCATGAACAGCTCGACACCGAAACACACGCCGATGGTGACTACGAGCGCGATGACGAACGCCTCGAGGTAGCGAAAGCCCTTGTGCTGCAGCAGCAGGATCAGCAGCACGTCGAGCGCGGTGAGGCAGACGCCCCAGATGAGCGGAATGCCGAACAGCAGGTTGAGCGCGATCGCGGAGCCGATCACCTCGGCGAGGTCGCAGGCGGCAATGGCGATCTCGCACAGCACCCAGAGCACGAAGCTGACCGGGCGCGAATAGTGGTCGCGGCACGCCTGGGCCAGGTCGCGCCCGGTGACGATGCCGAGCTTGAGGGCCAGGGCCTGCAGCAGGATCGCCATCAGATTGGAGATCAGGATCACGCTGAGTAGCGTGTAGCCGAAGCGCGATCCGCCGGCCAGGTCGGTGGCCCAGTTGCCGGGATCCATGTACCCGACCGCCACCATGTAACCCGGCCCGGCGAAGGCGAGCGCCTTCCGCCAGAACGGTACACCGCGCGGCACCTGGATGGTGTGGTGTGACTCGGGCAGACTTGGCAGCGTGCGAGGGTACCGCCAGGCGCCGAGCTGATCGCCGGAGGCCATGCCGGTGGCGCTCATCGGGCCTCCTCCGGTGCGCACAGCACCACCTGCGCGAGCTCGGCGCCGATCACGTGAGGCACGCCAGCGGTTTCGACGGTGACGGGACCGCCGAACGGCTGCCGGTCACGAAGGGTCACCACCACTCCGGGCATGAGACCGAGCGCAGCCAGGTAGCGAAGGCGCTCGGGATCGCTGTCGTCCACCCGCCGGATCTCGACCGTCTGTCCGACCGAGATATCGGCCAGCGCCCGGCTGGCAAGCTCACGGATCGACCCATCGGCGTCCGGAATCGGGTCACCATGCGGATCCACCGACGGATGTCCAAGCGCCGCCGACATGCGCTCGACCAGCGTGTCCGACACCGCGTGTTCGAGTCGTTCGGCCTCGACGTGCACGGTGTCCCAGCTGTAGCCGAGGAATTGGACCAGGTAGGCCTCGATGAGTCGGTGCCGCCGGACCATCCGGAGCGCCACGCGCCGGCCTGCGCCGGTGAGCTGCACGCCCTTGTAGGGGACGTGCTCCAGAAGTCCCAGCTCTGACAGCCGCTTGACCATCCCGCTGACCGAGGGCGGGCTCAGCTCGAGCAGGTGGGCGATGTCGCTGGTAGACGCAGGTCGGCCCTCGGGGCTGAGCCGATAGATGGCCTTCAGGTAGTCTTCGCTCGAGCGCGTCAGCGTTTCCCCGTCAACAGTTGCGTGCATACGAATTCCAGTATTAGGTCTGCCTAATACTTGGGTGAGGTCGTACGAATGTCAAGGCTCATGGGCTCGACCTAAATCAACGGAGTAGGGCCAGCAGGTCGGTGAGGATCCGCTCCGTCATGCCCCACACGATCGTCTCCTCCACCCGGTACGCCGGGAATTCCCGCGATTCACCTCGCACCTCGATTCGCGCCGAGTGGTAGGTGGCGGGGTGGAGCAGATGATCGAGGAGGACCCAGCGAGCGGCAGCGACTTCGGGGTTCAGCGTGAGCGGCGGGCGGGCGGATAAGAAAAACACGAATGGCCGGACAGCCACCGGCGGCAGTACCGGCGTCCTCGGCACCACGTCATCCAGGGTCCCGAGCAGATCATCCCGCTGAAGGGTCAGACCTACTTCTTCGAGCGTCTCACGGACCGCGGTCTCGAGCAGGTCGGGGTCGGAGGGGTCGCGGTGGCCACCGGGAAGCGCCATGTGACCCGACCACGGATCACCGGCGCGTTCCGCCCGGCGGATGAGGAGCACGGCGTCAGGCGACGGAACGACCACCAGCGAGACCGCAGCCCAGATGAGCCCGGCGTCTTCGCCGCCCGCCGGCCGGTGGCCGGCGAGCCGCGACCGCAGCCTGTCGAGCCGAGTCGTCAGTGGGTATGCGAGTGACACCCGCCGCCGCAGCATCCGCCGCCGGGTGGCGGACCGAGACGACTGTAATCGGTGGGTTTGCCTGCGCCGGCGGGACGCGCGGGAAGGGACATCAGGCGTTCCAGCTTCCGGCCCTGACAACTCGGGCAGGCCACCTTCGAGTCGGAGCGGACCAGCTGCTCGAACTCGGTTTCACACTTGGCACAGCGATACGCGTAGATGGGCATGTCTCAGATTGACCGCGAGGAGGCGGCCGGTCAAGGTGCAGCGGCGCCCGCCAGGGAGGTAAGGCGCGCGCTCTCCTCCCAGAGGCGAAGCTGGAGCTGCTCGTCGTAGGTCACGGGCGCGGAGCGCATCTCCTTGCGACCGACGAAATAGCGGCCGGTGACCCCCTCGACCTCGGGCGACGACGCGAGATACACGCTCGTGTCGGAGCCTGCCTCCGCGTCGGCCCCAAAGGTGCCCGCGATCGCTCCCCCGACCATCGGCGCGTTCATGTAGTCGGCCAGCAGCTTGGTGGCGATCACGCCCGGGTGCAGGCAGTTGGCCGTGATGCCCTCGTGCCGCACGCGCCGGGCGAGCTCGTAGGTGAACAGGACGTTGGCGAGCTTGGTGCGTCCGTACACGCGCACCGGGTCGTAGCGTCGCTCGCTCTGGAGGTCGGTGAAGTCGATCGTACCACCCTGGTGCGCACCTGAGGAGACGTTGACGACTCGCGAGGGGGCGCCGGCGGCGAGCCGGTCCAGCAGCAGGTTGGTGAGGAGGAAATACGCCAGGTGGTTCACGGCGAACTGCAACTCCAGGCCGTCTACCGTGGTCTCCCGCACCTTCGGTATCAGGCCCGCATTGTTCACCAGCACGTGCAGGCGGGGGAACCGGCTCCGAATCGCATCGGCCGCCTCGCGAATGGATCGCTGCGACGAGAGGTCCGCGGTGACGACCGTAGCTCTAGGCGCCGCCTTCAATCCGGAGATTTCCCGGGCCACCGTCTCCCCATCCTCGCGTCGCCGGCAGACGAGGACCATCGTGGCGCCGAGCTTGGCCAGGTCGCGCGCCGTCGCCCGCCCGATTCCGCGCGTCGGGCCCGTCACGACGCACACCCGCCCCGCCATGCTGGCCAATCCCTTCGGGATCGACATGGCTACCGCAGCTCCGCCGCGAAGAACGCGAGCGTCGCGTCGATCGCACGCTCCAGCTCGGCGGTCGAGCCTCGCCACGGGTGAGTCGCTCCGAAAGTGTGCCCGGCACCGTCGATGGGAAGGAAGCGCGCGGCGCGGGCGGCTTTCGCGAGCTGCTCGCCTTCGAGCAGCGGTACCGCCGCATCATCGCGGCCGTGAACGATCAGCCAGGGAACGGCGATTCGTCGGGCGGCCGCCTCGATGTCGAGGTGTTCCGCGTTCTGCTCGATGTCGTCCAGAAGTTCGGTGTACTGCGGAAGGATCTGTCCGGTGCGCGCGTTTTTCACTTGGTTCACGCCCGCGGCCCGCCAGGCCGAGCGTTCCGGGGCCGGCCATCGCTGCACGGTGGAGATCGCGGCCCAGGTCGCGAGGGCGCGGACGCGGTGGTCGTCGGCCGTCAACAGCACCGATACGCCGCCGCCACGGGAATGTCCGAGCAGTCCGAGACTTGTGGGTGGGGCGACACCCAGACCGCCGCCGGCCAAGGCGTCCACCACCCGGCGCAGGTCTTGCACCTCGGCAGTGAACGTGTTGTGGCCGAAGCGCTCGGGGAACACGAACTCGCCCGTCTCATCCACTCCGCTCCCGCTCAGGTTCAGGGTGACGGCGGAGTACCCGGCCTTGGCAAGACGCTCGGCGAGCGACGGCCATAACCCCCAGTCCTTGAAACCCTTGAAACCGTGGACCACGATCACCGCCGGACGAGGCGTCCCACGACCACCGGCGCGCACGTCGATCAGGATGTCGCCCAGCGCGCCGGGCAGGCGGTGGCGGGTATGGGTAGGCGTGGCCATGCCGTAACCTAACAACAGGTGTTGCAGACGGCCCGTGACCGCGGCTCGGGAGCCCCTGCCCTATGTCACCGCCGGCTCGAGCAGCTCCAGCGTCCCGGCGTCGGCGTCGAAACGGGCGCGTACGCCGATGGGCACCGTCCACTGATCGTCGATATGCCCGATGGGCAATCCGTAGGCGACAGGGACGTCGAGCGGGAGGAGATAGTGGGCGAGCACCTCGTCGACGCCCATCGCGCCGTCGCTCATCTGGCGCTTCAGTCCGGTAAATCGACCGACCAGTACGCCGCGGAGTCGCGAGAGCGCGCCGACCATCCGCAGATGGGCCAGCATGCGATCGACCCGGTACAGATCCTCGTTGACGTCCTCCAGAAAAAGCAGGGCGCCGTCGAGGTCCGGGAAGTAGGGCGTGCCGACGAGACACTGCAGGAGCGTGAGGTTGCCGCCGGCAAGCATGCCTTCGGCGACGCCGCCCCGGAGCGTGACGATCCGGTTTGCATGAGGAATGAGGACATCGGGCGGGAGCGGCAATGCCTCGAAGGGACCCGCCGGTCGAGGGGTCGTCAGCACCTTGAGGAAGTGGCGCCGGCTGAATGCGGGCATCTCCGCGCGCGCGGTCGGTGCATGGAATGCGACCAGACCGGCTCGCCGCGCCACCGCCGCGAGCAGCGCGGTAATGTCGGAGAAGCCGATGACCGGACGCGGGCGGCGTGCGAGCGCCTCGAAATCGACGCCGTCGAGAATGCGGGTGACGCCGTAGCCGCCGCGGATGCACCACACGGCGTCGATGGCCGGATCGCGAAAGGCGCCGTTCAGATCGGCGAGGCGTTCCTCATCGGTCCCCGAGAAATAGCCGTGGCGACCGCCCGCATGCGGCGCGAGCGCCGGTTCGTAATCCAGCGCACGGCAGAGCGCCTCGGCGCGTGTTATATCATCGCGTTCCAACAGGGGTCCAGCCGGCGCGACCAGCGCGATGCGACTGCCGCGCGCGAGCCGGGAAGGACGCACGAGTGACTTTGACCCCATCAACGCTCCACGGTAAATTGCCGCAACCTTCACCAGGGGAGGACGGTTAGTGCGTGCTTCGCAGCCCGCGTTGCTCGCCGCCGGCCGGGTCATCGCCGAACTGCGGGATCAGATGGTAGTGCAGTGGGCGGACTGGCTGGGCGACCGCCTCACCTCCGCCCCCACGATACCCCGTCCCCTGGTGGAGCGGGAGTTCCGCATCCTCCTCGACGTCATCAGCGAAATGGTCGGCCCGCTCCGCCGAGAGGTGGGGGTCGTCTGGCTGCGCGCCTGCGAGCACTACGGCCGTATGGCCGCCGCGCGCGGCCTGGCCGCGGGCGAGGTCGTCGAGGAGCTCCAGTTTCTGCGGGAGCTGCTGATTCGGAACCTGGCGCCGGTGCTTGCCGCCATGCGCGCGCGGCAGGGCATGGCCATCATGCTTCGCCTCAACCGGGTGATCGACAAGGGCATCGCCGTCGCGGTGGTCGGGTACACCGACGCGCTCGTCGCGACGCTGTTCGCGCAGAACGGCGTACCCGCCTTCGTCACCGAGTACGACGGCGTCGAAGTCGAGCGTCAGCTCCTCGCCATCGAGCAGCAGCTGCAGGAATTAGTGAAGCAGCAGTCGCTGTAGACGAACCTCCGCGCATGCCGTTCCCCGATCTGGCCGCGGCCTTGCCGTGGCTCGCGCCGTTCGCGGGTCTCGCCCGTCTCGCCGTCACCCGTCCCAACCTCAGCGATGTTCCGCCGGTGACGGGTACACCGGTCACCGTCGTCATTCCGGCGCGCAACGAAGCCGGCGCGATCGAGACCGTCGTCCGATCGATCCTCGCGTCCACGTATCACCCGTTCGAGCTCATCGTGGTGGACGATCGCTCGACCGACGACACCGCAGCGGTGGTGACGCGGCTGGCCGCCGGCGAGCCTCGACTCCGCCTGGTGCGCGGGGCCGCGCTGCCGGACGGCTGGTATGGCAAGCCGTGGGCGTGTGCGCAGGGCGCGGCGGCGGGATCCGGAACGTTGCTCCTGTTCACCGACGCCGACACCCGGCACGCGCCCGAGCTCCTCGGGCGATCCGTCGCCGCGATGCGACGCGAAGGCGCCGATCTCGTGACGGTCTCGCCGCACCAGCGCTGCGTCACCTTCTGGGAGCGGCTGATCATGCCGCAGATCTGGCTGCTGCTCGGGCTGCGATATCACCCGCGTCGGGTGAACCGGGCCACACGGGAGCGCGACGTCATCGCCAACGGACAGTTCATTCTCACGACCCGCGAGGCGTATGACGCGGTGGGTACGCACGCGGCGGTCCGGCACGAGGTCGCCGAAGACCTGGCGCTCGCCCAGGCTTACCTGCGACAGGGGCGCCGTCTCCATTTCGCGTTCGCCGAGCGGCTGATGGAAACCCGGATGTACCAGAACCTCTCGCAGCTGGTGGAGGGATGGTCCAAGAATATCTATCTGGGTGGCAAGCGCTCGTTTCCGGAGGAGCCGGCGCTCAGGGCGCTCGCGCCGCTCATGCTGCTCCTGGCGCTGGTGTTCTGGCTCATTCCGCCGGCGGCGGCGGTGATGTCGGCCCTAGGGAGCGACGCTTTCCAGCGGGTGATGCTCCCGGCGCTCGTAGCCTCCGGTATCTCTGCGTGCTTCTGGTCTGTGCTGTCCTACGGGATGAAAATTCCGCCCGCGTACGGCATGCTCTATCCGCTCGGGGCGACGATGGCGCTCTACATCGCGGCGCGCTCGTTCTGGCGCGGGGAGAGACGGGTGGAGTGGCGCGGACGTGTGTACGGAACGTCGGCGCCGGGCCCTGCCAGGGAGGACCGGTAGCGAGGCTCAGGTGCCGCCGATTCGCTCCGCCACCAGTTGCTGCGCGGGGATGCTGCCGCCGAGGACGCGCCCCTCCCGGTCCACCCGCAGGTGGAACTCGACGGTGCCGATGCCCACCGCCAGCGAATCGGCGCCCAGACTCGAGACCTTCGCATCGACTGTCTGTCCGCCGCCCAGGTTGAAGAACGGCACCCGGGTCGCCTGAGGCGCCGCGGCGCGTGCCCGCCGCACGGCCTGCTCGAGGAGGGCGAATGACAAGTTGAGATAGGGGACCGCGCCACGCTCGGTCCCGAACACCCTCGTCTGCATTCCGGTCCCCGTGATGTCGTCCACCGCCGCGCTGTCCTCCTTAAAAATCACCCGCGCGCGTTGCACCACCTTGCCCTTGACGCGTCCGCTGTCCATTCCCTCGCGCACCGTCACCTGGATCAGCGGCACCGATGCGTCGGGCGCCACGACGGCCTCGTACGCCTCCGAGGTGCTCTTCGCATTTCGAAGGGCGAGCGTGCCGTGCAGGGTGGTCGCGGTTCGGGTGAACCGCTCGGTGGCCACCGTATCGGCGGCCCGCCGGATGATGAACGTGCCGCTATCGGTGGCGATGGCGACGGGAGCAGCGGCCTGGGCGGCAAGCGCGCTGCTCAGCATGGGCGCGGCAACGAGCAGCCCCAGGAGGATTCGGGTGAGAGGGATCATGGGTCGGAGAATACAGGATTGAATAGCTCAAATCCAGCATGAGACGAGCCGCGCTCCGCGCGGCGCTCGAATGGTGCGAGCCCATGGAGGGTCGGTTGCTAACCTCGCCGAACCACTCCTCTCGGGAGCCACCATGGAGCTCGCCGCACAGCTGGCGCAGATCCGTTCGATCGAGGCATTGAGCGGGCTGCTGGCCATGCTGGGGCACGAGCCGATTCACGAACTCGTTCCAGGTCTCCTCGCCTCGCGGCGGGAGGCGGACACCGGGGATGCGGTAGTCGTCGGCCGGACAGGAGACCTGCCCTGGATCGCCGTGTCCGGGGACCAACCTGGACGGCTGGCACAACGTATGGCGCAGCGCCTGATGCGGCGAGGGAGAGTCGCCGCCGTCCTGGCGCTCGATGCGGAAGGCCGCCGGCTCGGCATTTCCATCGCCGTCGAGGGCACGCCGCATTTCGAAGCGGCGCTCGACGATCCTGACGCGTCCGCGCTCGCATGCATCGGCAAGCTCGCGGGGCCGGGGCCTGGCGGAGCGCTCGCGTTTGCCGCCCGCGCCGCGGAAGCCTTGAGCGGACAGGCCGTCGGACTTCGCTTCTTCCGCGAGTTCCGGACGACGCTCGACCGGATGGCCGAGGGTCTTCCGACCAGGCTCCAAGGCGAGGACCGACGCAGCCTCGCCTTGCTTCAGCTCACGCGCGTCCTGTTTCTGTACTTCGTGCAGGCCAAGGGTTGGCTCGCGGGTCGCGAGCGGTTCCTGGCGGACGCCATCGATAGCTGCCTGCTGCGCAGGCGCCGGATCCACCGCGATCTTCTGCGCCCGCTCTTCTTCGGCACTCTCAATCGCCCGGCGGCCGTGCGCGGCCGCGCGGCCGCCGCATTCGGCGCGGTGCCGTTCCTCAATGGAGGATTGTTCGAACCACACCCGCTCGAGCGTCACCTTCGTGGGGACATTCCCAACGCGGTGTGGCGCGATGCTTTCGACCGGCTCTTCGAGCGGTTCCACTTCGCGGTCTCGGAGCGGAACGGCGGCGGGGCGATCGCGCCGGACATGCTGGGCCGCGTCTTCGAGGGGGTGATGGCCCCCGACATGCGACGCGCCTCGGGCAGCTATTACACGCCGGCGAAGTTGGTGCGCTCCGTGCTCGACGCCGCGCTGGTGTCGCTGGTCGCCCACCGCGGTGGCTGCTCCGAGGTCGAAGCCGAACGCAGAATCGAGGATCAGGACCGCTCGGTCGCGTCGCTGCTCACCGATGTCACCATTCTCGATCCGGCCGCCGGGTCGGGCGCATTCCTGCTCGGTGCCCTCGATCGCCTTGCCACCCTGACCGGGTCCGTTTGCGGTCCATCCGCCGACCGGCGGCGAGTACTGCAGCGCAACCTGTTCGGGGTGGACCGAAGCGCCGCCGCGGTCCGAATGTCGGAGCTCCGCCTGTGGCTGGCGGTCATTGCGGACGATCGCGAGGTCCGTCCGGATCGAGTCGAGGCGCTGCCGAATCTCGACTGCCTGATTCGCCAGGGCGACACCTTGTTCGACCCGGTCGGCCGATCTGCACGAGCGGGCGCCGTCGACGCGCGGCTCGCCAACGCCGTCGCGAGCGTGCGCCGCCGACTCGTGGTGGCCACCGGCGGGCGGAAGCGAGAGCTGATCCGCGAGTTGCGCCAGGTGGAGTGCCGTGCGGCGGACGCCGCCTTCGTGTTGGGGGAGTCGGACGCGCGCCGTCGCATCGACGAATGCCTGCTCCTTGCGCGGAGCCCGAATTTGTTCGGCGAGCGGCGCGGCCTGGACGAGGCGCTCCGGGCACGGCTGTCCGGCGCCAGGGGCGAGTGGCGGGCGTTCCGGGCGGCGCGGCGAACGCTCGCGCGTGACCACGAAGTGCCGTGGTTTCATTACCAAAGCCACTTCGCGGACGTGTTCGCCGACGGGGGCTTTGATATCGTCGCGGGCAATCCCCCATGGCTCCGCGCGGAGGAGATCCCCACTGAAACTCGAGCCCGTCTTACCGGACGATATCGGTGGTGGCGCGGAGGCGGAGGCCGTTTCGGGGGCCGCCCGGATCTGGCCGTCGCATTCATCGAGCGCTCTCTCGAGCTCGCGAAGCCTGGTGGGATCGTCGCGCTCCTCGTTCCGAGCAAGCTCACGACCGCGGCGTATGGCGCTACGGCACGCCACGCCATCGCGGCCGCCACCACCCTCATGCACGTCGTCGACCTGACCGGACGCCGCGATGCCGTGTTCGAGGCGACCGTCTATCCGCTTGCGCTGATTGCCAAGAACCAGCCGCCGCCCGCAGGGCACCGGGTGCGCACCACACTGTCGTCCGCCTCCTCCCGAACCGTTCCCCAGCGCCGGCTGATCGGCGGGGCGCCATGGATTCTTTCCACCGATCGCTCTCGAGCCATCTTGATGCGCCTGACGAGAGAGCATCCGCCACTCGGCGCGCGGCTCGCCTGCCATCTCGGGGTGAAGACGGGCGCCAACCGACTGTTTCTCGATCCACCCGAGTGCGTCGAGGCGGAGCTGCTGCGGTGGGCAGTCCGCGGACGCGACATCCGTGCGTTTGTCCCCCAGCCGCGGGTGAGGCTCCTCTGGACGCATGGTCCCGACGGCCATCCCCTGCCCCGATTGCCGCCGAAGGCGCGAGCGCATTTCGCGTCGCATGCCGCGGCACTCCGTAGTCGAGCCGACTACACGGGCGGTCCCCCATGGACGGTGTTTCGCACTCATGCGGCGGCGAGCATGCATCGGGTCGTCTGGTCGGATCTGGGGCGGCGGCTCACCGCCTGCGCACTGACGGGTCGCGCTGACGCCGACCTGATACCACTCAACACCTGTTACGTCGCCCCTACCCAAACGGCCGAAGACGCCGAGCGTGTCGCGGCGTGGCTGAATACGACCTGGATTCGGGCCGTGGCCCGAATCGGTGCCGTGCCGGCCGCGGGAGGGTTTTCCCGCTACGCAGCCGCGGCCGTGCACCGGCTGCCGCTCCCGTCCGCCGTCACGACGGACGCCCAGCTGTCCACCCTGGCCCGCGCAGGACGGCGAGGTGAGCCCGTGCAGGAGGTACTCGATGGCATCGCGGCAGGGCACCTCGGCCTCTCGGCCGCGGACCGCGCAGTGCTCGGGCGGCTGGTGGCCGCGGGCACCGCGGGTCGTCGCTGAGTCGCTCTTGGCGGTCGCGGACCCGCTCCGCCTCAGCCTCGTGCCGGGGGCCGCCGCGGCTCCTGCCGCTGTCGCCCGGGCGCTGGCGCAGAGCCTGCTCCCGGTCGAGCATGCGGGGCCCGCGCCCGACTGGCTCATGCCGGGCCAGCTGCGAAGCTTTCGTCGAGCGATCGCGGCGCTCGAGCGTCACCGTGGCGCGCTCCTCGCCGACCCGGTTGGCAGCGGGAAGACGTATGTGGCGCTCGCCATCGCCGCGACACTGCAGCGCGGCCGGACCACCGCCTGCCTCGTCCCTGCGGCACTCACCGCCCAGTGGCGTGACGTGGCGGCCAGGCTTGGGGTGCCGTTGGAAGTCGGGAGCCACCAGCAGGCCAGCCGCAACAAGCTGCCGGGCTCGACTCACGGCCTCGTCATCGTGGACGAAAGCCATCACTACCGGAATCCTCATACCCGGCGGTATGAGCATGCAGCGCGCTGGCTGCTCGGCCGGCCGGTGCTCCTTCTCAGCGCCACGCCGGTCGTCAACACCATGGAGGACCTCGCGCACCAGCTCCTGCTCGGGGTCCGGGACGACGCGCTCCGGACTGATGGCGTGGTGTCGCTCCTAGCGACGCTCGCGTCCGGCGTCAGCGTTGCGGCGTTGGGTGGCCTGGTCATCGAGGACAGTGCGACTGCCGGACCGAGGCCGCTCCGGACCAGCACGGTCAGTTTGGCCGACCCGCAGGAGAACACGCTCGCCATTCGCATGCTCGAATGCCTGGGCACCCTCCGCCTCTCCACTCACCCGCCGACGGCCGCCGTCGTTCGCAGCGTCCTTCAACGTGCCCTGACTTCGAGCCCCGCCGCGCTCGTCGGTGCACTGCGACGATATCGTGGCCTGCTGCTGCACGCGCGTGATGCTCGCGAGGCAGGACGCGAGCTCACTCGGGCGGAGCTCCGGGCATTCTCGGGCCAGCTCGACGACCAGCTCGTGTTGTGGGAGCTTCTGGACGACGGTACGGGCCGGATCGAGCTGGCCCTGGAAGATCTGGACGCGGTTGCCGGCGTGCTGGCGGACGCGGCGCTGGCGGCCCAGGCGGTCGACCCGAAGATGGAGCGGCTCCGGCGAATTCTCTCGGATGAAACTCCGACGCTCGTGTTCGTCACCCGGCGCGAGACGGTGCGCCACCTGCGCGAGCGCCTCGGCGGTCCACCGATCGCCTGGTGCACGGGCGAGCGCGCGGGGCTGGGCCACGCCCCGTGCTCGCGGGCGATGGTCCTCGGCTGGTTTCGCGAGACGAGCGCCGCGCCCGCACCCCGATGCCTCGTCGTCACCGATGTCGCCGCCGAAGGGCTCGACCTCCGCCGAGCCGCCCGCGTAGTGCACTACGACCTTCCCTGGACGGCAACCCGGCTCGAGCAGCGGGAGGGTCGCGCCGTGCGGCTGGGGTCCGGACACGATCAGGTCGAGGTGGTGCGCTTTCTCCCTCCGCCGGCCCTCGACGCTGCGCTCCGGCTCGGCGAGCATCTCGCGCGGAAGGCGGCGCTTCCGGGGCGCACCGGATTGGGCGCCGAGGGCCTGCGGCTCTGGCGGTGGCGCGCCGCGCTGGCCGACCGGCTCGGACGAGGG
>DATLBL010000097.1:0-37318 GCA_035526925.1 Gemmatimonadales bacterium
CTGAGCATGAAGTTGGGATAGATCAGCTCGCCCTTGTGCCGGGTCTGCTCGTCGTCGTCGAGTCCGGCGAACGGCCGCCGATTGGTGGTGCCGCTCGCGGTGAACGTCCACGCGCCTTCGCGGTGCGGAATGCCCCGCTCCCAGTCGAGCTCCGACCCGCCGCGCTGCTTGAAGGCCGGGACGAGCCGGCAGAGCTCGGGATGCACGGGCCCGCAGTGGTAGCACTCGTTGTAGTTCTCGAGCATCACCTTCCAGTTGGCGCCGATCTCGTAGACGATCCGCCGCGCCACGCGCAGCTGCTCGAGCGGATAGCGGTGCAGTCGCGCGGGCACACCGCCGAGCTGCGCCGCGAGGGTGTGGCCCCGCGCCGCAGCGTCGGCCGGCGAGAGGTTGACGAACACGAACCCGCCCCAGCGCTCGACGCCGACCGCGTGCAGCGACAGCTCGCTTCGCGCGAGCCCGTCGGCTTCGTCGAGGAAGGGCGCGGTGCGGAGCTCGCCCTCGAGGGTGTACGTCCACGAGTGGTAGGGACAGCGGATGCCGCCGGTGAACGTGCCGGCGCGGCAGTCGGGCACGAGCTGCGAACCGCGGTGGCGGCAGACGTTGTAGTGACCTACGAGGCCGCCCTCCCGCGTCCGCACGACGAGGACGCTCTCCCCCGCCACGTCCTTGACGACGTAGTCGCCGGGGGCGGCGAGCTCCTCGTCGCGCCCCACGCAGAACCACTCGCCGCAGAAGATCCGCTCCTTCTCGCGCCCGAAGATCTCGGGCGACAGGTAGTACTCCCGCGGCAGCGTGCGCTCGAGCGCAGGGCCGGGCCGGCTGTCCACGCTCATGCCGGCACCTCGCCACCCTCGGGGCCGTAGAAGAACACCCAGACCGCGAGATCGTCGCTGAACTCCTCGAACCGGTGCACGACGCCGGCCGGCACGAACAGAACATCGCCCGCGCCGAACGGATGCCGCTCAGGGCCGTTCCGGAACTGGCCCCGGCCGGCGGCCACGACGTACACCTCGTCGCGCGTGTGGGGCGACTGCGGATCGTCGCCGCGCGGCGCGTAGAGCTCGACGCTCAAGCTGCCGTGGGCGAACAGCTCGACGAACCGCTCGCCTGCCGCTCCCGGCAGGCGGGCGAGTCCCTCGGCGACGGTCAGGTGGTGGTCGGGCATGCTCGTCTGCTCAGGTCGGGGTCGGGGTCGGGGTCCACGGCTGAGCGCGGGTCGCGGAGCTCGCGCCGGTCGCTGCAGGCCGCCGTTGGGCGCACGTCGCTTGAGGAAATCGCACGGCCTGACGCTCCCTCTGCGAGCCCCGCGACCCGCCTCAGCCCGGGCATCCGGTCTCGGCCCAGCCGCGCGCATGGCCGGGTGCTCCTGCGTAGCAGGCCTCGCGACCCCACCGCCCGCGTTGGGCTCTAGTCCGGGGACACGTCGCGTTCCGGTGCTCGGGCCCGCGTCACTGCTGGGCGGCCGGCACGGGGGCGGGGGTCGCGGCGGGAGCGTCAGGCCCGGTGATCCGCTCGTGCGACGGACATCCTGGGGCGGCCTGCAGCGACCAGAGCGAGCTCCGCCCCCGCGCCGGCCGGGCGCGCGATCTACCCTTGCATGTCCCGAACGATCTCCCGCGCCGCGTTGTACCCGCACGCGCCCATCACGCCGCCGCCCGGGTGCGTCGCCGCGCCGCACAGGTACAGCCCCCGCACCGGCGTCCGGTAGTCCGCGTACCCCGGCACCGGCCGCATGAACGACAGGCTGCTGAGCGACATGACGCCCTGCATGATGTTGCCGCCGGTAAGCCCGAACCGCTGCTCGAGGTCGACCGGCGACAGGATCTGCCGGGCGATGACCGATCGCGTGAAGTTGGGCGCATACTGGTTCATCAGCTCGAAGCACCGATCGGCGTACTTCTCCTTCTCCTGCTCGAGCGAGAGTCCGGGGGCGAGGTGATACGGGAAATACTGGGTAAACATCGACATCACGTACTTGCCCGCGGGCGCGAGGGTGTCGTCGAGCACCGACGGAATCGTCGCTTCGATGATGGGGTGCTGCGACGGCCGCCCGTATTTCGCGTCGTCGTAGGCGCGCTCGATGTACTCCATCGTCGGCGAGATGTGGATCGTCCCGCGATGCTGCGGGCCTGGGGCGGTGCCGGGGACGGCGGTGAAGTCGGGCAGCTCGCTCAGCGCGACGTTGATCTTGCAGCTCGCGCTCGCGTAGTCGATGTTGCGCACCGCCTGGACGAACTCCGCCGGCAGGTCGCCGTTGCCCATGAGCTTGAGGAAGGTGACGTTGGCGTCCGCGCCGGATGCCACGCGGGCGGCGCGGATCTCGGTGCCGTCGGCCAGCGCCACGCCCCGTACCGTGCCGTTCTTCACCAGGATGCGGGCCACCTCGGCGTTGGTGCGAATCTCGGCGCCGCGCTCGCGCGCCGCGCCGGCGATGGCGTTGCTGATCCCGCCCATGCCGCCGCGGACGTAGCCCCACACGCCGCGGACGCCGTTGCACTCGCCCATGACGTGGTGGAACAGCACGTAGGCCGTGCCCGGCATCGACGGCGACGCCATGGCCCCGATGATCGCGTCGGTGGCCAGGGTGACCTTGAGCTGCTCGCTCTCGAACCAGCGATCGAGAATCGGCGTGGCGGCGCCGGTGAGGATCTCGACCGCCTTCTGGCCGTCGGTGCCGAGCTTGGCGAACGCGAGCCCGAGCCGCGCGAGCTGCATCAGGTTTCCGGGCCGGAACGACCACGGGTTGGGCGGCGTCATCACCAGCGTCGGCTCGAGAAAGTCGGCCACCCGCTCGAGCATGGCCTCGTACTTCGGCAGCGCGTCGGCGTCCCTGGCGGAGAACTTGGAGATCTCGCGGTGCGTGAGCGCCTTGTCGGGCCCGAGCATGAGCGAGCGTCCGTCGGGAAAGGGCGTAAACGACGACGGGCTCCGCGGCAGCATCTCGAAGCCGTGCCGGTGCAGCTCGAGGTCGCGGATGATCTCGGGCCGGAGGAGGCTGTTCACGTACGCCGCCGTCGAGACCTTGTAGCCCGGCCACACTTCCTCGGTGACGCACGCGCCGCCGAGCACCTCGCGGCGCTCGAGCACGAGCGTCTTGAGTCCCGACCGCGCGGCATAGGCCGCCGTCACGAGACCGTTGTGGCCACCGCCGATGACGATGAGATCGTACGAAACGGACATGAGATTCGCGGGGTTGAGGTGGCGAATCTTAGGCCGGGACCGCGGGAGGCGGAAGGGCAAGCCGCGGGCACGCGGCCGACCCATTCGTGCGAAAGGGTCGCGCCACCAGGCGCGACCCTTTCGAATATCCGCGCCGCGACTGCGGACGCGGACGGCTCACCGTGCCAGCTGGATCTCCGTCCGCGCGTACACGAACCGCCCGTTGTAGCCGAACGGCGACGCCGCGGCCCAGGGGAAGGTCCCGAAATTGTTGTTGAAGTCGCGCGAGGTGTCGCCGAACTCGTCGACGACCACCGTCGAGCTCGGCTGATCCGGATAGACGTCGAACAGGTTGCGCACCCCGAGGCTCAGCTTGACCAGGTTGAACCGGTACCCCACCTCGGCGTCCACCAGGCCCTTGCCACCGTAGTTCTCGCGACACAGATCGCAGAAGCCCGGCTGCGCGGACGAAAAGCCGCCATAGTACGAGAACCGCCCCAGCGTCGTGAACCGCCCGACACTGTAGTTGGCCTGCAGCGTGCCGCGCCAGTCGGGACGCTCGTCCTCGATGCCGATCGCGGTGACGGAGTCGAGCAGGCCGGGCTCGGTCGAGCCGGCGTCCACCAGCACCTGCGGCAGCGGATCGACGTTGACGATCTTGTTGCGGGTCACGTTGAAGCCGGCGCTCAGGTCGAGGGTGCCGCCCGCCGCCGTGGGCACCCGGTATCCGGCCGTGATGTCGAGGCCCTGCGTGCGGGTGTCCAGTCCGTTGCTGAAGTACTGCACGCCGCCGATGTTCCCGAAGCCGGCCGCGGTCAGCAGCCCCACCGAGGCGTCATCGTCGAAGGTGGCGCCGAGCAGGATCTGGTCGTTGATCCGGATGTGGAAGTAGTCGGCGGTGAGCGTGAAGTTGTCCACCGGCGTCAGCACGATGCCGGCGCTCAGGTTGTACGCGGTCTCCTCCTCGAGCGGACGGGCGCCGAGGGCCTGGGCCGCCGGATTGTCGGCCGGGAAGATGCCGACGTCGATGAACTCCCCCGCGATCACGTTCGTGACCACCTTGCTGAACGCGACCTGGCTCAGCCCCGGCGCGCGGAAACCGGTGCTGGCCGCGGCGCGGAGGGTCACCCGCCGGGAGGGCTGAAAGCGCACCGAGGCCTTGCCGCTCACGCGCGAGCCGAAGTCGCTGTAGTTCTCGAAGCGCAGGGCCGCGTTCGCGAGCACCTTCTCCGACAGGTTTGTCTCGGCGTCCGCGTACAGACCGAAGTTGTTCCGGTGGCGGTCCGTGGCGTCGCCCGGCGCAAAGCCCGGGAACGACTGCGAGCCGCCCGGCGCCGGGCCGTCGCCGTTCTGATCGATGGCGCCGCCGTTGACGTACGAGGCCAGCTCGCCCTCGCGAATGGCGTAGCGCTCCCGACGGAACGCGGCGCCGAAGGCGAGGTTCACGGGATTTCTCAGCCCGAGCTCCACCGGCTTGGCGATGTTGAGCGCCGTGATGAACTCCTCGCGCAGCACGCGGCCCGCGAAGAAGGACTGCTGGTTGGGAATCCCGGGATCGTCGGCGTTGCCCAGCACGCCGTCGGCGCCGGGCGCGCACGCCACGTCGAGGCACGGACCCAGCGAGGCGTTCAGCGTGTTGCCGATCTCGTAGTCGAAGCCGTTGTGCCCGAACTCGGCGCCGAGGTCGTAGTTCCAGCCGGACACCAGCCCGCGCAGCCCGCCCGCGGCGGAGTAGTCGGTGACCAGGCCGCCGATCGTGGGCAGGAAGCCCAGCGGGTAGATCTGCTGCCAGTTGCGTCCGCTGTCGAAGTAGCGCCGGTACGGGTTGCCCTCGCCGTCCCGGTGGCTGTACCCCCCGAAGCTGTAGATTTCGCTGCTGCCCGACTCGTTGACCGGCATCCGGAAGTTGGCGAACGCCAGCGCGTCCCGCTCGAGTCCGTCGCCCCAGTGGTGATTGGGCTGCGGGACCGGGTTGTTCTTCTTGACGACCTTGCCGTCCTCGTCGACCTCGTCGGGCACGCCGGTGCCCGCCGCCTCGAACGGATCGGCCCAGGCGCGGTTGGTCGGCTCGCGGTTGCGAAATTCACCGAACACGCCCAGCGAGCCGCGGCCGATGCCGATGCCGTAGCCGCCGTTCACGTTGACCGTGGTGCCGTCGTCCGGATAGTCGTCGGAGGTGTAGCGGCCTGCGTCGGCGTTGATGAACGGCGTGAAGCCGCCGTCCTTGAGGACCAGGTTCACCACGCCGGCGATGGCGTCCGAGCCGTACTGGGCGGCGGCGCCGTCACGCAGGACCTCGATGCGGTCGAGCGCGCTCGACGGAATCGCGTTGAGGTCCACGCCGCTCGAGCCAGCGCCCATGCCGTACGTGAAGTTGTTCACCAGCGCGGTCTGGTGCCGGCGCCACCCGTTGACCAGCACGAGCGTGTGGTCGGGGCTCAGGCCGCGGAGGGTGAATGGCCGGACAACGTCGCCCGCGTCGGTGACGCTCTGCCGCGGGAAGTTGATCGACGGCGAGACCGACTGGAGGATGATGCTGGTCTCGGTGCTGCCCTGCTGCGTAAGCTGCTCCGCCGGGTAGATGTCCACCGGCACGGCCAGCTCCTCGGCGGCCGTATGCCGCGCCCGCGACCCGACCACCACGTCGATCGGGGCGAGCTGCACCGTGCTGCGCGCGAGCGTGAAATCCTGCTCGAGCACCGCGCCCTCGGCGACGCTGATGCGCGAGGTGGCCGACTGGAAGCCGATGAGCCGCACCCGGACCGTGTAGGTGCCGGCCGGGATACCGCGCACCTCGTAGCCGCCGTTGGCACCCGCCGTGGCGCGCAGGCCCGTGCCTTCCACGGAGACCGAGGCATTGGGCAGGGTGACGCCGGCGCTGTCGGAGACCGTACCCTGCAGCGTGCCCGCCTGGGCGGCGAGCGGCGATGTGACGAGGAGGAACATCGCGAGACAGACGAACTGCCGGACCGGGCGTATGTGCACGGAGCCTCCGCGAGGGAGTGATGCAGCGGGACGACGATCTGTGGGCGGCAACGATCCTGCGTGGTGCTAGCGTGGTGCTAGGTAGATATCCGGCGCGTGGAAGATCGTCAAGCGTCGGATCGCACCCTTTTGACAAGTCGGCCGTCGGCCTTCACATTGGCAGGAGACCACCTCCGTCCGCACAGGGCCCGACACCGCAGACCCCCCGCTGTACCACCTCGGGCCGTTCACCCCTTAGGGGAGGTTCCCGCATGGCCACTCGTATCCGTCCGCCATCGCACGGATTGTTGAGGGCGCCCTTCCTCCTGCTCTGCTGCCTCGTCCTCGGCGTCCCCGCAGCCGCGCAGGCGCAGCAGAGCGGGGTCGGCGGCCGAGTGGTGGACGAGGCCGGCGGCGCGCCGCTGGAAGCCGCCCGAGTCGTCCTCACCGGCCCGAACCGCATCGAGGCCACCGACCGCGACGGCCGCTTTCTCTTCCGCAACGTCACTCCAGGGACCTACCAGATCCGCGTGCTGCGTCTCGGCTACAAGCCCGCCACCCAGAACGTGACCGTGGCCGCGGGCGAGACCGCCGCGCTCGAGTTCAGCCTGACCGCCGCACCGGTCCAGCTCGACGAAATCGTGACCACGGCTACCGGCGAGCAGCGGAAGCTCGAGGTCGGCAACTCGGTGGCCACCATCGACGCCGCCTCGATCGCGCTGGAGGCGCCGATCACCGAGTTCGGCAACCTGCTCTCCGGGCGCGCGGCCGGCGTCCAGGTCCAGAAGAGCGGCGGCACCACGGGCACCGGCACCCGAATCCGGATTCGCGGCTCCAACAGCGTGTCGCTCTCCAACGAGCCGCTGTACTACATCGACGGCATCCGGATGGAGAGCGGGGCGTCCTCGAGCACGCTCGACATCGGCGGCTTCGGCCAGGGAGCCGGCGCCTCGCCCTCGCGCATCAACGACATCAATCCCGACGACATCGAGTCGATCGAGATCGTGAAGGGCCCGGCGGCCGCGACCCTGTACGGTATCCAGGCGTCGAATGGCGTTGTGCGCATCACGACCAAGAAGGGCCGCGCCGGCCGGGCGCGCTGGAACCTGTACAGCGAGCTTGGCGCCGTGGATGACCACAACACTTATCCGATCAACTTCAACGGCCGCGACAACACGGCCGAGACCGGTGCCGACTGGGACACGTTCTGCATCGTGCAGTTCGAGCTCGACGGACTGTGCACGCAGACGTCCGTCAGCCAGTTCTCGCCCCTCAACGCCGACAGCACGAGCCCGCTCAAGCCGGGCCTCCGCCAGCAGTACGGCGCCAACGTCTCGGGCGGCACCGAGCAGCTCACCTACTACCTCTCGGGCGACTACGAGCACGAGGACGGCGTCTTCCGGCTGCCGCGGCTCGAGGAGGACTCGATCCTCGCCGAGAAGGGCAGCGTGCCGGACAACCAGATCCGCCCCAACGCGCTCGAGCGCGTCAGTCTCCGGGCCAACGTCAACGCCAACGTCTCGGCGGACGCCGACCTGCAGGCCACCGCCGGCTATACGTCGAGCGACACGCGGTTCATCGAGAACGACAACAGCTTCCTGACGATCACCGGCAGCGCGGAGGCCGGGGGCGTGCCCCAGGACATCAACCGGGGCTGGTACTTCATCCCGGCCGAGCTGTTCGCGGAGCTGGCCAATCAATCCACCGAGCGCTTCATCGGCGGCCTCACCGGGAACTGGCGGCCGGCCTCGTGGCTCAGCACCCGCGCCACGCTCGGCTACGACATCACCAACCGGCAGGACGTGCAGTTCTTCCCGACCGGGGAGGTGGCCGACTACCTGCAGAACCGCGCCGGGCTCAAGTACGACAACCGTTTCCAGATCAGCCAGACGACGGTGGACCTCGCCGCGACCGGCAACTTCCAGCTGTCGCCGACGCTGACGTCGAAGACCACGCTCGGCGGGCAGTTCTTCCGCGACCGCGCCTCGGGGGTGCTGGCCACCGGCCGGGGACTGCCCGCGGGCTCGGGCACTATCACGGGCGCTGGCTCGACCGAGGCGCGCGACACCACGGTCGAGTCGCGCTCGCTCGGCAGCTTCGTCGAGCAGCAGTTCGGCCTGAAGGAGCGGCTGTTCGTCACGGGAGCGCTCCGGTTCGACGACAACAGTGCCTTCGGCCAGAACTTCGATGCCACCGTGTATCCCAAGGCGAGCGTGTCGTGGCTGGTATCGGACGAGCCGTTCTTCAACCGGGACGGCTTCTTCAGCACGCTCCGGCTCCGCGGCGCGTTCGGCGCCTCCGGACAGCAGCCGGGCACCACCGACGCGCTCCGCTTCTTCACACCGGTCGCCGGACGGCGGGGCGGCGTCGCGTCGCCCGGCATCACCTTCGGCAGCCTCGGCAACGCCGACCTCAAGCCGGAGCGCTCGAAGGAGCTGGAGCTCGGCCTCGACGCCTCGATCCTCGACGACCGGGTGAGCTTCGAGTTCAGCTACTACGCGAAGCGCACCCGCGACGCGCTGATCGAGCGCAACATCCCGCCCTCGCTCGGCGGCTCGAGGTCGCAGTTCTTCAACCTCGGCGAGGTGAAGAACAACGGCGTCGAGATGGCGATCAACGCCCGGGTGATCGATTCGCGGAGCTTCACCTGGGACCTGGCGCTGAGCGGGTCCGTCAACAACAACGAGCTCATCGAGCTGGGCGAGGGCGTGGCCCCGATCATCTTCGGCTTCGGCCTCCAGCGCCACACCGAGGGCCTTCCCCTCGGCGGCTACTGGTCGCGCCCGATCACCGGCTTCGCCGACGCCAACGGCGACGGGATCATCGCGGCCGACGAGGTGACCGTCGGTGACACGGCCGAGTTCCGCGGGCGGGCCCTGCCGAACAAGGAGGCGTCGCTCAACAGCAGCCTCACGCTCTTCAACGGCCGGATCCGGGTGGGCACCCAGTTCGACTATCGCGGCGGCAACTACATCGACAACGCCATCGAGTCGTTCCGCTGCACGCCGATCCTCAACTGCCGCGGCCTGGTGGACCGGACCGCGCCGCTCGAGGAGCAGGCGCGGGCGCAGGCGGTGCTCAACGAGGCGACCGAGTGGGGCTACTTCGAGCCCGGATGGTTCATCAAGATGCGGGAGCTGTCGCTGACCTTCTTCGCGCCGGACTCGTGGGCGCGGCGCTTCCGCGCCAGCCGCCTGAGCCTCACGCTCGCGGGGCGCAACCTGTGGACGATCACGGACTACAGCGGCGTGGATCCCGAGGTGAACGCGTTCGCCCAATCCAACTTCTCGACCAGCGACTTCGAGTCGCAGCCGCAGGTGCGCTACTGGACGGCGCGCCTCAACGTCGGTTTCTGAGAGTGAGAGCGACCATGCGACAGACTTCGGCCGGTCTCCTCCTTGGAGCGGCGCTGCTCGTAGCCACGGGCTGCGGGCTGCTGGACACCAACCAGCCCAACATCATCGACCCCGGCAACCTCGACAATCCCGAGGGCGCGCAGACCCGCCGGATCGGGGCCATCGCGGACTTCACCTTCGCGCAGGACGGCGACGGCACCCAGTTCGAGGACGGACACATCCTGCTGAGCGGACTCATGGCGGATGAGTTCGTGCTCTCCACGACGCCGCCGACCGAGCAGGAGATCGATCAGCGGCGGGTCTTCGACAACAACAGCACGCTGTCCGACCTGTTCCTCAACCTGCAGCGGGCCCGCGCCGCCACCGAGGGGGCGGCCGCGGCGCTCGAGCAGTACTCGGTCGATCCGGCCGCGGAGCCGGGCATCGCCGAGATGTCGAGCCTGGCCGGGTACACCTATCTCTATTTCGGGGAGAGCTTCTGCTCGGGCGTGCCGTTCAGCACGATCTCCGCCGACAGCCTGGTCTTCGGCGAGGGCCAGACGACCACGGAGATGTTCACCACCGGGCTCGCCCGCTTCGACGCGGCGCTCGCCCACCCGGGGCTCTCGGCCGACGACGGCACGGTGAGCAATCTCGCGGCGATCGGCCGCGCACGCGCGCTGCTGGACCTCGGCCAGTTCAGCGACGCGGCCGCCGCCGCCTCGGTCGTGCCCACCGAGTACCAGTACGTCACCGAGCACTCCGACAGTCCGCAGCGACTCAACAACGCCATCTGGGCCTACTCGACGGGCTTTCTGTGGTCCGTCTCGGACGAGGAGGGTGGAGTCGGCCTGCCGTACCGCTCAGCGGAGGACAGCCGGGTGGAGTTCCAGGACGAAGAGGACGTCGGGCTGGACGGGTCGACCGATCAGTTCACCCTGCTCAAGTACCCCGACGCCAGCGCCTCCGTGGTCGTGGCCGACGGCATCGAAGCACGGCTCATCGAGGCCGAAGCGCTGCTGCACCCCAACAGCTTCGCCGGCGTCACCCAGGCCCTGAACGACATCCGCGCCACGTTCGGGCTCGATGATCTGCCGAATGCCGGCAATCGGGACGAGGCGATCGACCAGCTCTTCAGCGAGCGCGCCTTCTGGCTGTTCGCCACCGGCCATCGTCTTGGCGACATGCGGCGGCTCATCCGGCAGTACGGACGGACCGAGGACGAAGTCTTCCCGTCAGGCGACTACCTGAAGGGCGGCCAGTACGGCGACGACGTGAACATGCCGATTCCGGTGGAGGAGCAGAACAACCCGAACGCCTCGGGGTGCATCGACCGCGAGGCCTAGCAGAAGCGGCGGCGCCAATCGCGCCCGGCGGTGCCCGCGAAATGAAAGGGGGCAGGCCTTGAGGCCTGCCCCCTTTTCGCATCGCTCCAGTTGAGGATGGATCGCTCGACGACCCTCGGCATCGAACCCCGTTCACGATCGCTGCTAGTACACCGCCAGGCTCGACCGGTCCAGATCGCTCTCCAGTGTCCAACGGACCGACTGTCCGGGCTGCAGATGGAGCGGCTCGCTCAGGTATGCCCTGGCTCCCGCAAGCGGGTACGCCAGCAGTCGGCTGGACCCGCTCAGGCCGAGGCGGCGCCAGGGGAAGCTGAACTCGGTGCGGCTCAACGCCGTCACCGACCCTAGCCGCTGGCGCTGTGATCCCTGGGCCAGATAGATGATCACGTCACCCTGGAAGTGACTGTCGATCTCGACCAGGACGGGCGTGTCCGGATCGAGCTCGGGCTCCGGCGCCGCCTCCGCGTTCCTCGAGCCGCAGCCGTTCACCGCCGCGACCAGCAGCGCACCCCAGAGCACTTCCCGCATGGCGCGCATCATGGCCCCCTTGCCGCCAAGGATCGCCGGTCGAGCCTCGGCCGAGGCCCGACCGGACTGCCGTCCGTCACCGAGTTGCCGCCGCGTCCTCGCGATCCCTCAGGTATTTCCCGTACCATTTCAGATAGCGCTCCATCCGGTCGCGGCGATGGCTCGGCTTATCGAGCGAGTGTGACGCGCCGGGATAGACGACGAGCTGGGTCTCGCGGCCCAGGCTCTTGAGCGCCTGGTACATCTGCTCCGAGTTGATCAGCGGCACGTTCCAGTCCTGGTCGCCGCAGAGGAACAGCGTCGGGGTGACGATGCGGTCGGCGTGCAGGAAGGGGTACGACACCTCCAGGTACGCCTTCGGATTCTTCCAGGGCGTGCCGAGCTCGGCTTCGTATTCCTTCACGTACTGATCGGTGCCATACCCCGCGAATGCGTTGGCGATACCGGCCCCGCTCGTGGCCGCCTTGAACCGCCGATCGCGGGCGATGATCTGGTCCGTCAGGATGCCGCCATAGCTCCAGCCGCCAACACCGAGCCGTTCGGGGTCCGCGATCCCCTGCGCCACGGCCCAGTCCACGGCCGCGAGCACGTCCTCCCCGTCCTTCTGTCCCCAGCGCGCCCAGATCGCGGTCGAGAACTTCTCGCCGCGCCCCGAGCTGCCGCGCGGGTTCACGCCGAGCACGACGTAGCCCTGGGCGGCCAGCACCTGCCAGTCGAGGTTCGCGAAGTCGTGGAAGAACTGCCAGACCGGACCGCCATGGATACGGAGGATCGTGGGGTAGCGGTGGCCCGGCTGGTAGCCGGGCGGCTTGACGACGAAGCCGTGGATCTCGGTCCCGTCGCGGCTCCGCACCGAGATCTCCTCGACCGGCGCGAGCCGAACCTCGGCGAGCCAGGCTTCGTTCTGACGGGTGATCGGACGGAGCTCGCGGCTCTCGACCGCCGCCAGCTCGGACGGCTCGGAAGTGCTGCTCCACGCCACGACCGTCCGGCCGTCACGCCCCAGCGAGAAGTCGGTGAGCGCGCGTTTGCCGTCGACGAGTCGCTCGACGGCCCCGCCGGTCGTCGGCACACGTGCCAGGTGGTAGACCCGGTCATCCTCGAGCAGGAACAGCACCGATGCGCCATCGCTCGAGAAGGTCGGCGACAGCACGTTCCGGTCGAGCGCCCCCGTGAGCACACGGGGCTCGCCACCTGCCGCGGGGACCACAGCCACCTTCTGTCCCGCGTAGTAGAGCTTCTCGAGCGGACCGCCCTGCACGTAGGCGATCAAGGTGCCGTCGGGGCTCCACGACGGGGCACGGCTGCCCCACTCCGGGCTCATGTCCGGCCCCGCGAACGTGGTGAGCTGGCGCGGCTCGGCGCCCGCCGTCGCCTCGACGACATACAGGTCGTAGTTGTCGGTGCGGTCGAAGTCGGCCCGGCGGCGGCTCACGAACGCGATGGCGCGCCCGTCGGGAGACCACGACGGCAGCGCCTCGTCGTAGGTGCCCGTCACCAGCGGCGTGGCCGCGCGCGTCGCGACGTCGTAGAGGTAGAGGTGGTCGCGCTGGGCGCCCAGCCATCCGGTCTCGTCCTCCTTGAACTGGAAGCGGTCCACGACGACCGGCGCCGGGGCGCGGCTCGACGTATCGCCGGGTGCTTTGGCGGTCGGATCCGGGTCGCTCACGATCAGCGCCAGCCGGCGGCCGTCGGGCGACCACGCCAGGTCGCTGACGCCGCCGGGCAGGTCCGTCACGCGCTCCGGCTCGCCACCCGCGCGATCGAGCAGCCAGAGCTGACTCACCTCGCGCGCATCGTCCCGGCTCGAGAGAAACGCGAGCGTGCGTCCGTCCGGGCTCCAGCGCGGCGCGTGCTCGCCCGCCGGGCTCCGCGTGAGCTGCACCTGCCGCGTGCCGTCCCAGCTCGCCATCCAGATATCGGTGTTGTCCGCGTCCTTGGCCGTGTCCGACACCGAGACCGTGTATGCGATCCACTCGCCGTCGGCGGACAGCTGCGGATCGCTCACCGACCGCACGCGATCCAGATCGGCGACGCCCGCGGCGCGTTGGGCGTGCAGGGCACCGGTCATCGCGGCGCCGAGTGCCAGCGCGGCGAGAGGGACTCGTACTCTCAAGCGGCCTCCTCCGAGAATCGTTCGTGCCTCGCGTGTCCGCGACGGCGACCCCGCCCGCTCAGCGCGTCGGCGGCGCCTTGTACACCGTGCCACCCTTCATGACGAACGCGACCTTGGCGAAGCTTCGCAAGTCGGCCAGCCCGTCGTTCTCGACCGCGATGAGGTCGGCGAATTTGCCCGCCGTGATCGACCCGACCTCGCGATCCCACTGCATGAGCTCCGCGGCCGACAGGGTGGCGCTCTGGATGGCCTGCATGGGGGTCATGCCGTATTTCACCATGTACGGTAGCTGCTTGGCGTTCATTCCGTGCGGATACACCCCGCTGTCGGTCCCGTAGGCGATCCGCACGCCGGCCGCCACCGCTTTCCGGAATCCGACGCGCTGCGTCTCCGTGGTCTCGGTATTCTTTCGGAGCACGTCCGCCGGCCAGTGCTGCTCGCGGCCGACGCTGTCGATGAAGTCGCCGTTCCAGATGTCCGCCACGAGCCAGGTGCCGCGCTGTTTCATCAGGGCGATGCCCTCGTCGTCGATCAGCGACCCGTGCTCGATCGACCGCACGCCGGCCCGCACGGCGCGCTTGATCCCCTCCGCCCCGTGCGCGTGCGCCGCGACGAACGTCCCGTACTCGCCCGCCTGTTCCACGGCCGCACGGATCTGCTGCTCGGTGTACTCGGACACGCCCGGCTTGGTGCCGCGGGTCAGCACCGCACCGGTCGCGATGATCTTGATGAAATCCGCGCCGCCGTTCAGCAGTGCCCGGACCCGCTCGCGAACCTCGTCCGCCGAGTTGGCGACGCCGAACCGGTACGCGAACGGGAGCGTGACGTCCGGCGCCGCCCCGGCCAGCTCGCCGCCGCCGGTCGACACCGTCACGTACGCGCCGGCCACCCGCATCCGCGGACCGACCACGGTGCCGTCGTCGATCGCGTCGCGCAGGCCGACGTCGACGAAGGCGCGATAGGTGCCCACGTCCCGGACCGTGGTGAAGCCGGCCAGCAGCGTCAGCCGGGCGTTCCGGACGCCGCTCATCGCCTCCTGGGTCTCGGTGCGCTCGAGCGGCTGCAGCACGTCGGCCGCAAGGGGTTCGCCCACGAGGTGACTGTGGCAGTCGATCAGTCCCGGCCCGACGGTATAGCGGCTCAGATCGATCACGTTCGCGCCCGCTGGAATCTTCGCCGAGGCGGGCTGGAGAGCCGCGATGCGGTCGCCGCGAACGAGGATGACCTGGTCTCGCAGCACCTGGCCGCGCTCGACGTCGATCAGGCGGCCGGCCCTGATCGCCACCACAGCCGGATCCTGGGCCCCCGCACGTGCCGCTCCGGGCCCGCCCGCCAGCATTCCCGCGAAAAGGGCGAACGCGAGTCCCGACCGGCGCCTGAGCATGGCGGCTCCTGCGGAATGCGAATGGGGAAGAAACGACGACCGGCGCCGGGGAGGCGCCGGTCGGAAAGAATATACGCGGCGATAGTGCGGGTGGCGACGGAGCCGTCGCCGGGTGTGCGGCTAGCGGTCGCTCGGCTTCTTCACTTCCACCTTCGGGACGTTCACTTCCTTCTTCTCGGTGCCGACCGTCGGAACGCTGATCGTGTCCTTGACGGTACCGGTCTCGACGCTCGGCGTTTCGACCGTGTCGGTCGTGGTGCCGACCGTCGGCTTCTGCACCTCGTACTCCCCCTCGCCTGTCTTCTTGCAGGCGCTGGTGACGACCAATGCCGCGATACTCGCGGCCAGCGTGAGTTTCCGCACGAATGACCTCCCGGTCAATAGAGATGAGTGGGCCGATGACGAAGGACAATCTGCAGCAGTAGCCGCGGGAGGCCTGTGCGCCGGGTCACCCGGCGGGTTGCGCACCGGGAGCAGTTATCCGCACGTAATGTAGACATTGTTGACACATGAATATGTATATAATACTGCTCAAGCACTTATGCATTGCTGTGCCGCACAATTTTTTGTCACATTTGGTGTGGGCAAGCTCATGACTCGGCTCACGGTGCAAGGCTGTCGTGCATCTTAACGTTGAGTTTCGCGTTCCCGGCCGACATTACCCGAGCCCGAGGTCACCCATGCCACAGTTCCGGATGTTCTTGCTCTCCGCTCTCGCTGCGGGCACGATGCTCGGATGCGCCCGCAACGCGCAACGCGGCTTGGTCATCGGCGCGGCCGGAGGCGCAGTTTTGGGCGGCGTAATCGGCAAGGTGTCGGGGTCGACCGCCAAAGGTGCCATCATCGGTGCCGCCGTGGGCGGCGCGGCCGGGGCCATTATCGGCGATCAGATGGACCGGCAAGCCCGCGAAATCGAGTTGACGGTGCCCGGGGCGACGGTCGAGCGGGTCGGGGAGGGCATCCAGGTGACGTTCGAATCCGGCCTGCTGTACGATTTCGACTCCGACGCGGTGAAAGCTACTGCTCGCCGCAACCTGGCCGCGCTAGCCAGCAGCCTCGAGAAGTACCCGAAATCGGACCTGCTCATCCTCGGCCATACCGACAGCGTAGGCACCGACAGTTACAACAAAGCCCTTTCGGTCCGGCGCGCCGACGCAGCCGCCGAGTATCTGGTGAGCCAGGGCGTCAGCCGCTCCCGCATCGCCACCGGTGGGCTCGGCGAGGAGGAGCCCGTCGCCTCGAACAGCGACCAGGGCGGCCGCGGCCGCAACCGCCGGGTCGAGGTGGCGATCTACGCCAGTAAGGAGCTTCAGGAAGAGGCCCGGCGGAAGACAGGGGCCTGATCATTCCGGCGCCGCGGCGCCCTGCGCGGTAAGGGGCTCAAGCAAAAAACGACGGCCACCCGAAGGTGGCCGTCGCGTTGTGCACTCCGGGGGTCGGCTCCCCTGGCGGCGCTCAGTCCTGCACGAGGATCAGGTACTTCGAGGCGGACCAGAATTCCTCGGGCTTCGCGATCTCCACGGCCCCGGTGACCTTGCCGTCCTTGGCGACGCCGGCGGCGAGATACGTCGGGCTCTGGCGCGACACAATCTTGTACTTCTTGTCGGTGCGCGGCAGCGGGATCGACGTGTTGGTGGTCTTGTCGATCGCCGTGAACGCTTCGGGGTTCAGGTTCCGCGCCGGCTCCAGACGCGTGCCGCCGAAGACCAGGAACTTCGAGCCTTCCTTGGTGACCACGCCCTTCTTCATCAGCTCGTCCTTGGTGCCGATCGCGTAGTACACGGTGTTCTTATACTGGGTCAGGTTGACCACCGTGTCGGTCAGGGCGGCCTTGTCGCTCTCCAGCACGCCCTTCTCGGTCGTCAACGTGTCCACCCGGCCCGCCAGCGTGGCGATCTGCGTGTTGGCCGCGGCCAGCTGGGTCTCGTAGTCCGCCTTCTGGGTCTCGGCGGTGGTGCGCAGGTCCTCGATCGTCTTCTTGTAGGTCTCGATCTGCGCCAGCAGACGCGCGTTGCGCTGACGGGAGGTCTTGGCCTTGGTCTCGGTCTCCGCGAGCTTGGCCTCGCTCTCGTTCAGCTTCGAAATGACGGCATTGACGCGCTCGAGCGCGGCCTTGCGGTCTTCGCGGTCCTTCCGCGCCCCGGGCAGCCCCGGATCGGTGCTGGCAGTGGTGACCGCGAGGCTCTTCGCCTTGGCGAGCTCGCCATTGATGTCGGTCACGAACTGCGTCGTCTCGAGCACCTCGGTCAACAGGCTGTCCTTCTGCGCCTCGGCCGCCTTCGCGTCGGCCAGCGCCTTCTTCAGCTCTGCCTGATTACAACCGGTCGACGCAAGCGCGCCGACCACGATCAAGGTCCAAGCGTACTTCCTCATGCGCACCTCCCCACTCTGCAGTGATGATGAGTACTCCGGCACGGACGCGAAAGCCCAACCGCCCCAGTCCGCACGAGAGCGCCCGTCCATGCAGGGACGGGGGCGCCGGCCAGAGGGAGCCGTACTCCGGAATGCTTATCTGGATCGTTGGGCGCCCGAAGGATAATGAGGGAGCACTCAAGTCGCTACCCCTTATCAACCTAATGTGACGTGGATCACATTCTACTTGAAGTGTGCGGGGGCTGCGCGGGGTGTCCAAATCGAGAGAGGGCCAGCCCCAGGCTAGCCCCCTCGAACCACAAATGGTTTGTATCCGGCAACTTACCGCTGCGGTGAGCCGTCGCCCTACCCTCCGCCTTTTTCGCGCCCCTTGTCATTGCCGTGGTCTTTGTCCTTGCCTTTACCTTTGTCCTTGCCTGCGCCTTTGTCCTTGCCACTGCCATCCTCTCCGCCACCGCCCGCCGCGCCGCTGCCACCTCCGCCACCTCCACCGACCCCGCCGCCTTGGTTGCCACCGCCGCCACCGTTGTCGATCCCCGGGCCGCCGCCGTTGCCGTTACCGCCACCATTCCCACCGTCATCGACACCGGGGTTACCCCGGCCCGGGGGCTGCGGAGGTTCGGGAACTTCCCCACCACCGCCCCCTCCCTCGCCGCCCGTTTCCGCTATAGCCGTCTGGTCGAAACGAACCCGAAGATCCTCCCCATCCACCGCGACGAGCGCCTCGATGCTCTGCGCTCCCACGAGCGTGCCCAGCGTGACCCACGCGGAGGCACGGCCCTGATCGTCCGTCGGCGCGGTGCCTGGATCAAGCGCCGCCTCGGGTACGTCGGAGGTGAACCGGAAGGTGACGCCCTTGCCGGCGACCGGCGTGCCGAGCGCGTCGAGAAGCTGGACGACGAGCGGCTCGTTGAGCGGCTCGCCAGGCCGGCCTTGCTGCTCGTTACCGGTGACGATTCTGAGCGATGCGGGATCACCAGGTCCGGGAAGGGTGAGATCACCGCTGCCGCAGGCGGTCGAAACCAACGCAAAAGGAAGGAGGAGACGCATGGCCGAGTCGCGCATGCCAGGCACGCTACGGCCCAGCCGCTGCGGCGTGCTAGGGCGCGCGTCACACGCGCCGGTACTTCCGCCCGGTGATCACGCCGATGATCCGTCGCGGCAGCAGCCGAACCAGTCCGATGATCATCTTGTACCGAATCCCGGGGATGCACACTACCGGCCCGCCGCGCTCGAGCTGACGCAGGGATACCCCGACCACGAACTCGGCCGTCATCCAGAGCAGTCTGGGCCGGCTCGCCGCCTGCTGATCCGCACCGGCGGTCATGCGCTGATGAAACTCGGTCCGCGTGAATCCGGGGCAAAGGGCCTGGGCGCCGACGCCCGAGCCCCGCAGCTCGGCTGCCAGCCCCTCGGTGAACGTCGTCAGGTAGGCCTTGCTGGCGCAGTAGTTGACGCTGCCCGCCGAGTACATGAACGAAGCGATGGAGGACACGTTCACGATTGCACCTTGCGCGCGCGCCAGCAAACCGGGGAGCGCCGCCTGCGTAAGCCGCATCGGCGCGAGCACGTGCAGCCGGAGCATGTCCTCCTGCTGCCCTGGTGGCGCGCCGGCGACGCTCCCCGTGGTCCCGAAGCCCGCATTGTTGACGAGCAGTGACAACGTGGGCGTCTTGGTGATCCGTGCGGCGACGCGGGCCACGTCGGACTCGCGTGTGAGATCGGCAACGAGCGCTTCGGCCTGCAGGCCGTACCGCGAGCGCAGCTCCGCCGCCAGCGCGTCGATCCTCGGGCCATCGCGGGCCACGAGGATCAGGTCGTAGCCTCGCGCGCCGAGCTGGTGGCAGAACTCGCGCCCGATGCCCGCCGACGCGCCGGTTACGAGGGCCGTTCCGGCCGCCATCAGCGCTGCAGGCCGCTCTCGAGCGCGGCCGTACCCGCACGCGCCGGCCGCTCGGAGTGTGACGGCGCGTCGCCGCGCAGCATGCGCAGCCGGCTCGCCGCCTCGGCGAGGATCTCCTCGGTCTTGCAGAACACGAATCGCACGTAGGAGCGACCACCCCCGTCGCGGTAGAAGCTGGAGCCGGGCACCGGAGTCACCCCGATCTCGCGGCTCAGCCAGACTGCGAAGGCGGTGTCGTCGGGCTGCTCGGCGCCCGCGGCGGGGCCCAGGCCCGTAAAGTCGGCCAGGATGTAATATGCGCCCTCGGGCTTGAGACAGCGGAACCCCGCGGTATCGAGCGCGGAGTGCAGCAGGTCGCGCTTGCCGCGGTACATCGCGGTGAGGCCTTCGTAGAAGGTCGCATCGAGCTCGTCGAGGGCGGTGGCGACGCCTTCCTGCAGCGGCGCCGGCGCTCCGACCGTGAGGAAATCGTGCACCTTCCGGATCGCGTCCGTGAGCTCCGCCGGCGCCAGGATCCATCCCACGCGCCAACCCGTAACGCTGAACGTCTTCGACGCTCCGCTGATCGTGACCGTGCGCTCGCGCATCCCCGGAAGCGTCGCAATGGGGATGTGCTCACCCTCGAAGCGAATATGCTCGTAGATCTCGTCGGTCACCGCCAGCACGTCGTGCCGCACGCACAACTCGGCGATGGCCGAGAGCTCCGCGCGCGTCAGCACGCGGCCCGACGGATTGCTTGGGGTATTCACGATGATGGCACGGGTGCGCGGAGTGAACGCTCTGGCGAGCCGGTCGAGATCGAGTGGCTGCCCCGGCTCGAGCGGGACGTACACCGGTCGCGCGTCGGCCAGAATCGTGTCCGGACCGTAGTTTTCGTAGAACGGCTCGAACACGATGGTCTCGTCGCCGGGATCCACGAGGGCCAACAGCGTCGAGATCATCGCTTCCGTCGCGCCGCAGGTGACGGTGATCTCGCGCTCCGGATCGGCGGCGAGGCCGTACCACCGCTCGTACTTGCGGGCGATCGCCTCGCGGAGTCGCTGCGCGCCCCACGTGATGGCGTACTGATTGATGTCATCGTGGATCGCCCGCGCCGCCGCGGCCTTGAGCAGGTCGGGCGCGGCGAAGTTCGGAAACCCCTGCGCGAGATTGATGGAGCGATGCTCGCGCGCGAGCCGGCTCATGCCGCGGATCACGGATTCCCGAAAGCCATGCGTGCGACGGGCGGTGGTCAACGTGGAGCTCCCGGCTGAGAGGATCGCGGTGTGCTATGGTACGGGAACGTTAATGCCGGTCCACCGTGCCGCCACCTACGATTGACCGCTCCGTGGCCCGATCGTTGCCGCGACAGCACCACGTCCACCAACTCGAGAGCCAGTTCCGCGTGATGTCCTTCGCCGTCCCGATCCCGCCGTTCGTCGACCTGCACAACCATCTCGTCCCGGGGGTCGATGACGGCACCGCCACCGTCGCCGAATCGCTCGAGGCGCTGCGGGGCCTGTACGCCGAAGGCGTGCGGACGCTCGTGGCGACCCCGCACCTGCTGCTGCCGCGTCTCGCCACGGATGCGGCGATCGGCCGCGAGCTCGATGCCCAGCGCCGCGCGTTCGACCGCCTTGCCGAGGCCGTGGCCCGTGAGCCGTCCCTCCCCACCCTGGGATTGGGACAGGAAATCTGGGCACCGGATGCCGCCGCGCTCCAGCGTGTGCTGGTCCGATCGGACGTGGGGCTCGGCGGCTCGCCCGCGCTGCTGGTGGAATTCGGGTTCGACCTGCAGGGCAGCCATGACGATGTGATCCGTGCGGCTCTGGCGTCCGGACGCCGGATCGTGGTGGCGCATCCGGAGCGCTACCGATATCCGCGGGGGGCCCGGCCGTTGGAGACGATGCGTCGCTGGCGGGAGCTAGGGGCGCTGCTACAGATCAACGCCGGCAGCTTCGGAGGGCACTACCGGGACCACCGCCCGGACTCGGAGCGACTGGCCTGGTCCATGGTGGCCGAAGGGCTCGCGGACATCATCGGCACCGACCACCATGGTCCCCGGCGATCCGGCGTGTCGCCGCTGGAAGCCTACGAAGCACTGAAGGCCCGCGGCGAGCAGGCGCTCGCCGAGCGGGCCATGGTCGAGCGGCCGGGCGCGGTGCTGCGGAACGAGGCTGTTGCGGAGCCCGACGAGATCAGGTCGCGACGGGCAGGCGCGTAGTTCCGATCGCCTGCAGCAACATGAACATCGGACCCGAGTGGTCGGCGCTGCCGGCCGCTCTGGCGGAATCCACCGTGGCGGTGATCCGCTCGCGGAGTGAAGCGTAGGCGCGCGCCGCGCCCGGATCCTCGAACTTGATGGTGTTCTTGGTGACCACGTAGGTGCCCGCCTGCGCGTCCAGCACGCCCAGCAGACTGTCGATGCCATCGATGAGCGAGGTCGTCAGCGCCGCGAGGCTGGCCGACTCCTGTCTGGCCGGCTTCGAGTACCAGTCGCGAACCGTCTCGGCGGACCAGCCCTGTCGCTTCGATACCACGGCGAACGAGTCCTGATACTCGCGGTCGATCGTGGCTTGCTGCTGACGGTAGACGCGGACGAAGTTGGCGACGCCGGCCAGGCTCATCCGGGTCTCGGTGACCCCGCCGGCGGGGCTCAGCCGGCTGGTGGCGAAGAGTTGGTTGAGCCGCGCTACCCGGATCCCGCTGGCCAGCCGGGCCTGGGCGGAGTCGTGCGCCGCCGACCAGCTCTGGAGAATGAAGCTCACGGTCGGCTTGCCGGTGGCCGTGGGGCGCGTGGCGGACCTGGTGGGCAGCACGTCCTTGAGCAGCACCTTGGCGCGAAGCCGGGGGGCCGCCGGGATCACGGGGGCCGGGGCCACTACGGGGGGCATCGAGTCGGCGGCGGAGGGCTTGGCCGAGGCGGCATAGCCGGCCGTCGAAGGCGCGTAGCCGTCCTCGTTGGGCCAGCGTGTGGTCGTGCTCGCCAGGGACACCGTGGCCGACGCGCCGAGCGGCGCGGCGATGGAGGCCGGGCGAATCGCGGCGGGGGACATCGACTGCGCATCGCGCGCGGCCCATGGCGGTCGCGGGCCCGCCGCGGCGAGCTGAAGTCCCAGGATCAACAGCCCGCCGGTCACGCTCAGGGCGAGCGGCCGGCGCCAGTTGGGATCGGTGTCGTCGCCCTCCTTGAGGTCGATTTTCTGGGGCATGGTGCCGTCGTTCGCGCCGGCGAGAGCGTCGGCGGAGTCGTTAAAAAAAGTCCAGGTCGACCGCTCCAGCGGAGGCAGCGGCGGGGCAGCCGGCCGCTCCGCGACGATCGCCTTGTACTGGGGGTGCAGCGTGACGGAAATCCACTTCGACGTGGCCCGATGGTAGATCCGCGAATGCATGTCCACGTCACCGCTTCGAATGGCGGCCGCGAGCTCGTCGCCTGTCCTGTACAGCTCTTCTTTGCCGGGTCTCAGCTCGACGAGATACATGGCGGCACTCGATTCCGTTCGCGGGCCAGCCTGGCCCTGGGTGAACGCGGGCTACGGTTGTGAAGGGGGGATTGCCGGCCTTCGCCCTCTCCGAAGTGCCAGATCTGTGCTGCCGGGACCATGATGCGGCCACTGGGCGTTCGCAGGACGTTTTTAGCTGACCCAAACCCTTTGACTGTAATGACATGCGCTGTAATCCTGACCGCATGCCCGAAGGGTTCGGGTCGGCCCCGGGACCGATCGTTTCGCCCCCGCTGAGTGCGTTTTTCGCAAAGCGGTGGTGGAATGCAAGATGTTTCGCTCGCCCGCGGGATTGATTAGAGTGCGCAATGTCCCACGCCGGCCCAGTCCCCGGGCCCGCACACACGAACGTACGCGCCGGCCCCCGGGGCGGCGGTTGGAGGAGGCATGAGCACGGAGGATCGCAGTCCCGGTCGTGGAGGTCAGGTGGGCACGCTCTTTCTGGCGACGGTGATTGGCGTGGGCGTCGGGCTGCTCGCCGCACCCGGTACCGGGAGCGACACGCGCAGAGCGCTCCGAAAGCGGCTCGCGGCGGCTGGCCACGACATCGGCGAAGGTCTCGAGGATCTCGAGGAGCGAAGCCGGCCGGCGAGGCGAGCGCTCCGGGCGCGGGCCGAGCAGCTGGGGCGGCGCGGTCGAAAGAAGTATGAGGAAGCGCTCGACGAGCTCGAGGACTATGAGGAGGAGCGCGACGACGAGGAGTCCGCAGACGAGTCCGGCGGCGGTTTCGGCACCGTGCTGGCCGTCGGCGCCGGGCTCGCGGCCGCGGCGTATCTGCTGACCAGCGAGCGCGCGGCTCCGGCCCGCGAGCGCGTGCGCGAGGCCGCGGCGACCGTGCGTGACGAGGCCGAGGCGCGTTGGGACCGGTTCCAGGAGCGTCGCGGCAACGGCCACGCGACGACGGAGAGCGGGACCCGGATCGATCCCGCCGATTCCGCGCCCCAGGCCAGCTGAAGCTTTCCCTTCCCTCCGGGCGCCGCCTGGGCTTCGCGGCGCTCGCCCTCCTGGCGCTCGCCGTCGTCGCCGCAGGCTCCTGGACATTCACCTGCGGCTTCGACGGCTGCCCCTCCGCCGCCGACATCCAGGCCTTCCGTCCCAGCGAGGGCAGCCGGGTACTCGACCGTTCGGGCGCGATGCTCGGGCGGTTGGAGTACGTGCGGCGCGTCAACGTTCCCCTGACCCGGGTACCGAGGCACGTCCGGGCCGCGTTCATCGCGGTCGAGGACCGCCGGTTCTTCTACCATCACGGCGTCGACTGGCGCGGCGCCGCCCGGGCGCTCGTCCGGAACGTGAGCCGCGGGGACGTGAGCGAGGGATTCAGCACGATCACGATGCAGGTCGTCCGCAATGCCTTCGTGCCGCGTCTCGCCCAGCAGCGCTCGATCCGTCGCAAGCTCATCGAGATCCATCTGGCCCGCCGGCTCGAGCGCGCGCTCACCAAACAGCAGATCCTCGCCCTGTACCTCAACGTCATCTACATGGGGAACGGCGCCTACGGCGTGGAAGCGGCCAGCCGCGACCTGTTCGGCAAAGGCGTCGATCGTCTCTCCGTGGCGGAGGGGGCGACGCTCGCGGCGCTCGCGCGAGGACCCTCCGTCTACGCGCCGCGGCGCCATCCGGACCGCGCGGTCGCGCGGCGCAACATCGTGCTGGCCGTGATGGCGCGGGAGCACTACCTGTCCGACAGCCTCGCGGCGCGCGCGAGACGGGCACCGCTTCGCCTCTCCCCGGCCAAGTGGCGGCCCCGCGAGGACCGGTCGTTCGCGCTCGATCCGGTGCGCGCCGTCGTGGACTCGGTGCTTGGCGACGAGCAGCTCGGCGATCTCACCATCTACACGTCGCTCGACGGTCCCGCGCAGCGGGCCGCCGAGCAGGCGGTGCGCCGGCAGGCGGACGCGATCGAGCGTGGCGCCGGGCGTTCCGCGCGAGCACGCCGGGACACGCTCCAGGGCGCGCTGGTGGCGATCGACCCGAGAAACGGCGAGCTGCGCGCCGTGGTCGGTGGACGGCGGTATGTGCCCCGCGGGTTCAATCGTGCGCTGTACGCGCTCCGGCAGCCGGGCTCGGCATTCAAGCCGTTCGTGTACGCCGCCGCCCTCGCAGAGGGGCTCACCCCCGCGGCGGTCGTGATGGACACTCCGGTCGAGATCACCGAGCGCGGTCAGATCTGGCGTCCCGTCAACTTCGACGGCCGCTACGCCGGCCCGCTCACCCTCAGACGCGCGCTGATGCGGTCGGCGAACGCCGCCACGGTGCGGCTCGGCGAGTCGGTGGGCGAGCGGCGCGTGGCCGCACTCGCGCGCCGCGCCGGGATCCGGAGCCCGCTCACCCCTGTGCCGGCGCTGGCACTCGGAGCGGGCGAAGTGACGCCGCTCGAGCTCGTCACCGCGTATGCCCCTTTCGCCAATGGCGGGCTGCGGGTCCAACCCTCCCTGGTTCGTCGGATCGAGGCGGGCGACGGGACGGTGCTGTGGCGCGCGCCGGAGCGGAAGCGCGAGCGCGTGCTCGGGGCGGCCGAAGCGTTCCAGCTCACCTCGATGCTGGAGTCCGTGGTGGACGGCGGCACCGGGCGCCAGGTGCGTGTGGAAGGCGTGCGAGGAGTGCTGGCCGGGAAGACCGGTACCACCAACGACGGCGCGGACGTCTGGTTCGTGGGCTACACCCCGACGGTCGTGGCGGCGGTCTGGTTCGGCTACGACGCGCCGCGCGCCATCGCCACGGCCGCATCGGGCGGGAAACTCGCGGCGCCCGCGTGGGCCGCGTTTTATCTGGAGGGTTGGCGTGAACGGGAGCCTGCGGCCTGGCCCGCGCCGGCCGGCCTCGTCAGCCGGAAGATCGACGCGTTCAATGGCGACCTCGCCAACGAGTGGTGCCCGGTGACGCAGCGCGAGTGGTTCCGGCCCGGCACCGAGCCCACTCGCCTCTGCCGCGAGCACGAGGCGCCGTTCATGGATCGGCTGGAGGAGTTCGGGAAGAAGGTGGGGAAGGCGCTGAAGGACCTGCTGGGCATCTGAGCCGCGGAGGCGATCACCTCGGGCAAGCTACTCCGAAGCGACGGTCCGATACCTAAGCAGGTCGCGTCGTACCTGATTGGCCGCCCGGAACACCTTCGCCGGGTAGCGGTGGCAGTTCGGCGTATTGGCACTCACGACGCAGCCGTTGTAGCGCAGGAGCGCGCGCTTCACGTTCCCGGTGCGCTTGAGGTACCGTCCGAGCACGCGGGCGCCGTGGCAGATATTGGACTCGACGTCGAGCAGATCGTCGGACGCACAGTCGAACTCCCCCGCATGGAAGTGCATGACCTGCATCAGGCCGATCGCGCCCTGGCTGCTCACCGTCTCGGGTTCGAGCCGCGCGTTCTCGGTCAGCAGCACGCCCGTCAGCAGACTCGGCGCCACCTGCAACCGCTTCGACTCCTTGATGATGGCCCGCGCGATCCGGGCCGCGGTGGCGGGGTCGCCGCTCCGGCGGCCAAGCAATTGAGCCAGCGGACGATAGCTGTACCGCGACACGACCTCGCGCTCGAGCCGCGCGCTGTCCACCGCAACCGCGGCCGGCATGGCCGCGACCGACCGCCGCGGAGCCGTGGCTCCTGCAGTGATCACGGCGGAAAGCGGCGGCGTGTCGAGCGCCTGGGAGGGCGTAAACTCGACCGCGGCGAGCAGTGCGGTGACCGCGAGCGCGACGAGATACGGCCGGCGTGGCAGGCCGGTCGTGCGTAGCTCGTTGGCGTAGGGCGAGTTGGCCAGAATCAATCGCTCCCTGAGTTGGAACTCGGACGTGTCGGGTCTTCGTCGGGCTTTGCAAGAACCGCGCACACCGCGAGTCCGCGCGCCTCGACGGAGGCACCGGCGCGGGATACTATACGCGTGTATCCCACATCGAGGCATGGACATGGGCACCTGGCACCGCTTGGGCACCGAGGCGGAGTTGCGGGCGCGGGCCCCGTTCGCCACGAAGGTCGAGCGTCACCGCGTCGCGATATTTCTCCATGACGGCCAGTTCCGCGCGATCTCGGACATCTGCAACCATCGCGGCGGCCCGCTCTCCGAAGGGCACGTGCGCGGGGAATTCGTGATGTGCCCCTGGCATGCCTGGGAGTACAGCATCATCACCGGCAAGGGTCCAGAAGGCTACGACGAGGAGCAGGTCCCCGTGTACCGGCTCGAAAGCCGAAGCGACGGCATATACCTGGAGCTGCCGCCGCTCATGCCCCGCCATCTCCTGAAGCACAAACCCTCGCATCTTCTGGAGCCGCACCCGAAACCGCTTGGCGCACCACCGAGGGTTCTCGGCATCTCCACGACGGCGATGGACGCGACCAATCCGCGTTTTTCGACCTCGGACTGTCTGCTCGAGCACGCCCTGGCGCACCTCGGTGGGCAAGGCGCGGACACCCGCCTGATCCGCCTGCGCGACCTGGCCTTCCGCCCGTGTGAAGGCAACTACTCGAAGGCGTCGCGCGCCTGCACCTGGCCGTGCGCGATCACCGAGCGCGACCCGGCCGACGAGCTGACGCCGGTCTACGAAGGGCTGGTGCACTGGGCGGACGTCGTGCTCATCGCGACGCCGATCCGCTGGGGCAGCGCGTCGTCGCTGTATTTCAAGATGACCGAGCGGCTCAACTGCATTCAGAACCAGCTGACGATCCACAACCGCCGGCTGATCGAGAACAAGGTCGTCGCCCTGATCATTACCGGCGGGCAGGACAACATTCAGGCCGTCGCCGGTGGCATGCTCACCTTCTGGGCGGAGCTCGGGTTCGCGTTTCCGTCCTTTCCGTTCATCGCGCACTCGCGCGGGTGGGACGCGGAGGACATGCAGAACAACGTGCGGCAGGTCCGTGAGAGTCCCTCGCTCCGGGCGGCCGCCGCCGAGCTCGCCGACCGTGGGCTTGCCACCTGGCGGGTACTCGATCACCACCGCGCCGAGCTCGGCCCACCGATGAACCGCGCGGGTCGCAAGGCCAACCCGCTCACCGTGCTCGAGGAGAATGCGTCATGAGCGATCGCATGCGCGTCGCCCGCGCGTATGAGGAAGCGCTTTTCGGCGGGCGAATGGACGACGTGGGCGCCGCCCTGACCGACGACGTGACCTACTGGGTGGCGGGACACCCGCCGATCGGCGGAGAGTGGCACGGCCGAGCCGCAGTGGTTGCGGCCATGACCAACCGCGAGTTCGGGCTCGGCGCAGCCGACTGGGGGTATGAGGAGGTCTGGCGCGACTGGTACGACGCGGACGAGCGCATCATCGTGGAAATTCGGGAGCGGAGCTGGCTGCGCTCATCGCCGGACGACATCATGGACCAGCGGACCTGTGTCGTGCTCCGCTTCCGCGGCGACCGCATCGCGGAGCTCCGGGACTACACCGATGCCGCCATTTACGCCGCGTTCCTGACGCGGCACCGCGCCGAGCTTCCGAAGTTCACCGCGCGCTGAGCTCGCGCAGCAGGGCGATCATCCGCACGTCCCATGGGTCCGGCGCGGGGTCGTCCTCGGCGACCTCCGGTAGCTCCTGCGGGGTCTCGAGAATCAGCGGAACGCCGGCGCTGCGTGGGTCGTGCAGCAGCCACTCGAACGGCTGCACGCCGATCTTCCCCGCCCCGATCAACGTGTGCCGGTCCTTGTTCGACCCCAGCGCACCTTCGCTGTCGTTCAGGTGAAAGAACGACGGCGACTCGCCCGCGGCCGCCTGGAACGCGTCCAGTATGCGCCCGAACGCCGCCGCGGACTTGGTGATGTCATGCCCGGCGGAGTAGAGATGGCAGGTGTCGAGCCCGTAGCCGGCGCGTTGCCGGTGGGGTTGAGGAAGTGCCGCCAGGATCCCCCCTATTTCCTCCGGAGTACGGCCGACGGTCGATCCGGCCCCTGCGGTGTTCTCGACGAGCAGTTTCGTGGTACCCGGCACAGCCTCGAGGGCCTGCCTCATGGCCCGCGCCACCCGCTGGGCGGCCGCGGCCCGATCGCCGTCGGTGGCGGCCCCGGGGTGAAAGCAGACGCCGCCCACTCCCAGGACCGTCGACCGCTCGAGCTCCTTGGCAAGCCCGGCGGCCGCGCGACTCCATTTGGCCTCGTCGGCGGTGGCGGTGTTGAGCACATACGCGGCGTGCACAACGACCTTGGACGGA
This sequence comes from Gemmatimonadales bacterium, assembly GCA_035526925.1. Taxonomy (GTDB): domain Bacteria; phylum Gemmatimonadota; class Gemmatimonadetes; order Gemmatimonadales; family GWC2-71-9; genus CAVVWJ01. The sequence goes on from DATLBL010000097.1 coordinate 28,721, forward strand.
TCGAGGCCGACCTCCGCCAGGGTCGCCCGGAAGCGTTCCGCTCGCTCCGGCCGGATCGACGCCTTGTCGCCGTAGAATTTGGGAATTGCGGTGAAGATCTGCAGGGCGTTCGCACCGGCCGCCGCTGCCCGGTGCGCCGCCATGTGAATGCCGCCATTGTCTATGGTATGAGCCCCGATGAAGCGCTTCATGTGGGTGAATACTCCGGTACGCGGTGATGCTCCCCACAGCCCTGTCGAGCGTGAAGGGCGATACTGACGGCTTCCGGCGGTCGGTGGTACCGCCCGAGTCCCTTTAGCTCTTGGAGGCAGTCGTGGCACGCGACAAGAACGAAGCGATCAACAGCTACATCACCGATATGCTCGCGCTCGAGGATCATATCGAGAAGGCAATCCGCAGCCAATTGACCGATCTGAAGGACTACCCGGACGTCCTGGCCGAACTGCGGCAGGTCCATCGGAAAATCGAACATCACGTTTCCGACCTTCGCAACCTGAGCGACCGTCGGAATGCCGGTGGCGTCGTGGAATCGGTGAAACGGGCCGGCTCCGCCGTGGCCGGCGTGGCCGCCGGCGTGATCGACCTCGTGCGCAGCGAGGGTCTGCCCAAGAATCTGCGTGACGACTATACCGCGTTCAACCTGGCCAATATCGGCTACGCCATGCTGTACACGACCTCGCTGTCCCTCGGCGACCAGGAAGTGGCCGACCTCGCTCATCAGCACTACCGGGACTACACCGACGCCGTCATCCGCTTCAACAACCTGGTGCCCGCGTCCGTGGTGCGCTACCTCCAGCAGGAAGGCCTCCCCGCCCGGGAGGACGTTCTGCAGCAGGTCAACCGCAACGTGCAGGAGGCTTGGCGCCAGACCGCGCACTCACCCGCGAACGAGCCGGTGTCCGCCCAGCAGCTCTGACAGCGGCGCCATCGAGTTCGAGCGGGCAGCGAACCGCGCAACCAAAGGGGGCATGCTACGGAAGCATGCCCCCTTTGTTGTGTCCCTGCGAGCGTTTTCTGTCAGCGCGTCCCGCTCGCCGCCATCTGCGCCTGGTAGAGGTCCAGCCGGCGCTTGGCGATGTCCTGATCGCGCGAGGCGACGTCCTTGGCCGCCTCGGCCTGCTGGCGCTGCGCTTCGAGCGTCTTCCGCTCGAGCTCGCGGATGACCTCGTCGTTGCGGAGCGACACGGCGGCGTCCACGCCGGCGACCCGGGCGCGATCGCCGCGACGGCCGGCGAGCTGCAGCTCCATCTCCAGCGCCTTCCGCTCGGACTGCGCGAGCTTCTTCGCCGCCTTGGCGCGATCGAGCTCCGCCCCGTGCAGCGCCTCCCGGCGCTCGAGAAACTGCTTCTGACGCTCGATCACCTTCTTCTCGACTTCCAGGGTGGTCTTCTCAGCTTCCTGCTTCTGCTTGTCGGCCAGCTTGATGCGGGCGTCCACGGTCGAGATCTCCTGCTTCTTCACCTCGGTCATGGCCTTCGTCTGCGTCCGCTGTGAATTGGTCTCGGCGATACGCGCCTCCGCCTCGATCTCATCCGCCTTGGCCGCTTCGAGCTCGTTGCGGATGCGATCGACGCTCCGCGACGGAATCACGTCGATGAACCCCAAGGTCTCGGCGATCGATCGAGGAGCGGCGGCTGGCGCGGCGGCCGGCGCTGCAGCCGGCGCGGCGGCCGGTGGCGTGTATGGCACCGCCGCCGGGGCGGCCGCCGGTGCGGCCGCAGCTGGCGCCGGGGTGGCTGCCGCCGCAGGTGCCGGCGTAGCGACGGGCGCGGCCGCCGATGGCGGGGTCGGCACGGGGGAGGTGGGTGCATATCCCTGCACGGTGCTGTCGGTGGCCTGGACCGGCTCCTGCGCCGCGAGCGGCGACAGGGCAGCGGCGGCGAGCAGGGCGGCCATCACGAGACTGACGCGGCGGGCTTTCACGGCCACAACCTCCACGAAGAGAGCGGGTGAGCCAAGGGGTCAGAGCTAACCTACGACCGATTTCGACGCCCCGTAATACCCTGGTCTGCTAGCCTTCGATCCACCTGGTCAGCTCCGCGGCCGGCTTCCGGCGGCGGGGCGGCTCCGAGGCCTCGGGGTACCCCAGGCTCAGCACGGCGACAACGCGAAACCCGGGCTCCAGGCCGACGAGGGTAGCGAGGCCGGGGTCCCGCATGATGCCCCCGGTCTTCAGGTAGGTACCCAGGCCCAGCGACTCGGCGGCGATCATCAGGTTCGCCGTCGCCATCATGGTCGCGGCGTAGTCCTCTTCACGCGTCAGCTCATCCGAATGCATCGCGCACTGTACGACGATGAAGGCCGGGGTGTCCTCCGTCTCCTGCCGGACCTTGTCCGCGCCTGCGCGCGCTTCGTCCGAGCCGGGATCGGCGTAGCGCTTGAGCCGATGCCTCGCCCGCAGCTCGGCCAGCCGTCCGCGCGCGGCTCCGATCAGCACGGCGAAGCGCCACGGTTCGGTCAGCTTGTGGTTGGGCGCGCGCACCGCGCAGTCGAGCAGGGTTTCGATCGTCGCCCGGGGGACCGGATCGGAACGAAAACGGCGGACTGAGATCCGCCGCTGGATGGCATCGATGGCGTTCATGCCGGAATGTAGCCCGGCCGGCACGCTATGTGGCGCGCAGCTCGATCGCGGCGAACACTCCGCCCTGCGGATCGGCGAGCACGGAGAATCGTCCCACGCCCGCTGCATCGGCGGGCGGCACGCGAACAGTGCCGCCGAGCGACTGGGCCAGCGCCGTGGCCCCGTCACAGTCGCTCACGGCGAAGTAGACGAGCCAGTGAGGCGGCACAGCCCCCGCGGAGGAACGGAGCGCCAGCATGCCTCCCCGGGGAACGCCTCCCATCGTGAATCGCGTATACGTCGTCGCGTGCAGCGGCCGGGTCTCCGCCTCCCAGCCGAGAAGCCCCGTGTAGAAGGTGCCCGCCCGGTCGGTGTCCGTCGTGGCGAGCTCGTTCCAGCAGATCGAGCTGGTCTCGCCCACGATGCCCGCCCCTGCATGCCGCCGTGCCTCCCAGAGCGCCACGACCGCCCCCGCCGGATCCTGCACCATCGCCATCCGACCGACGTCCAGCACGTCGAACGGCTCCATCAGCACCGCCGCGCCAAGCGACTTGGCGAGCTCGGCGGTCTCGTTGACGCTGGCGACCGAGATGTAGGAGAGCCAGTGTGGCGGACTCTGCTGCGCCGGATCCTGCTGGTACAGCGCTGCTACGGAGCGCCCGTCGGCGTTCAGCATCGTGTAGAAGCCGTCGGGTCCCATCGGACGATTGTCGGCGGTCCAGCCGAAGAGGGAGGTGTAGAAGCGGGTGGCGGAGATGGCGTCGGGGGTGCCGAGATCGGCCCAGCAGAACATCCCCGGAGCGTACGAATCGATCAGGGGCATGCAGTCCCTCCTCAAACGGCCGTGAACCGAAGGCCTGCGGGCCGCGGGCCTTCAGGTACAGGACGGCCTAGGAGGGTACGGTTTCACACGACCGGGCTACTTGGCGCGCTCCAGGTACGTGCCCTCTCGCGGGTTCACCCGGACGCGTTCACCCTCGCTGATGAACTCCGGTACCTGGATGGTGACGCCGTTGCTCAGCTTGGCGGGTTTGGTACTGGCCGTCTTGGTCGCGGTCTTCATGATCGGTGCAGTCTCGATCACCTCGAGCTCGGCCGTGGCGGGCAGCATGATCGCGATCGGACGCCCGTTCAGCCATTCGGCCTGGAAATTCATGCCCGACTCCAGCCAGGCTCCCTGGTCGCCGGTGACCTCGTCGTCGAGGGTATACTGGTCGTACGTCGAGGAGTCCATGACATGGGTCCCGTTTCCGTCCCGATACATCACCTGCATGTCCTTGGTGTCGAGCCGCGCGTCCTCGACGAACTCGGTGGCGCTCAGCCGGGTATCGAAGGTGTTGCCGCTGGTGAGATTTCTGAGCCGCACCTGCACGAACGCGCGCAGGTTGCCTGGCGTGCGGTGCTGGAAATCCATCACGCGGCACGGCTGGCCGTCGATGATCAGGACGTGCCCGCGGCGGATATCGCTTGCCTTCATCGGTCTGCTGCTCCGGAGAACGGTCGCGTGGCGGACGCCGGAGGTGGCGTGCGCGGAGGTGGAATGTACACGGCGAAACGCGAAGCTCCAGGCGTGGGAGAGCCTCGCGCGTGACCGCAGTCACATCCGATGACTCACGGGGCGGTCTACGTTCGCCGTGCACGCGCCTCCCGACGAGCGCTCCGACCATTCATCGCCTATCCGAACCGCAATTGCATCATGAGAGCACGGCATGCCCCAGTATCCAGAGGCGAAGCCATCGGAGTGGGAGCGCCGGGAGCGATCCGGTGACCACGGCGCGTTGGCTGAAGGAGCAGCGAATCGAAAGCGTCGCGAGGGTTCGTGCCGTGCATGACCAGCTCCGAACGACCCACGGGTAGCGCCGCGTCGGTTCCTGCGCCGCCGGCCATCCCGGTGCTGCCGTGGGGCGGCCCGGACGGGCGCGACCGCCTGCAGGCGTGGCGCGCCAACGTCGGCGCGCCCGTCGCGCTCGATCTCGCGGAAACGCCTCCGCTCAGCACGGTCGCCGGCGTCGCCGTGGTGAGCTGGAACTGCTGGATCGGCCATGGTCGCCTGGCCGACGTGATCGGCCGGGTCCGCGAGACCACCACGCTGCCCATCGTAGCTCTCGTGCAGGAGGCGTATCGCGCAGACGGCAGCATTCCGGAACGACCGGCAGCGCGTGCCGCGAGGCGGGCTGCCGGCGGTTTCGGAGCGCGGCGCTCCGACCGGGCCGACATCGTACAGACCGCCCGCGCCCTCGGCCTCAATCTTCGCTATGCGCCCTCGATGCGGAACGGCGCCGCGCCAAGCGACCGCGGCAACGCCATACTGTCCGATCTGCCACTGACGGACGCGCACGCGTTCGAGCTCCCGCTCGTGCTGCAGCGACGAGTCCCCGTCGTCGCCACTCTTTCGGCACCGCATGGAGGGCTGACGGTCGCGAGCGCGCATCTCGACCCCCGAGGTCCGCCCGGGTACGCGTGGCTGGGGGTGGCGGGCCGGGCGAAGCAAACGGACTACCTCCTCCGGCAGCTCGGGGATGACGTCGTCATCCTGGGCGCCGATCTCAATCTCGGACGCGGCCGGCGCGAGCGGAGCTGGCGGCTTCTGCAGGAGGCCGGCTTCAGCCACGGTATCCCTGGCGTGAGGCCAACCTGGCGACACACCTTTCACGCCCTGCCACGGCTCGTCCTCGACTACGTCCTGGTCCGCGATCGGCAGGGCCGGGTCGCGCGCGCCGCGGTCGAGCGTCTCGACGAGCACCCCTTGGACCGTGGGCGGACCGTCTTCGGATCGGACCACCACCCGCTGCTCGCCCGCATCGACCTTCACCCGTGAGGCCCGCGTGAGCGATCTGCTCGGCACACATCTGCCCTGGTATGCGTGGGGGCTGATGGGCATCGGCTTCGTCGCGCTCGTATCGGTCGTCGGCGCCCTGTTCCTGCCCGACTGGAGGCAGCCGGACTACGCGCTGGGTGCGGACGCGGAGCCGGGCAGCGAGGAGTTCGTGGGTGCGGTGGCTGCGGTGCTCAACGACCCCGTGTACCGTGGCGGCGAGGTGCGGCTGCTGCAGAACGGGGATGCGTTCTTCCCGGCAATGCTCGAGGCGATCGGCGCGGCCCGGGAGACCATCACCTTCGAGGTCTACATCTTCGAGCCCGATGCCACCGGCCGCCGCTTCATGGACGCGTTCATCGAGCGCGCCCGGGCCGGAGTCGAAGTCCGGCTGCTGGTCGACTGGTTCGGCTCGCTCGCGCTCAAGCGCGCACACCTGGACGAGCTGCGGGGTGCGGGGGTGAAGGTCGAGCGTTTCCGTCCGCTCAGCCTCCGCAACCTGGTGCGCATCTACCGACGCACGCACCGGCGCGCCATCGTGATCGACGGCCGGGTCGCCTTCACCGGTGGTGCGGCGGTGGCGCAGAAGTGGGCGGGCGACGTCCGCACCAATCACGAGTGGCGCGACAGCATGACGCGCATCACGGGTCCCCTGGCGGGTGGCATCCAGGCGGCCTTCGCCGAAAACTGGGTGTACTGCACGGGCGAGGTCGTGGCGGGGGCGCGGTTCTTTCCGCCGGCGGAATCGACGCCCGGCCCCTGCAGCGTCTCGGTGACGAGCTCGCCGTCGGACGTCAACCAGCCGGTTCGCCTGCTCTTCTGGCTCAGCTTCTCCCGGGCGCGCCGCCGCCTGTGGATCTGCAACTCGTACTTCATTCCGGACCGCCGGCTGCGCAAGGCGGTCATCGAACGCGGGCGCGCCGGCGTGGACGTCCGGGTGCTCGTGCCGGGCAATCACACCGACGCCGTGCCGGTTCAGCTCGCCGGGCGCTCGTATTACGAGGAATTGCTCGCCGCCGGCGTGCGCATCTACGAGTTTCAGCCCGCGATGATGCACGCGAAGACCGTCGTCATCGACGACGGGTGGTCGATCGTGGGCTCGGCCAACATGGACGAGCGCAGCATGGAGCTCAACGAGGAGAACATTGTCGGCATCACGGACGAGCCGTTCGCGCAGGCACTCGCCAAGGGGCTCGAGGCCGATTTCACACGATCGAAGGAAGTCCAACTCGACGAGTGGCGCCGACGCCCACTGTGGAAGCGCGGCATGGAGGCGTGCGCCAAGGTGCTCATCGAGCAGTACTGATCAGCCGCCGGCGATCGCCGCTACGACCGTGATCTCGTCGCCCGCGCTCACCGGCGTGGCGAACCCGTTCCGGAAGCGAATGTCCTCGTCGTTCAGGTAGTACGTCACGAACGGATACGGGCCGCCGGTCTCGTCCCGAAGCCGGGGCGCGAGCCGCGGAAATCGTCCGGCGATCTCCGCGACCACGTCGCCCAGCGTCGCGCCGGTGGACTGGATCGTCGCCTGGCCGTCCGCCAGGCGGGCGAGCACGGTGGGCAGGCTAAAGGTCACGGGCATGAAGGGCCTCCACTTCGCGAAGTCGGGGATCGATGGTGGGCGCCTCGGGCAATACGCCGCCGAGCGCCTCGACGGTCTTGAGGCCATTGCCGGTGATGCAGAGAACGACCTCGTCGTCCGGCGTGAAGCGGCCGCTCTCGGCCAGGGCCAACGCCGCGGCGAGTGTCACGCCGCCAGCAGTCTCGGTGAAGATGCCGGTGGTCTCGGCGAGGAGCCGGATGCCGTCGACCAGCGCCGTCTCCGAGACGCCGGCTGCCCAGCCGCCGGTCTCGCGAATCGCGCGCGCCGCGAAGGCGCCGTCGGCCGGATTGCCGATCGCGATGGAGCGCGCGATGGTCCGCGGCACGACCGGCGTGATCTGCTCGCCGCCGGCCTCGACCAGCCGCACGATGGGCGCGCAGCCGTCGGCCTGCGCCCCGTAGAGTCGCGGCGCGGGGCCGCGCACGAGACCCGCCTCGCCGAATTCGCGAAAGCCCTTTTCCAGCTTGGTGAGCAGTGAGCCGCCCGCCATCGGCGCCACCACCGCGGTCGGGAGCCGCCAGCCGAGCTGCTCGGCGATCTCGAAGGCCATGGTCTTCGAGCCTTCGCCGTAGTAGCCCCGCAGGTTGATGTTGACGAGGCCCCAGCCGAAGCGGTCTGCCACTTGCGAACAGAGTCGGTTCACGTCGTCGTAGGTGCCACGCACCCGGACCAGCCGCGGGTTGTAGACCGCGGTGCCGACCACCTTGCCGAGCTCGAGATCGTGCGGGATGAAGATCCAGGCGGGAAGGCCTGCCCGGGCTGCCTGCGCGGCCACGGCGTTGGCCAGGTTGCCGGTCGAGGCGCACCCGACGGTGTCGAGGCCCAGGCCCAGCGCCGCATTGAGCGCAGAGGCGACGACCCGGTCCTTGAAGCTGAGCGACGGATGACTCACCGCGTCGTTCTTGACCCAGGCCCGGGCGACGCCGAGCCGCCGCGCGAGCGCCGGCGCTTCGACCAGCGGGGTGAAGCCGCTGTCGAGCGATACGACCGGCTCACCGTCGAACGGCAGCCACTCGCGGTAGCGCCAGAGCGATGGCGGGCGCCGTGCGATGGTGGCGGCATCGGGCAGCGCCCGGTCCGCCTCGTACCACGGCTCGAGGGGCCCGAGGCATTCCTCGCAGGTGGCCGAGGGGAGCGCCGCGTGCAGCGTTCGGCAGAGCTTGCAGACGAGTGGCAGCGGGCGCGGCGGGCGCCGGGCCGGCTGGTCGACGGGCAGCAGGGTCGCGGATGGCAGGTCAAGCACGTTCGTCATGTCGGGAGTCCTCGCCCCGCCCCCGACATGTCAGGCACCGGCTGAAAAAGACAAACGCCCGGTGCCAAAAAGACACTCGGACGCGAGGCTTTTTAGCATTTGTTTAACGTGGCTGCAATAGGCCGCAAATTACCACGGGCTTCGGTTGTGAAAGTCAGTCTACGCAATGGACCCGAGAGGCGCAAGGGGGGGCGGAGGACGGAAGGACGCCTCCTCCCCTACCAATCCCGATCGCCCGTTCCGCCCTCCGGGGACCGCCGCCCCTCATGGCTCGCGAGCTGCTCCCGCTGGATCGCTTCCAGCAGTTGGCGCGCCTGGTCGGCGTTGAGCTCGTCGACGGACTCGCCCTGCCCTGCCCCGAAGCCACC
>DATLBL010000098.1:0-52226 GCA_035526925.1 Gemmatimonadales bacterium
GTCTTCACCGACGCCAGCTTGGCCTTGTCCTTGGTCGCCGCGAACTTCGGAATGGCGATGGCGGCCAGGATGCCGATGATCACGACCACGATCAACAGCTCGATGAGCGTGAAACCCTTACGATTCTGCATGTTTCCTCCAGATAAGTGAGCTGCGACGGGTCAAGTGACCTCTCGTACTGCCACGTGGTAAGGCAACACATATGCCAGCGGTCGCCTCCCTGTCGAAACCATTCACGCGCCGACGCTTGTCATTTCTGCGCGATGCCAAGTGCAAATTATGCTCGTTGTCGCTCGCGGTTTTTTGCGAGAGGTCGACCCCGCGAGATCGCGTTGGGGTGGCGAAAGTCCCGGCTATCTGCCTGCGCGCCGACATTCAGGTGGGCGTGCGAGGAAAGGACCACAAGCTTCGATACGCCATCGCCTAATCTCGCCGGGTGCCCACCTCATGCAGCGCGTTGCACGGTTTTTGCCCCTGCCGTGAGCGCTCCGCCCATCGCTGACGCTCGTGCGCTCCTATCTGACGAGGCCCGGATGATCCGCTTGCTCTACGTGCTGTTCGTGCTCTCCGGCGCGGCCGGCCTGATGTACGAGGCGACCTGGACGCGCTACCTCGGCCTGTTCGTCGGGCACGACGCATACGCACAGATCATCGTGCTGGTGATCTTCCTGGGCGGCATGTCCGCCGGCGCGGCCGTGGTGAGCCGGTACTCCGAACGGCTGCTCCAACCGCTCTATGGATACGTGGCGGTCGAGTTCGCGGTGGGCTGTATCGGCCTGTTCTTCCACGACCTCTATCTCGCCACCACCACGTGGGCCTATGCCTCGGTGTTCCCGGCGATCGCCGGCGGCTGGGTGCTTACGGCGGCGAAGTGGAGCATCGCGAGCGCGCTCATTCTTCCCCAGTCGATCCTGCTCGGCGCCACCTTCCCGTTGATGAGCGCGGGCGCGCTGCGCCTGACGACCCGGCGTCCGGGCCGGACGCTCTCCCTGCTCTACTTCGCGAACAGCCTGGGCGCCGCCGCCGGCGTCCTGGTGGCCGGCTTCTGGCTGCTCGGGCAGGCGGGGCTTCCGGGCGCCCTGATCGCGGCCGCGATGCTCAATCTGTGCGTGGCCGTCGGAACGCTCTACGTCGTGCAGCGCTCACGGCGGGCCGCTTCCGGCGCGACGCCGGCACCGGCCACGGAGCGCCGACGGGCGGCTGCCGGCGCGATAGCGCATGGTCCGGGGCTGGAGCGCCTGCTGCTGCTGACCAGCTTCGGGACGGCCGTCGCCTCGTTCATCTATGAGCTCGACTGGATCCGCATGCTGGCGCTCGTCCTCGGCAGCGCCACCCACTCGTTCGAGCTCATGCTGTCGGCATTCATCTCCGGCCTCGCGTTCGGCGCCTGGTGGGTGCGTGGCCGGGCGGACCGACTGAAGGACCCCGTCCGCTCCCTCGGCCTGGTTCAGTGGACCATGGGCTTCCTGGCGCTGGCCACGCTGCCGCTGTACGCGAAATCCTTCGACTGGACGGCGGTCCTGCTCGGAACGTTCGCCAAGACCGACGCCGGCTACAGCGGGTTCACGCTCGCCCGCTACGCGATCTGCCTCGGCGTCATGCTGCCCGCCACCTTCTGCGCCGGCATGACGTTGCCGCTCATCACCCGGATCCTGTACACCGGAGGGTCCGGCGAGCGCGCGATCGGCGCCGTGTACGCGTGGAACACCATGGGCTCGATCGTCGGCGTGATCGTGGGTGGTCTGGTGCTGATGCCGCTGCTCGGGCTCAAGGGCATGCTGGTCACCGGGGCGGCGATCGACATGTCCCTCGGCGCGCTGCTGCTGGCCCGCTCCGCGGGGCGCGCGCGCGCTCCGTGGCTGCTGCCGGTCACGGCGCTTGGCAGCGTGGCGCTCGCGGCAGTCATCGTGGGCGGAACGCAGCTCGACCCCAGGCGGCTCACCAGCGGCGTGTTCCGCACCGGAGTGGTGGGCAAGCCGTCGGATAACGTGACCCGCTTCTACCGCGACGGCCGTACGGCCACCGTGTCGGTGATCAAGTCGAACGTGAACGGGGCGCTCTCGCTCGGCACCAACGGCAAGCCCGACGCGTCGCTCTATCCGGAATGGTTCCGGGCGTGCGACTCGACGTCGCCGCGCCTGCCGATGCTCTCGGACGCGGCCACCCAGACGCTGCTCCCGCTCATCACGCTCGCCTATGCGCCGAAGGCCCGGACGGCCGCGGTGATCGGGCAGGGATCCGGGATGTCCTCCCACTTCCTGCTCGGCAGCCCGCACCTCACGGACCTGACCACGATCGAAATCGAGCCGCAGATGATCGAAGGCTCCCGGCTCTTCTATCCCGTCAACCGGCGTGCCTTCGACGACCCCCGCTCGCACTACGCGATCGAGGACGCCAAGAGCTACTTCGCCTCGGCCCACCGGCGCTACGACCTCATCATGTCGGAGCCCTCGAACCCCTGGGTGAGCGGCGTGTCCGGGCTCTTCACCACGGAGTTCTACGCCCGTGTGCGTCAGTACCTCACCGAGGACGGCGTGTTCGGCCAGTGGTTCCACGTCTACGAGCTGGACGACGGTCTGGTGCTGAGCGTCCTGGCGGCCATCCACCAGAACTTTCCGGCCTACGAGATCTACCTCGTGCCGCACGGCGACCTGCTCGTCGTGGCGAGTAACGCGCCGCTCCGTCGGGCGCCCGACTGGAGCGTCGCCACGCTGCCGGCGCTGCAGGGTGACCTCTGCCGCTTCGTGCCGCTCACGCCGCAGACCTTCGACGCGCTGCATCTGGCCAGCCGCCGCGATCTCGCGCCGCTGCTGAAGGACTATACCGAGCCGAACTCGGATTTCTATCCCGTGCTCGATCTCGGCGCCGAGCGCCGCCGGTTCCGGCGCGACCAGGCCCGAGGCTTCCCCGCGCTCAGCGCCGACTGGTTCAACCTATTGTCGTCGGTGTCCCAGCGGCGGGTCGGGCCCGGGGTCGAGCCGATCCCGGCGTTCCCGCAAAACCCCCGTCTGGCCGCACGCGCGACGTCCGCGTATCTCCGGGACCCCACCGACGCCGCGGCGAAGGACAGCTTGTTCGGCAGCGTGTTGCGGCGCGCGGACTACGATTGGCGGGCCTGGCAGGCGGCCGTGGCGGCCGATCGCTCACCGGTGAGCTGGGAGCACTGGGTGAGTCAGCAGGGTGAGATGGCGCAGCTTCGAAACGGCGGCACCGCGGGTACCGCGGATGAGACGCTGTACGCCGACACGAAGGGCTTTCTCGAGCGCCACCACGCGCCGGGCACGGCGCGGGATGTCGTCACCTTCCGTCACGCGCTGGCGGTCTGGGACTTCGGCGAGGCCGCGAAGGCGGCGGATCGGCTGCTGCCCGTGGTCCGCCGCGAGCGCGGCTGGATCGGGGGTGACGAGCTTCGGGACGGGGCGGTCATGGCGAAGATGCAGGTCGGTGACCCGGCAGGTGCACGGCAGGTACTGACCTCGCTGGCGGATCTGAGCTCGCGGCCCGCGGGGGATCTGCGCTCGCTGCTGCTCGAGTCGTATGTGCGCACGGCGGAGGCGCAGAAGGCGATGGCGGGACGCTGATCTTTGCCGCGGAGGGGCCGCCGATGCGGCGGCCCCCGATCTAGAACTTGGCTTCCACCACCTTCACATCCACCTGCTCCTCGTACCGGCTCAGCTTGCGGTACAGGGTGGATGGGTCGATGCCCAGCACTTCCGCCGCCCGGGTCTTGTTCCCGCCCTCCGCCTGCAGCACCCACATGATATACGCCCGCTCGATGGTCTCGAGGGTCGGGTTCCGGTACGAGCGCTCGGCGACGAGCGGCTCTTTCCGTCGCTTGGTGATCCGCTCCGGCAGCGAGGCCGCGTCGATGAGGCTGCCGCGGCTGAGCACGGTGGCGTGCTCGAGCGCGTTCTCGAGCTCCCGGACGTTGCCGGGCCACTCGTACACCATCACGGCATCGAGCGCCTCGGACGCCAGCGCCTTGGGTTCGGTGCCCGCCTCGCTGCCGAGCTGTTGGAGGAACGACTCGATCAGGAGCAGCAGGTCGTCCCGGCGCTCGCGGAGCGTCGGCAGGTTCAGCGCGATGACGTTCAGGCGGTAGAACAGGTCCGAGCGGAAGTTGCCGCGGCGGATCTCCTCCTCGAGGTCGCGGTTGGTGGCGGCGATGATGCGCACGTCCACCGGGATGGCCTCGGTGGCACCGACGGGGATGGCCTCGCGCTCCTGAAGCACCCGGAGGAGCTTCACCTGCAGCGAGGGGGGCATCTCGCCGACCTCGTCGAGGAAGAAGCTGCCGCCGCGTGCCGCCGCGAACAGCCCCTGTTTGTCCCGCACCGCTCCGGTGAAGCTGCCCTTCACGTGACCGAAGAGCTCGCTCTCGAGCAGATTCTCGGGCAGCGCGCCGCAGTTGATGGAGAGGAACGGCCCGTCGCTCCGGCTGGACAGGTTGTGCACGTAGCGGGCGATGACCTCCTTGCCCGTGCCGCTCTCCCCCTGGATCAGCACGGTCGAATCGGTCGGCGCCACGTGCTCGGCGAGCTTCAACACCTCCATGAAGCGCTTCGACTTGCCGATCGGCCGGGTGACCGTACTCTTGTCGCGCCGGCGGATCTCCTGCTTGAGCTGCTTGTTCTCCACCCGCACGGCCCGGAATTCACAGGCCCGCCGGAGGATGGCGATGAGCTCGTCGTTGCTGAACGGCTTCTGGATATAGTAGAAAGCGCCCGAGTTGACCGCGCCGATGGCGCTCTGCAGCGAGGCCTGGGCGGTCATCAGGATCACCGGCGTCATCGAGTCCTGTTCGCGGGCGGCGGTCAGGATGTCGAGCCCCGACACCTGCGGCATGCGGACGTCCGACAGGATGATGTCGTGAGTGCCCGAGCGGATCTGTTCGAGACCCGCCTTGCCGCCCTGGGCCGTCGTGACCTCGAACCCCTCGTTCTTGAGAAGAATGCGGAGGGTGTCGAGGATTCCCGATTCGTCGTCGACCACCAGGACGGACGGTTTCTGGCTCATGCGGCATCCTCCGCCATCATCTTGGCGGGCAGAAAGATTGTGAAGGTAGTCCCCGTCCCCGCGCCCGAGTCGACCAGCACGAGACCTCGGTGCGCCTGCACCGCGCGCTGGACGATGGCGAGCCCCAGCCCGCTCCCGCCCGGACGTCCCGAGACGAACGGATCGAACAGTCGCTCCCGGATGTCACCCGGAATGCCCGGCCCGTCGTCGCGCACCTGGAGCCGGACGGCCTGCTCCATGTTGGTGCCATGCGGGATCTCTCCGCCCTGCACCGTCTCCACGCTGACCGTGACCCGGATCGGCCCGCGCGCCGCCTGCACCGCGTTGAGCACCAGATTGGCGATGACGCGATGGAGCAGGTCCTCGTCGCCATCGAGAATGGTGCGGCCGCCCTCGACGGTGATCACCGCGTCCTCCCGGCACTCCGGGTGTGCCCGGATGAGACGGACCACCGCGACCACCACCATGTGCAGATCGAGCGGCACCAGGTGCGTGGCCCGGACCCGGGCGAAGTCCAGAAATTCGCTCAGCAGCCGGCTCAACCGATCGCTCTCGCGAACGATCAGGGCGGCGAGAAACCGCTCGTCGTCGTCGGCGTGCTTCGAGCGGGCGAGCTGCTCCACCGAGCTCCGGATCGAGGCGAGCGGGTTCCGGATCTCGTGCGCCAGGGACGCGCTGAGCGCCGCGACCGACTCCAGCCGCTCGGCGCGCGCCTGCAGCTCCTGCACCTCCTTGAGGTCGGAGATGTCGGTGAAGATGGCGGTGACCGACGGCGCGTCCTGGGCCTCCTGACGGAACGTGGTGGTACTGAGGCCGATCGGGAAGACGCGGCCGCCCTGGTGCATGACCAGGCCCTCGCCGCGGCTGATCTTCCGGCCGTTCCGGATGCCGGACACCACCGCCGCCCACAGCTCCGAGGAGCGCTCCTTGAGCTGGTCGAGCACCGGCATACCGATGAGCATCTCGACGTCCAGGTCGAGCAACTTCTGCCCGGTGGGGTTGATGAACGCCAGCCGGCCCATCCCGTCGACCGTCAGCACGCCCGAGCGGATATTCCGGAGGATGTCGTCGGCCTCGAGCCGCACCCGCTTGAGCTCGATGGTCAGCGTCTGCTGTTCCATCCCCGCCTCACGCAGGCGGTGGCCGAGGACGGCCACGATGGCGAAGACTACGTTGAACACCACCACCTGGGCCCAGAAGGCGGTGTCGGGCGCGCCGGACCGGGTCAGGAACGCGTCGCCCAGGAACAGCGCCGAGGCGATCACGGCGGTGACCGCGCCCCACGTCGGGGGCAGCAGCAGGGCGTACGCCGCCACGGCGAGGACGTACAGCGCGGGAAAGGCCGACTGGGGCTGCCCCGCGAAGTGGACGATGGTGGTCACGACCCCGAGATCCACCAGCGCCTGCACCATCAGGAACGCGTTCCCCGCCGGCTGCTGGCGGAGGAACACCTGCCACGCGCCGTACGCGGTGAAGAACAGCGCGATGACGACCGCGATCGTGACGAGAAACGATTCCTGGGGCCGCTCAGTCCACACCAGGCCGGCTCCCAGCAGGATGCCGACCGCCAGCACCAGTCGCCCGACGAAGAGCCAGGACAACAGGGTGCGCTGGTCGGGCAGGGTGCTGCGGCCGACCCGGCGGCGATCGGGCATCGTATCTCACTGGATGCGGCGGGTGCACGGGGGTTTCGCCGAAGATAGAGAGGCGGGCGTATCATTACAATCCATATGGCATGGCACGTCTACGTCGCCCGCTGCGGCGACGGCACCCTCTACACCGGAATCACGACCGACCCGGCTCGGCGCGAGGCGGTCCACAATGCGGGCCGGGGCGCCGCCTACACCCGCGCCCGCCGGCCGGTGCGGTTGGTGCACCTCGAGCCCGCGCTCGACCGCGGCACCGCGCTCCGGCGCGAGCTCGTGATCAAACGAATGCCCCGGTCGGCCAAGGAGCAGCTGGTGCAGCGATCGACCCCGCCTCCCGCGGCGACGCCGGACTTCCAGGGATTCCGGCCCGAGGCATTCGCCTTCCTGCGACGACTCCGCCGCCACAACACCCGGGAATGGTTCGAGCGCCACCGGGCGGTGTACGAGACCGAAGTCCGGGATCCGCTCCGCGCGCTGGTCGAGGAGATGGACGTGCGACTGGCGAGGCTGGCACCCGAGCTGATCGGCGACCCGCGCCGGTCGGTCTTCCGCATTCATCGGGACGTGCGGTTCTCGGCCGACAAATCACCCTACAAGACCCACGCGGCCTGCCAGTTCTATCACCGCGACGCCGGGCGCGGCGCGGGCCAGGACGCGGTGGGCGCCGGCGCGGGACTGTACGTGCAGATCGCGGACGGGGACTGTTTCGTGGCGGGCGGGATCTGGATGCCGGCGCGGCCGGCGTTGAATCGTGTCCGCGAAGCACTGGCCGACGACCCGGACGCGCTGGACCAGATCGTTCGAGCGCCGGTCTTCCGGCGCCGGTTCGGGGCGCTCGATCGTGAAGCGATGCTCCGCCGACTGCCCCGCGGATACGCCGAGGGGCATCCGGCGGAGCGCTGGCTCCGCTACCAGTCGTTCACCGCGACCCGGACGCTGACGGAGGGAGAAGCGCTCAGCCGCCGTCTCGCCGCCACGCTGGAGCGCGACTTCACGGCCCTCGTGCCGCTCGTACGTTGGCTCAACGGAGCGATCGGGTACACGGCGGCGGAGCGGAGGTACTGAAGCGCCTGCGCCGCAGGCCTCAGCGGAGCTCCGTCTCCCTCACGTGCTTCGGCTCGCCCAGATTCGGCTTGTCCCCCGTAACCATCCCCTTGAGCACCTCGAACAGCACGACCGGTCGCGGCTTGTCCTGCTTGAGGAAGGTGACGGAGTGGATGTCGACGAGGATCAGCGCCAGCCGCGGATCGTCCGGTCCACCGTCGCGCTCCCCGCCCTCGTCCCCGAACCACGCCTTCCAGTCGGGCCGGTAGAGCTCGTGAATCGCCCGCCGGTCCCGAGACACCGAGGCCGTGCCGCTGACGGACACCCACTCGCGGGTGCGTTCGCGGTAGTACGCGAGGTTGACGTGCGGATCCGCGTCGAGCTCGTCGAGCTTGTGCGATTCGATGTCCGTGACGAACCAGAGATCCGTGCCTTCCGCCTGGGTCTGGGTGGCCATCGGGCGGGAGACCAGCTGGCCGTCGGCCCGCCGGGTGGTGAACATCGCGATCTCGATGCCCTCGATCAGACCGTAGAGGTCGTCGAGCTTCTTGTCGGTGGGGTGGGTCATGGGATCCAGCGCGCTCCTGGTTGAGGGCATTCGTCTCACACTCCGCACCTCAGCGGTGCGTCGTCACGCCGACCTGCCGGCACATGTCGAGCACCGGACAGGTCGAGCACTTGGGCAGCCGCCCCGTGCACACATGCTTTCCGAACGGCACCAGCAGCGCGTTGATCTCCACCCAGTAGCGGCGCGGCAGCACGGCGGCCAGCGCGGCCATGGTGCGCTCCGGGCTCGGAGCGCCCACGTAGCCCCAGCGGTTGGTCACCCGGTGGACGTGGATATCCACGCTGATGAGCCGCTCGCCGCAGGCGACCCCGAGCGCGAGGTGCGCGCACTTCGGACCCACGCCTCGGAACCCGCGCAGCAGGTCGGCGTCGCACGGGAGCGTGCCGCCGTGGTCCTCCACGGTGCGCCGGGCGATCTCCCGGATCTGCGGCGCCTTGGCGCCATGAAACGTGGTGTCGCCGATGAGCTCGTCGAGCCCCGCGACGTCGAGCGCCGCAATCCGTTGTGGATCGCCCGCCGCCGCGAACAGCCGCCTGGCCGCCTGCAGGCTCACCTCGTCCCGTGTCCGGATGCTGAGGATGCAAGCGACGAGCTGCTCGAACAGGCTGCGGTGACCCTCCTCCGCCAGCGCGAACATGGCCGCCTTCGGGAGGGGCCGCACCGCGCGCCGGACGCTCGCGAGCGCGGGCCCGATCCGGAAGCGGCGCTTCCGCACGGGCGGCGTCCGCGTCAGCGCATTGATCCGGCCGTCCGCCGCTCGGTGCCGCTGTACGTCCCGGCCGTCCGGGTGCGCCGGTCGTGCCCGCCCATGGCCTGGCGCGGGGTGCCGCGCGCATCCGTGGCTGCCGGCAGCGCCGACAGCGAGCTGGGCGCGTCGAGATGCGCCCCGTCGTCGACTCCGACCCCCAGGCGGTCGACCAGCTCGCCGCCCAGCCACCCCGTGAACGTGGCGAGCGCCATGCCGCCGAGTGCCGCGACGATCGCCTCGGTGGGCGGCGCCTCGGGGGTCGACCGGCGCAGCAGCCAGCTCAGGATGAACAGCGCGAGCACGACGAGGTTGCCCGCTCCGTGGACGAGCCCCACCCGTTTTGCGCGCGTCCCCCGGGGGATCGCCCCCCAATCGACCCAGCCCGGCACCACCGCGGCGAGCCCGCCGACGATCCCGGCGCCGATCATGTAGTAGGCGGCCTGCGTCCAGGCCGGCCGATCGCTGATCAGGTAGATGACGTCGAACACCGCCGCCGTGGCCAGCAGGCCAAGCGGAAACACGATGAGCATCTGGTGCAGCGGATGGCCCGCGACCTTGACCCGGCTCTCCATGACCCCACCCCCGGAGAAATGAACGCTGTCAACCCGATGAACATGCGCCGTTCAGGCAGGGGAGGATGTGATCTGTGACCGTGGGCTGTCCGCCTGGTCGGGGCGGACATCGCGGTCAAGCTGTTGCAGTTGCGGGAAGCGAGTGCTAGCGACCGGAAGAGTCCAGCGCCTCGCGGATGCGGACGGCCAGATTCTCGGCGGAGAAGGGCTTCTGGAGGAAAGGATAGGGCGAATTGCGCAGGCCTGGCTGCAGCTTGTCGCCCTCGGTGTACCCCGACATGTAGACGATGCGGACGCCGGGGTGCACCTCGATGGCGCGCTGCGTCAGCTCCAGTCCGCCCATGTCCGGCATGACCACATCGGTCAGCACCAGGTGGATGCCGTGTCCCGGCCGCTCGAGGATGGCGAGCGCCTCCCTGCCGTTACGCGCCTCGAGCACGACGTAGCCCTGGTCTGCGAGCACCCGTGAGGCGAGCGCCCGCACGGCGTCCTCGTCCTCGACCAGGAGCACGGTCTCGCTACCTCGCGCCGGCGCCGCCACCGTCGGCGGGGCAGGGTCGGCGACATCGTCGACGCCGACGCGGGGAAAGCAGATCTTGAAGCTGCAGCCCTGGTCGGGCGCGGTATCCACCCAGATGTAGCCGCCGCTCTGCACGACGATGCCGTAGACCGTCGTGAGCCCGAGGCCGGTATTGAGTGTCGTCGGCTTGGTGGTGAAGAACGGCTCGAACAGATGTGCCTTGACGTCGGGGGACATTCCCTCCCCCGTGTCGCTCACGACGAGCAGCACGTAGGGCCCTGCCGGGATGTCCACGGCGAGATGCTGGTAGGCGTACCCTTCGGGAAAGTCCACATCGATCGTCTCGATGGTGAGCTGGCCGCCCTGCTTCATCGCGTCGCGCGCGTTGAGCGCCAGGTTCATCACCACCTGCTCCATCTGTCCGTAGTCGGCTTCGACGCCGCCGAGCCCGGGGCTCAATGCGGTGACGAGCGCGATGTCCTCGCCCAGGAGGGGGCGCAGCATACGCTCCATGCCTTCGACCACGGTATTGAGGCTCAGCGTTTCGCGCGCCACGACCCGGTGCCGCCCGAACCCGAGGAGTTGCCGCGTGAGCTGCATGGCCCGCTCGGCGGCTTTCCGAATCTCGTCGGCGTCGGCGTGCCTGGCGTCGTCGTGGTCGAGCGAGGCCAGCAGGAAATCGCTGAAGCCGAGGATGATCATCATCATGTTGTTGAGATCGTGCGCCACTCCGCCGGCGAAGCGCCCCACCGCCTCCATCTTCTGCGCCTGGCGCACCTGCTGCTCGGCCTCGACACGCTGGGTGATGTCTCGCCCCACGCCCACGATGCCCGCGACCTCGCCACGCGCACCACGCAGCGGTGACAGCGTGGTCTGCATGTAGCGGGTGCCCCGCCGCGATGGGCGCGACCACTCGTAGGTGACGGTCTCGCCGGCCAGCGCCCGCTGGTTGGCCCGCTCGTGCGCCGCCGCGGCGTCCGACCCCACCACGTCGGCGGTGGTCCGCCCCAGGAAATCCGCCGGACGGAAGCCTTCACGCTGGAGCCACCGACCGAAGATGTCCACGCAGCGCTGATCGCGGTCGAGCCGGAACACCACGTCGTCGATCGATTCGACGAGCGTGCGGAACCGTTCCTCCGCGCCTTCGATGGCGGCGAGGGACGCGGTGCGCTCGGCAAGGAGCAACTGGTTGGAGGCGAACGAGGCGGCGCGCTCGAGTGCCGCCGAGAGCAGCCCGGCGATGAGGCGGATGGTGTGAACGTGGAGATCGTTGAAGGCGCGCGGCCGGCCGGACCAGATCGCGACGACTGCCTGGACGCCGTGCTGCGCGCTCTTGAGGGGCACGAGGATCCCCGAGCGTGCGTTGAGCGTCTGGATGGCGGCTGGATGGGCGCGGGGATCGGCGCTCACGTCATCGCTGCGGATGAGCTCGCCGGTGGTGTAGCAGAGCCCGATCATGCTGCCGTCGATCGGGACGCGGAGCCCGATCTGCTCGCGTCCCGATCCACTCGCCTCGCACAGCACGAGCTGGCCATCGTCGGGCACGAAGACACCGGCGGCTCCGGCCCAGGTGAGCGACTGCAGCCGCTCCGCGACCACCCGCATGACGGCGCCCAGGTCGGGCCCCGCGGTCGAGACGGTCTGCTGGGTCTCGATGACGGTGGCGAGACGCTCGGTCTCCCGGGTGAGGGCTCGCCGGGTCTTGCGCCAGCCGGTCACGTCACGCACGCAGGCGACGATGCCGTCCGCCGTCGGCGTGATGCGCACCGAGAACCAGCGTTTCAGGGGCGCGAAGAACCCCTCGAATTCCACGTCCGACTGCTCCACCAGCGCGCGGAACGCCTCGGCCTGGAATCGGGAGCCCTCGAGGCCCGGGATCATTTCCCATACCGAGCGACCGAGCGGATCGCCGCGGTCGGGACCCAGCATCCGGAGGTACTCGGCGGCGCGGGCGTTGACGAGGGTGAGCCGCCACTCGTCGTCACAGGCCAGGTAGAGATCGCTCACCCGGTCCAGCACGTCGCTCGCACGCGGACGCCCGGCCTCGAGGACGAGTCCGCTCACGCCGTCCGCCGATGGGTACAGACGCAGCTCGAGCATGCCGCCGGATACCGGGTCCCGGAGGCTGTGCACGATGGGGACGCCCTCGGTAGTGGCGCGGCGGAGCGCGGAGCCGGCGGGAGTGTCGGGGAAGGAGGGGGACGCCTCCCAGACGATCTTGCCCAGCAGGTCGCCCGAGGAGCCGATGAGGGGCGGCAACAGCCGAAGCGCGGTGCGGTTGACGTAGGAGAACCGCCCGTCGACATCCAGGGCGAAGATGCCCTCAGTGATCCGGTCGAGGGCCTCGAGCGAGCGCGCGAATTCGAGCAACCGGGGGCGGCCTTGAGGTGGAGGGATGCTGAAAAGCTAAGAAAGTGGCTTCCCTCGTGCCAGCCTGCCGCTCAGGGCGTCGATGGCAACGGCGCGGCCCACGCGTAGAGACTGCGATAGATCTCCTGGTTGCGCTGGATGGCGCGCACGTAGCCCCGCGTCTCGGCGAACGGGATGCGCTCGGTGAATACCTCGGGATCATCGACGCCGACGCGCTGCGACCAACGCTCGACCCGGCTTGCGCCGGCGTTGTACGCCGCGAGCACGTGCACCGGCTGCGCGTATCGGGCGGTCAGCTCCTGCAGATGGAAGGCGCCGAGCTGCAGGCTCACGTCGGGCTGGTAGAGAAGGACGGGATCCCACACCGGGTACGCGAGCGACTGCGCCAGGCGTCCACCGAGATCGGGCATGACCTGCATGAGGCCCCGCGCGCCAACCGGAGATGTGGCCGCCGGATTGAACATCGATTCCTGCCGGATGAGCGCGGCTACGAAACCGGCGTCGAGCCCGTGATCGCGCGCCTCGGCGAGCAGCGCGTCCTCGAGCACGACCGGGTACAGCAGCCGGTACGTACGCGCGTCCGCGGCCGCGCCGAGCGTGAGCGCGCGCCGCGCCAGCTGAATCGATTGGGCGGCCAGCCCATGACGGCGAAAGGCGTCGGCGAGGGCGAGCAGCCGCTCGGACGACGAGTCGCTCCGGCTCGCGAGGCGGGCATATTCCCAGCGGCTCTCGGTGGCCATGCCGAGGCGCGCGAGCAACGCGGCGCGCGCAAGATGGCGGTCGGTGGCCGGATCGGCGGTGAAGCTGTCCGAGGCGGCGGGTGGCGCCCACGAGCGGCGTCCGAGTCGGCGGGCAGCCAGGCCGGTGTAGTAGGAGCCGGGATCGCCATCGGCGAGCCGGCGCCAGCGCTCACGGGCGCCGTAGACGTCTCCCGTTGACTCCCACGCCCGCCCGCTCCAATAGACCGCGGCGGCGGCCTCGTCGCTTCGGGGGTAGCGCCGAACGAGCCCATCGAACTCCGTGGCGGCCGTCCGGGCGTCGCCGGCGAGGAGCGCGATCATCGCCGCGCGGAACGCTGCCGTCGGCGCGAAGTGGCTGCTGGGATACCGCGTGGCCACTCGCCGGAAGTACGATCGGGCCGCGCTGTCGGCGCGGTCGTCGGACGCGAGATCGCCGAGGAGAAAGAGCGCCGAGGAGGCGGCAGTGGTGTCGCGGGGATGCAGGCGGAGCACGCGGTCGAGCGCCAGCTTGCCTGCCCCCGCCTGCCCGTCGCGAACCAGGGCCCGCGCACGCTGGTACGCCGCACTGGCGGCCACGCCGCGCGGCGCCGTCACCAGCGCGAACTGCGCGGCCGCATCCCCGTGGCGGCCGAGCCGCGTGAGCGCCGTCGCGTAGGTGAACCGGTCGTCCGGGTTCCCGAGCCTGGCGGCGAAAGCGGTCTGGAACGCCTGCGCCGCGCGGCTGTGGCTGCCCGCCATGGCGGCCGCACGCCCCACCTCGAGCTCCTCGGCGGGAGTCAGCGGCGTGTAGACGCTGTCGAGCAGCGCGATGGCATCGCGCGCTTCGCCCGGACTGCGCCGGGCCGCCACGAGTGCCGTCAACGCACGTCTGGCTTCGCTGCGGCGCGCGCTGTCGGGACTCGAAGCGAGCCGAAGGCGGAGCGCGGTGGCGCGCGCGCCAAGGGCATCGAATCGCGCGGCCGCGCCGTCGAGATCGCCGACGCCTCGGTGTGCGGCGGCCTCGCTCCAGCCGATCCGCTCGCGTACCAGCGGATCGTCGATGGGCGCGTAGAGCGCGGCGCGGGCGGCGCTGTCGTCGGTCACCGCGGCTGCCCGGACCCGCAGCCACCCGCCGATGGCCGGCAGCCGGACGGCGGCGCGCAGGTACGTGGCGGCGGCGCTGTCACGGGCGTGCAGCCGCTCGAGCGCCGTTGCAAGAAGCACGAGGCGCTCGCCTTCCACGGTATCGACCGGCGATGCGGGAGCGGCCAGAGCGTGCGCGGCGGCGGCCGAATCCGCGCCCAGCTCGAGCGCGGCCCGGGCCAGCAGACGCCGCCCCCGGGCCTCATAGGCGCCGTCGAGCCAGGTCTGGCCATGCAGCAGGCGGGACACCTCCCGCCATCCGCCCCACCGGCTCGCGGCCGTAGCCGCCAGCATCACCGCGTCGGGCGTCCGCCGGGCAGAATCCGCCAGCAGGACGGAAATGAGCCGGCTGGCCTCCCAGGGCCGCCCGCGCTCGAGCGCCACGGTCGCGTCGGTGATGATCGAGTCCCCGCGCGCCGCCGGAACGAGGGGCGTGCGCGGCGCGGCCACCGGAGCGATGGCAAGGGCGATGGCGACCCAAACCGGAGGGAGAGGCAGCATGCGAGTCCACGCGGGAGAGAATCTCCATACGGTCTGCAAATGTCGCGCCGGTCGGTACAGTATTCAGCATGCGACGGGACGACGACGCGGACGACGGACGGGTCCGCCTGGACAAGTGGCTGTGGGCGGCCCGCTTCTTCAAGACGCGCGCGCTGGCCTCGGAAGCGATTGCCGGCGGGAAGGTGCAGGTGAATGGAGACCGGGCGAAGCGGGCCAAGCCGCTGCAGGCAGGCGACGAGGTTCGGGTACGGCAGGGACCCTACGAATTCCTGGTCACGGTTCGTGCCCTGTCGGGGCGGCGAGGGCCGGCATCGGCAGCGGCCGAGTTGTACGAGGAGCGGCCGGAGAGCGTGGCGGCCCGCGAGGCGATGGCCCTGCAGCTCAAGACGCTGCACGCCGCGTTCGTGCCCGAGAAGGGCAGGCCGACGAAGCGGGACCGGCGGGAGATCGGAAGGCTGAAGGGGCGGTGAGCCCCGCTCACCGCGTACCGCTCACCCCATGTTCCCCGCCATCGCCTGTCCGAACTCGCTGGTCTTGAGCAGCGTCGCGCCCGTCATGAGACGCTCGAAGTCGTAGGTGACGCGCTTCTGGGCGATGGTCTTCTCGAGCGATGTGATGATGAGGTCGGCCGCCTCGTTCCATCCCATGTAGCGGAACATCATCTCGCCGGACAGGATCACCGAGCCGGGGTTCACCTTGTCCTGACCGGCATACTTCGGTGCGGTGCCATGGGTGGCCTCGAACACGGCGTGTCCGGTCAGGTAGTTGATGTTGGCTCCCGGGGCGATGCCGATGCCACCCACCTGCGCGGCCAGCGCGTCCGAGATGTAGTCGCCGTTGAGATTCATGGTGGCGATCACGCTGTACTCGCGCGGCCGCGTGAGGATCTGCTGGAGGAACGCGTCGGCGATGACGTCCTTCACCACCACGCCCGAGGGCAGCCGGCACCACGGGCCGCCGTCGATCTCGACGGCCCCATACTCCTCGCGAGCCACCTCGTAGCCCCAGTCACGGAACCCGCCCTCGGTGAACTTCATGATGTTGCCCTTGTGGACCAGCGTCACGCTCGGCGACGTGCGGGCCACCGCGTAGTCGAGCGCCGAACGGATGAGCCGCTTGGAGCCCTCTTCGGAGATCGGCTTGATGCCGACGGCGCTGGTGGCCGGGAACCGGATGGTCTGGGCACCCATCTGCTGCTGGAGGAACTCGACCACCCGGCGAGCTTCGGCGGTGCCGGCCTTGTACTCGATGCCCGCGTAGATATCCTCGGTATTCTCGCGGAAGATGATCATGTCCACGTCCTGCGGGGCCTTCACGGGCGAGGGCACTCCCTCGAACCACCGCACCGGTCGAACGCAGGCATAGAGATCGAGCTTCTGGCGGAGCGCCACGTTCAGGGAGCGGAAGCCGCCTCCGACCGGTGTGGTCAGCGGGCCCTTGATGGCGACGAGGTGGTGGTCGATCGCCGCCAGGGTATCATCCGGAAGCCAGCTGTTGAGCTGGTTCTTGGCCTTTTCGCCGGCCAGGACCTCGAGCCAGGCCACGCGCCGCTTCCCGCCATAGGCGCGGCGGACGGCCTCATCGAAGACGTGCTGCGAGGCACGCCAGATGTCGGGTCCGGTGCCGTCGCCCTCGATGAACGGGATGACGGGGTGCGCGGGCACCTCGAGCCGGCCGGCGCGCATGGTGATCGTGTCGCCCTGAATGGAGACTGTCATGAACGCGTTCCCCGCGATGGATCGGAATGAGTGCGATCGGCCGTGAATCGACGCTGAATCTGCCAGCGTGCCCCGTGATCGGCAACCGAGCCGTGGCCGCGATTCACGGCGCGTACGATCGCTATCATCGCGGCTTCGAGGAGATCACCGGGCGGGCCCGCGACCGATTCGAGCGGCGAGACTGGCGCGGGGCCCAGGCGGACGCCACCGAGCGGCTCGCGCTCTACCGCACCCACGTGGACGCGGCGGTGGCGGACGTGCAGGACATCCTGCAGGACGCGCTCATGGAGCGCACGCTGTGGGCGGCCATGCGCGCCTGTCACGCCGGGGGCGTCGTCGACCGCCCCGACGCCGAGCTCGCGCAGACATTCTTCAACTCGGTGACGCGCCGCGTGTTCAGCACAGTCGGCGTGGATGCCGCCATCGAGTACCTCGATCCGTCGCCGGCTCCCGCGCCGGCCGATTCGGAGCCGCTGTATGACACCGACCAGGTCGACGCGGTGGACGCCGGCGTCGTCCGGCGCATCCTCGAGCGGCTGGCCTGGTCGGTGCCGTACGCGGACCTCGCGCGCGACGCGGCGATCGTCGCCCGGCTCATCACCGACACGCTCGATACGCTCGCCGAGCGCGGCCCGATCACCATCGACGTGCTGCGCTCGGTGTTCTACCGGAACAAGGGCGCCTACGTCGTCGGTCGGGTGCGGCGGGAAGGGCTCGTGCTGCCGCTCGTGCTCCCGCTCCTCCGCGCGGAGCGCGGCATCGTCGTCGACGCGGTGCTCCTGACGCAGAACGAGGCCAGCATCGTCTTCGGATTCAGCTGGATGTACTTCCGGGTGGACGTGCGTCGGCCGCGAGAGCTCGTGGAGTTTCTGCGCACGATCATGCCGTTCAAACGGATCGACGAGCTCTACAACGCCATCGGGTACAACAAGCACGGCAAGACCGAGCTGTTCCGGAACCTCATGACCTACCTCGGCCACCCGGACGCGCGATTCGCCTTCGCCGAAGGCGACGAGGGGATGGTCATGGCGGTGTTCACCCTGCCCGCCTTCAACCTCGTGTTCAAGATCATCAAGGACAGCTTCGGGGCGCCGAAGAACACCACGCGGCAGGCGGTGATGGACAAGTATCACTTCGTGTTCGTGCGCGACCGCGTGGGCCGGCTGGCGGACGCGCAGGAGTTCGAGCATCTGGAGTTTCCCAGACGCTGTTTTCCGGACGACCTCCTGGCCTATCTGCTGCGCGTCGCGTCCATGACCGTACGGGCGGAGGCCGAACGAGTGATCGTCCGGCACGTCTACACGGAACGCCGGCTCATTCCCCTCAACATCTTCCTGCGCGATGCCGACCCGGGTACCGCCCGCGATGCCGTCGTCGAGTACGGCACCGCCATCAAGGATCTCGCGGCCGCCGACATCTTCACCGGGGACATGCTGCTGAAAAACTTCGGCATCACCAGGAACGGCCGGGTGATCTGCTACGACTACGACGAGCTATGCCTGCTCACCGAGTGTCGATTCCGGCGCATTCCGCAACCCACATCCATCGAGGAGGAGTTCTCCGCGGAGCCGTGGTTCTACGTCGGCGATCAGGACGTGTTCCCCGAAGAGTTCGGCGCGTTCCTCGTGCCCGCCGGGGCCGCGCGGGACGCCTTCCTGGAAAATCACGCCGACCTGCTGGACGTCGAGTTCTGGCAGCGGGCCCAGCAGCGGCTCACCGCGGGCGACGTGGTAGATGTCTTTCCCTACCGGCGGAGCCCGCTGTTGCAGCGGCGCTGACGCGCGTGACGGTCAGGCGGCGGGGCCGGTGTCGCGCTCGAACCGGGTGAGGCCGTCGGTCGCCGCGAGGATCCGGCCGACGTAGTCGGCCACGGGCTCGCGGGCACGACGCTCGGGCAGCACGAAGTCGGGGTTATCGGGCTCCGAGGAGTCGGGCGAGTTGGTGAAGGTGTCCCCCCCACGCGCCTCGACGAGCGACTCGAAGCGGTCGACCGCCGACCAGAGGTCGGCGAGCTCCTCGTCGCGCTCGTCGCCGAAGAGCAGCACGCCACGCTGGCCGAGCACATCGACATTGTGCTCGCGGGCCCGCGCCCGCTCCTCGTCGCGATGGGGATTGAGGACGCCGTCGAGCTCGGCGGCTGGGATGCCGCCTTCCGCGGCGGGATCGTGGTCGTCCGGCATATAACCTCCTGGCTATGAGCGGCGTGGCCGGACAATGGCCCGCAGGTACCGTTCCGCCAGCTGCTCCAAACGATCGTCGCCGTCGTCGCGCGCCTCGGCGAGGATGCGCTCGACTTCGGTCACGAGGGCGGGGTCGCCCCAGTAGTAGCCGGTGGCCGCCTCGGCCCCGACCGTGTCGCCACGATCCGCTCCCCGCAGCAACGCGCGCGCAGCGGACCGCCCGAAATCCGGATCCGCACGGTCCGGAAGCGTATAGCGGCCATCGGAGTCGCCGCCTCCTGCGTCCTCGTCGACGAAAGCTCTCGACATGCCTTCAATTTATCCCGTCGCAGGGTGACCAATCATAAAGCGCGGGCGGAAGTCCCCCGTCGGTGTCCGCGCTCACAGTGGGCAGTGCTGGGAGGGGGCCGGCCGCGCACGCGAAAGGGGCATACTCAAAGAGCATGCCCCTCGCCGCGCACAGGAGAACGGAAGATGTTCAGCGGCTCGTGGACGACGACCTGATCGTCTTTGTCCATCCCTATCGCGTGAACTGCCCTCCGAGCGTCACCTCGACGCGCGAGCTCGCCGGGACCACGACGTCGCGATCCTGGGTCTCGATGGCGCGCTGAGTTCCGACGGCTCCTCCGATGATGCCGCCGATCACGGCGCCCTTGGTGCTGCCGCCGATGACGCGTCCGACAATGGCGCCGGCGGCGGTGCCCGCGCCAACCTTGGCCACGTCGCCCGCGTTGGTCTTGCGGTCGCGCAGGGTCCGATCGAGCGCCACGGCGGAGCCGTCCAGCGCGTAGCTCTGGCCTTCGATCATCACCGCCGTCGGCGTCAGCGTCAGCTTGCCGGTCTTGTCACCCTTGTTCTCGGACTCGTGGATCTCGGTGATGGTCATCGTCACCTTCGCGCCGGCGGGGATGACGACGCGTCCGGAAGCGTCCTTCACATCGCTGGACACGGTACCCGTCACGCTGGCACCCGGCTTGTCGGTCTTCGAGGTGATCTCGCGATCGACGGTCGTCGAAAGCGTGGTGCCCGAGCCAAGGGCCAATGGAGCCGGCGCCGGAGCCGGCGCTGGAGCCGGCGCGGGCTTGGGGGCAGGCTTGGGCTTCGGCTTGGGCTTCGGGGCCGGCTTCGGCGTAGCAGCAGCTACCGGGGTCGCGGCGGCCTGATCGTTCAGGAGGGCCGAGGAGTCGACCGGAAGTCGTTGCAGATCGCGGCTCAGGCTGTCCGCCGCCATGCTCGCACCGCGGTCGCCGCCGCAGCCCGCGAGCACGGCGAGGGTCAGAACTGCCAGTCGCTTAGCCGCCATGAGTCCTCCTGTCGGGGGGATTACCAGGGTCGTGGAGCACGGAACCGCCTGTACAGGGGCAATTCCGGGGCCAATGCCCCCCGGGAGGGATGGAGAACAGGCGTTACGGCTTCCCTCTCGAATGCTCGTCCCGGCCGTGCGCGTGGGCCGGTGGCGAAGTCGCCTCGAGTGCCGTGAATTCCTCGAGGATACGATAGGTGTGCTCGGCACCCTCCGGGACCACCCAGCTGTCGCCCGGTTCGAGGCGGACCGTCTGGCCCTCGAGCTGGAGCTCGGCGCGGCCACCGATGACATAGCCCACCGTCTCATAGTCTCGGCGGCTCGGCGGCTTGGGGTCCCCGGGTCCTTCGCTTACCCAGAGCCGCATGCCGACGAGCTTGCCCGAGGCCAGATACTTCTGGCCCATCGAGCCGGTGGGCGAGTGCGACGAATCGACTTTGGTGATCGTGGTGTCGGCCATGACTCGTGTCTCCTGTATCGAGTGTGCGGACGGGGCGACTCCCCGCGTGCCGGCAGAGATGCGTCGTTCCGCCCAGGCGGTGCGGTGATCGAGGCTACATCGCGGCACCACGTTTATGTTGCGGAGATGACCGACCCGGTGCCGACCCCCGCCCTCTTCGAGCCGTTCACCTCTCGCACACTCGAGCTTCACAACCGCATCGTCGTGAGCCCGATGTGCCAGTATTCCAGTCGCGACGGCTTCGCCAACGACTGGCATCTCGTCCATCTTGGCACGCGCGCGGTCGGCGGTGCCGCGCTCGTGCTTACCGAGGCCACCGCGATCACGCCCGAGGGCCGGATCTCGCCGGCGGACCTGGGCCTCTGGCGCGACGAGCACATCGATGGGCTCGCGCGGTGCACGCGGTTCATTCGCGAGCATGGCGCCGCCGCGGGGATCCAGCTCGCGCATGCGGGACGCAAGGCGAGCACGCGCCCGCCATGGGAAGGTGGAACGCGTATCCTCGAAGCGGACGGCGGTTGGACGCCCTTCGCCCCGAGCCCCGACCCGTTCCGGCCCGGAGATCCTCCGTCGAACCGCCTGGATGGGGCGGGGATCGCCAGGGTCATCGACGCGTTCGCGGCCGCGGCCCGCCGGGCCCTCGTGGCGGGATTTCAGGTGATCGAACTCCACGCCGCCCACGGCTACCTGCTGCACGAGTTTCTCTCCCCGCTCTCGAACCATCGGGAGGACGAGTACGGCGGCTCGTTCGACAATCGGATCCGGCTCGTCCTCGAGGTAACGCGCGCGGTGCGGGCCGTCTGGCCGGAAGAGCTGCCGCTGTGGGCGCGGCTCTCGGCCACCGACTGGGCCGAGGGAGGTTGGGACATCGAGCAGTCGGTTGCGCTCGCCCGACAGCTCGGGTCGCTCGGCGTCGATCTCGTGGATTGCTCGTCGGGCGGGCTGGTGCCCGGCGTGCGCATTCCGACGGGGCCGGGCTATCAGGTGGATTTCGCGGAGCGGATCCGACGCGAGTCGGGCCTGCCAACCGGCGCCGTCGGTCTGATCACATCGGTCGAGCAGGCGAACACGCTGATCGGCGAAGGCAAGGCGGACGTCGTGCTGCTGGCGCGGCAGCTGCTGCGGGATCCGTACTGGCCACTGCGGGCCGCCAAGGCGCTGGGCGCGTCGCCGCGCTGGCCGGTGCAGTACCTCAGGGCGGCCGACTGAGCACGCCAGCCGGGGCGTAGGGAGAGCTGGCGCGGCGTCGGCATGCCTGGCACGGCGTAAATATTCCCGCCGCGTCCCCGGACCCTACCGAGCGGACGCCCCAGGCGGCGGCCCGAGCCGCAGGTCGAACGGGGCCCGCACCATGACCCGATACGAGTACTCCCACGGCGACGTGCCGATCGCGATGCTGCGCCGGTCGTCGATGCGGTGGAACCGGAGCTCGGTGTCGAGCGTGAGTCCGGCCTCGATCGGCGTCCGACGCGCGAGGCCGATTTCCTGGTACTTGCGATAGCTGTGATAGAACGCGGCGTCCGACCCCTGGGAGTTGTAGTTCGCATCGCCCTCGTTGGACACGAAATTCCGGCCCCACCACGCGATCGCGAACAGCTCGAGCCAGTTGCCCGGCGTCACCGCGGCACGGATGTATGTGCCGTGACCATGATCGGGCCGCCCCGCGGGTACGCTGTCCACGTCCCCGTGGCTCACGAGGCGAAAGACGCGGAGCGAGCTCCGACCGGCGAACGGCAGCACGCCATGCACCTGCCCGCCGAGCGCGAGCGCCTGGTTGTTGGCGACCGGCTGGCCGGCGGAGAAGAGCTGCCCGCCGTGATGCAGTCCGTGCCCCTGCATCTCGAGCCTGAGCCAGCGGGTGGGGTTGGCGTGCAGGAGCAGCCCGAAGTCGAACACCTCGCGCCCTTGCGCGGTGTTGAGCCGCTGCCAGTTGAGAAAGATCTCCCCACCGCCGGCCGCATGCCGCTCCCGCCATTGAACTCCGTACTCGACCGGACGAACGATATCGAGCAGCGTGCCCTCGAGCGGCTCGAGGAAGCCATGGCGGTCCTCGGTGACCAGCGTGCCGACCGCGCCCAGCGAATGCTCGGTGCGGTATCGGAAGCCGAGAATCGGCTTGAAGGGCTCGAGGAAGCGGGAGTCGCCGCTCCGGTGGTTGCCATGGAACCCCGCCACGATCTCCGACCTGGGCCCGAGTGCCGCCGAGAGGTAGCTGAGGATCTGGCCGCCGAGCAGGGTCTCGCCGGTCCTGTAGGGATTGAAGAATTCCGTGTTGTCGACGTAGAAGGTCAGCCCGTTCTTCCAGGTGAGGTCCTGGGCAGGAGCTGTGCGTACACGGCCAACGAGCATGGCCGTCGCGACGGCCGTCGCGAACAACCTCCAACGCTGCATCGTACCGAGCCTTTGGTCAGCGGCCTGAGTGAAGTGGTCTGGCAATGTAGCCGCGTCGGTCGATGGTACGCATCCCGGCCGGCAGTGACGTGCGCGTGGTCGCCGAAGGGGTCTCCGGCGACCCGCGGGACTAGGACGGCCGAGATTTCACCTGCTCCTGCATCTCGGCAAATCCCGATGCCGCCGCCTGGACATCAGCGGGGAAATCGGACATCTCCTGCACCTGGCGAACCTCGATGACCTCGTTCGGGCCGCCGGGACAGCGCGAGGCCCACTGCACGGCCTCTTCCTTCGATTTCACCTGGATCATCCAGTAGCCCCCCAACACCTCCTTTGCCTCGGCGAAGGGACCGTCGGTCACCTTGGGCTTGCCGCCCTCGAAGGAGACGCGCGCCCCCATCGACGGCGGGTGCAGCCCATCGAGCGCCAGCAGGACACCCGCCCGCTGCAGCGATTCGTTGTACTTCATCATGGCCGCCACCGCCTTGGCATCCGGCACCGTTCCCGGAGTAGCGGTCTCGTATCCCTTGGGGATCATGAGCATCATGAATCTCATGACACGAGCGCCTCCCGCTGCTCCGCCGAGTGCGGCGCGCCGGGGCCGCAATCCGGCCCATCATGCATCAGGCGGATCTCACTCTGGCCCTCACCCATCACCGCGAGAAATCGTCTGGCCAGCTCGATCGCTTCCTGCTTCGACTGCACGTCGATGATCGCATAGCCGGCGACCAACTCCTTGGTTTCGGTGAATGGTCCGTCGGTCACGGTGAACTTGCCTTCAGAGATCTCTACTCGCGCCCCCTTGGAGCTGGGCTGGAGCCCATCGGTGGCGATCAGCACCCCGGACCGCGTCATCTCCTCGATGAGCTGGCCCAGGGCTGCCATCTCGTGCTCGCTCGGGGGCGCGTTGGACTCTCGCCCGGGCTTGTACAGCGTCATGTATCGCATGTTCGTCACTCCCGTAGTGGTCGGATGCGAGCCTCGCGCATCGGGGCTCTATTACCGCGTCGAACGAGCCCCGGGGAAATCGACTTCGGTCCCGCGCATCCGGGCGTCTAGGCTCCAGGGACCCGGGCCCGCGGCGGATACGTAGAGCCAGAGAAAACAATAGAAGATGGCGTCGGTGCCCTGGTTGAGCACCGGCCAGAATCCTTGCGGGGCATGCCCGTAGAAGTAGGCGACGGCCATCTCTCCCGAGAGCAGGAAAGCCACCGGGCGGGTGAAGAGTCCCAACAGCAACAGCCCTCCCCCGAACACCTCCAGCACGCCGGCGATGCCCGCCAGGGAACTTATCGGCGCCGTGCCACCCCCCGGCATGACCGCGGCCGGAAAGGCGAACAACTTGGCGGAGCCCACCTGGATGAACAGGAAGGCCGACATGATCCTGAGAACGCTCAGCAGACAGGGCGCCCAGGCTCGCCAGCGGGACGTCAGGGGAAAGTCGATCACAGAACCTCCGGAGGAGTGTTGGCCGCGAGGCTCGCAGCTGGCGCCCCATGTCGCTACCTACACGTCGAACGAGCGCCTCCGGGTTCGACATGGGGCTCGACTACCCTCCGGCCATCGCTCCGACGACGAGGTACGGCTCCACGCCGCGCACGACCGCCTCGGGCAGGGGCGCATCGGGCGGCTCGTGTGAGAGGTCCTGTTCGCAGGCGAAGAATCTCACGAACGCCCGTCGCTCATGCGTGACATGGTCCCGGATGGTTCCGCGGAGTACCGGGTAGCCGGCTTCGAGCGCGTCGAGCACCGAGCGCTGGGTGGCCGATCCCCGGACCTCGAGCTCCACCTCCTCCCCCACGCGCGCCAACGTCCGCAGGTGGTGCGGGAGGACGACGCGGATCATGGCAGCGTCTGCACCTCGACCGACAGCACGGGCGGCAGATCCCGGACGATCGGATTCCAGCTGTCGCCGGCGTCCGCCGAGGCGTAGACCTGCCCGCCGGTGGTGCCGAAGTAGATGCCGCAGGAGTCGAGTGCATCCACCGACATGGCGTCCCGGAGGACGTTGACGTAGCAATCGCGCTGCGGCAGCCCCTTGGTGAGCGGTTCCCACTCGCCCCCGCCGGTCCGGCTGCGGTACACGCGGAGCTTGCCCTCGGGCGGGAAATGCTCGGAGTCGCTCTTGATCGGGACCACGTAGATGGTCTCCGCTTCGTGCGCGTGCACGTCGATCGAGAAGCCGAAGTCGGTCGGCAGGTCGCCGCTCACCTCGCTCCACGAGTCCCCGGCGTCATCGCTCCGCATCACGTCCCAGTGCTTCTGCATGAACAGCACGCCCGGTCGCGACCGGTGCATGGCGATCCGATGCACGCAGTGCCCGACCTCCGCGTCCGGGTCGGGGAGGCCCTGCGACCGCAGGCCGCGGTTGATCGGCCGCCACGTCTTCCCACCATCGTCGGTCCGGAACGCGCCTGCCGCGGAGATGGCGATGAAGATGCGCTGGGGGTCGCTGGGATCGAGCAGAATGGTATGGAGGCACATGCCGCCCGCGCCGGGCTGCCAGGACGGCCCGGACGAGTGCTCGCGAAGTCCGGCGAGCTCGTGCCAGCTTCGGCCCGCGTCGGTCGAGCGGAACAGCGCCGCGTCCTCGACCCCCGCGTAGATCGTGTCCGGGTCGGTGAGCGACGGCTCGAGATGCCACACGCGCGCGAACTTCCAGGGATGTTGCGTCCCGTCGTACCACTGGTGGGTACCCGGCACGCCGTCATAGGCGAACTCATTCCCGACCGCCTCCCAAGTGCGGCCGCCGTCATCGGAGCGCTGGATGAGCTGCCCGAACCATCCGCTCGACTGCGACGCGTAGAGTCGGTCGGGATCGACGGGAGATCCCTTCAGGTGGTAGATCTCCCACCCGGGAAAATGCGGACCGCTGACATCCCATCGCTGCCGTTTGCCGTCGGCGGACAGGACGAAGGCGCCTTTCCGCGTGCCTACCAGGACACGTACTCCACTCATGCCTCGATCCTCCTGTGTCGCGGGGGTGGGGCGTAGCCCGGATGGTACGTCGCGCGGGAGCTCGGCACCAGATACGCAGCCGGGCCTTCGCCAACCTCGGGTGAGATTCCCGGCCGGCCAAGCCGGCGAGCGCGCCGGTGACGGGATGGGTTCGCTAGTGGTCCGAACTGTCGCCGACTCGTCCGCTGTCCGCCTGTGCGGCGCTGTCCGGGTGAACGTTGCTCAGGTGCTTCCGCTCGGCGGACGCGGCGTCCTCGGCGGACCAGCCGAAGCGCTGCACCAGGCAGTCGCGCACATGCCCGCCGATATACATGGATCGATAGATGTCGACGCACTGCGCGAGCTGCTGGTCGCGCTCGCGTCCTCCGCAGGCGGTGAGCGGCGCGGACAGAACGACGAGGAGGAACAGGAGGGAACGGACCATGGGCCGACTCGGGCTCGGGTGTCTGAGAATAGCGCGACCGGTGGGCGAGCCGCCAGCGGCGCTTGGTTGCGTGCGGCAGCCTTCGCATTATATAGAAAACGGCGGCCGAGCAGGTGGCTCGTCCCCGTGGCCCCCGCAGTCACCCGCCGTGGAGCTCCCTCCGATTCTAGAGGTCGACGTATGATCAGTCTGAACGTGAACGGTCGCTCCCACCAGTTCGACGGAGACGCCGCCACGCCGCTGCTGTGGTATCTCCGGGACGAGCTCGGTCTCACGGGCACCAAGTACGGCTGCGGCGTCGCCGCGTGCGGCGCCTGCACGGTGCACCTTGGCGGGCAGGCCGTGCGCGCCTGCGTCACGCCGGTGTCCGCCGCCCAGAGCAAGCCCATCGTCACCATCGAAGGCCTCAGTGACAAGGGCGATCATCCGGTGCAGCGCGCGTGGCGCGCCCACAACGTGCCCCAGTGCGGATACTGCCAGAGCGGGCAGATCATGCAGGCCGCCGCGCTCCTCGAGCGCACCCCACGCCCGGACGATGCGGAGATCGATCGTGCGATGGCGGGCAACATCTGCCGCTGCGGCACCTATACCCGGATCCGCGCAGCCATCCGGGAAGCCGGGGGGCGGGCATCATGACAACTCCCTCATCGATCGACCGTCGTGAGTTCCTGAAAGGGCTGGCTGCCGGGGGCCTCGTCATCGTCGTGTCGGCCAGCGGATGCCGTCGCCTCGACGAAGCGCTGCGCGGCAGCCGGAGAAGCACCGGCGAAACCTTCAGCCCGGCCGCGTACGTGCGGCTGGACGACAGCGGGACCGTGACCGTGATCTGCCATCGCTCCGAGATGGGCCAGGGCGTCCGCACGTCCCTCGCCATGCTCGTCGCGGACGAGCTCGAGGCCGACTGGGCGCGCGTGAAGGTCGAGCAGGCCCCGGGAGACGAAGAGACCTACGGCTCCCAGAACACCGACGGCTCGCGCAGCATCCGGGACTTTTACGTGCCCGTCCGCCAGGCGGGCGCCATCGCGCGGTCGATGCTGGAAGGCGCGGCCGCCGCGCAATGGAAGGTGCCGGTCGCCGAGGTGCAGGCGCGGATGCACGAGGTGGTGCATCGCCCCAGCGGTCGAAAGCTGCCATACGCCGAGCTGGTGTCGGCGGCGCGGGCGCTCCCCACGCCCGCCAAGGAGTCGGTCCGGCTCAAGGAGCCGTCCGAGTTCCGGTATATCGGCAAGGAGATCCCGATCGTCGATCTGTTCGACATGACGACGGGGCGCGCGCAGTACGGCATGGACCTCCGGCGAGACGGGATGCTGTACGCCGTCATCGTCCGGCCCCCGGTCTACGGAGGCACCCTGGCATCGCTGGACTCGGCCGACGCCGAGAAGGTGCCGGGTGTCGACCGGGTAATCCGGCTGGCCGCCACGCCGCCGCCATCCGGGTTCCTGCCGGTGGGCGGGGTGGCCGTGCTCGCGAGGAGCACCTGGGCCGCGCTTCAGGGGCGCCAGCGGCTCAAGATCACCTGGAACGACGGCCCGAACGCGGACTACGACTCGGCACTGTATCGCGCCGAGCTCGAGCGCGCGGCGCGCCGCCCCGGCAAGGTGGTCCGCAACCAGGGGAACGTCGCGCGCGCGCTCGGCACCGCGGCCAAACGGCACCAGGCCGACTACTACATCCCGCACCTCGGCCATGCGCAGATGGAGCCGCTGGCCGCGCTCGCGACCTTCGAGAACGGCAAGTGCGCGATCCAGGCCGCGACGCAGAACCCACAGGCGGCGCGCGACACCGTCGCCCAGGCGCTCGGCATTCCGGTGGAGGACGTCCGGGTGGACGTGACGCTCCTGGGCGGCGGCTTCGGCAGAAAGTCGAAACCGGACTATATCGTGGAGGCGGCGCTGCTGGCGCGGGAAGCCGGAAAGCCGGTGAAGGTGATGTGGACTCGTGAGGACGACATCCAGCAGGACTACTTCCACACGGTTGCGGCCCAGCACCTCGAGGCCGGTCTCGACGGCAACGGGCGGGTCACGGCCTGGCTGCACCGCACCGTCCTCCCGTCGATCCAATCGACCTTCGCCCCGAACGTCCGCTACGCGGGCGATGCCGAGGTCGGTCAGGGCGTCACCGATCTTCCGTTCGACATCCCGAATCTGCGCTGCGAAAACGGACCCGCCGTCGCCCACGTCAGGATCGGCTGGTATCGCTCGGTCATCAACATCCCGCACGCCTTCGCCATCGGCTCCTTCGCGGACGAGCTGGCGCATGCCGCGGGGCGCGATCCGAAGGAATTCCTGCTCGAGCTGCTGGGTCCGGACCGGCGGGTGGACCTGAGCAAGGCCGGACTGGCCGCGGAGCCATGGAATTACGACCGGAATTTCGACGACTACCCGATCGAGATCGCCCGCTACCGTCGGGTACTCGAGCTCGCGGCCGAGAAATCGGGGTGGGGGCGGCCGCTCGCGGAAGGCAGCGGCCGTGGCATCGCGGTGCACCGCAGCTTCGTCAGCTATATCGCCGCCGTGGTGCAGGTCCAGGTGAAGCCCGATGGCTCTCTGCTGATCCCCCGCGTCGACGTGGCCGCCGACGTCGGCACGGTCACCCATCCCGAGCGGGTGCGCTCTCAGATGGAAGGCGCCACGATCATGGGTCTCGGCAACGCGCTGTACGGCGAGATCAGCTTCAAAGGCGGACGGGTGGTGCAGTCCAACTATACCGACTACCGGGTCGCGCGCATGGATGCCGCTCCCCGGGAGCTGGTGGTCCACACCGTGCCCAGCACGGCGCTTCCTGGTGGCGTCGGGGAGCCGGGCGTGCCGCCGATCGCGCCGGCGCTCTGCAACGCGATCTTCGCGGCGACGGGCCGGCGGATCCGAAGCTTGCCGGTCGGGCAGCAGCTCGCGCCGAGCGTCGCCACGTCGCCCGAGGGACCTGCCCGTCACGCCCAGGCAGCCGGCACGCGGTAACCCGAGCGCGAGGTGCAACGGCCGGGCGCCAGACCGGTCGTCGCGTCCGGCTCAATCCTGCCGTAGCGCGGTCATCGGATCGACACGTGCCGCGCGCACCACGGGTCGGAGGCAACCGATTGCCGCGGTAACCAGGCAGAGGGCCGCCGCGATCGCGAACGTCGTCGGATCGCCGGGGCCAACGCCGGCCAGCTGCGCACGGAGCGCCGTGGCGGAGAGATATGCGGGCCAGACGCCGACGCCGATGCCGGCGAGCGCCAGCGCGAGGCCTTCCCGAAGCACCCGGCGAACGACGCTCCCGGCCCGCTCGCCGAGCGCCCGCCGGATGCCGATCTCCTGCGCGCGGCGCGCCACGGTGAAGGCCAGCAGTCCGTGAATCCCGAGACCCGCGATGAGCAGGGCGATCACGCAGAGGGTCCCGAGCAGACGGAGCTGTGTCACGCGGGTCGCCGTCTCCTCGGCGACCATGTCCGTCAGCGGGCGCACATGCGAGATCGGCTGATCCGATCGACGGCCCGCACGATCCGGCCGATGGCCGGTAGCAGCGCGGACAGATCGGTTCGCGCGCGCACCACGAGGTCCTTCGGCGGATAGTTGACGAGAGAGCTGTCCGCCATCTGGCCCGAAGGCAGGTGTCCGTCGTCAGGGCCAGGCGGCTCGCTCGTCGTCGGCGTACTCGAGGACCACGCGCCGGTGCTCGGCGCCGGACCGAAGCGCCGCCTCCAGCACCCGCATCACGGTCGTCGCCTGCTCGGGAGTCACGGGATTCGCCGCGCGGCCGTGCAGCGCCTCACGCACGGCTTCATAGTAGCGGCGCTGTTCGCCGGGAATCGATTTCACCGTGCGAGGCTCACCGGATGCGCCGTCGTACAGCACCGCGTCGTCCGGATCCACGCCCCATCCGGCGGACCCGGGCCGCTTCCCCTGCCGCAGCTGCGCTTCCTGCACGTCGGGATGCCGCTTGATCAGGCTCGCGCGATCACCGTGGAGGCTGAAGCGCGGGCTGCCTCCCGGCACGAGTGAGCCGGCTTGCAAGGTCACGATACGCTCGCCGTTGCGCAGGACGAGGTGCGCGAAATCCACGCTCACCGCCTCGGGCCGCTGCCGGGCCAGAGTCGCCTGAACCGACTCCGGCGGCCCGAACAGCACGAGCGCCTGATCGATGAGGTGCGGGCCCAGATCGTAGAGCAGTCCCGCGCCCGGACCTGCGCCTTCGCGCCAGCGGTCGCGGATCTGCGGACGAAACCGATCGAAGCGGGATTCGCAGAGCGCGACCTGCCCGAGCAGGCCCCGGCGCAGCGCGTCCTGCACGGTCAGGAAATCGCTGTCCCATCGGCGATTCTGGAAGACGGAGAGCAGCGTTCCCCGATCTCGCGCGAGGGCGGTCAGGTGCCTCGCCTCGTCGGCCGTAAGGGTGAACGGCTTGTCCACGACGACGTGGCGCCCGGCACGCACGCCGGCTTCAGCCAGCGACGCGTGCGTGGCATTCGGGGTGGCGATGACCACCAGGTCCAGCTCCGGATGCCTGGTGAGCGCCACCGGGTCCGCGAAGATGGCGACGCCCGGAAGCTCGGCTTCCACCTCCCGGGGACGGCTGGACGCCACCGCCGCGATCCGGTAGCCGGCCGTGGCCATGAGCAACGGCCGGTGGAACGTTCGGGTCGAGTAGCCGAACCCGATGAGGCCGACGCGGATCTCGTCTCCCTGAACGAGCCCGGTCATCGGTGGGGCGTACTCCAGCGACGGAGGGCCGCCGTCGCCGCGGGGCCGTGGAATACGGTCACTCCAGGATCAGTCATGATGCGCCTCGGGGCGGGATCTCAAACGAAGCCTCAGGCCGGCCGCCGCGCCAGCAGGACGCGTTCGGCGGCGCACGCAAGCGGGGTGCACGCGAGCCGGTCGGAGGAATAGCAGAAGGAGATGCAGTTCCAGGCCGCCCGTGCCGTGGTGCTGACGGGGCAGACAGACTAGCGCCCCACATCTGCGGTCGAGCTCACGCGGCGACGCAGGAAGTAGGGCGAGTTCGTTTGCGCGACCGACAAATGCAAGCGACGGGTGAGCATATGCCCACCCGTCGCTTACGGAACCAGTGCCTCCACGGGAGGCCAGCAGCGACTTACTGCACCGCGTTCATCATGTCGAAGATCGGCAGATACATGGCGATCACCATGCCGCCGACGATCACGCCCAGGAGCACGATCATGGCCGGCTCCATGAGGCTGACGAGCGCGCTCACGGCCACGTCGACCTCTTCGTCGTAGAAGTCGGCGATCTTGCCCAGCATCTCGTCCAGCCCGCCGGTCTGCTCACCCACCGCGATCATCGAGATGACCATCGGCGGGAACACCTTGGACTTCTCGAGCGGCGCCGCGATGGTCTCACCGCCGGCGATGCTCTGGCGCGACTCCATGACCGCATTGTGCACCACCTGGTTGCCGGCCGTCTTGGCCGTGATCTCGAGGCCTTCGAGAATCGACACGCCCGAGCTGACCAGCGTGCCGAGCGTCCGGGTGAAGCGCGATACCGCCGACTTCCGGATGATGTCTCCGAGCACCGGCGCCCGCAGCAGCGCGCTGTCGATCTGCAGCCGACCGGCCGCGGTGGCGTAGTAGCTGCGGATCCCGAACACCATGCCGCCGATGCCCAGGGCGATGGCCCACCAGTAGCCGATCAGGAAATCCGACATGGCGATGACGACGCGAGTCGGGAGCGGCAGCTCCATGTTGACCGAGGCGAACATGCTCTGAAACGTCGGGATGACGAAGACGAGCAGGATCGTGATGGCCCCGCCCGCCACCCCCATGATCACGCCCGGGTAGATCATGGCGCCCTTCACCTTCCGAACCAGGGCGTCGTTCTTCTCGAGGAAGGTGGCCAGGCGGAGCAGAATGGTATCGAGAATACCGCCGGCCTCGCCGGCGGCGACCATGTTGACG
This sequence comes from Gemmatimonadales bacterium, assembly GCA_035526925.1. Classification (GTDB taxonomy): domain Bacteria; phylum Gemmatimonadota; class Gemmatimonadetes; order Gemmatimonadales; family GWC2-71-9; genus CAVVWJ01. The sequence goes on from DATLBL010000098.1 coordinate 32,178, forward strand.
TACAGCGAGGAGAACGCCTTCGGGTGCTTCGAGAAGGCGTCGGCCAGCGTATTGCCGCTCTCGACGTCGTAGACGACCGCGCGCGTGACCTCGGCGAGCGTTTTGTTCTCGGTCTGCGAGGCCAGGATGTTCAGCGACTGCACCAGCGGCAGGCCCGCGTTGATCATCGTGGCGAACTGGCGCGTGAAGATGACGACGTCGCGGGTTTTCACCCGCGGCCCGCCCATGCTGAGCTTGATCTGCTTCGGCTGCTCGCGGACGCTCACCAGGATGAGGCGATTCTTCCGGAGGTACGCGTTCACGTCGTCGCGGTTGGCGACGTCGAGCTGGCCCTTCTGGATCTGACCGGTCTGCGAGCGGGCGGTATACTCGAACATCGGCATCGGCAATGTCTCCGATCAGCGGCGAGCGGCGGTGGCGCGCTGGTTTCCGTTGGCGGACACGATCTCCTGCTCCTCCATCGGGGTGACCCCGATCATGCGGAGGAACTCCTTCGGCTCCGACGACACGCGCTCGCACTCCTCCTGGGAGACTTCCCGGGCGGTGTAGAGCTGGTAGAGCGCGTCGTTCATGGTCTGCATCCCGTGCTTCTTGCCGCTCTGCATGGCCGAGTAGATCTGGTGGATCTTGTCATCGCGAATGAGCGCGCGGATGGCGGGCGTGGCCACCATGATCTCGCACGCCATGACGCGGCCCCGGCCCCGGGACTTGGGAAGCAGGGTCTGGGTGACCACGCCCTCGAGCACGAAGGCGAGCTGGGCGCGCACCTGCGACTGCTGATTCGACGGAAACACGTCGATGATGCGGTTGATGGACTCCGCCGCCGAGTTCGTGTGCAGCGTGGCGAGCGCCAAGTGGCCTGTCTCGGCGATCGTGAGCGCCGCCGCGATCGTTTCCAGGTCGCGCATTTCGCCGACCAGGATCACGTCCGGATCTTCACGGAGGGCGTACTTGAGGGCGCTCTGAAAGCTCTTGGTGTCGGTGCCGATCTCGCGCTGATTGACGATGCAGCTCTGGTGGCGGTGGATGAACTCGATCGGATCTTCCACCGTGATGATGTGACCCTTCCGCTCCTTGTTGATCTTGTCGATGATGGCCGCCAGCGTAGTGCTCTTGCCGGATCCCGTCGGCCCCGTCACGAGAATCAGCCCGCGCGGCCGTTCGGCCAGGCGGGCGATTACGGGGGGCAGCCCCAGCTCGTTGAAGGTTCGCACATTGAACGGAATCATGCGGATTACCATGGACACGCATCCGCGCTGCTTGAAGCAGTTGCCGCGAAAGCGCGCTAAGTTCTGAATTCCGAACGAGAAGTCGAGCTCGTCCTCGGTCTCGAACCGTTTCTTCTGGTTCTCGGTGAGGACCGAGTAGGCGAGCTGCAGGGTGTCCTTCGGGGTCAGGACCTCCGTCACCGAGCTGTCGACGATGTCGCCATCGACGCGCAGCTTCGGCCGCTCGCCCGTGGTGATGTGGAGGTCGGAGGCTTCCTTCTCGATCATTTCCTCGAGCAGCGCCCGCAGGTTGAAGCTCATCCGGCCGTCTCCTTGACTACTTCTTCGAGGGTGGTGACACCGCGCTCGATCTTCTTGATGCCATCCATGCGCAGCGTAAGCATTCCGTCGAGGACCGCCTGCTCCTGCATCTCGGCGACGGAGGCGCCGCGCAGGATCATCCGGCGCAGGTCGGGTGAGAGGGCCATGACCTCATAGAGGCCGGCCCGGCCCTTATAGCCGGTGCCGCTGCACGTCTCGCAGCCACTGCCCTTCATGAAGGGTATGGTCCGCAGTTTCTCAAGATCTGTGCCCAGGGAGGACAGCTGCTCCTCGCTGTACGAGTGCGAAGTCTTGCACTCCTTGCAGATCCGGCGGACCAGCCGCTGAGCCACCACCAGGTTGACGGCGCTCGCCACGTTGAACGCCTCGATCCCCATGTCGATCATGCGCGTGATGGTGCTGGCCGCGTCGTTGGTGTGGAGCGTCGAGAGCACGAGGTGGCCCGTGAGCGCGGCCTTGATGGCGATGCCGCCGGTTTCCAGGTCCCGGATCTCGCCGATCATGATGATGTTCGGATCCTGCCGAAGAAACGCCTTCAGCGCGGCGGCGAACGTGAGGCCGATTTCGGTGCGCACAAGCACCTGGTTGATGCCCATCAGGTTGTACTCGACCGGATCCTCGGCCGTCATGATGTTGACTTCGGGCGTGTTGACGCGCGAGAGGGCGGAGTACAGCGTGGTTGTTTTGCCTGAGCCCGTCGGGCCGGTGACGAGCACCATGCCGTACGGGTTCAGGATGTTCCGCATCAGGTCCTTTTCGGCCTTGGGCTCGAAGCCGAACTTGGTGAGGTCGAGGGTGAGGTTGCCCTTGTCCAGGATTCGCATGACGATCTTCTCGCCGTAGAGCACCGGCAGCGTCGACACCCGAAAGTCGATGACGCGATTGCCCATCTTGAGCTTGAGGCGGCCGTCCTGCGGCACGCGCCGTTCGGCGATGTTGAGCTGCGAGAGAATCTTGATGCGCGAGGTGAGCGCGGCCTTCATCTTGAGCGGCGGCCGCATGATCTCGAGCAGCGCGCCGTCGATGCGGTACCGCACCCGGATCTCGTGCTCGAACGGCTCGATGTGGATGTCGCTAGCGCCGCGCTTGACGGCTTCGATCAGCAGGCCGTTGATCAGCTTGACCACCGGCGCGTCTTCGAGCTGCGCCTGGGTGACGGTTTCCTCTTCCTGCTCCTCGACGACCTCCAGATCCTCGCCCGCCGCTTCCATGTCCCGGAGGAGGTTCTCGAGCTCTTGCTGATTGCCCTGCTGGTAATGTTTCTCGATGAGCGCGCGCAGCGTGAACTCACCCGCGATGACCGGAAAGAGGTCGAAGCGCGTGATGAACTTGAGATCCTCCAGCAGCCCGTGATCGCTCGGATCGGCCATGGCCACGGTGAGCGTGCGGCCTTCGCGCTTGAGCGGCAGCACGATGCCTTTGGAGGCCATGTCGGACGGCACCAGCTTGAGGATCTTGGGGTCCACGTCGAAGCGCGAGAGATCGACGGCGGGCATGCGATACTGGCGCGCCAGCACCTTGGTGATCTCGAGCTCTGGCACGAGCCCCAGCTTGACGAGCACGTAGCCCAGACGGTGCTTCGACGCCTTCTGCTCCGCGAGCGCCTGAGCGAGCTGCTCGCGCGAGAGGAGGCCATCGCGCAGAAGGGTTTCGCCGAGCCGGTCGCTGCCGCCGGCTGCTGCCGTCGCCATGATGCCGTGAGATCCGGAGCTGGGGGTTGAAGGTCGCGCGGCCGGCCGACGAGACGCGGAGGTCAACGATCCCCGACCCGTACGCGGTCGCGCAGCCGATTCAGGGCGGCCGGACCGAATCCGGGCACCCGAGCCAAATCTTGCACAGCACGGAACGGGCCGTTGGCTGCCCTATACCTCACGACGGCAAGGGCTCGCGCCGGTCCGACCCCGGGAAGGGCGTCTAAAGACGCGACATCAGCCGCGTTGAGGTCGACGGGCTCGGCCGGCGCATTCTGGGCCGGAGCGCCGGGCTGGCTTGGGGTTATCGGCAGGGGAGCCGGCCCGCTGGAGTGCCCGGAGAACGCAAGGTGAGGGCCCAGGGCCGCGAGCAGCCCCGGCCCTATACCGGAGACCCGATCGAGCCCGGCCGGACCCCCGAATGGCCCGTTGGCCTCGCGATCCGCCACGATCCTCTTGGCGAGCGCCAGACCTACCCGGGGCAGCCGCGCCAGGTCGGCGGGGGTGGCTCGATCGGCGTCGATTCGCTCGGTGGGGCCGAGGGGCCGCAGGAGCGCCCGAACGCTATCCCGATGGGCGGCAGGCGAGCGCGGAGGAAGGGCGGCGAGCAGCTGCACATCACCAGGCGCCTCACCCGGTCGGGCCAGCCACCAGCGCACACCCTGGCCGACGAGCCCCAGGGACAGCAGGAGCAGCAGTGCACGACGTTCCGCGGCGGACATGCTCGGAGGGTAGTGGGACTCGCATGCGGCGGAGGGATCGCGCCCGCGCGGGCGTGGGCGAAAAACGGCGGGGTCTACTTTTCTTCCCGGCGCACCAGCGCGACCGCGACGTCTCCCACGATCTGCAGGCTGGCGGCGCTCACCTTGTCGATCGTGTCGTCCTGGGTATGCCAGGCGGGGTAGTCGAAATCGACGACGTCGATCGCCCGGATGCCGACCTTTTGGAGTTCGAGGTGATCATCGATCAGCGTGTGCTTGGGATTGGCGACGAAGGTCCCCGCATAGCCGAGCTCGGCCGCGGCGTTCCAGACCAGCTCCACGACCTCGGGTGCGCCAACGAGAGAGTTCCCTTCCTGGAAGATCTGCAGGTCCTTGTCCGCCACCAGGTCGAACAGCACCGCGTAGAGCGGCTGTGCCCCGGACACCATGTGGGCGGCGTAGTAACGCGAGCCGATGAGCACGTCCTTCGGAGCGTTGGTGAAGTCCCCGTAGTCTTCGCCATCGACGAAGAGCAGATCGACGCCGATGCCGGGCGGCGCGCGCTTCAGCACGTCGGCCACGCCCAGCAGTACGGCCACGCCGGAGCCGCCGTCGTTGGCGCCGGGCACCGGCGCGGTCGAATCCTTGGATGTCGGACCGTCGGCCGTCGGGCGGCTGTCCCAGTGCGCCAGAAAGAGCAGGCGTTTGCCGGCGGCCGGGTTGAACCGCGCGATGAAATTCGTGAGCGGAAGCGAGTCGCCCTTCGCGGTCACGTGCGTCCACGACTGGGTGATCAGCGTGTCGGCCCGCTGCCGAAGCAGGCTGTCGAGCCACGCCGTGGCGCGACGGTGAGCCTCTGTCCCGGGCACGCGAGGACCGAAGCCCACCTGCGTCTGGATGTACTCGAAGGCGGCCGGCCCGGCGAACTCCCGGGCGTTCGGCGCGCGGTCGCGGCAAGCGGAAATCAACAGGACGAGAAGTGCAAGGCGGCGCATGGGCAGGATGAAACCGTTGTCAGGAAGCAAAGTCAACGAACGCCGGGGGCAGATCCGAGCGGGCGCACGCTAGCGGTAGTCGCCCGCGAACAGCGACAGCTGGAACGAGGCGATGACCGAGATCTGCGAGGTCCGCCGGCTCAGGTGGCGGGCGTCGTTAAGCGTATATCCGACCTGAAGCCCGCCGCTCAATGTCTGGAGAAGATCGGTGTCGAGCCCGCTGCGCACTTCCCGGCGCTGGACGTCCGAGATCGGGGTGCAGACGGCGGTCTCGCCCTGCTCCAGGCACGTCTTGGCCGAGGTCTGCAGATAGGTGAGCGAGCTGCGCACCTGTTTCCGGGACTTGCTGATCGATCGGGGGAGGCGCCAGCCATAGTTGAGCGAGCCGGTGATGTCGTGCTGGTCGAGCCGGGTCTCGTTGCCGTTCGACAGGTTGTCCTGGTCGAGCGTGTTGAACCCGAGGGTCATCGAGAGACCGTTCCGAAATCCGAGCTGCACATCTGGCGTGATCGACGACGACTCGATGCTGGTGAGCGCCGGCGCGCCGCTCCGATTGGCCTGAACCGAGCTCCCCTCGCGGTGGCGGAAGGCCGTGCCGACCGCCAGGATCGTGAGCGGTCCGCCCCGGAACGTCCGGCTCCAGCGGACGCTGCCGATTGGAAACTCGCGCTGGTTGGTCTCGGTCTCGACGAAGCTCGCGCCGACGCGCTGAAGGCGGGTGGTCCGGGTCAGCGCGTGCGAGAGTGTGAACGTGACGCCGTACGGCAGGTCGGCGCCGCTCGCGAGGGTCGCGGTGCGCGACTCGGACACGCCTCGGGCGTCGCCCCCGTCCTGGGCGAGGAAGCTCTCGAGTCCGCCCAGCCCGAGCTGATACTTGAGGCTGGGATCGAACGCGGTGAGGTCGTACGTCGACGTGCGGGTGAGCCGGGTGCTGACATCCACCGGGCGCACGCGCAGGAGGGCCTTGCCGAGGCCGCTGCTGTCGCCCGCGATCAGCCGCAGTCCGCGCGCCACGTCGAACGAGGCGCCGAGCTCGTTGGTCCGCGAATTGTTGAGCGTCTGCGGAAGGATGAAGGCGCCGCTGTCGCCCTCGGTCCGCACCGGATCACGACTCGACAGCGTGCGGCTCAAGACGAAGCTGCTGGTGGTGAGAAACCGCGGACGGAGCCACGACGCGATGTTGGGTGTCAGGGCCACGGCCGTGATCAACGTCCGGTCCCGCTCGACGCCCACCGGGAGGCCGAGCAGGAAGCGTCGCTCGTTGTACGCCAGGCGTCCGATCGGCGAGGAGTCCGGGTACACGCGGAGATCGCGCGTGCTGGTGAGGTCGCCGCTCAGGTTGAGCATCCCCAGCGGCTGCCAGGTGAGCCCCGCCGAGTTGCGCCAGAGGTGGTTGAGCGAGAGGGTCGGACGGAGCGCGGCGTCGTCGCTCCGGGTCACCGGAAGCCGGTACGCGGTCGAGGTGGCTTCGTCGCGATTCAAGCCGCTCGTCAGGCGCACGCGGGTGGGATTCAGGCTGAAATCCGCACGCTCGAGGCCCTTGCCCAACTCGCCCCGACGGATAAACCCGGGGAGCACCTTGGCGATGCCGCCGAGGGGAAGCCGGATGCCCTTGCGGCGCATCTGCAGCTGGTAGGTGACGTTGACGTTGTAGGAGTTGGCCCGGGCCTCGCTCAGCTCCGTGAGCGCGCGGCCGCGGGTGACGCTCGCCGCGACCGACAGCGGGTCCACGAACCCCTTCGTGATCCAGCTGGTGCCCGGCTGGCTCCGGCGGACCGCGAGGCTCACGGTCGTGCTGCGAGAATCGGGCTTTCGAAGCCCGGAGAGTGCTTCCCCGCGGATATCGGTGCCGGTCAGCAGCTCGGGGTCGACCCCGGTGCGGGCGTAGCTCAGCGTGAGCGGCATGGCGAGACCCAGGCTCGTCGGGAGAAAGCGCTCCAGCCGGAGGTTGCCCGCCATCTGCATCACGTTGGTTCCGCGGTAGGACGGATCCTGGTTGATCTGGCGGAACTGCCCGTTCTGCCGAACGTAGGCGACGGAAAAGCCCCCGACATCGGACGCGGTCAGCCGGGCATCGACCGAGGCGGCGGTGCCGGTCTGCGAGACCGGATCGCTCAGCCGGATGTCGTCCACCCAGAGCTCCACCTCGGGCGTGGTGACGGTCTCGCCGACCCGGAAGATCCCCGCGGAGATCTCCTGCACGGCCGCCAGGTTGGGCGGATTGATGCCCGGGTCGCGGACGTGCACCAGGTAGGGCCCGTCGCACGCGACGTAGGCGCCGATGTCCACCGTGCCGCAGGCCGCCGCCCCCGAGGGCTCCTCTCCTCGCAGCCAGCGGTTCTCGACCTCGGCCCGGAGCCGGCGCAGCGTCTCGAGATCGATCGCGAACTCGGGCTCCCACGTCGTCGATCTGGCCGGCGCGCGGTACAGGTAGAAATTGTCGTTGTCGCTGCCCAGCTTGAGGAAGGCCTGCAGATCGGCCTCCTCCCATCCCGGGCCGCGGCCCCGCATCCAGACGCGCAGCGTGCGGTAGGTGAGCAGGTTCTGCGCGCCCGCAGGGAAGCGGAGATACGCCTCTGCGCGCTCGCCGAGCCGTAGGTCCCGGCCGATCACGCGAAGCGACTTCTCGTTGATCTGGGTGCCCTCGGTCTCGCGGTCGCCTCCGCGCCGGGAGCCCGCGTCGAACACTCCCGGTGGCGACTCGTAGCCGAGGTCGGTCCGATTCTCCGTCGACACGACGGAAGTGCCGACCTCGCCGTGCGGCTGCCCGAGCGCGCCGGTCAGACCGAGGATCGGCGTCTCGGACCGGCGGGTCCACGGCGAGCCGACGAAGCGGAGCCGCGCCAGCGCCATCTTGGCGACGAGGTCGGGCACGCCGGCATCGGGCGGCGTCACGAAGGTGACCCGGAGGTGCTGCGCCAGCCGGAGTGTGGGGGTGTTGAGGACCGCGCTCGGCTGCCGGATCGGGACCCGGTAGAGCCGCCAGGCGCCGGAGGCATCCGCGACGCCGTTCCGGACGAAATTTGTGCCCGCGGCCAGGTCCACGACGTAGCGGAAGGCGTTCTCGTTGGTGCCCGTGAGGTCGAGCCCCAGGTCGCCATTCAGGTCCTCGGTGTCGAGAACCCCGTTGCCGTTGGTGCAGCGCGCACTCAAATCTCCCCATGGAAACAGCGGCACCGCGTTGCTGAGCGCGCGGGTGCAGAGCTCGAGTTCCTGCACCTCCCCGACGCCGGCCTCCTGGATGGTCGGCGGCCGGTCTCCCAAGATGCCGTCGTCGTCGGTTTCGGCGTTGAAGATGCCGATCTCGGTCCGCTCCGTGTCGAGCCGCCCCTCGCCGATGTACTGTCGCCCGGTGAAGAGCGTATCGGCCCCGTTGGGCGCGAAGGTATCGGGCGCGAAGGCCACGGCGTCCTCGCTCACCGTCCCGACGTCGAACACCAGCCGGGTGCCCGCGAGACTGGCCGTGTCGCCGGCGGGCTGGAACAGCCAGAACTCGAGAAACTCGTCGTTGCTCAGGTCGATCCCCGTCGGGCTGAGCGAGGTCACCATCGAGCGCCACCGCGGCCGGAAATCGCGTTGCGGCAGCGACCAGCGCGAGGTGTTGTTGCGCCGCACGAGCCCGCCCGCCGTATCCGCGTGCAGCGCGAGATACATGATCGTTTCGGGATCCTCGCCGCGGCCCGCTACCCGGATCAGTGTGTCGATGTCGCGCGGGCTCCGCTCGAGGACCTTGCCGTCCCGTCCCAGCACCAGATTCTGCCAGGTCAGCGCCACCGCGTCCTCCCGATCGAAGCCGGCGGCGAAGCCGATCTCCTCGAGCCCCGTGGCCTGCTGCGGGCGACTGCCGAACTCCCACTGCGTTTCCTGCAGGGAAACGCCGAGGCCCGCTTCGCCTTCGAACTCCTCCAGGTAAGCCTGCCCCGACTGGTTGGGGTCGGGCTTCGTGAACGCCACCTCCGCGTTGACATCGAACAACGACGGCGCGGTAGAGCCCTTCGTCACCAGCTTGTTCACGACACTGGTGAGCCAGTTCGGCTTGAAGTGGAGCTCGGTATTCAGGCCGCCGATGAGATTGGCGGACGCCTCGAATCCGAGCGCGGGCCGGGTGAAGGCGCTCTGCTCGCGCTGATACAGGCCGATCAGGTTGATGGCGCCTCGATCGCCCAGCGAGTACCGTGTCGCCATGCCGAAGATGTTCGTGGGCGCGACGGCGAAGAGCCCCCGCTCCTCGAAGCGCGCCGTCACCTGCGCGGAGCCGCCGCCGAACAGCGCCTCGGGGTTGAGGAAGGTCACCTGTCCGACGTCGTAGCTGATCGAGTAGTCCACTCCGCGGACGAGCTTGCGGCCGCCCACGAAGAGCTGCTCGCTGTTGTCGCGGAGCTGCAGCGCGTTGAGGCTCAGGGTCGAGCGGTCTCCGCCCCCGGTGGCGTCGTACTGCAGCCGGAGCGCGAATTTGGCCGCCGGGCCCTGCGAGAGCAGGAGAAACTGGGGCGTCCGGTAGAGCGAGTCGGACGCTTCCTCCGGCGTCAGGCGGGTGGGATCGGCGAACGGCTGAAGGTGCGGGAAGACGATGAAGGCGTCGCGGATGACCTGCGCCGCCTCGGGGTCCTGGGCACGCGGGAACAGCCGGTTGGTGCGATCGAACAGCGCCGCATCGCTCGGCACCGCCAGCCCGAGCTGCTGAAGATAGGTCTCGGCGTTCCCCGCGAGGGGCCGCTCGCTCCGATTGAGCGTCACCCCCACCTGGAGCGACGAGGCCTCGAGATCCGCGCCGGCGACACGGTAGACCTGCCTCATTTCGTACCGGAACGTCGGGAGCGCGGGACCCTGCTGCGGCTGCACGATGAGCTCGAGCGTATCCCGCGCCTGTGGCACGCCGCCGACGTCCACCGTCCCGCGGTCCGCCTCGGGGAACGTGCCGATGACGTTGTCGGCCGTCGTCCGGTAGCTCACGGCGAGATAGTCGTTCTGGTCGAGCTTGGTGCCCAGGGTGATCCAGAGTCCCGACTCGTCGAGCGAGTAGTCGGTGCCCTGAATCAGCAGCTCCCAACGCACCGGACCGAATGCCTGAGGGCTGTCGCTCCGGCGCGCCAGCGCCGTGATGCCGCCGAGATTAGGGTTCACTCCGGTCTTGCTGCCGGCGGCGCGGTAGCGGTAGATCCGGACCTGGCTGGGTCGATACGTCGGCGAGAGACCTTCGGGCGCGAGATTCAGGATGTCGAGCGCGGGATACCCGGGAAGGCTGTCCGGGTCCACCACCCAGAAGAAACGGCCGGTCTCGAAGTCCAGGTCACGGACCTGCCGATCCTGGGACTGGCTGGTGGTCTGGCCCACGGTGTAGGTGCGCTCGCTGACGACGCTGCCCTTCTGGGTGGCGGCCAGCGTCTGCAACTGGAGCGGGCCCACCTCGAACGTCGCGTTGATGCCGAAATTGTTGGCCGGGACGGCGGCGGTGATGAATCGCGACGGGGGAGGCTGAAAGACCACCGTGCCGACGTCCACCCGGCGGACGATCTCGTCCTGCAGCCCTTCGTAGTAGATCTGGACGTTGTTGTTGCTCGAGTAGTCGCGCTCGGTATCGAAGTCCACGTTGACGTGGACGCGTTGGCCCAGCAGGCCGGTCGAGCGGATGTTGACCTGATTGTCGAGACTCGGCGCCTTGAACGTGCCCCGGCAGCCCGAGCTGGGGTCGAGCGACAGCGCGGGGGTGCACCGCTCCTCGCGTACGCGGTCGGTCCTGATCTCGAGCCGGGCCTGCCCGTCGAGCGTGAGGTCCGCATACTTGGTGGGGAGTCCGAGCAGATTCCGGCGCCGAGGCTGCGTGCTGTCGACGGCCGCATCCGTCAGGTCGGCCACCCCGTACAGGTTGCGAAGCCGGAGGCCCAACGTCCGGTCGGCCCGATCGACGCTCAGCGTGGCGCGCAGCGTGCTGTCGAACGCCGCGACCCCGGCCGCAGGCGTCACCCGCGGCCCGCCCATCCAGGGGGCCCGGAGCGCAGCTGGCTGTTGAAGCGTGAGCGGAGGCTGCTCGAAGCGGAGTCGGAGACCGAAGCTGGTGGAGTCCGCTTGGGCGCAGAGGACCCGAGGCAGCCACACCAGGCAGCCCAAGGCGACCAGGAAACGTGTCACTCTAGAGGATCACGGCGAGACTTGAGGATGATGGATCAGGGCAATATAATGACCGAAACAACCCCTTACAACCGTACGAGTTAGCCCGCGTGCGCCTGCTCAGTCGCTACCTCCTCCGTCAGTTGGCGGCCCCGTTTCTCTTCGCGCTGGGGGCGCTCACCAGCCTCATGCTCCTGAGCCAAGTCGCCAAGAAGTTCGGGGCGCTGGTCGGGAAAGGGCTCCCGTGGGGGGTGATCGGCGAAGTGTTCGCGCTGAGCTTGCCGTTCATCGTCGCCATGACGCTGCCGATGGCGGTGCTCCTGGCGGTGCTCTACGCCTTCAGTCACCTGGCGGCCGACAACGAGATCACCGCGATGCGTGCCAGCGGGATCAGCGTCTACCAGATCCTCACGCCGGTGCTGGCGTGGGGGGTGTTCATGTCGGCGTTCAACTTCATTTTCGTGGACCAGGTGCTGCCGCGGAGCAACGCGCGGCTTCGTGGCCTGCTCATCGACATCGGGCGCAAGAAACCGACCTTCGAGCTGCGCGAGCAGGTCATCAACGAGGTGCCGCCCTCCCAGTACTTCCTTCGGGCGGGACGCATCGACGCGGCCACCGGCCGCCTGCGCGACGTCACCATCTACGACGTGGGCGGCGAGAGCAGCCGGAGGATCATCTACGCGGACAGCGGCCAGATGGCGTACGGAGAGGGCCAGACCGACCTCAACCTGCGCCTGTACGATGGGGCCATCCACCAGTACCGGCCGGCCGACCCGCTGACGTTTCAGCTGACCTACTACCGGGTCAACGACATCCGGGTCAAGGACGTCTACGACGAGCTGGTCAGAAACAGCACCGAGACCGTCCGGGGCGACCGCGAGATGAGCACCTGCGAGATGCTCACCGTCATCCGTGAGGCCCGAACCGACCGGCGCAACGCCGCGCAGGACCGGCACGAGCTGCTGATGAACGATCTCCGTTCCCTGCTCGCGCTGCCGCCGTTGGCCGCGCCGCCGGAACTGTCGCCGGACGACCGCCCATCCGGCTACTGCCGTTGGCTCGAACAGACCCGGTTAGGTCCGGCACCTTCCAAGACGGCGCAGCAGCCGAACTCCGCACACCCGCTCCGGGTGGAGACGCAGGGGGCCCGGGTCCAGATCCAGGAGCCCGCGCCCAAGCCGCGCCGTCCGGTTCGAGGGTCGAAGCTTCCGTCCGCCAAGGTTCAGGGCCGGCCCGCGCCGGCCGGACCGGCCAAGGCGCCGCCGGCGCTGAACTATCCGAGCGCGCGGCCACTCTCCGCGCGCCCGCAGCTGTCCAACTGGGCGCAGGTGGCCACCGCCGCCGACCGCGCCAAGGATGCCGACCGCCGAGCCGACCGCTTCGCGGTCGAGGTGCACAAGAAGTGGTCGATCAGCTTCGCCTGCGTGTCGTTCGTCATCATCGGCATCGTGATGGCGCTCCGGTTTCCCCGCGGCGGCATCGGGCTGGTAATCGGCGGCGGGCTACTGGTCTTCGCCGTGCACTACGTAGGGCTCACGGCCGGCGAGAGCCTCGCCGATCGCGGATTCGTCTCGCCGTGGGAGGCGATGTGGGCGCCGAACATCCTGTTGACGGTCGTGGGCGTGATCGGGCTGATTCGCGTCAGCCGTGAGTCCGGCTCCACCCGCGGCGGCGACTTCCAGGAAGTGATCGACGCGGTGAAGCACCTGTTCCGGCGGATCCGGCGGCAGCCAGCGCCGGTGGAAAGCGCGAAATGAACAGCGTCGGAACGCTGGACCGCTACGTGTTCACCAACTGGCTCCGGATCTTCGTGCTGACCGCGCTCGGCTTCCCGCTGGTGTCGATCCTCATCAACCTGACCGACACGCTGAACAAGCTGCTGGACCGCGGGCTCACGATGCGGCAGATCATCGTCAGCTACATCTACTCGATTCCCGAGAACGCCTTCATCGTCATGCCGGCCGCGGTCCTGTTCGCCACGGTGTTCACCGTGGGTGCCATGGGACGGCACTCGGAGCTGACCGCCGCCAAGGCCGGCGGACTCAGCTTCTACCGGGTCATGCTCCCGGTGTTCGTGGCGGCGGCGCTCGCAACGGGCCTGGCCTTCATCGTCGGCGAGATGGCGCCGGGCGCCACTGCGCGGCAGGCCGAGATCCAGAAGGCGAAGCAGGCCCGCAGCACCCGCTCACGCTACAACTTCGTGTACCGCGGTGACGCGGGGTGGGTGTACACCATGCGCTCGCTCGATGTGGAAACCCGGCAGTTGAAGCAGCTGCTCCTCGAGCGGCAGGGGAACGGGGCAGGTTATCCCGGGCTCATCATCACCGCCGACAGCGCGAGCTACGATGCCCGGCGCGGCACCTGGCAGGTGCGGAACGGCACCAGCCGGGTCATCGCCGGACCGACGCGCCAGGCCAGCTTCGGCTTCCGGACCATGCAGCTCCGCGCGCTGACGCAGACGCCGGCGGACCTGCTCGCCGAGCCCAAGGCCCCCGACGAGATGCGCTACGCCGAGCTGGGGCGGTACATCGATGCGCTCAGGCGCTCGGGGAACGACGCCAACAAGCTGATCGTCGAGCAGGCCCTCAAGGTGGCCCTCCCGGCTACCTGCCTCATCATCGCGCTGTTCGGGGCACCGCTCGCCGTCCAGGCCCCGCGCGCCGGGGCGGCGGTCGGTGTCGCCATCAGCCTCGGCACCACGATCATGTTCCTGCTGCTCACCCAGATCATGAAAGCCGTCGGGGCCGGCGGACTGATCGAACCGACGGTAGCGGCGTGGTTGCCGAACGCGGTGTTCCTCCTGGCCGCGCTGCTCCTCCTGGCGCGGGTCAGGACCTGAACGAGCCGTCGTAACCTCTCCGCCCCCTCGCGGGGCCCTTATATTTCCCGCATGACCCATTCTCGTCCCGTCATCGTCGGAACGGGCATCGCCGGCCTCTGGACGGCCTGGCGGCTCGCTTCCGAAGGACAGGCCGCGATCGTGGTCACCAAGGAGACGCTCGCCGACAGCGCCAGCGCGTGGGCCCAGGGTGGCATCGCGGTGGCGCTCGGGCCGGGCGACAGCCCCAGTCTCCATGCCGCCGATACCATGGCCGCCAGCGATGGCCTGGCCGACCCCGAAGCCGTCCGCATCCTCACGAGTGAAGGCCCGGACAGGATCTACGAGCTCCTGGCCCTGGGAGCGCGATTCGATCGCGGACCGGAGGGCCGACTTCGCTTCGGGCTCGAGGCGGCCCACACCCGCGCCAGGATCATCCACGCGGGTGGCGACCGCACCGGCGCGGCACTGATCGGCTGCCTGGCGCAGGTGGTCCGCCAGCATCCGCTGATCGAGCTGCTCGAGCACACCGAGGTCACACGCCTCCTGATGCAGGACGGTCACGTGACCGGTGTTCTCGCGCTGCCGCATGACGGTGACGCATACGCGCTGGATGCCCCCGCCGTGGTGCTCGCCACCGGGGGCGTGGGCCAGCTCTACGCGGTCACCACCAATCCCAAGGTGGCCACGGCCGACGGCTGGGCGCTCGCGCACCGAGTGGGGGGCAAGCTCCGCGACATCGAGTTCCTGCAGTTTCATCCGACCGCCCTCAAGCTCCCGGGTGTCAACCCGGCCCCGCTGATCTCGGAAGCGGTCCGCGGCGCGGGCGCACAGCTCGTCGACGGCGCCGGGCGGCGCTTCGCGCTCGACGCCGATTCGCGGGCGGAGCTGGCGCCCCGCGACATCGTGGCGCGCGCGGTCGCCGCGGCCGACGCCTCGGGCGGAGCGTGGCTCGACGCCCGGAGCGTGGCGGACTTTCCGGCGCGCTTTCCAGGCATCACCGCCATGCTCGCCCGCCACGATCTCGATGCCGCGCGCGATCTCCTGCCGGTGGCCCCTGCCCTCCACTACGCCATGGGCGGCATCCAGACCGATCTCGAAGGTCGGGCGAGCCTCGGCGGGCTGTGGGCGGTCGGCGAGGTGGCCTCGACCGGCGTGCATGGGGCCAACCGGCTCGCCTCCAATTCCCTGCTCGAAGGGCTGGTGTTCGCCGACCGCGCCGGCCGTTCGGTGTTGGGCGCCGGCCGAGCCGGGCCGCCCGATCCCCGTTCGCGAGGTGAGTCCGCGACGCAGTCGACAGACGACGATGCTTCGGCACCGGTGCCCGAGCGTGGCACCGCCGCCGACGACGCCTGCGAGGCGATTCGAGCCGAGATGCGCATGATCATGACCGCGAGCGTGGGCGTGCAGCGGAGCGAGGCGTCGCTGCTCCACGCGGAGGAGGAGCTCGAGCGGCTCACGCGCGACGCACCCTTTGCGGCGTGGCGCACCCACAACCAGCTGCTCGTCGCGCGGCTGATCACCCAGGCGGCGCGTCGCCGTCGCGAGAGCCGGGGCGGGCACCGCCGGCTCGACTATCCGCCGGCCGCCCTGAAGCGAGAGACCGCATGACCCTGAGCCTGCCCGTCATCGAACAGCTCGCGCAGACCCCCGACGAGATCGCCAGCCTGCAGGCGGAGATCCGTGAGCTCGCGCGGCGGCGCAACGCCGTCGTGCTGGCGCACAACTACCAGCGCGCCGAGGTGCAGGATGTCGCCGACTACGTGGGCGATTCGCTCGGCCTGTCCCGGCAGGCGGCCAAGACGCCGGCCGAGATCATCATCTTTGCCGGCGTGCACTTCATGGCCGAGACCGCGGCCATCCTGTCGCCCACGAAGCGGGTGCTTCTCCCCGATCTCAAGGCCGGCTGCTCGCTCGCGGCCACGGTGACCGCCGCGGACGTCCGGCGGTGGAAGGCGCAGTTCCCCGACTACATCTCGGTCGGTTACGTCAATACGACCGCCGACGTGAAGGCGGAGCTCGACTACTGCTGCACCAGCGGCAACGTTCTCGACGTCATCGACGCGATTCCGGCCGACCGTGGCATCCTCTTCCTTCCCGACTTCTTCCTGGGCGCGCACGTGCGCCGGATGCGGCCGCAGCGTCGGGTCGAGGTGTGGATGGGCGAGTGCCACGTGCACAAGGGCATCCGCGCCGACACGCTGAACGCCGCCCGCGCGGAGTATCCGGACGCCGAGGTGCTGGTGCACCCCGAATGCGGCTGCGCGGGCCAGCTGATCTACGAGATGGGCCGCGGCGACACGAAGGCGGAAGGGCTCCACGTGGCGTCGACCGAGGGGATGATCCGGGCGGTCACCGAGCGGCCGGTCAAGCGGTTCATCGTGGCCACGGAAACGGGGATCATCCATCGCATGCGGCAGATGGCGCCCGAGAAGGAGTTCATCCCGGCCGATCCGGAGGCCGAGTGCGCGTTCATGAAGACGATCACCCTCGCCAACGTCCGCGATTCGCTCGCCCTCGACCGCTACCACATCACCGTGCCCGAGGACATTGCGGCGCGTGCCCGCGGCGCGATCGACCGCATGGTCGCGCTCGGGAAGTGAGCGCCGACGCGGTACGCATCGCCCGGGAGGCGCTGGCGGAGGACGGCGACATCGACATCACGACGGCGGTCACGGTCGCGCCGGACCTGCAGGCGCAGGGCAACATCGAGTTTCGGAGCGGCGGGGTGCTAGCCGGCGTCGCCTACGCGGATGAAGTAGCGCGTGCGTGCGGCTGCCGGCTCGAGTGGCGCGCGCTCGACGGCCAGACGGTGGCGGCCGGCGCGCTCGTCGGCATCGTGCACGGCAGTCTTGCGCAGATCCTCCGCGCCGAGCGGCCGATGCTCAACCTCCTGCAACGCGCCGCCGGCATCGCCACCGCCACCCGTGCGTACGTCGATGCCGTTGCCGGGACACGCTGCCGCATCCTCCACACCCGCAAGACCGCGCCAGGCCTTCGCGCGCTCGACATCGCCGCCGTGGTGGCGGGCGGTGGTTCGAGGCACCGTGAGGACCTGGGCCACGAGGTGATGGTCAAGGACAACCACTGGGAGGCCGCGGTACGGAGCGGGCGTACGCTCGCGGGGGCGCTAGCCCAGGCCCGGGAGCGTGGCGTGACGGCACTCTACGTCGAGGTCGAGTCGCTCGAGCAGCTCGAGCAGGCCTGTGCGGCCGGCGCGACACGGTTGCTGATCGACAACCAGACGCCGGGAACGCTCGGTGCCTGGGCCGAGCGCGCGCGAGGGCTGGCGCCCGGCGTCGAGATCGAGGCCACCGGCGGGATTACGCTCGAGAACGTCCGGACGTACGCTGAAGCGGGGGCCGATTTCGTATCGATCGGCGCCTTGACGCACAGCGTACGGGCGGGAGATCTGGCGCTCGAGGTGAGGGTGGTCCGCTAGCCCAGGCGTAGCGCGCCGCTTACCGGCCGGCGCTTGCACCTGGTCGCTGCAAGCACGTGGTCGTTGTGAGAAGGGAGCGCCGCCAGCACCGCCCTCGGTCAGCCGCATGCGCCGTCGGCGGGATCTATTCGACCGCGGGCACGCCCACGGCCTGCCCACCGAAGTACCGCCAGCCGTAATATGCCGGAATTCCCAGCAGGATGATCCCGAACGTAATGCCGGTGTTGACCGGATCCGTCCAGAGCGCATTGACCACCATGGCCACCGACGCGAGCAGGAAGAGCACCGGGACCACCGGATATCCCCAGGTGCGGTAAGGCCGCGGCAGGTCGGGACGGGTGCGGCGAAGCACGAAGACGGCGGCGACGGCCAGGGCGTAGAACGGCCAGATACCGAGGATGAACTTGTCCGCCAGCTGCTGGAAATCGTTGAGCAGCACGTAGAGCACACCGAGCGCGGTGGCCAGCCAGATGGCCACGGACGGGCTCTGAAACCTGGGAGACACGCGGGCAATGCCGCGGAAGAACAACCCGCGGTCTGCCATGGCGAAGAAGATCCGGGGCCCCGTCATCATGGAACCGGTCAGCGTCCCGAAGCACGACAGGATCACGATACCCGACACGACCGCGCCACCCGCCCCGCCGAAAAGCGGGATGCGATCGGCCGCGGTGGCCGCGATCAGCCGGGCGCCTGCCATTTCCTCCAGCGGGACCAGGTAGATGTACGCGAGGTTGAGCAGCAGGTAGACCAGGACGATCCCCGCCGTTCCCAGGATCAACGCCAGGGGCAGCACCCGGCCCGGGTTCTTCACCTCGCCCCCCATGAACGAGAGGTCGGCCCAGCCGTCGTACGTCCACATGATGGCGATCAGCGCGGTGCCCAGCAGCGAGAGGTTCAAGCCACCGGTGAATGCGGGTGTAAAGTGTGAGGCGCTGCCGGTGCCCGCCGTGAACGCGAGCAGGCCTAGGGCGGCGAGCGCGAAGTACTTGGCGACCGTGGTCATGTTCATGACGAGCGCCGCGCTGCTCACGCCGGCGTAGTTGAGCGCACCCACGAACAGGATGGCCGCCGCCGCCACGTACCGGACCTGTTCCGGTGTGAGCTGAATGAAATAGCCGAGGTATTCGGCGAAGATGGTGGAAATGGCGCCGAGTGCCGACGCCCGGATGACCGTCAACTCGGACCAGCCGAACAGGAACGCCGGGAGTGGCCCGAACCCCTCGAGAATGTACGCGAAGACCCCTCCGGAACGGGGCAGTGCCGCCGCGAGCTCCGCGTAGGTCAGTGCCCCGAACAACGCCACGACGCCACCGATGACCCACGCGAGCAGGACGGGGCCCGGCTCGTGCAGCCGCTCGGCTACCCCGGCAGGTACCCGGAAGATTCCACTGCCTATGGTCGAGCCCACCAACACCGCGATTGCGCTGCCGAGTCCGAGGTGTCTGGGGAGCCGCTCACCCCAGGCGTCACGTTGGGAGGACATGGGCTAAATATAGTCTTGACAAGGGAGTTCCGTAGGCGTTCTTTCCCGCGATATGACCGCTACGACCCCGGATCAGGCGCGTCTTCTGCGCCGGCTCGCATGGACCGGTGCCGCGTTCGCCTTTGGACTGATCGTGCTGGGCGGTGTCGTCCGGATCACCGGTTCGGGGATGGGCTGCGGCGATCACTGGCCGCGTTGCAACGGTGAGTGGTTCCCGCCGCTGGACCTGCCGACCCTGATCGAGATCGGACACCGCTGGGCCGCCGCCCTGGTGAGCGTCCTGGTGTTCTCGGTGGCGTTCGTGGGCTGGCGCCGGCACCGGTCCAATCCGGCGCTCCGGAACCCGGCGCTGCTCGGGGCGGTGCTGCTGGTCATCCAGGTCTTGCTCGGCGCCGTCACAGTCAAGCTGGCGCTCCCGCCCTGGGTGATCATCACCCACCTGGCAAACGCCATGCTGCTGCTGGCCACGCTCATGGTCGTGGCCTTGCGCGCGGGAGCGCCGGAGACGCAGTTGCCGCTCGATCGGGGCGTCCGTCATCCCGCCCACCGGCTGGTCACTGCCACGTTAGTCCTCGGCTTCGGCGTCATACTCTTCGGCGCGCAGGTCGCCAACTTCCACGCCGGGCTGCTCTGCCTCGGCTTTCCACTCTGTAACGGAAGTGTCCTTCCGCCAGCGACTTCGCTTGCGGCGCTGCATTGGGCCCACCGGACGCTGGCGTTTGTGTTCCTGGGTCTCACCCTGGTGGTGGTGAGCCGATTGAGCCGGCGCAGCGACGAGGCCAGTCAGCCGCTCCGCCGCGGAGCGGCGATGGTACTGGCGGCTACGGTGGCGCAGATCGCCGTGGCGGCGGCAATGGTACTGCACCTGCTCCCGCCCACGCTCCGCGCACTCCACCTGCTGGTCGGGACGCTGGTCTGGGCGGCGCTGGTGGTCCTGGTGTTCCACTCGGGACGCGCCCCGGCGCCTACGCCGGCCGCCGCTGGCGAGGCCGAGACGCCACCCATCGAGCGCACGCCCTCACTGCTGGCCGACCTGGTGACGCTCACCAAACCGCGGATCATCTCGCTGCTGCTCGTCACGACCATCGCACCGATGTTCATCACCCCTGCCGGGCTGCCGACCTGGAGCCAGGTGCTCTGGGTGATGCTCGGGGGCTATCTCATGGCCGGGGGCGCCAACGCGATCAACATGTGGTTCGACCGGGACATCGACACCCGGATGTCCCGGACCAAGCTGCGGCCGATCCCCTCCGGGCGCGTA
>DATLBL010000099.1:0-2877 GCA_035526925.1 Gemmatimonadales bacterium
GGTGACCGGAAACTCCGCCGAATCCGGCGGCGGCATCCTGGTGCGGGACCGCGGCAGCGCCTCGCTGCTGGTCACCAACAGCACGGTGGCCTTCAACACGGCGCGGACGGACGGCGGAGGCATCCTGGTGGACGGCGGGAGCGACTTCACCGCCGTGCAGCTCGAGAACGCGCTCGTCGCAGGGAACAGCGCACCCTCGGGCCCCGATCTGCTCGGCAGCGTCGGTGCCCGGTTCAGCCTCATCGGAAACGGGACCGGCGGCGACGTCGCCAACACCGACGGCAACCAGGTGGGCAACGTGGCGCCCAACACCGGGTCGATCGATCCGCGCCTGGGCCCGCTCGCCGACAACGGCGGCCCGACGCGCACGCTCGCGCTGCTGGCCGGCAGCCCCGCCATCGACGCGGCGTCGTCCGACGGGTGCCCGGGCAGGGACCAGCGCGACGTCACCCGCCCGCAGGGCGCCGCGTGCGATGTCGGGAGCTACGAACGCGGCTCACGCTGACGAACGGCGCCCGCCCCGCCCACGGCGCGCGTCGCCGGCTCCCACTCCACCGTCACGTAGTTCGCCGCTGGGGATCCACCATGTCCACCTCCACCCGCACCCGGATCGGGTGCTCGGGCGCGACGGTGCTCACCGTGCAGCCGAGGAAGTTGTCGCCGTGGAAGTCGCTGGGGTTGGATTCGCCCCTGACGCCCCCAGTGGTTGACCGCTATGTTGCGGCATGCTCACAAACAGACTCGCGCAACTCGAGACTATCGATGCCTAGCCCGAATGATCCTGCGGATGCCGAGCGCGGCCGAGCCGCCGCCGAGCGCCGCCGCGAGGACGAAGAGCTCGCCCGGCGGCAGTTCGAGGAAGGTCGGCAGATTCAGGAGCAATTCCGCGAGAAGCGTGAGGGCGGCCGTGTCAGCTATGAAGACTCACGAGCCGGTGCGGAGAAGATGCGGGACGTGCAGGAGCACGCACGAGAGGTCGGGGAGGAAGCGCGCGACCTGGCCGAGACGCTTCGCCTGGCCGCTGAAGAGGCCCGCTCGGCCGCCTCCGACGCGCGCGGGGCGTTGCACGAGCTGAAGACGCTGGCCGCACGCGTCCGCACCATGACGGAGCGACAGGAAGCCGTGGTTGCCCGGCTGGAATCGCGCCTGATTCGACTGGAAAGCGGACAACCTTGAGTCCAACGGTCGAAGCCCGCCAACGTCGGAGACCGGATTAATCGAGCGAAGGGTACATCCGCGTAGCCGGTCTTCAGGCCCGAGCCAGGTCCAGGGAGCCCATCCCGATCCCGCCGGCAAGTCGTACTACGGGCGGCCGTGCGAGCAGCGCTCGGGCGGCGCACAAGGTGCGGCACGCCGAGAGCAACCGCACCGTCGACATCATTTCAGCGAGTTGTGTACGCGCACAGCGGTCGCGCGCGCACTGCAGGCATGCCTCGATGCTCGCCCGCGCCGGGCGCTCTTTCTCCATCACCCTGCCCCACACGTCGCCACGCCGCTTGCGCTCGGCCCGCTTTTGTCCGGTGGTCATAGGGCATAGCGCTGCTGGCTGGTCGCCCGCTCATCCGGATGCCGTGACGGTCCGAGCCGTTGCGCGACCTCGCGCAGGAGCGTGCCATTCGAGAACGGCTTCTCGAGCCGCGGCACGTCCGCGGGAAACTCGGGTGGCAGCTCGTGTGACTGGTCGTCCAGATGGAGCACCGGGATTTGCGGAAACTCGCGGCGTATCCGGGCCACCAGCTGCGCCCCGCTCTCCGCGGGCATGATGCTGTTGGTGATCACGAGGTCGAAGTGGACGTCGGCCAGCATTTCGGTCGCGCCGAAGGGAGGGATCAGAACGACCACCTCGTATCCGGCCCCTTCCAGGGTGCGGCCTACGATATGGCGGATCATCGGCTCATCGTCGAGGACCAGAATGCGGGCAGCAGATGCCCGCGGCCCTCGGCGGGAGCCGTGTTCACTCGACAACATGTTGGAGCCTTAGACCCGACAGACACGACGGGAGAAGCAAAGCGGGGAAGGAACTACTCCTATCAATATAACCTTGCGGCCGCTGGACCGCTCCGAACGGCCTTGACCGTCGAGGATGGGCGGCGAGCCCCTTGCACTCGTGGGCGGTCTCGACCCTGGAGCGTGCGCGCCGCCGTCGGCTGGCGATCTTCGCGCTCCGCTCGCAGATTCCAGGCGTCTCCCACCCGGCTCCACCGTGACCACAGCCGACTCCTCCCTCGCCGACGCCCTCCGCGATCGCTACGCGATCGAGCGCGAGCTCGGCCGGGGCGGCATGGCCACGGTCCTGCTCGCGCGGGACCTGCGGCACGACCGCCCGGTCGCGCTCAAGCTGCTGCACCGCGAGCTGGCCGCCTCGCTCGGCCCCGAGCGCTTCGTCCGCGAGATCAAGCTCACCGCCCGCCTCGATCACCCCCACATCCTGCCGGTGCTGGATTCAGGCGAGACCCTCGGCCGGCTGTGGTACGCCATGCCGTTCGTGGACGGCGAGAGCCTGCGCGATCGTCTCCGTCGGGAGCCGCAGCTCCCGGTGAGCGACGCGCTCGCCATCGCCCGCGAGGTGGCCGACGCGCTCGAGTACGCCCACGGCCACCGCGTCGTGCATCGCGACATCAAGCCCGAGAACATCCTGCTGGCGCACGGCCACGCGCGGGTCGCCGATTTCGGCGTGGCCCGGGCGCTCGAGGCCGCCGGGAGCGAGCAGCTCACCAGTACCGGCCTCGCCATCGGCACCCCGGCCTACATGAGCCCCGAGCAGGCCGGCGGTGGCGAGGTCGACGCGCGAAGCGACGTCTACGCGCTCGGCTGCGTGGTGCACGAGATGCTCGCCGGCGAGCCGCCGTTCACCGGGCCGACGCCGCAGGCGGTGGT
>DATLBL010000100.1:0-174506 GCA_035526925.1 Gemmatimonadales bacterium
GACGCTCGCCCCCTTCCCGGTGTGGTGCCACGATGCACCTTTCCCGCGTACCAGTCGCGCCCCTCGCTCTGCTCTCGCTCCTCATCGGATGCGGCGGCGGCGACCTGGTGCTGCCGAACGAGGGACAGCCCGCGAGCGTCGACATGTTCTCCGGCAACCAGCAGACCGCGACGATTCTCGCGCCTGCGGCGGACTCGCTCGTCGTCGTCGTCAAGGACCGGTTCGGGAATCCCGTTCCGGATATGGAGGTGGTCTGGGCGGCCGAAGGTGGCGGCGAGGTGAGCCCGGCAAGCACGGTGACGGGAAACAACGGGCGCGCCGCGGCACAACGGGTGCTCGGCGCGCAGCCCGGCAGCTACGGAACCACCGCGGTGGCCACGGCCCTGCCGGAGGATGTCGTCTCCTTCAGCACGACGGCGGTCGCGGCACGGCTCGTCCTGGTAACACAGCCCGGCGCCACGGCTTCCTCGGGAGCCGTCATCGACCCGCAGCCGGTGCTGCAGCTCCAGGATCCGGCGGGTAGCGCGCTGCCCAGGGCGGGAGTGTCGGTCACGGTTCAGATCGCCTCGGGCGAGGGATCGCTCCGGGGCGGCACCACGCAACTGAGCGATGCGACGGGGGCGGTTACGTTCAGCGATCTGTCCATCGTCGGATCGCCAGGTGCTCGCACGCTCATCTTCGCGGCCTCCGGGTACGCTCCTGCCACGAGCTCGCCCGTTTCGTTGGGCGTCGGGGCGCCCGCGGCGGTTGCGATCGCCGGGGGCAACGATCAAACCGCCGCGGTCGGAACGGCGGTCTCGGCGCCACCAGCGGTGGTGGTTCGGGATGCGGGCGGCACGCCGGTCGCGGGTGTGGCAGTCGCGTTCGCCGTGGCGTCCGGGGGCGGTGCGGTCACGGGAGGTAGTGCCACGACCGGTGCGGACGGGGTCGCGACGGCGGGCAGCTGGACGCTGGGTGAGACGCTCGGTGCGAACACTCTCACGGCGACGGTGCAGGCGGATCGAGTCTCGGGCAACCCCGTGACCTTCAGCGCCACCGCGACCCCGGGGCCGGCGAGTTCCGGCCGCAGTACGGTTGCGGCGGCGCCCGCCACCATCGCCGCGTCGGGTGGCTCGAGCGGCAGCGGCATCACGGTCATCGTGCGAGACAGCCGCGGCAATCCGCTGACTGGACAGACGGTGTCGTTGTCGGCCACCGGACCCGGGGTGTCGCTCACCCAGCCCGGTCCGACGGATGCTTCCGGCACGACCACGGGACGCTTCAGCGCGACGGGCTCGGGGCCGCACGTCGTCTCCGCGACCACGAGCGGGGTCGACCTGGGGAGCGCCACGGTGCAGGTCACGCCGGGCGCAATCGTGGCAAGCCAGACCGTGGTCGAGGTTCCGAACGGGGTCGCCGGGGAGACCACGGTCATCCAGATCCGCCTCAAGGATCAGTTCGGCAACCCGGTGGGCGGTGGCGCCGGCCAGATCTCGGTCGGGATCACCGGGCCGAATTCGGCTCGCAGTGTGGCCGTCGAGGACCAGGGTGGAGGCACGTACACCGCCCGCTACACGCCGACGTCCGTGGGCATCGACCAGATCGAGGTCCGGGTGGCGGGCGAGGTGGTGCCCGGCGGGCCCTTCGGCACGACCGTGTTGGCGGGGCCGGCCGACCCCGACCGCACCACGGCCAGTGTGCCCGAAGGCTCATTCGCGGACCCGCTCGAGATCTTCGTATTCCTCGCCGACGCACAGGGCAATCGCCTGGGTCAGGACGGAGACCAGGTGCAGATGGACGTGGAGGGGGTGGGTCAGATTCCCGTGGAGTACGTGGGCGACGGAACCTATCGGGGGCGATGGACGCCGTTCGTCGTCGGAACATTCAAGCTGAACGTCCGGCTCAACGGAACACCGATTGCCCAGAGCCCGTTCAACCTTCGCGTGCGGTTCTTCAACTAGCGGGTTACTTGGCGCGCCACAAGCACCTAGGCGTGGCCAGCAGGGGTTGACCCTCCCTCCGCCCGGCGGCTATCTTGCTCGGCCGCACGCCCTGGTGGTGAAACTGGTAGACACGCTATCTTGAGGGGGTAGTGCCGAAAGGCGTCGCGGTTCGAATCCGCGCCAGGGCATGACATCGGGGGCGCACCGGCGTGCGCCCCCGCGCTGTTGATCGGCCACTGTAGCTCAGTGGTAGAGCACTCGATTCGTAATCGAGCGGTCGTCGGTTCAAGTCCGACCAGTGGCTCTCCGCCTCACCGAAATCCTCGCAGAAGGGGTCTGCCGTCTGCGGCACACGCGGACGGCTGCGTTGTCCACCGCCCGACCGATGCGTGACCCTGAGCCATTCTCGTGATCGACCACCGCCCTCCCCGTTTCCTCCACGTTCGTCGGTGAGCGCTCTCGAGCCGCCGAGCCGAATCGATTCGGCTGCGCTCGCATTGCCCGGCGGCGGCGCGATGGGTCAGCGCATCCGCGACACCGACTGGTCGGGCACGCCGCTCGGTCCGATCACCGAGTGGCCCCAGAGCCTGCGTACCGCCGTCGGCATCTGCACCGAGTCGCGTTTTCCGATGGCGATCTGGTGGGGCGCAGAGGCCGTGCAGCTCTACAACGACGGATACGTTCCCGTCCTCGGCGCCAAACATCCGCACTCCCTCGGGCAGAGCGGCATGGAGTGCTGGGCGGAGATCTGGGACGTAGTCGGTCCGCTGTACAGCCAGGTTATGAAGCACGGCCGAAGCACGTGGTCGGACGACCTGCTGCTCATGATGGATCGGCACGGCTACCTGGAGGAGACGTACTTCACCTTCAGCTACAGCCCCATCCGCGACGAGTCGGGGGGCGTCGGCGGCCTGCTGATCACCTGCGCGGAGACCACAGAGCGGGTGGTCGGAGAGCGGCGACTGCGGACCCTCCGTGACCTCGGCAGCCGGAGCAGCGAGGCGCGCACCGTACGGGGCGCGTGCGAGCTGGCGGCGGCCACGCTCGCCGAGAATCCACTCGACGTGCCCCGCGCCGCGATCTACCTGCTCGAGCCCGACGGCACCGTGGCCGTGCGCGCGGGCGGGGCCGGTGACTTGTCCGACTTCCCGCCGATCGTTCCACTCTCGGCCCTCGATGCTGATGCGTCCGCGCTTCCGCTCCGGCAGGCGGTCGAGTCCGGTGGTCCGATCGTCCAACGCGGGGCGGGCGCGGACGGCCTGGCGGCGGAGACCATCGTGCTGCCTGTGCCCGGCGCGGCCCGCTCGGCGCCGATCGGCCTGCTGGTGGCCGTCGCCAGCGCGAGGCGACGCCTGGATGACGCGTACCGCGGCTTCTTCGAGCTGATCGCGGGACACGCCGCGACCGCCATCAGCAGCGCGCGAGGTTACGAGGATGCCGAGCGTCGGGCGGAGACGCTGGCCGAGCTCGATCGCGCCAAGACGACGTTCTTCAGCAATGTGAGTCACGAGTTTCGGACACCGCTTACCCTCCTGCTCGGTCCGCTGGAGGATGCCCTCGGCGACGCCACGGCGCCGCTCGCCGACGGCCAACGCGAGCGCGTCGAGGTGGCGCACCGCAACGGCCTTCGCCTACTGCGGCTGGTGAACACGCTGCTGGATTTCACCCGGCTCGAAGCCGGACGCAGCGATGCGTCTTTCGATCCCATCGACCTGTCGGCGTTGACGGCGGAGCTGGCGAGCGGGTTCCGCTCGGCGGCCGAGCGCGCCGGGCTCCGATTCGTCGTGGAGTGCGTGCCGCTCACGGTCCCGGTCTATGTGGACCAGGACATGTGGGAGAAGATCGTCCTCAACCTGCTGAGCAACGCGCTCAAGTTCACCAGCGACGGCGAGATCACGGTGCGCCTGTCCGCCGAGGCAGACACCGTCCGGCTGGAGGTGCGGGACACCGGGGTCGGCATCCCCGAGGATGCGCTGCCGCGAATCTTCGAGCGGTTCCACCGGGTTCGTGACTCCCGCGGGCGCACGCAGGAGGGCACCGGCATCGGGCTGGCCCTGGTCGAGCAGCTCGTGCGGCTGCACGGCGGCGAGGTCGAAGCGACCAGCGTGCTGGGCGAGGGCTCCACCTTCCGGGTCACGCTGCCTGCGGGCCGCGAGCACCTTCCCGCCGATCAGATCGGCACCGGGCGCGGCCGCCCTTCCGGAGCGATCGGCCCCGCTGCGTATCTCGCCGAAGCGCTCCGCTGGGTCCCCGCGCCCGCCGGGCTGACGACGGGACGACAGGGCCCACGAATCGTCGTCGCTGACGACAACGCGGACATGCGCGACTTTGTCGTCCGGCTGCTGGGCGAGGGCTGGCGCGTCGAGGCGGTGAGCGACGGCCGCCACGCGCTGGCCGCCATTCGCCGCGAAGTACCGGACCTCGTGATCTCCGACGTGATGATGCCGGGGCTCGACGGTTTTGGATTGCTGGAGGCGCTGCGCGGGGATCCGCTCACCCGGACCGTCCCCGTCATCCTGCTCTCCGCACGTGCCGGCGAGGAGGCGCGCGTGGAAGGGCTGCGGGCGGGCGCGGACGACTACCTCGTCAAGCCCTTCGCCGCGCGCGAGCTGCTGGCCCGGGTCGAGGGGATGCTCGCGCTGGCCCGGGTCCGCCGGGAAGCGGAGGTCTCGCTTCGCGAGAGCCAGGAGCGCTACCGCGCCTTCATCGAGCTGACTTCCGAAGCGGTCTGGCGGGTGGAGCTCGAGCGGCCGGTGCCGACCACCATTGCCGCCGAAGCGCAGATCGATCGCTTCTACCGGTACGGCTATCTCGCCGAGTGCAACGACGCGATGGCCCACATGTACGGCTACGGGACCGCGTCGGAGATCACCGGTGCGCGGCTGGGCGACCTGCTTCCTCGGGAGGACGACGCCAACTTGCGGTACCTCCGCGCCTTCATCGACTCCGGATACCGTCTGGCCGACGCCGAGTCGCACGAAGTCGGGCGCGACGGCCGTTCGCGCTGGTTCGTCAACAATCTGTTCGGGGTCGTGCAGGAGGAGCACCTGGTGCGCGCCTGGGGCTCCCAGCGCGACGTGACCGAGCGCCGGCTGTCGCTCGAGCGGCTGCAGCAGGCGCAGCGGATGGAGTCGGTCGGCAAGCTCGCGGGCGGCATCGCGCACGAGGTCAACAACATGATGTCCGTGGTCCTGGGGTGCTCGGACTTCGTGCTGCGACGCTCGGACCTTCCGCCGGCGGTTCGGTCGGATGTGGAGCAGGTCCGGGAGGCGGCCCAGCGCTCGGCGGCCATCACGGCGCAGCTGCTGGCGTTCAGCCGCCGGCAGATGCTGCAACCGGTCTCGCTCGACCCGAATTCGGTGGTGCGCGAGCTGCAGCCGGTGCTCCAGCGCACGCTCGGCGAGACGGTGACGCTCGAGCTCCGGCTCGCGAGCACCGCGCCGATCCTCGCGGACCGCGGGCAGCTGCAGCAGGTGCTCTTGAACCTCGCCCTGAATGCGCGCGACGCCATCGCGGGCGGCGGCCGCGTGATCATCGAGACCCGCCACGCGGAGCTGGGCGAGCGGGACGCCGCCGAGCATCCGGAGATCCGGCTACGGCTCGGCGCGTACGTGCTGCTGACCATGACCGACACCGGCCACGGGATGGATGCCCAGACGGTGAGCCGGATCTTCGAGCCGTTCTTCACCACCAAGGGCGTGGGGAAGGGGACCGGGCTCGGGCTCTCCACCGTCTACGGCATCGTGAAGCAGTCGGAGGGGTACGTGTGGGCCGATTCGGAGCTCGGCCGGGGCACCACGTTTCGCGTGTATCTCCCGGTGAGCGATGCGCCGATCGCACCTCCGGCCCCGGAACCTGTCCCTCCGGCGCCCAGGGTCGGGGAGACGGTGCTGGTGGTGGACGACGAGGCGCTGGTCCGCTCCATGGCCGTGCGCGCGCTGCAGGAGGAGGGCTTCGAGGTGCTCGCCGCGGACAGCGGGGCCGCCGCGCTGTCGCTGCTCGAGCGCGACGGCGACCGCGTGCGCCTGGTGGTGACCGACGTGGCGATGGCGGGCATCGGGGGGCGCGAGCTGGGCCACCGGCTGCTCGAGGCCCGTCCGAACCTGCCCGTGCTCTATATGAGCGGGTATCCGGCGGACGAAGTCATCCGGCGCGGTCTGCTGCACGAGCACGAGGCGTTTCTGCAGAAACCGTTCGCGCCGTCCGTGCTCGCGGCCGCCGTGCGCGGGCTGATCGAGGCGAAATCACCGAGCGCCGCTCAGGAGTAGAGCGACACCCCGGTTGCCTTGAAGGTCGCGTACACCTCGACACCCGCTCGCAGCCGGAGCGCGTCGACGGCCTCGCGCGTCACTTCCGCGACCAGCACCGGCGTCGTCCCGAGCACCACGCGCACGCGCTCGCCACCGGGCGGCTCGGGTACGACTTCCATGATCGGGCCCCGGAACACGTTCTGCGCGCTGCCCCCCGGCCGCTCGTGGAACAGGGTGATCTCGCGAGGGCTCACGGTGAGAAACACGTTCCCAGGCGCGGGGTAGCTCGAGACGGCGATCTCGCCTTCCGCGGTGCGCACCCGCTGTCCGGAGGTGCCGGCCGGAGCATCCCGCTGCCCGATGAACAGGTTGGTTCCCATCAGCTCCGCCACGAACGGGGAGCGCGGATGCCGCAGCAGCTCATCCCTGGCACCCTTCTGCGTTACCTGTCCGCGCTCCAGCACCACGATCTGATCCCCAAAGACCAGCGCCTCGAGCGGACTGTGCGTCACGTACAGGCTGATGCACGGCAGCCGGCCCAGCAGATCGCGGAGCTCGGTTCGGACCGTGCGACGGGTGTGAAGATCCAGCGCGGCGAGCGGCTCGTCCAAGAGAAGCAACCTCGGCGCGGGCGCGAGGGCGCGGGCGAGCGCCACGCGCTGTTGTTCGCCGCCCGAGCACTGGTGCGGCAGGCGGGCGCCGAGACCCGGGACCCCGGCGATGGCCAGCGATTCGTGCACGCGGTGCCGACGCTGCGCCGCGCCGAGCGTACCGGCGTCGAGACCGAAGCTCACGTTCTGCTCGACCGTCAGGTGCGGAAAGAGCGCGTAGTCCTGGGGGACGTACCCGACCGCACGCCGCCAGGGCGGAAGAGCGAGCGAGCGCTCGGTGTCCAGCCAGTCGCACCCATCCACGCTGACGCGGCCGCGCGCCGGACGATCGAGCCCCGCCAGAGCGCGGAGGATCGACGTCTTGCCGGCGCCGCTCTCGCCCACGAGCACGGTCGTCGACCCGGCCGGCGCCGAGAGCTCGACGTCCAGCGCGAGCTCGCCGCGCTGATCAGCGAGTCGGGCGACGAGCATGGGCAGGTGTTGATGCGGCCACCAAGCCCGCGCGGACGACGAGCAACACGACGATCGACACCCCGAGGAGCAGGACGGAGAGCGCGAGCGCGGCGTCGAGGTCGCTCTGAAGCGCGAGGTAGACGGCGAGCGGCATCGTGCGCGTGACGCCGGGCAGGTTTCCGGCGAAGGTGATCGTCGCACCGAACTCGCCGAGCGCGCGAGCCCAGCTCATCGCCGCGCCGGAGAGCAGGGCAGGGAACGCGAGCGGCAGCATGATGCGGCGGAAGGTGCGTCCGGGTGGGCTGCCAAGCGTCGCCGCCATCTCGACAAAGCGCCGGTCCACGTCGGACAGGCCGCTGCGTGCCGCGCCGACGAAGAACGGCACCGCGACGAAAGTCTGGGCGACCACGACGCCGAGTGTGGTGAACGGCAAGGTCACGCCCGCGGCCATCAGCGTGCGGCCCGCGAGGCCCGCGCGCCCGAACGCCATGAGCAGGGCCACGCCCGCCACTGTCGGGGGCAGGACGAGCGGCAGGTCGATGAGGGTCTCGACAATCCGCTTTCCGCGGAAACTGCGGGTGGCCAGCAGGTACGCGGTCGGGAGCCCCAGCGCGAGCACGCAGGCCGTGGACGCGGCACTGGTGAGGAGGCTGAGACGGAGCGCCTCCAGCACGGCCGGCTGCTGAAGCCGCCCCCAAAGCGCCGTCGGTGGGATCCGGAGCACCAGCGCGACGAGCGGCAGACCCAGCAACGCGAGCAACCCGGCTGCCGCGGCGGCGACCACCGGACCGAGCAGGCGACTCCCGGTGAGGCGCGAAAACATTCAGCGAGGCGTCGCGACCGCCGCCGGTACCGCTCCCCGCCCGATCATCACTTCGGTCGACTTGATGAGGGCATACACCTCGTCCCCCACCGCGAGGGCCAGCCGCTCGGCGGACCCGCGCGTGATGATCGAGACCAGCTCCTGATCCCCGATGCGCAGCAGCACTTCCGCCATCACGCCCGCGATGGTGATCGAGAGGACGCGCCCGTGCAGCTGGTTCCGGGCGCTGATGTCCAAGCCCGGGAGCACCCGCGAGGGCGCGTCGGTCCGCCCGAGCAGGCGATCGAGATCGCCTCGGTCGAACAACCATTTCCGGCCGACCCTTCGGCCCGGGAGTTTGCCGGATCGGGCAAGGGCCTGGACGCGCTTGACGTTGAGGTGGAGCAGGCTCGCTGCCTGCTCGGCGCCTAGAAGCTCCATATGTGACCTTAAAGTACCTTCACTGGGATGGAACGTCTATGCCGAACCCGCCGAGTGTCGCGGCAACCTGCACCTTGGACCGGACCTTCCGACGGCCCGCCTCAGTCCAGCCGGCGCTCCAGTCGCCCGAATACGTGCAGTACGACGAGCTGGAGCAGCGTCGCCCCGCCCGCCAAGAGGTAATAGCTCAGTCCGGCGGCGATGCCGATGACCGCGGTCGACCAAACCGAGGCCGCGGTGGTGAGACCACTCACGGAGCCGGCCCGGGCGTCGGCGGAGATGACGCCTCCGCCGAGGAACCCGATGCCGAGCGCCACTGCCTGGATGACCCGAATGGGGTCCGCCCTGAGATTGGCGTCGACGCCTGGTAGTGCGCAATGGAGAGCTTGCCGATGCACGTGTAGAGCGCGGCGGGGAGACCAACGAGGATGTGGGTACGCAGGCCGGCCGATTTTGCGGGCCCGCTCGCGCTCCCATTCCACCGCCGCCGCCAGCGCCGCGGCGATGCCGATTCTGAGAAGGAGTTGCGCCTCGGTGAGGGAGTCGAGCGGCATGCTGCGGAGGGTGCGCCGCTAGGCCGCGGTCCAACGCTTACAGCCGCAATGCCCGCACGAGAGCGAGCCCGCGACGCTCCCCGGCTCCTCAGGATGACCGAGCGTCACCGAAAACCGGAATCCGCAGTCGAGGCAGTGCAGCACGATCGTCATTCGTTCACTCCGGAGGGAGCCTCGCCAAGGCTAGCGGAAGCCCTCCGGACAGGCTGTGCGCCTCCGCACCGTCGAAGGCGGCACCCAGTCACCTGAACGCGAAAAGGGCATGCGGTCAGCATGCCCGATCGTCGTTCAATCGATATGGCCTCGTGGCGGCGCGGCTATCCGTTGCGACCGGTCGTCAGGAGCGGCCGTAAGGGGTGACGGGCGAAGACGGGCTGCATTGCGAAGTAGCGGGCCATGATGCGTGTGCCGGGCACGAGCAGCTCGTAATGATCGAGGGTGGCCGACTCGGCGCCGGCGTCCGGCACGGCCGCCGTGGCCAGAAGGAAGTGGACCGCGAAGGCCGCGGCTTCCGCCTGGTGTTCTCCGACATCCCGATAGCCGTAGCGCTTGGCATCCCGTATCCCGGGGACATCGCGCCAGAGCAGGGCGAGCTGCCCGGACGACCGGGCCTGCCAGCGGTGCGCCAGCTCGTGCGCCAGGGTGTGCCGCAGCTGGCTGACGCTGGTCATCCGGCTTGGATCGAGGGCCAGCGAGTCGCGGGTGGCGACATATTCGCCGAGCCTGCCGATGGCGCGACCCCGCTCGCCTACGAGGCCGGCCGGCCGTGCCGGCCGCCCGAAGACCGCGTAGAGCGTGTCGGCGTACGTGCCGCGCATGAAGACGTCGACGAGGGCCGTCGTCTCCTCTGCGCTGGTCGGGTGAATCAGCGGCCGCTCGCTCGTCCACTCTCGCGACCCGAGGCTGTCGAGCCACCTCGGATGGGCCGCCACGTCCATCAGCGCGCCAGGGGCGTCGGTTTCGAATACCCCGCCCTCGACCCGGAACAGATACGAGCGGCGCCCGAGCGCGTCGTCCACGTACGCCAGCGACACCGCCGACGCGCGCCAGCGGCCCCGGGGCGAGTGGCGCACCGGGCCGACGACGGGAAGCGTGGAGGCGTAGCGGCCGTCGGCCGAGCGGAAGACGAGGCCCGTATCCGTGACGACGAGTGCCCCCTGCATGGGCGGGAGCCCGCGCGGCGAGAGGTAACCGACCACGATGGCGCCGAGCGCCTCACGCCCCCGCCGTTCGGCGGCGCCGGCGGACGCCAGCCGGACCCGCAGGGTGTCGTCGAACGACCGGGCGGCATACCCTGCGGTCGTCCCGCTCCCGGCACGGACGAACAGCAGGCCGGCCACGGCCAGACCAACGGCCCCGAACGCCCCCAGCGACCGGCGCAGCGTCACCGCAGCGCCAGACCGCCGCCATCCGCCGCGATCGGCGGCGCCTCGGTGGCGCTGGCGGGGTCGACCCAGGTGGTCTGGATCAGCAGAAGCGTGAGTGCCACGATGAGGAACAGCATGGAGCCGAGCACGGCGAAAGCCGTCCGCTCGGATACCGGAGCGGGCGGGGCGGTGGCAGGGGCGGGTGCGCTGCTGTCGGCGGACACGGTGGTCTCGTTTGCGTGCGTGCGAGGGGAGGTCAGCCGGGAATGCGGATACGCATGCCGGCACGAAGCGCATGGTCGCTGCGCAGCGCGTTGACGCGACGGATCGAGACGACCGTCACGCGATATCGCCGTGCGATGCCGCTGAGAGTTTCGCCGCGCCGCACCCGGTGGGTGGTGCCCGCCAGTCGTACCCCGCGCCCGCCGCCCACCGTCCCCGTCGCCCGCATCGCGAGCGCCGAGGGGACGGCCACGGCGGGGATCACGATCCGCGTCCCTCTGGCAGGGCGGGTGGTCTTGAGCTTGGGATTGGCCGCCTGGATTTCCCGCATCGGAAGGTGGTAGCGCGCGGCGATGCTGCTCAGCCGCTCACGGCGCGCCGTGACGTGCGTGAGGTAGTGGACCCGCGCCTTGGGCGCCAGACCGGCATACTTCCGGGCGACGGTGGCCCCACTGCCGATCGGAAGGCGAACCACCGTCGTCGAGCGCGGCGGCGTCGCCAGCCGCAAGTACTGCGGGTTGAGCTCGCGGATCTCCGTCAGGCTGGCGCCGGCCAACTTGGCGACGACGTCGAGGCCGGTGACGTCGGCCACGACGAGCGAGTCGTAGGCGAAAGGCGCCGGCGTCGGGGTGGTGAAGCCGTAGCGCTCCGGCGCCTTCGCGATCAAAGCCGCGGCGATCAGCTTCGGCACGTAGTCCTGCGTCTCCGCCGCCAGCAGGTCCGTCGAAGCAAGCCGGAAGAACGCCGCATCGCTGGTGATCTCGGTCAGCTCGGGCGCGGTGTCCTGCTCGTCCTCGGGGGCTTCGGCAACGGCGAGCGTATCCAGCGGATCTTCGGCGAGCTCGGGCGCGGGCTCCTCGGCGGGAACGTCCCACTCCAGCTTTCCAAGGCTGCGTGAGACCTTGCCCGCACCCGCATTGTACGCGGCTGCGGCCAAGTACAACGAGCCGAACCTGGCGCGCAGGTCGCGAAGGTGGCGGGCCGCAGCGGCCGTGGCCTTCACCGGGTCACGCCGCTCGTCGATCCAGGAATCCACCCGCAGCCCGTACCCTTTGCCGGTGCCGCGCATGAATTGCCACATGCCCACCGCATGGGCCCGGCTGACGGCCTCGCTCGAGTACCCGCTTTCAATGAGCGCGAGGTATCCGAGGTCGCCCGGCAAGCCTTCGGACTGAAAGCGGGCGCGGATCATCGACTCGAACCGGGCGCTCCGGCCCAGAAAAATCTCCATCTGGCGACGGGCCGGTCCCTGGAAATAGCCGAGGTAGTACCGGACCCGGGGATGGGTGGCGTAGGTCTGCACGTCGATGTCCCACTCGACCCCTCGGGCGTCGAACGCCGGCACTTCGGAGGCATCGGGCGTCGACTCCGCCAGATCGTTCACCGCCTCGGCATCCGCCGCCGAGCTGTGATGCGTGAGCGCGTCGATGCTGAAGACGGGGACGAGGGTATCGTGGACGGCGCTCGAGACGGGAGCGGCCGACGGGGCGGGCGGAAGCCCGCTCGCGCACGCGCTCAAGCCGGCGAGCGTGAGGGTGTACAGCGTTCGCTTCATGCGTGGCGTGGTGTCGGCTGCAGGGTTGCGGGATGTCGCAAGAGACCGGTCTCGCAGAGCGCACGAATCGGGCCGTATGTGTCACTTTGGTAAGCTTATGGAATCCAGAAGGTTAGGGTCACTTTTAGATGACCGTTCGACCGCCTTCCCCTCGAAATCGCATGGCTGCTCGCAAAACGCGCTCGTCACCCGCTCCCCCGTCAGGGTGCGGGACGCGATTGGCTTCCGGCCGATTATCTTGCCCCCGCCATGGCCCGCCCCTCGTCCCGACACGATCCGTACGCCTCGCTCAGGATCGCCAACTTTCGCTGGTTCATCGTCAGCCTTCTGACGATGAACGTCGCTACGCAGCTGCAGGCCGTCGTGGTCTCGTGGCAGATCTATGCGCTCACCGGCGACCCGCTTTCGCTGGGACTGATCGGCCTCGCGGAAGCGCTTCCATTCATCGGCTTCGCGCTGCCCGCGGGGCACCTCGCGGACCGGGCGCGCCGCCTCGGTATTGCGCGGTTGGCCTTGGCCGCGCTCCTCGCGTGCTCGCTCGCACTGCTCTGGTTTACGGTGCAGCCCGGTCTCCTGCAGCGGGGACGGACCTGGCCGATTTACCTCGTCATTTTTCTCAGCGGGATCGCGCGGTCGTTTCTGCAGCCCGCACGTACGGCTCTCAGCGCCGAAGTCGTGCCGCGGGCGCTCTATCCGAATGCGGTCACCTGGCGCAGCTCGACTTGGCAGCTCGCGGCGGTGCTCGGCCCGGCGATCGGGGGGTTGATCTACGGGTTCGCCAGCGCGAGGGCGGCGTACGCGGTGGACGCCACGCTCATGCTCGCCGCGCTCCTGGCGATGGCGCGGATCGACCATGTCGCGGCCGCCCGTCCAGCTTCCGGTGAGTCGGTGCTCGAGAGTCTCGGCGGCGGAATTCGGTTTGTCCGCGGGCAGCCGGTGGTGCTCGGGGCGCTGGCGCTCGACCTCTTCTCCGTGCTCTTCGGCGGGGCGACGGCGCTCCTTCCGGTGTTCGCCAACGAAATTTTGCACGTTGGGCCCGAGGGGCTCGGGCTGTTGCGCGCAGCACCCGCTGCAGGGGCGGTGGTAATGTCGGTGTGGCTGGCCCACCGGCCGCCCATGCGCCGGGCGGGCAGAACGCTGCTGGCGAGCGTGGCGCTGTTCGGCCTGTCGATGATCGTTTTCGGGCTCTCGCGGAACGTCGGGCTTTCGCTTGGCGCGCTGATCCTCAGCGGGATGGTCGATACGGTGAGCGTGGTGGTGCGCAGCACCCTGCTCCAGGTGCTGACGCCGGAGCACCTGCTCGGACGAGTGTCGTCCGTCAATGCGATCTTCATCGGAAGCTCCAACGAGATCGGCGCCTTTGAGTCAGGCGTCGCGGCCAAGCTCCTCGGTGTCGTGCCCGCCGTGGTACTCGGCGGCCTCGCGACTCTGGCGGTGGTGGCGGTGACGATGGTGCGAGCTCCGGAGCTGCGCCGGCTGCGGGAGATCCGATAGCTCTCTGGCGCCGCGCCGGCGTTGCGGTACGAGAAAAGGGCAGGCCCTGAGGCCTGCCCTTTTCGCAAAAGATGGGAAGAATGGCTACGCCGCCGATTGCCCCCGGCCGGACTTGCGGGTCTCGACCTGCCGCTTGAGCCAGTCGATCTGATCCTTGATCGTCTGGCGGGTGGCCTTGGTGGCCAGCCACTCGAGCGCGCGTCGGCGCTCCTCGTCCGTAAAGACGGGTGACTCGGCGAGCCGCTGGTAGAACGCGACCTGCTTCTCGGTGGGCGCGTACGGGCCGACCCGCGCGACATTCTCCGTCGTGGGCACCGTCATCGGCGCGGCCGACGCCGTCCGAGGCCCGGCCGTCGGCGAGGCGCTCGGTTCCGGCGCGCTCTGCTGCTCGCGCACCTGCGACGGCTCCGGCTGCGCCGGTACCGCCTTCGACACTCCGCGAAGCGTTCCTGGACGACCCTCTACCACCCGAGCCTGACCGGCCTGGCGAGCGGTCGTGATGACCTGAGCGCGAACATTTCCGGGGATCAGCCGGAAACGCGCATTGCGCGCGGCCTTCATGGCACCCGCCTCGTACCAGTGCTGGTTCAGCTGGCGCTCGCGCTGGGCGGTGACCTCTTCGCCGGTGAGAATCTGGCGAACGAAGTCCCGAATGGCGGGCTCGCTGAAGTTCTCGGCCATCCAGCCCAGATAATCCCGCCCTTCGTCGAACTGCAGCAGCTCGCGGTAGGTGCGACCCTTGTACTTCTTGCTGGGCACGCGAGCATCGAGATCGAGCTGCGCCGGGTCGAAGTACAGCGGCTGCCGCTTGACGCCGATGACCTGGTCGAGGCGCACCTCGTGCCCTTCGGGCGACACGGCGAATCGAGCGGCCTTGACCTTGAAGAGCGCCTCTCGGGAATCGCCCTCTCCGATGACTTCGTACTGCAGATCCTCCTCCCGGATGACTTGGCCCTGCGAGACGAGGGCCATGCAGCACTCGTCGACACCCGTCTTGGAGAGACCGACGATCTCCTGTCCGCCTTCTTTCACGACGTACACCAGGTCCGTGCCGGCGACCCCTTCGAGCTCCTTGCGAAGCGCTTCCTCGTCCAATCGGTCCATCATCTGAAACGGATCCCAGGGCTGTGCTTGAGGCACCAGGGCCTCCGCCGCGTTCGGCATCGTGTCCGACATGTTGCTCGTCTCCTCGATCCTGTGCATGGGACCGCCGACGGGCGGCCCCTCCGAGTCATGAACCCACGAAGGGATTCGGTGTCGTTAAACCGGCCAAGACAACGAAGGGTTCCCGCAATGCAGCGTGCGGCAGCGTACCGACGAGAGCAGGGTCGAGTTAACGTAACAATCAATATAGCAATGAGTTAGCTGCTGTCAATAGTAGCTATCTTACGCTCCCACAAGCGGTTGCATCGGCGTTTGTTCGGGGTGGGGGCAACAGTACGATTCTGACGCTGAAGAGAAGGCGCGAAATGGGAAAAAAGAACGGGGCCGGGAAGTCTTTCCGGCCCCGCCTACCCCTCCGCAATTCGAGATTTTCTGGAGTTATTCATCGCCCTGCTGCTTCTTGTAGAGCCAGTACTCCGGGCCCGCTAGGTTCTCCGGCCACTCGCCCAGGTGAAGCTCTCCTCGCCAGGAGTCTGCTGTGGCAGGCTCCCATTCGCCGTCCGGCGTATCCCAGGGCAGGTCGCCATCCCCCTCCCAGGGCCGCCCGTCACTCATGCTCATTCCCGACCTCCTCGAATAGAGCGATGGAGCCAGCCAGCGGTGGCCAGGCTTGCAAATGCCGGGCCCCTCATCCAGAGAGTCGTCCCAGAAGCTCAAGTATCGATGGCGGTGGCGATGCCGGAGGTGGGGGCAGTCACGCCGGCGCAGTGCGGTCGACTGTCGGCGAACGGTGCCAACATTGGCGATACGTGATCGGAAACGCGATCCCTGCCCCTTCCCAGGGTGCACCCTGGCAACTACAATACGCCTCGCACGACGGGACGTAGCGCAGTCCGGTAGCGCACTGCAATGGGGTTGCAGGGGTCGCGGGTTCAAATCCCGCCGTCCCGATTCCTGCTGGGCCGACCTTCTGGTCGGCCTTGTCATTGGTGGACCTTCGAGATCACCCTCCCTCAACTTCGGAGTAGCGATGCGCCGTCGTTTCTTTCTTCCATGGCTCGCCGTGATGGCCGCGTGTGGGCGTTCAGGCGGTGACGCTCCTGCCGGCTTCAGCGCCGAGCTAGGCGTGGATACGACCAAGATGACCAAGGCGCCGTCAGGATTCTGGTATACCGATGAAGCCGCGGGACAGGGAGCGGAGGCCGGTCAGGGACAGACCGTTCGCGTGCACTACACCGGGTGGCTGCCTGACGGGAAGAAGTTCGACAGCAGCCGTGACCGCGGCGAACCGTTCGAATTCACGCTTGGCGCGGGCCAGGTCATCACAGGATGGGACGAGGGCGTGAAAGGGATGAAGGTGGGCGGTCGTCGGAAGCTCGTACTGCCGCCGCAGATGGGGTATGGCGAGTCGGGAGCCCCGCCGGACATTCCGCCGGGGGCCACGCTCGTCTTCGACGTCGAGGTGTTGGGGGTCCAGTAAGAGCACAAACGTGATCCACATCACAGCCGGTGGACCTTTCGGCCGCTGACCTTGGCAGGCAGGCGTCGACGCTGTCGTCCCCCATCGAGAGTCAGGAGGTCCCCGATGTTCACACAAACGCCGGGTGTGCGCGTTGCGCTGGCGCTCGGAGCCGCCGGCGTGGTGCTCGGCCTGGCCGGTTGCGCTCCCAAGGTCAAGCGCGACGATTTCAACAACGAGGTGGCGCGACTTCGCGAGGAGATGCAGGCTGGCGACCGCCAGGTCGCCGGCCAGATCGGCGGCCGGATCGATTCCACCAATCAGGCCGTCGCCGACCACGCGCGCCGTCTGGATGCACTGGATCAGGAGCTCCAGGCCTTCCGCAGTGAGTACAACGTGAGCATGGAGAAGGTGAAGGGCATGCTCAAGTTCAACGTTCCCGTGCACTTCGAGTTCGCCAGCAGTGAGCTGCGCGAGACGGATCGTCCGGTGCTCGACCGCTTCGCTTCGGTGGTCAAAGAGTACTATCCCGGCGCGATCGTCACGGTCGAAGGCTTCACCGATCCGTCCGGCACGGCCGCGTATAATCAGCGGCTCGGGCAGCGGCGCGCCGATGCCGTCAAGGAATATTTGGCCACGGCCGGTGGGTTCACGAGCGAGTCGGTGAAGGCGGTCAGTTACGGAGAGGCCCGGAAGCGCCAGGTCGTGCCAGGCGCGAGAGGTCCTGGAGACGCGGGCATCGAGAATCGCCGCGTGGCGCTGGTGATCGACCATGCTGCCGTGGCGAGCGATCAGGTGGCCTTCCAGTAGCGCGACGAACCGTCGATTTGTCGAGGTGTGACGAAGGGGCCTGCCCCTTCGTCACACTATCCCGCCCGGCTGGCTATCGATCCATGAGCGGCGCGGGGGTTGCCGGGTCAGCCGACGGAGCCGGAACGATCTGAACCACTCGGCGAAGGACGATCTCCACGGCTTGGGCCCGCTCCTCGGACTCGGCAATGGTCTCGGTCGGTGCGGTCACCACCTCCCAACGCCCGGGCAGGAGGAAATCGTCGAGTGGCACGCTGAGCGCGTAGCGTTGCGGCCGCCGCACGCGCACGAAGAACTCGCCGCGCGAATTCGTGAACGCCATCTCACCGCTCAGGTCCACCGCCGCGCCTTCGACCGGCTGTCCGGCCTCGTCGCGCACCATGCCCCGCACGATATAGCGCCCCATTGTCTGCCCGACCTGCTGAGGCTGCACACCGCCGAACGCGCCCATGTACAGGAACGTACTGCCCGAGGCCGAGTAGTCGACCGAGCCGTCGGGACGCACGTACGTGCCGAGGTTGGTCGAATACCGTCCCAGCTGCAGGCGAGCCGTGAGGTTGAGCGTGCTGCGAAACGGGCGGAACGGCTCGAACGGCTGATGAACGATCTGATAGTCCGCCCCGAACTCACCCAACGCCGTGATCAGGTTGGCGCCGAACAGGATTGTCGGCCGGCGCTCGTGCACCGACAGTTGCTGCATGAGCCGCACCCGTGGTGAAACCCGCCAGCGCAGGTTGAGAATGGGCGTTGTCGAGGCAGCGCGCCCGGTCGGCCGGCTTTGGAGCAGGAACATCTCGGCGTCGAGCCAGCGCGTCACTTCTCGGCCGACGGCGAGATAGGAGCTCAGGTTGCGTGTGCCCTGCGATCGCGAATCGTAGATACCGCCCCCCAGCCGAAATTCTCGAATTCTGCCGCTGGCAAACGCGGAGTTGCCGGTGGCTCGGATCGGGGGGGTGGCGTCGGCCGAGTCTTGCAGGAAGTGCTGCCGCGCGGCGCCGATCTGAAAGGCGGAGCCCAGGTCGTAGGTCACCGAGACGTTCTCGCGCTCGGCTTCGGTCTGCGTCGGACCGGGGACGTCGGCCCGTCGGAACCGGTCCGGGTTCCAGGCGTACATGGCGCGAATGTTAAGCGCCCCCCGCCGCAACGTCGTGGCCGCGGCGGCGTAGGGGCTTCCGCCGCCCGTGCCCGCGACGAGCGCCGTGGTCAGGTCGGGCGTCGCCTGCCATTCCACGCCGGGCACCAACGTCTGGTGCCGGGCCACCAGCACATTGCCCGTGAGCCGCACGGTGGGTGAGACCCGCCGCTGCAGGAACAGAGCGCCCATCGGCTGCTCGATCCGGGTCGCTTGAAACGACGGGGCGGACAGGCCGGAGGAGCTGGCACCCGCGAATGCGAGGTACGATCGGCTCGCGGTGCCGCCTCCCACACTCACGCCTTGGACGAGCAGGTTGTACCCGCCACTGAACAGGTCGGTCGGGAAGCGCATCACCAGCGCGTCGTTGCCGAGCCGGACCGTGTCCTTGCCCACCGCCTTGCGGAGGAATGCGCCGACCCGCAGCCCGCCGAGATACCCGAGACCTACCCAACCGTCGACGCCATTTCGCCAGAAGTTCGCCGTCGCTCCATAGCCGCCCACCAGCGTCGAGCCGCCCCCCTGCACCTCGACGACCGTCTGCGCGGCGGCCCTTCCGGGCGCACCAATGCTCGCGGCGACGATGCCGAGGATCATGGCGAACCGGCATGCGGCGAGCGCGCGCACCATCAGGGCGTGGGCACCGGAGCGAGCGCCGTGTCGATGCTGAACCGAGCGAAGCGGACGGACAACCGGTCAGGCGCGACTGCCTGGTTCCAGTCGATCTCGGTCCAGCGCAGCATGTGCGGGAACAGCGGGAACCCCGCGCTGGGCGGACTGGTCGTCTTGTCGGTGGAGGCGGTGACCTGCTGCACCCGGCCCAGGCGCGGTCCGAGATTCTCGAGCTGCACACGGGCTTTCTTCGCCGCTGTGTCCAGCTCGAACGCACGCACGACCACCTCGTCCCGCCGCAGCGCCTCCTTCTGATTCAGGTAGACCACATGCGGAAGCAGGATCCGCACATTCAGCCCATTGTCCGTCTTGGCGCCGGTCAGGGCGCTCACGATGTTGAACCACGCGGGCGCACTGTCCGCGGCGGCCTCGTAGAACACCGTGTAGGTCGCCCGGGGGGGAATACGGAAGCTCATCGCCGAGAGCTTCACACGCACCTTCGTCGTGTCGAGCGGAGCGTCCTGGACCTCGCCTGCTTCGGTCACCTGGAAGCCGCGGACTTCGAGCACGACGCTCAGGGGGAAGAGGGTCGAGTTGATGAGCTGGTAGCTCGAGCGGGCGCGTTCCTGATATTCGGCGATGGGCGGGCTGACGGACTGCGCGGCGAGCGGGAGCGGAACGACAATGCAGGCGAGCCCGCGGAGCAGGGGGCTAGCGTGGCGGGTGCACCGCCGGAGCAGCGTGGTCCAGACCATGGAGAAGCGCATAGTGCCTCATTGCGTGATCACCAGCAGATTGAGGGTTCCCGCGTACTGCGCCGCCGGGAGCTCGGGCGAATCCGTCAGGTCAATCCTCATCTGCAGATCGTCGCTCCGGCCGCCCAAGGCGTTGGTCCCGGAGATCTGCTGCGTAAACAGCACCAGCGTGCCACCAGCGGACCCCGCCGCCACCGGACCCGTGACCACCGGGCCGCCGGTGAACGACGCGAAGCTCTTGGGGCCCCCCGTCGGTACCCGCCCGTACACCGCTGCCGAGGGAATCACCGCCGCCGGCCCGACGAGCGCGTGGGTGGGCTGGTCGAAGAACGCGACCAGCGCGACGGACCCGGTTCGATCGGGCTCCACGTCCCAAGCGGTGCTGACCGAGATCGGGGTGAAGTCGTTCGGCCCGGTAACGAGCGTGCCTGGGAGAGTGGCGGAGTTGCCGCCGGGCAGCGAGACGCTGACCGACGCGGCCTTGGTGGCCGAGAGCGCAACGGCGGCCGTCGCCGACGTGAGCCCGATCTGGGCCTCCAGCTTCGCGGACCAGACGGCCAGCGCGGCCAGCGCAGTGAACTGGTTGAGCATGCCCGAACTTACGGCCCAAATCGGGCGGTCGCCATCGCGGGCTGCCACGTGCGGACTGCCTCAGGCGGTTCGGGCGGGTCGGGCTGTCACCTCGTGGTCAAGGGGTAGTGTCGTCCGGCGCGGCAGACCGCTGACCTGCCGGTCGTCGGGCCTACTGGGTCACCGCTTGCAGATTGAGCGTGCCGCTGTACAGCCCCGGGGCCAGCGTCGGGAAGCCGGTGAGATCGATCTGCAGCTCCAGGTTGTCCGTCCGATTCGCCTTCTTGTTGGCGCCGCTGATGTTCAAGCTGTAGAGCCGCAGGCTGCCACCGGCCGTCCCGATGCCACCCACCGCGGCCTGGGAGATGGCGGTGAAAGCCACGGGCAGTCCCGTCGCCATCCGTCCGAGCACCCGCGTCGACGGAATCTGTGTGGCCGGTCCGACGAGTGCCTGCGCGGGCGTCGTGAAGTACGCCATGAGGTTGACGGTGTTGGTCTGCCCCGGATTCACATCCCACGAGGTCGTGATCACGACCGGCGCCGGGAAGCTGTTCACCGTGTTGTCCGTGAGACTCGCGATGGTCTGCACGGCGCCCGATCCGACAGTCAGCGTCAACTGCGATGTCTTGGTCGCGGCCAGGGCGATGATCTGCGCCGGGGAGCCGGTACCCGCCTGCGCCCCCGCCTCCCGCGCACCGAGCGCCAGAGCGGCGATCGGCGCGAGGAGGCCGAGACTCAGACGTCTCCCCCTGATGGCTCGCACGCGCATCGTCTGGTTACTGAACGATGGCCTGAACGTTCAACGTGCCGGTATAGAGACCGGCGGTGGTCGTCGGAGCACCGACCAGGTTGAGTCGAAGGTTCAGGACGTCGAGCCGGTTCGCGAAGAAGTTGGCCGCCGCGACGGGCTGACTGAACAGCTGCAGGCTTCCGC
Organism: Gemmatimonadales bacterium; assembly: GCA_035526925.1. GTDB lineage: Bacteria > Gemmatimonadota > Gemmatimonadetes > Gemmatimonadales > GWC2-71-9 > CAVVWJ01. Next base: position 21,048 of record DATLBL010000100.1, read on the forward strand.
CCGCGACACCCACCGTGCCGACCGGCGCACCGGTGAAAGCCGTGAACGCGCCGCCGTTGATCCCGCCTTCGACGTTCGAGGATGGAATGAGCGCGGTGCCGTTCACGAGAGCCTGCGCGGGGTTGGCGAACCAGCCGACCAGGCGCACCGACGTGCCGGCGGTGAGGTTCCAGGCCGTCGTCAAGTTCACATTGCTGAAGGCGTTCGCGTTCGAATTGTCCGTGATGCTGGCCAGCGTCGCCGTGGCGGCGCTCGGGCTGACCGTCAGCGTCGACAGCTTCGTGGCGTTAAGGGTGACGGCGGCCGTGTTCGACGTGAGGTTCACCTGCGCCTGAGCGGTACTCGCGACCAACACCAGGGCCGCAGCACCCGCCAGGGCGCGGTTCAGGGGGCACAGCATCGATGCACTCCGGAGCTAAAGGTTGGGGGGCGATCTATCACTACTGCGATCAGGGTTGCTATGAGACTGGCGGGTGCGGGTTTACAAGACCTGTGCCAGCCGTGGCATTTTTTGCCACGGTGTTCGCTTCGGTGACGGTCAAATTCGATGCAGAGAAGGCGAGCCGGTGAGGTAAAGCTTCGTGGGCGAGCAGCTTACTCCGTGGAGATCAGGCTGCTGTGGCGCGGCAGATTCAGCTGACCAACTCCAAGTCGTCTCCGGGCGGTCGCGCGGGAGCCGGTCACACGCCCGTCATATTGCGGCGATCTCAGGCCTCGCTTCAGCGATCCGAATCGTCATCGTGGTCGTGGTCCTCGTCGTTGTCGCCCTGGTGCAGGTGTCCCGGCCGGACGAGCTGCACGGTCCCCTGGAACGACTCGAGCGACACCTGCGCGCTGCCACTCCCGAGCGTGAAGCTGAACCGCTTGCCCTTCCGGGTCTCCCGAAGCGTCACCGGAAACGCCGACGCGAACTCGCCATTGTACGTACTCACCGCGACCGACGCGCTCGAGCTCTCGGCCACCGCAAGCGTTACATCGCCATTGTGGCTGGACATGGTGTACCGCCCGCCATTCCGGATCGGGCCGTCGTAGCCGACGTCTCCGTTGACAGTGGTGGCCTCGAGGCTGGTGGCGTCCACGCGCTCCAGGATGATCTCGCCGTTCACGGTCTCGGCCACGACCTCGCCGCTGGCGTCCGACACGCGCACGTCCTCGTTGACCGAGTGTACGTCGATGCGTCCTTTCGCACCCTTGAGCCGTACGCTCCCCTGGACCGAACGGAGCGACACGATGCCCTCACCCCCCGTGACATCCACCTCGCCCTGCACGGTCTCGACCGTGATCGGCGCTCGCGTGCCGGCCACTTTGACGTCGGTGTAGACGCCCGAAAGGTCGAGCCCCATCCAGGCGGGCACGGTGATGCGCAGATCGACCGCCGAGGGCGGGCCACGGCGTCCCTCGGTGCGGATGCTCACGGTGCCGCCGGCGGTGTTGATCTCCACGTCAGTTCGGGGCGACGGGTCGGCCTCGACTCGCACCGCGTTCTTCGACCAGGTCTTCACGTCGATTTCCCCGCCATAGGAGTCGACCACCAGGCGCTGGCCCTCGCGAGCCGGCACGGTGGTGTCGACCTGCTGGAGCAGGGTGAGCGCCGCAAGGGCGCTGGCAGCCATGGAGAAGAGCACGGATGGTCCTTTCAGCTCACGGAGGAGACGAGCGCGGCCGCCTGACGAAGCAGCTCGAGCTTGCGACGCATCGTTTCGGCCAGATGCGAGTTGAGGTAGACGTTCGCCGAGTCGGCGGCCACGGCGCGCTGTGCCTGGACGATGGCGCTGTCGATCGTCGCCAGATTGCGCTCGATCACGCGGACGGTCGCCGTATCGAGACGGCCGCGGCCTTCTCCCAGGAGCCGCTCGAGGTCCGCGACCGCGGCGTCGTAGCTGCGGGCAGGCGTGCGGGACGTCGCCGGAACCACGAGGCTGGGGGAAAGCTGCGGAGCGGATGAGCTCGGCGGTGCCGCCACCGTCACCGCGCCTGGTCCATTCACCGGGTGCAGCAGCCAGGCGGTGCCACCCGAGACCGTCATCAACGCGATACTCGCCGCCGCGAGCTGGGGCACGGAGAAGGTCCAGCGGCGGCGCGGGTGCGCCTCGAGGCGGCGCGCTACCGGGCTGGCGCCGGTTCCACCCACCCCGATCCGCGCGGCGATACCCGGCCACGGGTCCCGCGCCGGCGGACGGTCCTCGAGCCCCCGCGCGCGGATGACGATGCGCTTGAGGTCGGCGAGCACCGACCCGCAGGCCACGCAGTGCAGTAGGTGGGCCTCAAGCTCCCGCCGCTCACCGGGCGCCATCTCGTCGTCGAGATATTCCGACAGCCGGTCGGTCCACTGGTCGCTCATGCGCTCCTCACCGCTCGAGATGCTGCCGGAGCGCCATGCGCGCTCGGTGCAGCTGCGATTTCGAGGTGCCGGTCGCGAGGCCGAGCATTCGCCCGATCTCCTCGTGACGGTACCCTTCGACGTCGTGTAGAACGAACACCTGGCGGGCTCCCTCGGGCAGCCGCTCGACGGCCGCTTCGAAATCCATTGATATCTCCGGCGTCTGCCGCCGGGTGGGCACCGAATCGAGCACGGCGTCGCCGTCGAGGTGGCGCTTGCGCCGGATCCCCAGAGTCTCCCGCCGTCCCAGGATCACGTTGACGGCCAGCCGATGAAGCCAGGTCCCGAACGCGGATTCCCCTCGAAAGCTGCCGAGCTTCTGCCAGACCCGGACGAAGACATCCTGAACCACGTCGTCGATGTCGTCGTCGCCCAGCATGCGGCGGGTGAGGCTCGCAATTCGGGCAAGATGGCCGCGGTACAGACGCTCGAACGCATGCGCGTCACCGCTGGCGGCCAGCGCCACGTCCACCGCGTCCGGATCGGTCCTGCCAATGGCTTCGTCCTGCAGCGTGGCTGCTCCAGTCGCTGGTGGGGTCATTGCGAGCGGTTGGATCGACTGCTGGGTCAAAAGGTTGCAGGAAACCCGGCAAGGGGGAAGCCGAGCCGGCATGCGTGGCGAGCGCGCCGTCCGGACGCTCCTTACCTCTCCGCCTTCTCCGCGTTGTCAGGTAGATTGCCAGCCATGCCCACGCTCACCCATCCTGCCATCACAGCCCCGACCGGAACCACGCTTACCTGCAAAGGGTGGCATCAGGAAGCGGCGCTCCGAATGCTGATGAACAACCTCGATCCCGCGGTCGCCGAGCGGCCCGAGGAGCTGATCGTCTACGGGGGCGGCGGAAAGGCGGCGAGAAACTGGGAGTGCTATGAGCGCATCGTCGCCACGCTCAGGCGGCTCGAGAATGACGAAACCCTGCTGGTGCAGAGCGGGAAACCGGTGGGCGTGTTCCGAACGCATGAGGAGGCGCCCCGGGTCCTGATCGCCAACGCCCACCTGGTGCCGCGCTGGGCCACATGGGATGAGTTTCGCCGGCTCGACGCGCTGGGCCTCACGATGTATGGGCAGATGACCGCCGGGTCGTGGATCTACATCGGCACCCAGGGCATTCTCCAGGGCACCTACGAAACCTTTGCCGAATGCGCCCGGCAGCATTTCGGGGGCTCGCTCGAAGGCCGTCTCGTGGTCACCGGCGGTCTCGGCGGGATGGGCGGCGCGCAGCCGCTCGCCGCCACCATGAACGGGGCCGCCTTCCTCGGCGTGGACGTCGACGAGACCCGGATTCGCAGGCGTGTCGACACCGGCTACTGCGACCGGATCGCGCACGATCTCGATTCAGCGCTCCGGGTCCTGGACGAGGCGCGCGGGCGCAGGCAGGCGCTGTCCGTGGGGCTGGTGGGCAACATCGCCGAGGTCCTGCCGGAGCTGGCACGCCGCGGCGTCGTTCCCGATGTCCTGACCGATCAGACGTCCGCGCACGACCTGCGTGTGGGCTATCTCCCGGTCGGCCTCTCCCTGGAGGAGGCCGCCGATCTCCGTCAGCGCGACCCGACCGGGTATGAAGCGCGCGTGCTCGATTCGATGGTGGCGCACGTGCGCGCCATGCTCGAGCTCCAGGCCCGCGGCGCCGTCACCTTCGACTATGGCAACAACCTTCGTGGGCAGGTGGCGGACCATCGCGGCATGCCCGAGGCCTTCGACATCCCGGGCTTCGTGCCCGCGTTCATTCGACCGCTGTTCTGCCGCGGTGCGGGTCCGTTCCGGTGGGCGGCGCTGTCCGGTGATCCGGCGGATATCGCCGTGACGGATCGGGCGGTGCTCGAGACCTTTCCGGAAAAGGAGGCGCTGGCGCGCTGGATCCGCCAGGCCCAGGAGAAGATCCATTTCCAGGGGCTGCCCGCCCGGATCTGCTGGCTCGAGTACGGCGAGCGCGCCGAGATGGGACGGCGCTTCAACTGGCTGGTGAAGCACGGGAAGGTCCGGGCACCGATCGTCATCGGGCGAGACCATCTCGATACCGGATCGGTCGCCTCACCCAATCGGGAGACCGAGGGCATGAAGGACGGCTCGGACGCGATCGCCGACTGGCCGCTCCTCAACGCGCTGCTCAACACGGCCTGCGGGGCGAGTTGGGTCTCGTTGCACCATGGGGGCGGGGTCGGCATCGGGTACTCGATCCACTCGGGGATGGTGGCGGTGGCGGATGGCACCGCGATGGCCGATCGACGCCTGGAGCGCGTACTCACGGCGGATCCCGGCACCGGCGTCATGCGTCACGCCGACGCCGGATACGATCTCGCGATCGAGACGGCCCGGGCACGGGGGGTGGACCTGCCCATGGTCCATGGCGTGTCGTGAGCCGCGCGCCCGCTACCCTGAGCGAAGCGAAGGGGGCAGGCCGAGGGGTTTGCCCCCTTCACTCCGCTCGGGGTGACAAGGGCAGAGCCGGGCGAGCCCGCAACACCCATCGTAGCATTCCCGAATGAAGGTGCTCGTGAACATCTCCCAGCTCGCGACCTGTCGCGCGGCTGGTGGGCAGGGCGAGATCCACGCCATCTCCGATGGTGCGCTCGTCTGGGAGGCCGACACCCTTCTCTGGGCCGGACCTCGCCCCGCGCTCCCGGCGGCGTACGCGGGCGGCGAACTCGAGGATGCCGGCGGGCGCCTGGTGATTCCGGGGCTCGTCGACTGCCACACGCATCTGGCATTCGGAGGCTGGCGCGCCGACGAGTTCGAGCAGCGAATTCTCGGGAAGAGCTATCTCGAGATCGCAACGGCCGGCGGCGGGATCGCCCGGACCATGCGCCTCACGCGGCAAACAGCGGAACCCGAGCTGGTGGCGCGCTCGGCCGGATTTCTGAAGGAGATGCTCTCCCTCGGCATCACGACCGCCGAATGCAAGAGCGGCTACGGTCTCGACCGCGAGCACGAGCTCCGGCTGCTCCGCGCCTACCGCACCCTGGCCGATACGCAGCCGGTGCGCATCGTGTCCACCTTCCTCGGGGCACACACGCTGCCGCCGGAGTTCCGCGACGACCGGTCGGGCTACCTCACGCTGCTGATCGACGAGCTGTTGCCGGTCATCGCGCGAGAGCGCCTGGCGGCATTCTGTGACGTCTTCGTCGAGCGCTCGGCTTTCACGGTGGATGAAGCCCGGCGGCTGCTGACCGCCGCCCGTGCGGCGGGACTCGGCGCGAAGCTGCACGCCGATCAACTGAGCGATGGCGGCGGCGCGGCGCTCGCGGCGGAGGTCGGCGCGGCCTCGGCGGACCATCTGGAGTGCGCGTCGGCGGCGGGGATCGCGGCGATGTCCCGCGCGGGCGTTGTGGCGGTGAGTCTCCCGCTGGCGTCTCTCTATCTGGGTCAGGTTCCGGTGCCCGCCCGCCGGTGGATCGAGGCCGGGGTGGCCGTCGCCGTCGCGACCGACTTCAATCCCGGATCGGCGCCGAGTTATCATCTGCCGTTCGCGCTCACGCTCGCGTGCACGTTGCAGCGGATGACGCCCGCCGAGGCGTTGAAGGGCGCCACCATCTTGGCGGCCCGCGCCGTAGGTCTCGAAGCGGTCGTCGGCTCGCTCGAAGCGGGCAAGGCGGCGGACTTCGCGATCATCGACGCGCCGGACGTGAACCACTGGCTGTACCATCTCAGGCCGAACGCCTGCCTCGCCACCATCGTACGGGGCCAGCGGGTCTGGTCGGCCGAGGAAGCGGATCCGCGACCCTGAAGACCCGCGGCCTGGCGACTTGCCGTTCCGGCCGCGGTGCTGCACTGTAGAACATCCCACACATTCGTGCGAACCGCCCCGCAGGACGCTGCACACACATCGGAGGTGCCATGACACAGCGCGTGTCCGGATTGATCGTCGCGCTGCTCCTGCTCGTAAGCCAGGCAGGAGCCGCGCAAGTGCGCCAGATCAGCGGTCGCATCACCAACGCCCAGACCGATCAGGGACTGGCCGAGGCGACGATCGCCGTCGGCGGGACCCAGATCGTCGCCCAGGCGGGCAACGACGGCCGGTTCACCATGAACGTCCCGGACGGCGACGCCACGCTGACCATCCGCAGCATCGGATTCAAGCGTCGGCAGGTCAGCGTCCCGGCGACCCAGGAGACGGTGGATGTCGCGCTCGAGCCCGACGTCTTCAAGCTCGAGGAGATCGTCATCACCGGGCAGTCGACCGGACAGCAGCAGCAGAATCTCCCGAACGCGGTCGCAACCGTGGACGCCGGCGAACTCACGCGCGCCCCGACGCAGACGCTCGAGACCGCGCTCCAGGGCAAGATCCCAGGCGCCCTCATCCAGGCGAACAACGGCGCGCCGGGCGGCGGAATCCAGCTGAGCCTGCGCGGCGTCTCGACGATCGTCGGCAGCGTGGATCCGCTGTTCGTGGTGGACGGGATCGTGGTCAGCAACGTGGCGATCCCCAACGGCGCGAACGCGGTGAGCTGCGCACAGTGCGGCGGCAACCCGCGGAACCAGGACAACCCGGTCAACCGGACCGCCGATCTCAATCCCGAGGACATCGAGCGCATCGAGGTGCTCAAGGGCGGGTCCGCGGCGGCGATCTACGGCTCGAAGGCCACCAACGGCGTCGTGATCATCACGACGAAGCGGGGCCGGGTCGGCAGTCCCACCTTCAACTTCTCGCAGCGTTTCGGGGTGACGAAGCGGGCCAACGAGCTCGGGAGCCGCACGTTCGAGAGCCTGGCCGAGGCGCTCACGTTTTCAAGGGATACGGCGCTGGTGACCTCGCTCTTTCAGCCGGGACGGTCGTTCGATGCCGAAAAGGAAGTGTTCGGCCACAGCCCCTTCTCGTACGAGACCAACGCCAACGTGAGCGGCGGGACAGAAAACACGAAGTACTACGTGTCGGCGCTGGTCAAGGATGACGGCGGGATCGCCACCAACACCGGCTACAAGAAGCAGTCGCTGCGCTCGAACATCGACCAGGAGCTCGGCGGCGGGTTCCAGCTGGCGGTGAATCTGAACGGCGTGCACAGCCTTTCGAGCCGTGGCCTGACGAACAACGACAACTCGGGTACCAGCCCCTTCCTGGTGTTCCCGTTCACGCCGAGCTTCCTCGACCTGCTGCCGGCCTCGGGGGCCTCGCGCGATTCGCTGCTCCCGTCGGACTTCCCCGTCAACCCGTTCGAGCGCAGCAATCCGCTGCAAACGTTCGAGTTTCTCAAGAACGACGAGGACGTGTGGCGGTTGCTCGGGACCAGCACCTTGCGCTGGGCGGCGGTGCGATCCGCCAGGAGCACGCTGCAGCTCACCGGGATCGGCGGCGTCGATTACTTCTCACAGGACAACAACCTGGTCTCGCCACCCGAGCTCCAGTACGAGCCGAACGACGGCCAGCCAGGCACCGTGGTGCTCAGCAAGTCCTCGAACCGCAACCTGAATCTGGCGCTGAACGCGGTGCACACCTTCATCCCCGGGAACCCGGAGCACGGGAGCCAGTGGACGACCTCGGCCGGCGTCCAGTTCGAGGAGCGGCGGCTGGCGTTCACCCAGGTCCTTGGCCGAACCCTCCTCACCGGCCAGGAGAGCCCGCAGCAGGCCGCGAGCCAGACCGTCACGTCGCGGGTCGAGCCGGTGCGGGACCTCGGGTTGTTCGGACAGGAAGAGCTGCTCCTCGCCGACCGCCGCCTGCTCCTGACCGCCGGCCTTCGCGCCGACCGGAGCAGCGCGAACGGAAACCCCGAGAAGTTCTTCTTCTATCCCAAGCTGGCGGCCTCGTACCGCTTCCTACGACCGATCGGCGGGCTCGACGAGTTCAAGCTCCGCGGCGCCTACGGCCAGACGGGCAACCGCGCACTGTTCGGGTCGATCTACCAGACCGACACCAGCTCGACCATCGGCGGGGTGTCGGGCACCTACATCGGCACCCAGGCCGGCGATCCCAACATCGAGCCGGAACGGCAGGAGGAGTTCGAAACCGGGTTCGACGCAGTGTTCGCGAGCGGCCGTGCACAGCTCTCGCTGTCGGTCTATCAGCGAAACATCAAGAATCTGCTCCTCCAGCAGACCATCGCTCCATCGACCGGTCAGCAGCTGCGGGTGTTCAGCTCGGAAAGCCAGATGCGGAACCGGGGCGTGGAGGCCTCGCTCACGCTGTCGCCGATCCAGAGCAAGTCGGTGAACTGGGTGTTCCGCACGACCTTCTTCGCCAATCGCAGCAAGATCACGCGGCTCACCGTCCCGACCTTCCAGACCGGCGGGTTCGGACTCTCGCTCGGCACCTTCCAGATCGAGGAGGGGGCGTCGGCCACGCAAATTTTCGGAAGCGTCGGCACCGACGCCAACGGCAACGCCATCGCCGGCAAGGTGGGGGACGTCACCCCGGACTTCCAGATGTCGTTCTCGAGCGACATCGATGTGCGCCGATTCACCCTCGGCTTCCTGTTCGACTGGAAGCAGGGCGGCGACATCATCAATCTCACCGAGTTCCTCTACGATGCGGGGCAGACGAGCAGGGACTTCGTGGGCGCCGGCCAGGCGCGGGCTGCCCGCAATGCGGCCGGGTTCACGGACGTGTATGTCCAGGACGGGTCGTACCTGAAGCTCCGCGAGGTGAATCTCAGCTACAACGTGCCAGATCGGATCACGTCCTCGCTGTTCGGGCGCAGCATCCGCACCGCGCGGCTCTCGCTCACGGGGCGTAACCTGCTCCGGTTCACAGGCTACCGAGGTCTCGACCCCGAGGTGAGCAACTTCGGCAATCAGGCCATCGTGCGGAACGTCGATGTGGCACCGTTCCCGCCCAGCCGCAGCTTCTTCTTCTCGATCGACCTGGGGCTCTGATCATGACGACCCTACTGAAGCTGTCGCGTGCGGCGCTCGTGCTTGGCGCTCTGATGGTGGAAGCATGCTCGTTCGACATCGCCAATCCGAACACCCCGGCGGTGATCGGCGAGAATCCGAATCGCTCGCAGGTGGCGGCCGCGGCCAGCGGACTGCTGATTGCCACGCGGTCGGATCTGGCGGACTTCGTGCGGAACGTCGGCATCCTGGGGCGTGAGGCCTACAGGTTCGACGGCAGCGATCCGAGGTTCACCGGTCAGTTGATGCAGGGACCGCTGAACCCCGGCGACCTGCCGTTCGGCGGCAATCACTGGGTGGAGGAGTACGCGGCCATCCGCAGCGGCAACGATCTCCTGCGTGTCGTCGGAACGGCCGAGGCGCTCACCGCGGAAGAGCAGAGCGCCGTGATCGGGTACGTGCACACCATCCAGGCGTACAACTTCATGCTCGTGTTGAGCTCCCACACGCAGGACTCGATTCCGATCGAGGTCGGGACGGACGTGACGGCGCCCCCCGCGCCGTTCCGGTCGCAGGCAGACGCGTACGCGCACGTCGAAGCGCTCCTGGACGGAGCCGTGACGGAGTTGCAGGCGGGCGGCGCCGCCTTTCCGTTCAGCCTGCCGGCCGGGTTCAACGGGTTCAACACACCTGGCACGTTCATCCAGTTCAACCGCGCGCTTCGGGCTCGCGAAGCGGTGTACCGGAACGACTTCGCCGGGGCGCTCACGTTTCTCGCGGCGTCGTTCTACAACCCCGCGGCGTCCTTCGACCTCGGCGTGTACATGGATTTCAGCGCCGGCCCAGGGGATGTCGCCAACCCGCTCGCGATCGATCCCCAGACGGGCGAGAACTTCGGGCATCCCTCGCTCGAGGCGCAGGCGCAGCTGCAGCCGGATGGATCACTCGACCGCCGGTTTCTCACCAAGCTCGTCAAACGAGCGCCGCGTTCCGCGGGCAATCCGCAGCAGCTCTCGTCGGATCTGGGCTGGATCCGGTATCCCAGTCCCAACTCGCCAATTCCGCTGATCCGAAACGAGGAGCTCATCCTGCTGCACGCGGAGGCGAGCATCGGTGTCAACGATCTCGCCACGGCTACCACGGACATCAACCTCGTCCGTGCCACCGCGGGAGGGCTGGATCCCGTCGGGACGTTCGCAACCCCCGAGGCGGCGCTCGACGAGCTCCTGTACAACAAGCGCTATTCCCTGATGTACGAAGGTGGGCACAGTTGGATCGACTATCGCCACTATGGCCGGCTGGCGGAGCTCGCCACGGCCGAACGAGCGGGCCCACCCCCGGACGTGATTTTCACGACCCTCCCGATTCCGACCGCGGAGGTTCAGGCGCACCAGTGAGTTGGCGGGCCTCCTCTGGCGAAGAGGAGGCCCGTCCGTCATTTTGGGGGCTCCGCACAACCTCCGAGACTCTGGCATCAGCGCCGATGGCGCTATGGTGAGGGGCAGACCGAGTCCGCGGGCGATGTGCGGGTCCCATCACCTCCATGGAGGAGCCCACATGTCGCGTCGATTCTCATCGCTCCCGTCCGCCCGGTGGCTGGCCGTCGCTGCCGTCGTATCGTCCCTCGCGGGCTGTGGAGGCGAAGCATCGAAATATTCAGGCAAATGGTCACGGGACCTGTACGGCGAGGGCGAAGTCAAGATGAACCTGGCAGCGAACGGCAACCTCGAACTCATGCTGCCTTCCCCGCGGTGGCCGGACTCGGTGGACATGAAGGGCCAGGCCGCCGTCATGGGCGACACCCTGCTGTTCAAGGCCGACACCGCCGGGAGCGCCTGCCAGACGGCGGACGCGCGCTACGTGGTCAGCAGGACCGAGGACGAGCTCCACATCGCGGGCGTAGGGATGGACAACTGCGGTGGCCGTCGTGCGGCGCTGGTGGGGACCTGGAAGAAGAGCTGACCTAAGCGGGCCACTGCTGGGTCACGCAGTGGAAGGCGCCGAGGCCCCAGACGAGATCGGTGCAGTCGATGCCGACCAGCTCGCGATCCGGGAAGAGATCCCGCAAGGTGGCCAGGGCCTCCTCGTCACGGGGGGGATCGTAGGTCGGCACGAGCACGACCCCATTGGCGATGTAGAAGTTTGCATAGCTGGCCGGCAGACGCTGGCCTTCCCGCGCGATCGCGCGCGGCATCGGCAGCGGCACGATACGTAGCGGCCGCCCGTCCTGGTCGGTCATCGCACGGAGCCGCTCCAGATTTTCCTGGAGCGGCTCGTAATTTTCATCCGCCGGATCCGATTCGACGACCGTGGCCACGGTGGCTTCGTCCACGAACCTGGACAGGTCGTCCACATGCCCGTCGGTATCGTCGCCCGCGATCCCGTCGCCGAGCCAGAGCACCTTTGTGACGCCGAGATAGTCCCGGAGGTACGTCTCGATCTCGCCCCGGGCAAGATGCGGATTGCGGTTAGGGTTCAGGAGGCACGCCTCCGTTGTGAGCAGGGTGCCGCGGCCGTTCACGTCGATGGAACCACCTTCCATCACGATGCCGGGGTGGAAGACCGGCAGTCCGAGCTCCGCGCCGATGCGGGTCGGAATGACGTCGTCGAGGTCGTACGGAGGATACTTGCCGCCCCAGGCATTGTATCCCCAGTCGACAATCGCCTGCTCGCGACGACCGCCGATCTCGCGCTGGACGAAGATCGGGCCGTGATCCCGGCACCAGGCGTCGTTGGTGGGGTTGTAGTGGAACAGCACGTTCCCGGAGCCCGCGCCTGTGTCGGCGAGCAGGGTGCGGACCGAGCGCTCCATCGCCGGGCCGGCGACGTTGATGTGGACTTCCTCGTGGTCGGCGAGCGCCCGTACCATGGACGCAAAGACCGCGGGTATGGGTCCGAAGTTACCGGGCCAGGAGCCTTCCTTGTGCGGCCAGCTGAGCCAGGTGCCTCGGTGGGGCGCCCACTCGGCAGGCATGTGATAGCCCAGGTGCGCGGGGATGGCGGTCGGGGAGGTGTCGTGAGCGGCGGGCGATGAGCGGCGGGCGGTGAGCGGGCTCTCCGCTCCGGGATGCGCGTCCCGGTTCCCGCTCACCGCTCACCGCTCACTGTCGAGGTAGCGCTTGGTGATATCCTGGTACGCGTCGATGCGACGGTCGCGCAGGAAGGGCCAGTGCGTCCGGCTCACGTCGACCTTGCCCAGGTCCACGGTGGCGGTCATCACGTCCTCACCCGTGCCGCCCTTCACCAGGATGCGTCCGCCGGGATCGCTCACGAAGCTGCCACCCCAGAACTCGATTCCGCCTTCGGGGTCGCCTTCGTGCCCGACGCGGTTGACCGCGCACACGTAGACGCCGTTGGCGATGGCGTGGCTGCGCTGAATGGTCTCCCAGGCGGCCTGCTGCTGGTCCCCATGTTCCGCCTTCTCCGGAGGGAGCCACCCGATGGCGGTGGGGTAGAACAGGATCTGCGCTCCGCTGAGGGCCGTGAGGCGCGCCGCCTCGGGGTACCACTGGTCCCAGCACACGAGGACGCCGATCCGGCCGAAGCGGGTGTCCCAGCTGCGGAAGCCGAGGTCGCCCGGAGTGAAGTAGAACTTTTCGTAGTACTGCGGATCGTCCGGGATGTGCATCTTCCGGTACTTGCCGAGATAGCGGCCGTCGGCGTCAATGACGGCGGCCGTGTTGTGATACAGGCCCTCGGCGCGCTTCTCGAACAGCGAGGCCACGATCACGACGCCCAGCTCGGCGGCAAGTGCCGTGAGCACCTCGGTGGACGGTCCCGGAATCGGCTCGGCGAGGTCGAAGAACCGATGATCTTCGACCTGACAGAAGTACTGACTCAGGAACAGCTCCTGCAGGCAGATGATCTGCGCGCCACGTGCCGCGGCCTCGCGAATGCCCGCGACGGCTTTGCGCATATTCTCCTCGGGTTGAACAGCACACTGGTGCTGTACAAGGCCGAGGGTGACGGAAGTCTTGGAAGACGTGCTCATGGGCAGCAAGATAATTCCTGTGGCCGTGATCGGCACCCGGGTGACGCGGGTCACCGGACGTTCGAGCCCCGTCGTTCATGTTAGTAGAATCGGTGTCAGGTCCGGCTCCGGCCCCACTCTGAAGAAAGGATGGTTCCATGTCGCAGCAGCACCACGACACGTCGAGACTGCCTGCCGCCCTGCTCGTGCTGAGCCTGCTCGCCGCCTGCGGCGGCGATAATGCTCGCTCGGCCGGGGGCGGGGACACGACCGGCACCGCTGTCGTGACCCCGGATTCCGCCGCCATGCCCGTGCCCGATACGGCGGTGCCGTCTATGCGTGATTCCGCGCGCTCGGCGGCCCCGACTTCCTCGGCGGACAGCGCGTCCAAGTCGGCCGCAAACAAGCCGGCAGCCCCCGCCAAGGCTCCCGCCGCGTCGGCTAACCGGGCGGCGACCGATACCGGCGCCAAGCGGCCAGCCAAGACGCCGGCCGCCGGGAAGCAGATGGCCGCCGCCGAGGCGCGCACGGCGCACGACAGTGTCAAGGCGCCGAGTCCCCAGGCCTCGAGAGATACAGCCCGCGTCCAGAAGGCGGAGTCCACGAACAGCGCGGCCGTGCCGGCGCCTGCTCCGACTCCACAGCAGCAGGATACCTCGAAGGCGACCACGGGCACCGCTGACGCGCCCCTCCGGGATGCCTATCACCAGGCCCCGCGCGACACCGTCACCCAGGCGGTCTACAACGGATGGAAACAGTTCAACCTGAACTGCGCGCGGTGTCATGGCGAAGACGTGCTGGGGACCACGATCGCCCCGCACCTGATCCTGTCGCTCAAACCCGATGGGCCGATCAACACGAAGGAGCTCTTCGTGCAGACCGTGTGCGCCGGCCGGCCCGAGAAGGGCATGCCCGCCTGGTGCGCCCTCGGGCTGGAGATGGACAAGATCAATCAGATCTACGATTACGTGAAGGGCAGGAGCGATGCGAAGATCGGCCCCGGTCGCCCGGCGGTGAAAGAGGGGTAGCGCACGCGGGGCCACCGGCAGAAAACACGAGGGCACGCTTTCGGGCGTGCCCTCGTAATGCTTCTTGGAAATGGGTTGGCTCGGATCTGCCCTGTGGCCGACGCGCTCAGTCGGCCGGCGCGAGGGTGACGGAGGCCCCGCCCAGCTCGACCGGCCACCGCAGCGTCACCGATTCGCCCTGCCGGGTACGATCGAGCCCGCGCTCGGACTTGGCCACCGTCTCGATCAGAAACCGCCACTCCTCGGCCTGGGGTGTGACCTCGAGCCGGAGCGGTCCGGCCAGCGAAAGCTCGGTCGCGAAGAGATCGCCTGCCTCCGCAGCCGCGGGATCCCAGCGCCAGCTCACCGTAAGGCGCCCGCTCACCTCGCACAGCAGCCGCTTCTCCAGGCGCGCGCGTCCATCGGCGACGGTGCAGACGACCTCTACGCCCCGTTCGCGCCGTTCGACCGTGAAGTCGCAGCGACGGCGCGCCCACGACAGGATCGCCCAGCTCTCGCCCCGCGCGTAGTCCTCGAGGGTCACTCCACGGGGGAGAATGCTGTCCACGAAGAGCGCGCGATCGTACCCGTCGACCGGAGGACGCGCATCGAGGCGCAGACCTTCCTCGATGTCGTGGATGCTGGCGGTACCACCGTCGGGCGACGCCGCATGCTCGGCGGCCCGCTCGAGCGCGAGATCGTGGTAGGCTTCCCGTCGGCGCGTGAGCGTGTTCGCGAAGTTGGTCGCGCCGCCGAAAATGGTGTACTCCTCGACCGCGCCGCCGCGCGCCGGACTGACGAGCACGGAGAACGCCGCCGAGTGGATCCACACCTCGTCGTTCCCATCGCCGTCGAGGTCGCCGACGTCCCATGCCAGGCCCTCGCCCTCGCGGAGCGCCGCTTCGGCCTCCGCCAGGTTGCGCCAGATCGCATCCCGCAGATGGGGCAGGTAGAGGCCGCCGAACACGCCATGCCAGTAGGCGTCGTTGCACTGGGCGCGCCCGATGGCCCGGCGCGCTGCCGGTGGATCTCCTCTGGTCCGCGCCAGCGCGCTCAGCGCCATCATCTTCTTGTGCATCCGGTTCGACTCCGGATACTTGACCAGGAAATTGCGCCAGTGCGCGCCCCGGAGCAGCGACCCCTCGGGCCCGGCCACGCGCGCCTCGCCCAGCTCGCGCTCGAGCCGCGTCAGGCGGAGCGCCGCGTCGGGCGGAAGCGACCAGCTCTCCATCTCGCGATAGGACGCGGTGGGCAGGTACGCGAGCCCGCCGCTCGGCACCACGTCGAGCGCCTCGTCGAGCCGGCTCAGCACCACCTCGCCGCGCTCCATGAGCCCGCCGATCGTGGCCATGAACCGGTCCAGCCAGCCCTTGCCGTACACCCACTCCTTGGTCCCCGGCCACCCGCCGAACTTCTCGCCGTCGTCCGCGAGCACGGCGAGCCGGTGGCCTGCCCCGCGAAGCTGGCGGAGGTAGTCGGCCGTCTCCTCGGGCGGGCGGAACGGGATGAGGTAGCGGAGCCGCTCGTCGATCGGAAAGAGCGCGAGACGCTTGTCGTCGCTCTCGGTCCAGAACGGCGCGTGCAGCTGCTCGGCGGCGAAGCCGGTTACCAGGAAGTGCCGGTCGTCCACCAGGGCGTATCGGACGCCGGCGTCGGCGAGGTCGGCGGCGAGCTCGGGCTCCCACACGCGCTCGGTGAGCCAGAGGCCGCGGGCGTCCACACCGAAGCGGCGGGCGACCGCTTCGTGCATCCAACGGATCTGCTCGACCCTGTCGGGGCGGGGCAACGAGGCCAACACGGGCTCGTAAAAGCCGGCGAGGAGAATCTCGATGCGCCCGTCCGCCGCCAGCCGGCCAAGCCGGTCCAGGTAGGCGGGCTCGTGCGACTCGAGCCACTCGAGCAGCGGGCCGCTCAGATGCAGCACGACCGGGAGGAACTCGCGGTCCGCAAGGGCGTCGAGCAGCGGACGATACACGTCATCCACGTGCTGCGCGAACACGTGATCGAAGTTGCCGACGGGTTGATGAAGGTGGAGCCCGAACGCGAAACGGATCGGCGTCATCACTCACCCGACCACGAGCGAGCGCGATCCGCCCAGGGCGGCCGCCAGGGCCGGCACCACGTCGGGAAAGAGCGCGTCGCGCTCGGCGAGCTCCGCGGCGCGCCGGTGGCCGCGCTCGAGCGCGGACGGCGTGCCGTCGGCGAGCGCGGCGACGAGCTCCTCGGTATCGCTGCAGTGCTCGCGGAAGCGGCGCTCGCCGTAATCGGCGGCGGCACCGGTGGTGATGATGAACTGCCAGTCCGACGACTGCGCCAGCAGGAGCTCGCGCGCGGCCTGGGCCAGGATGAAGCGGGTGTCCTCCGAGGCCAGCGCCGCGGGGGCCGCGTCCCAGAAGCGCTCCTCCAGCGGCCAGAGCCGCTCCCACGTCCACGCCGTCTGCTCGCTCAGCCACATCGTGAAGTCGCCGTTCGCGCCCCAGGAGCCGGTCGGCATCCGGATGGCCGTCCGCGAGGGGTGCCGGGTGAGATGCTGCGAGCCGGTGATGGGACGGACCTCGGGCCGGCCCCGGAGCGAGCGGTAGACGGCGCCCAGGAAATCCGGACCCTCGAACCACCAGTGACCGAACAACTCGGTGTCGAACGGCGCCACGATCACGCCGTCGCGGCGCGACGGCTCGGCCGAGACGATGCCGCCCAGCAGACCGGCGAAGTGCCCGGCGTGCCCGCGCGCGCGATCGAGCGCGGCCGCCGGGTCGTACGGCTCCTTCGCGCCCAGGTCGACAGTGGGTCCGCTCACCCGCCACAGCTTGAGTCCACCCGGCCACCGCATCTTGTGGAACTCGAGGTAGACGCCGTCACCCGGATAGCCCTCGAAGCGGCTCCACACCTGCATCGAGGCGCGCGGGTCGCGGACGTAGGCGGAGACGTCTCCCGACCCGCGCGCGTGGGCAACACGATACGCCTGATAGGGTGACCGCAGCCCGGGCAGATCCACGGACTTGCCCGCAAGCTCGTGGACTTCGGGGTCGAGCGCGGCCGGGTCGCCCGACAGTCCGAGCGGGCGTCCCGCGGAGGCCAGGTGCGAGTCCACGAAGAAGAAGCGAAAGCCCGCGTCGGCGAGATGCTCCTCGATGCCTCGCCGGACGCCGCTCTTCGGCGCCGTGGGCCAGGGCGCCCAGGGGCCGCGCGGGCGGTAGGCGCACTCAGGCAGCCAGCAGCCGACCGGCGCGCGCCCGAAGAGCCGGCGGTGTTCCGCCGTGCCGACCGCGAGCTGGAAACGGATGCTCTCGTCGCGCGCGAGCAGCGGGAGGAATCCGTGGGTGGCCGCCGAGCCGATGATCTCGAGTCGGCCGGACGCCTCGAGCGCGCGGAACGCCCCCACCAGGTTGCCGCCCACCTCGTGAAAGAGTCCACGCAGACGGCGCAGCCGCTCGCGCCAGAACGCGACGAGCGGCAGGAGGTGGCGCTCGCCCGTCTTGGCGAGCGAGGCGGGCGCCTCGTCGCAGGCGACGAGACGCTGGGCGAAGAACTCCTCCATCTCGCGGACGAACACCGGACTCGCGAGCTGATTGGCCAGCACGGGAGTGAATCCGATGGTCACGGGCGCGGGCGTTTCTTCCGCACTGAGCTGCCGGAAGGTTTCCAGCAGGGGCAGGTACGTGTCGAACGCCGCTTCGCAGATCCAGTCGCTCCCGTGCGGCCACCGCCCGTGGTTCAGCACATAGGGGAGATGGCTGTGCAGCGTGAACACGAAATCCATGCGCCCTCCGCTCACCGGGCTTCCGTTCTGGCCAGCGCGCGGCGATAGACATCCAGGTAGCTGGCGACCGACCGCTCCCAGCTGAAATCGTGGGCCATCCCGCGTCGGAGCATCGCCTGCCATCGGGCGGGGTCGGCATAGCAGTCGAGCGCGCGAAAGGCGGTATCGGCGAACGCGTCCGACGTGTAGGGACCGAAGGTGAAGCCGTTCACGCCGTCCTCGACGGTGTCCTTGAGGCCGCCCACGTTCCGGACGATCGGCGGCGCCCCGTAGCGCTGCGAGCGCATCTGCGTGAGGCCGCACGGCTCGTACAGCGAGGGCATCAGGAAGATGTCGGCGCCCGCCATCAGCCGGTGCTCGAGGCGATCGCTGAAGTCGAGCTGCACGCCGATCCGATTGGGCGCGGAGAGTGCGAGCTCCACGAGCGCCTGTTCGTAGCGCTGCTCGCCGCTGCCCAGGAACACGAACTGCGCATCGGCCTCGAGCAGCTCCTGGGCACCGAGGATGAGGTCCAGTCCCTTCTGGGTGACCAGCCGGCCGGTCATGCCGAACAGCGGCGCCCTTCGCCGCTGCGGCAGTCCGAACGACCGTTGGAGCGCCGCCTTGCACCGGCGTTTGCCGTCCATGTCGTCGGCCGAGTACCGGGCGGTGATCTGGTCGTCGGTGGCCGGATCCCACTCACGCTGGTCGATGCCGTTGAGGATCCCCACCAGCCGCCCGCCCAGTTCCTGGAAGACGTCGTGGAGCCCGAAGCCACCGCCCGGTGTCCGGAGCTCGCCCGCCTGCGTGGGGCTCACGGTGGTAACGAAATCCGTGAAGACGAGCCCCCCCTTCAGGAAATTTATTTTGCCGTACCACTCGAGCTGGTGCCAGTTGTAGATCTCCCACGGGAGCTCCACGTCGGGCATCGTCTCGGGCGGAAAGTGCCCCTGATACCCCGGATTGTGCACCGAAAGCACGGTCGTGGCGCCGGCCGGGAAGCGCTGCCCCACCGCGGTGGTGCGAAGGTAGACGGGAACCAGCGCCGTATGCCAGTCGTGCGCGTGCAGGAGCACGGGGCCGCTGACGAGGCGGGGCAGGGCGGTGAGCGCCGCGAGCGCGAAGAAGGCGAACCGGCGCGCGTTGTCGGGATAGTCCACCGCGTTCTCGCCGTAGATCCCGGGCCGATTGAAATATTCCAGGTGCTCGATGAAGAACACCTGGGGGCCGGCACGCTGGGTGACCGGGCGGAAGACGCGCGCCTCCTCGGTGCGTCCGCCCATGCTGACGAGGAAGGGCGACCCGACCGGCTCCAGGTCGGGCTCCACGTCGCGGACGGTTCGGTAGAGAGGGAGGATCGCCAGCACGTTGAGTCCGGCCGCGTGCTGAAACGTCGCCAGCCCGTTCACGGCCTCGGCGAGGCCGCCGGTTCGAGCAAACGGAAACAGCTCGGCCGTCACGTGCACGACCGAAATGGGCTCGCCGCCCGCGGTCGTCAGCGGCGGGGAGACCTTCGCGGAGGCGCGGGCCGGCTCATGTGCGGTGGCCATCGTACCACTCCTCATGCCGTCGGCGGGTCGTCACCGGACGCCTCGCCGCGGATCGCTGGAGCGTAGTGTTCCTGCACGTAGTCCTGGACCATGCGTCGCGCCGTGAACTTGGTGCCGGCGAGCCGGAGCGCGTGACGCATCTTCTCGACCCATCCCAGCGGCACCCCGGCGGCGTTGCGCGTGTAGTACAACGGAATGACCTGCTCCTCGAGCAGCCGGTAGAAGCGATCCGCGTCGGCCGCGTCGGCGTCTTCGCTTTCACCCGCCGGTGAGATGGCCCAGCCGCTCAGCCCATCGTAGCCCTCCTGCCACCAGCCGTCGAGCGTGCTGAGCTGCGGAATCCCGTTGAGCGCCGCCTTCATCCCGCTGGTGCCGCTCGCCTCCAGCGGCACGCGCGGAAGGTTGAGCCACAGGTCCACGCCCTGGACCAGGAGGTGCGCCAGGTGCATGTCGTAGTCTTCCAGGAACGCCACCCGACCCTCGAACTCGGGGTCGCGGGTGAACTGGTAGACGCTCTGGAGCACTTCCTTGCCGGGGTTGTCCGCCGGGTGCGCCTTGCCGGCGAAGATGATCTGCACCGGGCGCCACGGGTCCACGAGCAGCCGCCGCAGGCGATCGAGATCGCGGAAGATCAGGTTGGCGCGCTTGTACGTGGCGAAGCGCCGCGCAAAGCCGATCGTGAGCGCGGTCGGGTCCAGCAGCGTGCCGGCGCCGACGACCTGGGCCGCCTCCTTCATCTGCTTCGCGAAACGCCGCCGGGCCTCTTCGCGGACGAAGTTGGCGAGAATCTGCTTGAGGCGGAGATGGGTTTCCCAGAAGCGCTGATGGTCCAGCGTCAGCACACGATCCCACATCTCGGGGTCGTCGAGGCGGCTGCCCCAGTCAGCGCCGAGATGCTCGTCGAGCAGTCCCATGACGGGACTCGCCATCCAGGTGGCCAGGTGGATGCCGTTGGTCACATGCCCGATCGGTACCGCTTCCCAGTGACGCCCCGGCCAGAGATCGCGCCAGATGTTTCGTGACACCTGACCGTGGCGCCGCGACACGCCGTTCACCCCGGCGGAGAGCCGCATGGCGGTGACCGTCATGTGAAATTGCCCCGGCAGGTCGGGATGCTCGCCGAGCCGGAAGAACGTGTCGCGGTCGATGCCCATCTCGTTCCACACCGGCCCGGCGACGCTTTCGAGCTGCTCGAAGGAGAACGCGTCGTGCCCCGCGGGCACCGGCGTGTGCGTGGTGAAGATGCTGCGGGCCCGTACCTCATGCACCGCATCCTCGAGCGAGCGCCCGCCGACGAGAGACTCCCGCAGCCGCTCGATCATCATGAACGCGGCGTGCCCTTCGTTCGCGTGCCACACGCCGGGCTCGATGCCCATCGCGCGCAGCACGCGAACGCCGCCCACGCCCAGAATCCACTCCTGCCGGAGCCGCATGTCGGGCCCGCCGGCGTACAGCTTGTTCATGAGGGCGCGGTCGTCGGGGTGGTTCACCTCGAGGTTGGTGTCGAGCAGATAGAGCGGCACCCGGCCGACGGTGATCCGCCAGGCGCGGACGTGCACCGGCCGCCCCGAGGTCTCGATGATCGTGAGGAACGGCTCCTGCTTGGCTCCCGTGACCGACACCAGCGGGGTGAGGCTGACGTCGAACTCTTCGTCGCTGTCCTGCTGCCAGCCTTCGAGGTTGAGGCGCTGGTCGAAATAGCCCTTCATGTAGAAGAGGCCGACGCCGACCATCGGCACGCCCAGATCGCTGGACGCCTTGCAGTGGTCGCCCGCCAGCACGCCCAGGCCGCCCGAATAGATCGGCACCGAGTTGTGCAGACCGAATTCGGCACAGAAATAGGCGACCGGCCGGCCGTCGATCTCGGGATACCGGTGCGCGAACCAGGTGTCCGTGCTGGTGGTACCGACGGCCATCAGCGCCATCACCTCGTCGTAGCGACGGAGAAAGTCGCTGTCGCTGGCGCAGGCGGCGACGCGCGCCGGGTCGACCCGGCAGAGCAGCTCGAGCGGATTGTGGCGCGTGAGGTGCCAGAGCGCTTCGTCGATCGACCGGAACAGGCCCCGCGCTTCGCGGCTCCAGCTCCACCAGAGATTCATGGCCAGGGCGCTGAGGCCCTCGATGCGCGCGGGAAGGTAGGGAATCCGACTATGCGGGCTGGTCATCGCCGTAGTATAGCGGAGGGCTCGCGGAGGTGCAGGCGGTGAGCGGTAACAGGTAAGCGGTAACCGGTAAGCGTGAGCGGTAAGCGTGAGCAACACCCAGCCGGCCGTGGCCGGGGGCCCGCGGCGGTGTGAGGGTGATGTCGGATCGAGATCGCTGCATCAACGGGGGGCGCTGCGGCCAGCGCGAGGTGGATCGTTGGGCACCCAACACCGCTCACTGCTCACCGCCCACCCTCAGTGCACCAGCTTCTTGTACCGAATCCGATGCGGTTGGTTGGCGTCGACGCCCTTCCGCCGCTTCAGGTCGGCCGCATACTCGGCGTAGTTGCCCTCGAACCACACCACTTCGCTATTGCCCTCGAAGGCGAGGATGTGCGTGGCGATGCGATCGAGAAACCAGCGGTCGTGGCTGATCACCACCGCGCACCCCGCGAAGCCCACCAACGCTTCCTCGAGGGCCCGAAGGGTATCCACGTCGAGGTCGTTGGTGGGCTCGTCGAGCAGCAGCAGGTTGCCGCCGCTCTTGAGCAGCTTGGCCAGGTGGAGCCGGTTGCGCTCGCCCCCGGAGAGCGTGCCCACCTTCTTCTGCTGATCGGCGCCGCGGAAGTTGAAGCCGGCGGCGTAGGCCCGCGCATTGACCGAGCGCCGGCCGAACTGCAGCTGGTCCTGCCCGCCGCTGATCTCCTCGTACACCGTCTTGGCCGCATCGAGTGCGTCACGGCTCTGGTCGACGTAGGCGACCTGCACCGTCGAGCCCACCGTGAGCGTGCCCGCATCCGGCTGCTCCTGCCCCGTGATCATCCGGAAGAGCGTCGTCTTGCCGGCGCCGTTGGGACCGATCACGCCCACGATACCGCCGCGCGGCAGCGAGAAGTTCAAATTCTCGAACAGCAGCCGATCACCGAACCCCTTGGCGACGTCGCTGGCGATCACGACCTCGTCGCCCAGGCGCTCGGGCACCGGGATGAGGATCTCCGCGTTGCCCTCGGTCTGTCGCTCCGCCTCCTCGCGTAGCTCCTCGTAGCGCGTGATGCGGGCCTTGCTCTTGGCCTGCCGGGCGCGCGGCGACATCCGGACCCACTCGAGCTCGCGCCGCAACGTCTTCTGGCGCGCGGAGGCCTGCTTTTCCTCCTGGCCCAGCCTTCGCTCCTTCTGCTCGAGCCACGAGGAGTAGTTCCCCTCCCACGGAATGCCCGCGCCCTGGTACAGCTCGAGGATCCAGCCGGCGACGTTGTCCAGGAAGTAGCGATCGTGGGTGACGGCGACGACCGTGCCCGGGAACTCGGCGAGATAGCGCTCGAGCCACCAGACGCTCTCGGCATCGAGGTGGTTGGTCGGCTCGTCGAGCAGCAGCATGTCCGGCTGCTCGAGCAGCAGGCGGCAGAGCGCCACGCGGCGGCGCTCCCCGCCGGAGATCTTGGCGACGTCGGCCTCACCCGGCGGAAGGCGCAAGGCGTCCATGGCGAGATCGACCTTGTGGTCGAGCTCCCAGAGCCCGAGTGCGTCGATGCGCTCCTGGAGGTTGCCCTGCTTCTCGAGCAGGCGGGCCATCTCGTCGTCCTCCATCGGCTCGGCGAACTTCGCGCTGATCTCGTTGAACTGGTCGAGCATGGCCTGCTGCTCGCGCACGCCGTCCATCACGTTGGCGCGGACGTCCTTCGTCGGATCGAGCTGCGGCTCCTGCGACAGGTAGCCGATGCGCGTGCCGGGCAGCGGGCGCGCGTCACCCAGGAAATCCTTGTCGACCCCGGCCATGATGCGAAGCAGCGAGGATTTGCCCGCGCCGTTGGCGCCGAGCACGCCGATCTTGGCGCCGGGATAGAAGGAGAGGTAGATCCCTTTCAGGATCTCCCGCGAAGGGGGCACGACCTTGCGAAGGTCGCGCATCGTGAAGATGTATTCGCCGGCCATAGGGCGGGAAACATAACAGAAAGGGCGTCCCAGCGGGGACGCCCTCCGTTCTGCGTACGCGCGCGAGCGATCAGCTCACGTGCCTGTTCACCAGCTTGGTCATGTCGAACATGGTGACCTGCGACTTGCCTCCGAAGACGGGACGCAGCTTGTCGTCCGCATTGATGGCCCGACGGTTCTTCGCGTCCTGCAGGCCGTTCCGCTTGATGTACGCCCACAGCTTCTTGGTCAGCTCGGTCCGCGGCAGCGGGCTGCTGCCCACCACGGCGGAGAGCGCGTTGTCCGGAGTGACCGGCTTCATGAAGGCGGCGCTCGGCGTGCGCTTCTTGCCCGAGGACTTCTTGGCGGCCTTCTTGGTCGCCTTTTTCGCGGAGGACTTCTTGGCGGATTTCTTGGCGGACTTCTTTGCGGCAGTCTTTTTCTTGGTGGCCATCGCGTGTCTCCCAGTGAATGTGAGAACCCTGCGTGCCTCGCGTGCTGCGCAACTACCGTGACAAACAGTAAACAACCGCCGGAGATTTACAATAGGGAAAAGGCCGTTTTCCCTCGGAAAACGGCGGTTTGCGCCGGTTTTTCCCTCGGAACGCCCCATTTTCTCGCCATTTTCCCTCGGAAACGAGGAGATTCTCCCCGGAAAATCGGCTCGGGGTCGCCCGAGCAGGACGGGCGCCCGGAGGCGCTGGGGTATCTTGCAGGCATGCCCCGTCGGCCCGCGCTCCCATTCCGGATGCTCTCTCCAGGGTGCCTCCACATGCGACTTTTTCCGCGCTTTTCGCTCTGCGCTGCAGCCCTGCTGGTCCTCGCGGCCGCGATGCGTGCGCCCGTCATCCGCACGCTCCCCGCCGGCCCTTGCGTGCCGGACAACGGCGGCCTGCGCCTGCCGGATGGATTCTGCGCCTCGGTCTTCGCGAGCGACATCGGCGCGGTGCGGCACATCGCGATCGCACCCGACGGCGCGCTCTACGCCGCCGCCAGCGCCGGCTTTCTGCGCGGCGGGGTGACCGTCCTTCGCGACCGTGATGGCGACGGCACGCCGGACGAGCGCGCGAGCTTCGGGCCGCGTGGCGTGAACGACGTCGCCGTCCACGCGGGGTATCTCTACCTCGCCCTCGAGGATCGCGTCCTCCGCTATCGATTGACCGCCGGTCGGCTCGAGCCCGAAGGCGACGCCGAGACGATGGTGTCGCACCTGCCTGCCGAGGGGGATCACGACCAGAAGACCTTGGCCTTCCCGGGTGAGGACGTGATGCTCGTCAAGATCGGTTCCGCCAGCAACAGCTGTCAGGAGGCCAACCGGCGCGAGCGCTCCCCGGGCCGCGACCCGTGCGTCGAGCTCCAGCGCCATGCGGGTCTGTGGCGGTTCGCCGCCGGCCGCCCCGGACAGCGGTTCGCGGACGGGCGCCGGTGGGCCACCGGCATGCGGAACGCCGAGGCCATCACGGTGCAGCCCGGCACCAATGCCGTGTGGGCCGCCGTGCACGGGCGCGATCAGCTCGGTGGCAACTGGGGCTATACCCCCGAGGACAACGCGGAGAACCCCGCCGAGGAGCTGGTGCAGGTGTCCGAGGGCGACGACATCGGGTGGCCGTACTGCTACCACAGCAACGAGGCCAGGAAGAAAGTGCTTGCGCCCGAATACGGCGGTGACGGTCGGACCGTCGGCCGGTGCGCCAAGGCGAAGAACGCGGCGGTCGCCTTTCCCGGACACTGGGCACCGATGTCGCTCGCCTTCTACCCCGGCGCCCGGTTCGGGGCCGACTACGCGGGCGGGCTGTTCGTGACGTTCCACGGGAGCTGGAATCGCGCGCCGCTCCCGCAGGCCGGATATCGCGTGGTGTTCGTGCCGTTCATGGACGGGAAGCCATCCGGAGAGTATCGGACCTTCGCGACGCTCGAGGGCGCGCCGTTCCGGGCGGTGGGGCTGGCCGTGGGGAAGGATGGTGCGCTGTTCGTCTCGGCCGACGACAACCGCACGATCTGGCGGATCGTCAAGCGATGACGGTAGCCGCCGGCGGGAGCTACACCGTTGCGAGTACCCGTTCGATGGCCCCGAGCTCCGGCTCGATCTCGATCGGCCGATTCGCACCGCGCGGCGGCGGATCGGTGTCGCGATGGTATGTGAGCAGGATGCCCGGATCCTTGAGGATGTGACCCGTCAGCACCGCGACCGCGTGCTGGTCCGGAGCCATCAGGCCGCGGCGCACGAGCTCCCGGACGCCGGCCACGCTCGCCGCGCTGGCCGGCTCGCAGCCGACACCCGACGCGTCGACCGCGGCCTTCGCCTCGAGGATGTCGTCGTCGGTGACGGCGAGGACGACCCCTTCCGTTTCGCGGATCGAGTGCACGGCACGCGCGAACGACGCGGGATCGCCGATGCGGATCGCGGTGGCCACGGTCTCGGCGCGGACGGCATACCGCGTCTCGAAATCCTCCGCGAAGCTCCGGGCGAACGGCGCCGCGCCCGCGGCCTGCACCGCCGCGAGTCGCGGCAGCTGCGAGATGAGTCCCCATCGATGCGCTTCGAGCAGCGCCTTCCCGAATGCGGCGGTATTCCCGAGGTTGCCGGCGGGGAGTACGATCCAGTCCGGCGGCACCCAGCCGAGCTGTTGCAGCATCTCCAGCACGATCGTCTTCTGTCCCTCGAGCCGGAACGGGTTGATCGAGTTGAGGAGATAGACACCGAGCCGCCGGCTCGCCTCCTCCACCAGCCGCAGACAGTCGTCGAAGTCTCCCCGTACGAGAAGCGTCCGGGCGCCATAGGCGAGCGACTGCGCCAGCTTGCCCAGCGCGACCTGGTCGGCCGGTACGAGCACCAGTGCGGGAATACCCGCCTGCGCGGCGTATGCCGCAAGCGAGGCCGAAGTGTTGCCCGTGGACGCGCAGGCCACGGCGGTCGCGCCGATCCGCCGGGCCTGGGTGACGCCGACCGTCATGCCGCGGTCCTTGAACGAGCCGGTCGGGTTGTGGCCCTCGTGCTTGAGCAGCAGGTGCTGGGCGCCGGTCCAGCGGTCGAGCGCCGTGCGATGCAGGAGCGGCGTGTTGCCTTCGGGGTGCGAGATCAAATCCTCTGCCGAGGGCAGCACCACCTCGCGGAAGCGCCACACGCCCGACGCCGCGGCGCCATGCCGCCGATCGTCGCGCTCGGCCCACCTGGCGATCAGGTCCGTGCGTCCGAGCGTGGGCGGCCGATGGCGCACCTCGAGCAGGCCGCCGCACGAGGTGCACCGCGGGTGTGGGTCGAGCTCGGTCGTTTCCCGCCCGCAGGCGAGGCAGGCCTGCCAGCTCGGTGGGCGCTCCGTCCGGAACCTCATGATTCCGACTCTCCTTGCGAATCGATCAGCCGGGCGCCGACCCGGTCCACCGGGGCCACGCGCGCGGTGCTGCGCTGTCCGGCGTCCGCGTAGGCCGCCACCATCGCTGCGGCGACCCGCTCGCCCGATGCCCGTCCTCGCGTCAGTGCGAACGCCGTCGGCCCGCTCCCCGAGATGGAGCTGCCCAGTGCGCCGGCGGCGAGCGCGGCGGCCTTCGCCTCCGGAAACCCCGGCAGCAGTCCCGCTCGCGCGGGCTCGGCGACCCGGTCGTCGATGGCGCGGCCGAGCAGAGCGTAGTCGCCGATCGCCAGCGCAGCCACCAGCGCCCCCACCTGGGCGGCTTGATAGAGCGCCAGATCGCGCGGCAGGGCGGCCGGCAGCACGGCGCGGGCATCGATGGTGCGGAGCTGCTGCTCGGGCCGGACCAGCACCACCATCAGCTCGTCGGGTACCGGGAGCGAGACGACGTCGGTGGGCTGCATGCAGCGGATGAGGACGATGCCGCCCATCAGCGACGGCGCGATGTTGTCGAGGTGCCGTCCCGCCACGGTTTCCTCGGCGACGAGGCAGGCATTGAGCAGCGCCATCCGGTCCAGCGGCCCGCCCAGCAGCGCGTTCACGGCGACCGCGCCCGCCACCGCCGATGCGGCGCTCCCACCCTGGCCGCCCGAGAGCGGCAGCCCCTTCCGGACCGTGAGCGCGATGCCGCGCGCACTCGCGGGGGCCTCTTCAGCGGCTGCGAGCACCGCACGAGCGGCCAAGGCGGCGGTGTGGCGCGCGGGGTCGCGTGACAGACCCGGATGCCCGGGGTCGCGCACCTGGATGCCGGGCTCATCCGACCATTCGGCGCGCACCGCGTCGCCCGCGCCCTCGACGGCCAGACCGAGGATGTCGAGGCCCGGACCGACGTTCCCGACGCCGCCGGGCGCAAAGGCGGTGACGGCCGCGGCCGCCCTCATGCGCCCGCGAGGCGGAGAATGTCGTTGAGCACGCCCGCCGCGGTCACCTCGGCGCCCGCACCGGGACCGGTGATCACGAGCGGGTTCGACTTGTACCGCGCGGTCGTGAAGACGAGCTGGTTGTCCGATCCCTTGATCGACGCCAGCGGGCTCGACGTCGCCACCGCGCGCAGCCCGACCGAGATCTTCGACGGCGTGACCGTGGCGACGTAGCGGAGGACGCTCCCGGCCGCCGCGGCTTCGTGGACGCGCCGCCGCCACCCGGCGTCGAGCTCGTCGAGCCGTTCGAGGAAATCCGGAAGCGAGAGCGTGCGAGCCCATTTGGGCACCAGCGACTCGACCGCGGTTCGCGAGAGCTCGCCTGGATAGCCCAGAAGGCGTGCGAGGATAAGCGCCTTCCGTCCCACGTCCATGCCGGACAGGTCCTCGCGCGGATCGGGCTCGGTGTACCCGCGGCTCATGGCCGAACGGACTGCGGCCGAGAACGCCGCCCCTGCCGACACCTCGCTCAGCACGAAGCCGAGGGTGCCCGAGAGCAGTCCCTCGATCCGCTCGACCTGGTCGCCGCTCCCGGTCAGCTTGTGAAACGTGTCGATGATCGGGAGCCCGGCTCCGACGGTGGCCTCGTGCAGGACGCGCCGTCCCCGCGCGCTCGCCGTCTGCCACAGCGCATCGCTCACTCCCCGACGCCCGGCGAGCGGCCGCTTGTTCGCGAGCACGAGGTCCATGCCATGCGTCAGCGCCTGCTCCAGGGCCGGGGCGGTCTCGTCGGCGGTGAGATCCACCAGGACCGGGCGGGTCAGCGCGTAGCTCGCGATGTGCTCGATGGCCTCGGCCGCGGTGGCGGCCTGTCCGCGCGCCGCGTGCGCGAGCCGGGTGCCGTTGCGCTTGTCCTTGGCCAGCGCGGCCAGGCGTCGAGGGGAAAGTCCTTGCGGGTCGAAGACGAATCCCGAACGATCGATCACCCCGGCCACCTTCAAGTCGAGCGCCGGCCGGCGTACCCGGCCGATCATCGCCGCCAGCGTGCGGCCGATCTGGCCGAAGCCGAGCAGAATGACCTCCATCCGCTCGGGCTGGATCACGCCGCCGCCGGCGATCCGCGAGAGCTGGAATGCCGCGTGAATGCGCCGCTGCGCCTCCGCGGCCTCTCGCGCCTCGACCACCACAGAGATGTTGAGCTCGGAGCTGCCCTGCGCGATCGCGACCACGTTGATCTTGGCCGCGGCCAGCGCCGTGAACACCGCCGCCGCGACGCCCGGAGTGCCGTGCATGCCGAGGCCGACCACCGCGACCGTCGCCATGCCGGGGCTGACCTCGACGCCGTCGATCTCGCCCCGCGCGATCTCGCCCGTGAATTCGCGTTCCAGGCTCTCGCGGGCCTCGGTGGCGAGGGTTTCGGGCACACTGAAGCAGATCGAGTGCTCGGACGACGCCTGGGAGATAAGCGACACCGAGATCTGGCGCTGGTGCAGCGCGTGGAAGGTGCGCGCGGCGATGCCGGGCACGCCGAGCATGCCGCTGCCGGTAACCGTGACGAGCGCTTGCCCGCCCGCGGCCGTCAGCGCCTTGACGGGAAACCGTGCCGGCGCCACCTGCTCCGACACTTCCGTTCCGGGAGAATCGGGGTCGCCGAACGGGCGGACGTAGACCGGGATGCGCCGCCCCGCCACCGGAATCAGGGCGCGCGGGTGAAGCACCTTGGCACCATAGTAGGCGAGCTCGGCCGCCTCGCGCGCGTGGAGCTGGGGGATGACCCGAGCGTCCGGCACCACGCGCGGGTCCGCCGTGAGCAGGCCGGGCACGTCCTTCCACAGCGAGACGCGCGCCGCGCCGAGCCCGCGGGCGAGCAGCGTGGCGGTGAGGTCGGACCCGCCGCGCCCGAGCGTGGCGACCTCGCCGTCAGGCGTACATCCGATGAAGCCCGGCACGATCGGAATGATGCGGCGCGCGAGCAGCGGCCCGAGCGTCCGCTGCACGGCGCGGTCGGTCCGCGCGAAGTCGGGCGCCGCCTGCCCGAAGGCGCCGTCGGTGTGGACGAGGTCGGCGGCATCGACGTACTTTGCCTTGGTCCCCGCGGCCTCCAGCGCCGCCGACACCAGCCGCGCGCTCAGCCGCTCGCCGCGAGAAGCCAAATAATCGGTGGTGCGGGGCGTGAGCTCGCGCAGCAGGCGAAGTCCCTGAGCCAGCGCCTCCAGCTCCTCGAACACGTCGCCGATGTAGGCGAGCACGTCGGCGCGCCCGCGGCCCGCCGGCAGAAGCGCTCGCGCCACCTCCGCGTGCCGCGAGCGCAGCCGGGCGATCAGCGACGCGACGGTGCGCGACTCGCCGGCTCCCGCCTGCTGGGCCACGCCAAGGAGCGCGTCGGTCGTCCCCGCCATGGCCGAGACGACCACGACGGTGGGCTCCGGGGCATGGCGGCGGATGATGTCGACGGCGTGACGGACGGCGGCGGAATCGGCCAGCGACGCACCGCCGAACTTGTGCACTTGTGGTGCTCGGCGGGACCGTGGCATAAGCCGTGGAGGATATGCAGCGGCCGACCGAAAGTCCATCACTCTGACCGAGCTCTGCAGGGACCATGTTCACCCTACTGAAACTCCTTCAGTCGATGATCAAGACGCTGCACTCGGAGGGGACGCCGGGGCAGGTGGCCGTCGGGATCGCACTCGGCGCGTCTCTTGGCCTCTCGCCCCTCATGAACGTGCACAACCTCATCGTGTTCTCGCTGATCGTGCTGCTCAACGTCTCGTTCGGCGGGGGCATGCTCGGGTGGGCGCTGTTCGTGCCGCTCGGCTTCGTGCTCGACCCGCTGTTCCATCGGATCGGCTCCGCGCTGCTGCAGGCACCGTCGCTCCGGCCACTGTGGACTTCCTGGTACAACACACCGCTCGTCCCGTACACCAACTTCAACAACACCATCGTGCTCGGCAGCGTGGTCGCGTGGCTGGTCCTCCTGGTCCCGATCTTCCTCGGCGCCAGGTACGGAGTCGCCCGGTATCGCGCCACGATCGGCGAGCGGGTGAAGCAGTCGAGGTTCTACAAGGCGATCACCGCCTCGCAGGCCTACAACTGGTACAAACTCTTCCGGCCGAGCTGAGGATGCGCATGAAGATCTTCCGCTGGAAGGCGATCGGCCCACTCCTGCTGTTCCTCGGCATCGTGGTCGTGCTGGCGGTGCTGTTCGCCGAGCCCGTGGCGCGCCAGACCACCGAAGAGGCGACCTCCGAGCTGCTCGGCACGCAGGTGGACGTCGGTCGGCTCGATCTGCTGCCGAAACAGGCCTCCGTGGACCTCGGTGCCCTCCAGGTGGCCGACCCGTTCGAGCCCCGGCGGAACCTCATGGAGGCCGACCGCATCGTGCTCAAGCTCAACCCCGAGGCGCTCGCCGAGAAGAAGCTGGTGGTGGAGCGGTTCGCGCTGCAGGGAATGCGTTTCGGCACGACCCGAACGACGCCGGCGCGCCCGGTGACCGGCGACGGGTTCGCGCCACAGGCGCTGAAAGCCGTGCGCGCGTGGAGCCGGCAATTCGACGTTCCGCTGCTCCAGCTCACGCCGCTCGACACGATCAGGTCCCTCGTGCTCAATCCCGCGCAGCTCGGCACGGTGCAGGCCGCCCAGGGCCTGGCGGCCCGGACCGACTCGACCCGCCGGGCGCTGGATCAGGGGTTCAAGGCGCTCGATGTGGCCGGTACGCTCGACACGGCGCGCGCGCTCGCCGATCGTCTGGCGGGCACCGATCCGCGGACACTCGGCCTCGATGGCACCCGGCAGGCCATCCAGGCGGTTCAGCAGACGCTCAAGCAGCTCGAGCAGGCCAAGCAGCGCCTGAACGGCCTGCGGCAGAGCGTGAACCAGGGAGTGCGGCAGCTGGGCAGCGGAGTCCGAGGGCTCGACGACGCGCGCCGACGCGACTACGCCTTTGCACGATCGCTGCTCAAGCTGCCGACGTTCTCGGCTCCCGAGATCGGCAACGCGTTTTTCGGCAAGGTCAGCGTCGACCGGTTTCAGCAGGCGCTCTACTGGGCCGAGTTGGCGAGGCACTACATGCCACCCGGCCTCCTGCCGCGCGAGGACACGGGCCCCAAGCGCCTGCGGGCCGCGGGCACGAACGTCCGCTTTCCGAAAGAACGCGAGTGGCCGACGTTTCTGGTGCAGCTGGGTCAGGTGGACTTCACCATCGCCGAGGGCCTGCTGAAAGGTGCCTACGCGGCGAGCGTTCAGGGGCTCACCTCGGCCCCCGCCCTCTATGGCAAGCCGATGATCGTGACGGCCAAGCGCAGCGCCGCGAGCTCGGCCGTCGCCGGCCTCGACGTCGGCGCGGTCATCGACCACCGCACGGCCAACGTGCGCGACTCGGTCGCGGCCAGGCTCCGCGGCGTCGAGCTGCCCGCGTTCGACATCCCAGGGCTGCCGTTTCGCCTGGCGCCGGGAACGGGCAACGCGAACCTCACCTTCGCGCTCCGGGGTGACCGGCTGCTCGGGCGCTGGGCACTCGGGGCGAACGACGTGGCGTGGACGCTCGACAGCGCCGGGCGCCGGCAGAACGAGCTGGAGCGGCTGGTGTGGCGGGTGGCTTCCGGCCTCAAACAGCTGAGCGTCAACGCACAGGTGAGCGGCACCATCCGGGCGCCCCGGCTGTCGGTCCGCAGCAATCTGGACGAGGCCATCGCCGAGCGCCTCAAAGCCGTGGTGGGCGAAGAGGTGGCCAAAGCGGAGGCGCTAGCGCGCGCCAAGGTGGACAGTATCGTTGCCGACAAGGTGCGGCCGGTACAGCAGCGGATCGCGGCAGTGCAGGCCGAGGCGACGACGCGGCTGGCCGACGAACAGTCGCGATTCGATCGGGTGGAGGCCGACCTGCAGGCCCAGCTCAAGCGGCTGACGGGCGGCCTGGCGCCGGACATCAAGCTGCCGAAGATCAAGCTGTAGGTCCGACGGCGGCCGCGTGGCTCCGCTGCCGCCTCTGGCCGGTTCTACCGGCCGGGATAAGATTAGGACTTCCTTCCCGACGTGGAGTCCCGATGCGCATCGGAGTTCCCAAGGAGACCGCCCCCGGCGAGCGGCGTGTGGCGCTGGTGCCCGAGTCCTGCAAGAAGCTCAGGCAGGCGGGGTACGAGATCGCCGTCGAGGCTGGCGCCGGCACGGCGGCCGGTTATGCCGACGATGCCTATCGAGAGCTGGGCGTAGCAGTCGAGTCCGATCCCGCCACGCTGCTCGGTGGCGCGGACGTCGTCCTCAAGGTGGGTCCGCCATCGGTCGACGGGACCCGGGATGAGGTGGCGTGGCTGCGGCCCGGCGCCATCTACCTCGGCTCGCTCATGCCGTTCAGGCACCTGCACGTGGTGCGGGCGCTCGCCGCACGCGGCGCCACCGCCTTCGCGACCGACACCATCCCGCGGACCACCCGCGCGCAGAGCATGGACACCCTTTCCTCCATGGCCAACATCACCGGCTACAAGGGCATCCTGCTCGCCGCCTCCGGGCTCAACAAATATTTTCCGATGTTCATGACGGCGGCCGGGATGGTGCCTCCGGCGAAGGTGTTCGTCATCGGTGCCGGTGTCGCCGGCCTCCAGGCCATCGCCACGGCCAAGCGGCTCGGCGCCAACGTCACGGCCACCGACGTCCGGCCCGAGGTGAAGGAGCAGATCGAGAGCGTCGGCGGCAAATACGTCGGCATCGAGCTGACCGAGAGCGCCGCGGCCGGCGGGGGCTACGCCAAGGAGCTGTCTGAGCAGGACCGAGCGCGTCAGCAGGAGATCCTCGCGGCGCAGATCGCGCAGTCGGACGTCGTGGTCACCACGGCCCTGATCGGCGGCGTGTTCGCGCCGAAGCTCGTGACCGCCGGCATGGTGCGCTCGATGAGGCCGGGCGCCGTCATCGTGGACCTCGGGGCCGACGGCGGCGGAAACTGCGAGCTCTCCCGACCGGGCCAGACCGTCGTGGAAGGAGGGGTCACCATCATGGCGCCGCTCAACGTGCCGGCGACCATGCCGCTCCACGCCAGCCTGCTGTTCTCGAGAAATCTCACCGCCTTCCTTCAGGCCTTCACCAAGGAAGGCGCCTTCGTGCTCGATCTGACGGACGACATCCAGCAGGGCGCGCTCATCACCCACGCCGGCGAGGTGCGACACGCGCGCACCCGCGAGGCGCTCGCCCGGGAGGGCGCATGACTCCGACCGACGCAGCCGCGGCGGCGCCCGCCGCCGATTTCTGGGGGCAGCTCTTCGTCTTCGTGCTCGCCTCGTTCATCGGCCTGGGCGTGATACGCCGGGTCTCGCGGCTGCTGCACACGCCGCTGATGTCGATCACCAACGCCATCTCGGCCATCGCGGTGGTTGGCTCCATCATCGTGACCGGCGCCGACTATCCACGCGAGATCCGGATCATGGGCGCCATCGCGCTGTTCGCCTCCATGACCAACATCGTCAGCGGCTTCCTGATCACGGACCGCATGCTGAAGATGTTCAAGACGGACACCCGGCCGGGCCAGGGCGGCCACTCATGAGCCACGGCCTCGTCCAGCTCGCGTACATCGTCGCGACGGCGCTGTTCGTCTTCGCGCTCCATTGGATGAACGCGCCGGCGACCGCCCGCAACGGCGTGTACGCCGGCGTCGCGGGCATGGCGCTCGCGATCCTCGCCACCTGGGCGCAGCCCGAGGTGGTGCACCACGGGTGGATCGTGCTCGCGCTCGTCGCCGGCATCGCGGTCGGCGTGCCGCTCTCGCGGGTCCCGCTCACCGCGGTGCCGCAGCGGACCGCGCTGTCGCACGCGTTCGGCGGCCTGGCCGCGGGCCTCGTCGGCACGGCCAAGTACTACCTCTGGCTGGGCGAGGGACCCGAGAACCTGACGGCGTTCCGCATGGTCGCGATCATCATCGAGATCATCCTGGGGTTTCTCACCTTCACCGGCAGCCTGATGGCCGCCGGCAAGCTGCAGGAAGTGAAGTGGATCCCCCAGCGGCCGGTCACCTATCCGCTGCAGAACGTGACGAATCTCGCGCTGCTCGGGGTCGCCGCGGTGGCGGGAGTGGCGCTCGTGCTGCGGCCCACGGCGGCCTGGGCGCCGGCGGTCTTCCCGGTCATCGTCGTCCTCGCGCTGCTCTTCGGCGTGCTGCTGATCATCCCGATCGGCGGCGCCGACATGCCCACCGTCATCGCGATCCTCAACGCCTACGCCGGCCTCAGCGCGGTGGCGATGGGGTTCGTACTCGACAACAAGCTGCTGATCACCGCCGGCGCCCTGGACGGGTCGAGCGGGCTCATCCTCGCGATCATCATGTGCAAGGCGATGAACCGATCGTTCGCCAACGTGTTGTTCGGCGCGTTCGGGCAGGTGCAGCAGGCCAAGGGCTCGGTGGAAGGAAAGGAATACAAGGCCGAATCGATCGAGGGCGCGGGGCAGGTGCTCGAGCAGGCCAGCCTGGTCGTCATCGTTCCGGGTTACGGCATGGCGGTGGCGCAGGCCCAGCACAAGGTGCGCGAGCTGTACGATCAGCTCAAGAAGCGCGGCGTCGCGGTCAAGTTCGCCATCCACCCGGTCGCCGGCCGCATGCCCGGGCACATGAACGTCCTGCTGGCGGAGGCGGACATCCCCTACACCGACCTGGTCGAGATGGACGAGATCAATCCGGACATGCCGCAGGTCGACGTCGCACTGGTGGTCGGGGCCAACGACGTCGTGAATCCGGCCGCGCGCACCGAGAAGACCAGCCCGATCTACGGGATGCCGATCATCGATGCCGACCGGGCCCGGACGGTATTCGCGATCAAGCGCAGCAAGAATCCGGGGTTCGCGGGCATCGACAACGAGCTGTACTTTGCAGACAAGACGTGGATGCTGTTCGGCGATGCCAAGAATGTGATCGGGGAGCTCGTGAAGCAGCTGTCGGGCGGCAGCGGGCTGCATTGACCCCGGTGACGCGGCCCCTCTCCCTCCGGAGCACGCCCATGCGATCTAGACTGTTGTGGGTCGTCGCCACGTGCCTGATGCTGGCTCCGCCCGCACTCCGGGCGCAGGACGCCTGCGCCGACAATCTCACCTGGCCCGCCGTCGGGCGCTGGGCGGAGTACTCGGGTGTGTACAACAAGAAAACTCCGGTCACGAGCCGGTACGCCGTCGTCGGCACCGAGACCCGGGACGGCGTGGAATACAAGTGGATTGAGATGAAGATGCACGACGAGCAGAAGCAGCGAGACATGATCTATCAGATGCTCGTTCCCGGAGGGCCGCTCCAAATGGACCAGGTCGCAGAGATTGTCATGAAGATGGGGACCGACCCGGCCATGAAGATCAACGGCATGATGCTGGGCGCCATTCGGGGGCAGCTCGGGAAGAATTCGGCGTTCACCGACGCGTGCCGGGAAGCGACGCTCGTGGGCAAGGAAAAGGTGACTGTGCCCGCGGGTACCTTCCAGGCGCTCCACTACCAGAGCCCCAAGCACGAGAGCGACACCTGGGTCGACCCGGCGCTGCCGTTCGCGATGTTGCGGTCGACAGGCAAGGCCCACACCTTCGAGTTGGTGGCAATGGGGAAGGGCGCAGAGAGTTCGATCACCGAGGAGCCGACAGAGATGCCCGGCCTGGGCAAGCCGGCGAAGTAGTACATCATACCTCCACCTGACGCGAGCCTGACTTCCGCCCGTTGGCGTTCGTGTTCAGCTGGACACACACCCTTCTGGGCCTGTCCGACTGCCAAACCTGCAGCCGATCGGCCATCCTGTGCCCACCTCACGCCCCACTCGGTTGCGCAGCCGCAACTATCAATGCTGTCACGTTTTAGCCTAAGGTGTTGATTTTAGGCATCTTAGGCAATATATTGGCCCGTCTTAAATTCAATCAGCCTCAAATCCCTTGGCTTTTATACTGTGCGGGGACGGGAGTCCTGGAGGAGGCGAACAGCGTGACGATGAAGGCGCGTGGCAAGCGTCGCCCGGTGCGACCGGCGCAGATCGCTCGTGCAATCGACGAAGGCCGTGAGAGCCTGGACCTGTACCTGGACGAGATCAGTAGGGTGCCCCTCCTCAATCGCGAGGAGGAAATGGAGCTTGCGCGCAAGGCCTTCAAGGGCAGCGTGGCGGCCCAAGAGAAGCTGGCGCGTCACAACGTGCGCTTCGTGGTCTCCGTAGCCAAGAAGTTCCAGAACCGCGGCGTGCCGCTCGTCGACCTGATCGGCGAAGGCAACCTGGGCCTCATGACCGCCGCTCGAAAGTTCGATCCCGATCGGGGCGTCAAGTTCATCTCCTACGCTGTCTGGTGGATCCGCCAGGCCGTGCAGGCCGCCATCGCGCGTCACGGACGCCCGGTTCGCGTGCCGCTCAACCGGACGGCGGACCTGAGCCGGCTCGGCCGCACCACCACGCTCCTCAAGGACAAGCTGGGCCGCATGCCCACCACCGAGGAGCTCGCGCGCGCCACCGGGCTGACGGTCGAGGCCGTGCGCTCGCTCAGCGCGCTCAACTCCGAGGCCGTCCGCCTCGACCATCCCACCCGGGATGGGGAGGGCAACGAGCGGATCGAGCGGTTCACCAGCGGTGAGCAGGAAAGCACCGACATGAGCACCATGGCCAACAGCCAGACCCGCGACATCGAGGCCGCGCTCGCCGCGCTCCCGCCGCGGGATGCCAAGGTGCTGCGGCTGTACTTTGGCCTCGACGATGGCAACAGCCGCACGCTCGAGGAAATCGGCCGCATGATGGGCGTCACCCGCGAGCGGATTCGTCAGCTCCGCGATCGCGCGCTGCTCCGGCTTCGCGAAGGCGAGACCGGCGACCGCCTGCGGGATCTCGTGGCCTGACGCCGGCTGGTCCGGACACGACGACGCCCCCCGAACGAGGTTCGGGGGGCGTCCTCGTATGGGCCCTGCCCGCCGGGACTAGGTCTTGGCGCCCTGCTTGAGGAACTGCCGCAGCACGCGCTGCAGGATGCCGCCGTGCCGGTAGTAATCGAGCTCGACTGTCGAGTTGAGCCGGACGACCGCCGGAAAAATCGTCTCCTTGCCCGACGCATCCCGGGCGGTGACGCTGACGGTGCCTCCCGGCCTGAGGCCGGACGCGATCCCCGCGATGTCGATGGTCTCGGGGCCGGACAGTCCGAGCGACTTCCGGTCGGTGCCCGGTTGATAGGCCAGCGGCAGCACGCCCATCCCGACCAGATTGCTCCGATGAATGCGCTCGTAGCTTTCGGCGATGACTGCCCTGACGCCGAGCAGCACCGTGCCCTTGGCGGCCCAGTCGCGGCTGGACCCGGTCCCGTATTCCTTGCCCGTCAGGATCACCGTCGGCGTGCCCGCCTCCTGATACCGCATGGCGGCATCGTAGATCGAGACCGTTTCGCCGCTGGGAAAGTGCAGCGTCCAGTTGCCCTCCTTGCCCGGCGTCAGCGCGTTCGCGATCCGCACGTTGCCGAACGTGCCCCGCATCATCACCTCGTGATTGCCTCGCCGAGAGCCGAAGGTATTCCAGTCGACCTGCTCGACGCCGTGCTCTCGCAGGTACCGCGCGGCAGGGCCGTTCTTCGGGATCGAGCCCGCCGGGGAGATGTGGTCGGTGGTCACCGAGTCGCCCAGGACGGCCAGCACGCGCGCCCCGGTGATGTCGCGGAGCGGCCCGGGCTCGGCAGGAAGGTCGATGAAGAACGGCGGCTCCTGCACGTACGTGGACGCCGCGTCCCAGGCGTACCGGCTGCCCTCCGGCACCTGAAGCGCCTGCCACGTTTCATCGCCCTCGAACACCGAGGCGTACCGTCGGGTGAAGAGCTCGGGCTTGAGCGAGTTGGCCATGGCGTCCCGCAGCTCCTCCGGGGTCGGCCAGATGTCGCGCAGGAACACCGGGCGTCCGTCCGTGCCCGTTCCGAGCGGCTCGCGGGTCAGGTCGATGTCCACCCGGCCGGCGAGCGCGAAGGCCACCACCAGCATCGGCGAAGCCAGGTAATTGGCTCGCACCTGCGGATGTACCCGGGCCTCGAAGTTCCGGTTGCCGCTCAGCACGGCCGCGGTGACCAGCGCATGCTCGTCGATCAGCCCCGCGATCACATCCGGCAACGGTCCGCTGTTGCCGATGCAGGTGGTGCAGCCGTAGCCGACGGTATTGAATCGAAGCTGCTCGAGGTACGGCTGCAGTCCCGAGCCCTCGAGGTAGTCGGTGACGACCCGTGAGCCCGGTGCCAGGCTGGTCTTGACCCACGGCTTGGTGGAGAGGCCCCGCTCCACCGCCTTCCGCGCCACCAGCCCGGCGCCGATCATGACCGACGGGTTGGACGTGTTGGTGCAGCTGGTGATGGCGGCGATGACCACCGCGCCGTCATGGAGACTGATATCGGTTTCGTCGAGCCTGCCCGACACGATCGGCGGCGCGTCGGGGTCGGCGGCGGCCACCGCCGCCGTGCTCTCGTCGGCGCGGCGATCGCCGATGGTTACGTTGGCGCCGCCCTCGCCGAGCCAGCGCGAATAGGCGCTCTGTGCCAGCTCTTTCCGTGCGGCCGGGACGTTGGCGCTCATGAGGCCGGGCAGGTTGACGACGAAGTTGCGCTTGAGCTGGGTGAGCGGGACCAGGTCCTGCGGACGCTTCGGACCGGCCAGGCTGGGCGCCACGGTGCCGAGGTCGAGCTCGAGAGCCGAGGTGAACTCCGGATCCGGCGTGGCATCGGTCCGGAACAGCCCCTGCTCCTTGGCGTAGCGTTCCACGCGCTCGCAGACGGCCCGTCCGCGGCCGGTACGCTCCATGTAGCGCACGGTCTCGGCATCGACGGGGAAGAAGCCCATGGTCGCGCCGTATTCGGGCGCCATGTTGGCGATCGTGGCGCGGTCCGCCAGCCCCAGGGCGCTCAGGCCGGGCCCGTAGAATTCGACGAACTTGTCGACGACACCCTTCTTCCGGAGCAGCTGCGTGGCGGTGAGCACCAGATCGGTCGCGGTGGTGCCGAGCGGGAGCTCTCCGACCAGCTTCATACCCACGACTTCCGGGATCAGCATGAAGTACGGCTGTCCCAGCATCACCGCCTCCGCCTCGATGCCACCGACCCCCCAGCCGACCACGCCCAGGCCGTTGATCATCGTCGTGTGCGAGTCGGTGCCGACGAGCGTATCGGGATACGCCGTCAGCTCGCCGAACTGGGTCCGGAGCTGCACCACGGGGGCGAGGTACTCCAGATTGACCTGGTGCACGATGCCGGTGCCCGGCGGCACGACCCGGAAGTTGTGGAACGCGCGCTGCGCGAACTTGAGCAGCTGATAGCGCTCCCGGTTCCGCTCGAACTCGAGCTCGACGTTCAATGCCAAGGAGCGGTCCGACCCGTAGGAGTCCACCTGCACCGAGTGGTCGATGACCAGGTCGCACGGGACGACGGGGTTGATGCGGTCCGGATCGCCCTGCATGCGCCCCATGGCGTCCCGCATGGCGGCAAGATCCACGACGCACGGCACCCCGGTGAAGTCCTGCAGGACCACGCGGGCGGGCATGAACGGCACCTCACCGCGTCCCGCCGTGGACGGGCTCCATGCCGCAAGCTCCCGGACGTGCGTCTCGGTCACGAACCCCCGACCGGCATGACGAAGGGCGTTCTCGAGCAGCACCCGGACGGAGAACGGGAGCCGGTCGAGATCGGCCAGACCCTGGCGTGCCAGCTCGGGCAGCCGGTACACGACGGCGCTCTCGTCGGCGAGGCGAAGTGTGGCGCGGGCGCCGAAGGGATTGATGGCGTCAGTCGGCATGATCCGTCATGGTTGAAGTCAGGCGCAATATACTATCCATTCACGTCCTGCCGCCGGAGCCGGAATGCCGAATCCCATCCCCTACGCCATCACCCGCCGGGACGACGGTCTGCTCATCGAGTGGGAGCAGGGCCGTCACGCGGCGTTGTATCCGTCACGGGCGCTGCGGATCGCGTGCGGGTGCGCCGTGTGCGTCGAGGAAATGACCGGACGACCGCTGCTCGACCCTTCACGAGTCCCGACGGACATCCGGCCGCTGAGCGTGGCGCTGGTCGGCACCTACGGCCTCAGGATACAGTGGAGCGACGGACACGGTACGGGGATCTACACCTATGAACGTCTGCTCGCCTCGTGCCCGTGCGAGCAGTGCGCGGCCCGCCGCGTCGGGTGACCTCCGACACATCCCCGTGAGCCCGGCCGGACCCATGCTGGACGATCACGAAGGCATTGGGGATGACCGGATTCTGGGGGACTGCCATGCACGCGCAGGAGCATTCGACGTTTCGCGAGGGGCTCATCACCGGTGCGATCGGCGCGCTTATCGTCGCGGTGTGGTACTTCATCGTCGACACCGCCGGCGGGCAGCCGTTCCACACGCCGAACACCCTCGGGAAGATCTTCTTCCGCGGCGATCTGGCGCCCGGTGTCCGTCGGATCATCCCCGAGGTGGTGCTCGGCTACACCGTCTTCCATCTCATGGTGTATGCGCTGATCGGCATGGGGCTCACGCTGCTGGTCCACCTGGCGACCCGCAATCTGGCACTCCGCATGGGCGTGTGGATCGGGCTGGTGGTGGCGTTCGGCCTCTTCGCCGGCCTCACCTACATGCTGGGCACGGCGACGGGCGAGCGATTGTCGCCGTGGCCGGTGATCAGCGGCAGTCTGCTGGGCGTCTTGGGGATGGCCGGCTACCTCTGGCGCCGCCACCCCACGTTCGGCCGGTCCTTCGATGAGGCGGCACTCGGCGACGAGGTGAGCAGCCCGCCACATCCGCCGGACGGCTCCAGAGCCGCCTGACCCCGAACGCCTTGCGCGGCCGGGCCCCGCATCCCACTGTGAAGGAACGCCGTGACATCCCGGTGCCCGCGGATCCGGGCCTGCGGGCCGCGGTCTGGAAGGCCAGACTCGCGGAGACTCTGCCCGGAGTGAGCCGGAGGTTGCCATGCCGGAGAGCCGTCACTCGGTCATCGGCGAAGGTACGGATGTCGGACTGATCGGCGGGATGGCCGTGGCCGTGTGGTTCCTGCTGCTCGACTCCCTCGCCGGGCACCCGTTCCAGACCCCGAGCCTGCTCGGCCAGACCGTGCTCCTCGGCGACCGTGCGCCGGAAACCGGCCAGATCGCCTTCGGTGCCATCCTGATCTACACCGCGTTCCACTTCATCGTGTTCGCGCTGGTCGGCATGGGGCTCGTGGCGCTGGTCCACTGGGCGATCGAGAATCCCGTCGTGCGGTACGCGCTACTGCCCGTGTTCCTCGTCTTCGAAGTGATGTTTTACGGCTTTCTCTCGATCTTCTCGGAACGGACCCACGAGCTGTTTCCGTTCTGGGCCGTCGTGTCCGCCAACACCCTCGCGGCCGTCTGCATGGCCGCCTACCTCTGGCGCCGCCACCCGGCCTTTCGCCAGTCGATTCACGACACTCCTCTCGGAGCGGCACCGTCCTGACGGGCCGCGCCCTCGCGTCATGAGGAGGGCGGGGTAGGGCGTTCGGCCCGCTCCGCCTTCTCCGCCTTCTTTACCCTGTATACCTTCCTGCCTCACCACTTTCGGCTGGGGGTCCGTGCGCCGCCCGCTTTCCCTCGCGATCACCCTTCTCCTTCTCCTAGTTCCCGTCGCGCCGCTTTCGGCACAGCTCGAGCCGCCGTCCACCGGCGGCGTCGTCGCGCTCGACCGCGAGCTTCGGATGCTCGGGCACGAGAAGCGGGTGCTGATGATCGGCGCGCATCCGGACGACGAGGACACCGAGCTGCTGACCCTGCTGGTGCGCGGCGCGGGCGCGGAGGCGGCCTATCTGTCCCTCAACCGGGGAGAAGGTGGCCAGAACCTCATCGGGCCCGAGCTCGGCGAGGCGCTGGGCATCCTGCGGACCGAGGAGCTGCTCGCCGCGCGGCGGCTGGACGGCGCGCGGCAGTTCTTCACCCGCGCCTACGACTTCGGCTATTCGAAGACTCTCGAGGACACGTGGGGTCACTGGCCGCAGGACTCGATCCTGAAGGATGTCGTCCGGATCGTCCGACGGTTTCGCCCGCAGATCGTCGTCGCGGTCTTCAGCGGCACGCCGAAGGACGGACATGGCCAGCATCAGGCCGCGGGCTGGGTGGCGCAGGCGGCCTTTCGGGCCGCGGGCGACTCTGCGCGCTTTCCGGAGTTGTCACGGGAGGAGAAACTCGGACCCTGGACGCCCACGAAGCTCTATCGCAGCACGCGCTACGACACCACGGCGACGACCGTCACCTTGGAGGGCGGGGCGCTCGATCGGGCGGCGGGACTGTCCTATCACCAGATCGCCATGGCCGGCCGGAGCCTGCATCGGTCGCAGGACATGGGCAGGATCCAGAGTCTCGGCCCGTCGCGGATCCGGCTCGC
This sequence comes from Gemmatimonadales bacterium, assembly GCA_035526925.1. GTDB lineage: Bacteria > Gemmatimonadota > Gemmatimonadetes > Gemmatimonadales > GWC2-71-9 > CAVVWJ01. Next base: position 64,102 of record DATLBL010000100.1, read on the forward strand.
CCTGCTCGAGGATCGGACGGGGCGGGCCGCCGGCGAGCTGTTCGCGGGGGTGGACACCACGTCGCGCGCATCCGGCGCGGCGGCGCGCGCGAGTGATGCCGATCCCGACACGCTGCTGGCGCTCCGCCGGAGGTGGGCGCAAGCCGGCGTCTCCGCCGATCAGCTCGCCCATCTCGACCGGGCCGCCGTGCAGGCCGCAGGGCTCGTGTGTGACGCACGGAGCGACGACGATCGCGTGGTGTCCGGCCAGCGCGTCGAAGTCACGCTCGAGTGTTGGAACACCGGCGCGAGACCGAGGCGGGTAGTGGCGTCGCTCCACGGCGCGCGCGGCATGCGCGTCGAAGGCGATACCGCCATGGCGTTCAGCCTCGGCCCGGGCGAGCTGTCGGCCAGGCAGGTTGGCGTGCGGGTCGGAGCCGACGCGCCGCTCAGCAGCCCCTATTTCCGGCTGACCACCGCGGAGGCGGGGTTGTACGATTGGGCCGGGGCAGCGCCCGAGGTACGGGGCGTGCCGTTCGCCGGGGCCGAGCTGACCGGATCGTTCGTGCTCGATGATGTGGCCGGGTATGATCGGGAGGTGACGCTTCGGGTGAACGATCAGGCCCGGGGCGAGGTGCGCCGACCGGTGAGCATCGTGCCACGGGTCGACGTGGCGGTCGAGCCGGCGACCGAGCTCTGGCCGGCCGACGCGCGGGCGCCACGACGGTTTACCGTCACGCTGGTGCATGGTGCGCGCGACACGACCGCGGGGACCGTCACGCTCGAGGTACCGCCCGGCTGGCCCGCGGTCCGTGCCCAATCCTTCCGCTTCGCGCGTGAGGACGAGCGCGAGACGTTCGCGTTCGATCTTCGCGCGCCGGCGTCGGCGCGCGGAACCATCCGGGTTCGGGCGGTGGCGCGCGACCTGGCCGGCCGGCGATACGACGTGGGGGTAGCCTCGATCGACTACTCCCACATCCGCCCCCGCAGCTACCTGCGGCCGGCGATCGCCACCTTGCGGGTGTCCCCGTTGGCGCTCCCGGCGCTCCGCCGCATCGGGTACGTGCGCGGGGCCGCCGACCGCGTCCCCGAGGCGCTGCAGGGCGCCGGCCTCCCCGTGACGGTGCTCGATGCGGTGAGCCTCGAGAGCGGCGATCTCGCGAAGTTCGATGTCATCGTCGTGGGTCCGCGTGCGTACGAGACCGAGCCCGCGCTCGTCGCCGCCAATGGCCGGCTGCTCGGCTTCGTCCGGCGCGGCGGGCTGGTCGTCGTGCAGTACCAGCAGCAGCGCTTTTTCGAAGAGCGGTATGCGCCGTATCCGCTCACGGTCGGCGGACCCTCCACGCGGCCGGGACTGCAGCCCGTGAGTCATGACCGCGTCACGGAGGAGACGGCGCCCGTGCGGCTGCTCGCCCCGGCGGATCCCGCGTTTCGAACGCCGAACCGGCTGGGGGACGCGGACTGGGAGGGCTGGGTGCAGGAGCGCGGGCTCTACTTCGCCCGGAGCTGGGATCGAGCGTATCGTCCGCTGCTCGAGATGCACGACGCGGGCGAGGGGCGGCTCGAGGGCGGGTTGCTCGTCGCCCGGGTGGGCCGGGGCACGTACGTGTACACCGGCGTGAGCTTCTTCCGTCAGCTTCCGGCCGGCGTGCCGGGCGCATTCCGGCTGTTCGCGAACCTGCTCGCGCTCAAGCCATGAGGCGCCGCAGGGCGTCGCGCCTGCTCATCGTCGGCCTCGCCGGCATGGCGGCCCTCGTGTCGTGCGGCGACGGCCGGACCCCGGTCGTGGTCTACTCTCCGCACGGCCGTGACCAGCTCACCCTGCTCGAGCATGCGTTCGAGAGGCTGCGTCCGGATGTGGACGTGCGGTGGCTCGACATGGGCTCGCAGGAGATCCTCGACCGGCTGCGGTTCGAGCGGGTGAATCCGCAGGCGGACGTCTGGTTCGGCGGGCCGACCACGATCTTCGACCGCGGGGCGCGAGACTCGCTGCTGGCGCCCTACCGGCCGGCCTGGGCACACCGGGTCGGGCCGCGGGGAGTCGGCGCGGGCGACCGCTACTATCCGGCCTACCGTACGCCGGCGGTGATCGCGTTCAACAGCCGCCTCGTTCCTCGCGACGAAGCGCCGCGCGACTGGGATGCGGTGCTCGAGCCGCGCTGGTTCGACAAGGTCCTCATCCGCGACCCGATGGCGAGCGGCACGATGCGCGCCATCTGGGGGCTCGTGATCGAGCGCAGCCTGCGCACGACCGGCGACACCGCCCGTGGCATGGCGTGGCTCCGGCGGCTGGACGGCCAAACCAAGGCGTACGCGCTCAATCCCGCCATCCTCGATGCCCGGCTCGCGCGGGGCGAGGGCCTGGTCACGCTGTGGGACCTGCCGGATATCCTGATCAGTCGGGCCAAGGGGATGCCGTTCGACTACGTCTTTCCGCGGAGCGGCACAGTGGTCATCGACGACGCCATCGGGCTCGTGCGCGGGTCGCGCCATGGAGAGGCGGCGCGCGCCTTCATCGACTACGTCGGCAGCGTGGAGGGCCAGCTGCTCGCGGCCGAGAAGGTGTTCCGCCTGCCCTCGCGCCACGATCTCCCGGTCGAGCGCGTGCCGGCGTGGGTGGCTGGCGTGGAGCGCGAGATGATCGTCTCCGACGTCGACTGGGAGCGGCTCGCACGTGACGGGCCGTCGTGGATGGGCTACTGGGACCGGCATGTCCGGGGCACCGGTCGGCGTGGGCCACGCCCGTGACCGCCTTTCTCGTGCTCGACACGCTGACCAAGCGCTTCGACGCCACGGTGGCGGTTGCCGGTCTCACGCTCGCGCTCGAGCGCGGGGAGATCATGGCGCTGCTGGGGCCGAGCGGCAGTGGAAAGACCACGACCCTGCGGCTGCTCGCCGGGTTCGAGACGCTGGACGCGGGACGGGTGCTCGTGGGCGGGGAGGACGTCACGACGGTCGCACCGGTGTCACGGCGGTTCGGGATGGTGTTCCAGCATTACGCGCTCTTCCCCCATCTGGATGTCCGGGCGAACGTCGCGTTCGGCCTCGAGTCCCTCGCGGTGCGTGGCGCCGAGCTGGACCGCCGGGTCGAGCGCGCCCTCGCGCTCGTGGACCTGGCCGGCTACGGGGCGCGAAGGATCGCGCAGCTCTCGGGCGGCCAGCAGCAGCGCGTGGCGCTCGCGCGCGCGCTCGCGCCCGAGCCACGTGTCCTCCTGCTGGACGAGCCGCTGAGCAACCTCGATCCGACCCTGCGCGAACGCACCCGCCGCGAGATCCGCGATGTCATCCATCGCGTCGGCATCACCACCGTGCTCGTGACCCACGAGCAGGACGAGGCCTTCGATCTGGGCGATCGCGTGGCGGTGATGCGGGGCGGCGGGCTCGAGCAGGTCGGCACGCCGGACGAGCTCTACGGCGCGCCAGCCAACGCCTTCGTCGCCGGCTTCGTGGGGCGCTCGAGCGCTGCCGAGGTCATGGTCGTCGGCCCGACTGCGCGCGGCATCCGGATCGCTCTCGAGGGCGTCGAGTGGGAGGTGGACGCGATACCCGGCCGCGCCTTTCCGCCGCCGGGTCGCGCGCTGATGCTGGTCCGGCCGGAGGCTATCCGGCTCACGCTCGCCGAGCCCGGCGCGGTGCCCGCCACGATCACGGCGCGCCGGTTCGTCGGGCCATCGGCCATTTATACCACGCGGACCGACGGCGGCGCGGTGCTCGACGTCGTGGCACCGCCACGCGCCGTACCCGCCGGGGCCAGGGTCGGCCTCACGCCGAGCCGGCGCGTCGGCGGCGGCATCCACCTCTTCTCGCCCGAAGGATGAAAATCGCCTCGGTCCGGGTGCGCGCACCCGCCGCCATCCTCCTCGCGGGGCTCGTCTGGCTGGTGGCGTACCCGCTGGTGCTGGTGCTGCTCGAAGGCGTGCGCGAGCCGTCCGGGTGGACGCTCGACTATGCGCGCCTGTTCTTCGCGCGGCCCACCGAATGGCGCGCGCTGTGGGGCAGCCTCTGGATCTCGGTAGCCAGCGTAGGGCTGGCGGCCCTCATCGGCATTCCGCTCGCATTCCTGTTCGCCCGCTACGACCTTCCCGGGGGCCGCATCCTCGGTGGGCTCGTCGCCCTGCCTGCGGTGCTGCCGCCGCTGGTGGGCGTGCTCGCGTTTCTCTTTCTCTATGGGGAGACCGGCTTCGTCTCACTGCTGATCCAGCGCCTGTTCGGGCTCGTCGACCCGCCATGGCGGCTGCAGGGCGCCGGGGCCATCCTGCTCGTGCACGCCTATTCGATGTACGTGTACTTCTACCTCTTCGTGCGCGCGGCGCTGCAATCGCTCGACGCCTCGCTCTACGAGGCGGCCGCCAGTCTGGGGGCGGGCCGCTGGCGGACGCTCCGGCTCGTGGTGCTGCCGCAGCTCTATCCCGCGCTCGGTGGCGCGGCCCTCCTCACCTTCATGACCGCGCTCGCCTCGTTCAGTGCCCCCTACATTTTCGGTGGCGGGTTCCGTGTCATGCCCACGCAGATCGTCGCCACCCGCCTTAACGGTGATGACCGGCTCGCGATGGTGGAAACAATTTCGCTTACGATCCTGGCGCTGGCGGCGCTCTGGCTGTTTCGGGGGGCCCGGGCGGTGGACACCGCGGCGGGCGGACGGAAGGGTGCCGCGCCGGCGCGCATCCCGGTCCGGCGGCGCTCGGTGCGGCTGCTGCTGGCGGTCATCGGCTGGGCGCTCGCCGCGGTGCTCCTGCTGCCGCACCTCACACTGCTCCTGGTGTCGTTCGTGCCGCTCGGGACCTGGACGACGGAGCCATTTCCACCCGCCTATACGCTTCGGAATTACGTGACGCTGGTGCAGGATCCCGTGCGCGCCCGGCCCTTGCTCAACAGCCTCTGGCTCGCCACGCTGGCGACCACGGCGGCAGTGGTCATCGCCCTGGCCGGCGCGATCCTGAGCGTGCGGCGGCGGGTCCGGGGGGGCCGGGCCATCGAGCTTCTCCTGGCGCTGCCGTGGGCGGTCCCGGGCACCGTCTTTGCCATCGCGCTGGCCACCGCGTTCAGCGTGCAATCTCCCTGGACCGGGCGGTTCGTGCTCGTCGGCACGCTCTGGATCCTTCCGCTCGCATATCTCGTACGGAATCTACCGATCACCAGCCGGGCCCTCCTGTCCGGCGTACGCGCGCTCGATCCATCGCTGGACGAGGCGGCCGCCACGCTTGGCGCCGGGCGCGGGCGCACGCTCCGCCGAATCACTCTGCCGCTCCTTCGGCCGGCCCTGCTGGCGGGGGCGAGCCTCGCATTCGTGACCGCCTTCGGGGATTTCGTCACGTCGATCATGCTCTACACCTACGACACGCGTCCGATCTCGCTCGAGATCCTGTCGAGCCTGCGCCAGTCCGACGTGGGCGTCGCCGCGGCGTACGGCGTGGTGCTGATGCTGGTCAGCGCCGCCGTGTTCGCGCTCGGGGCGGACCGCGGCGGCGCGGGATGACAGGATCGGACGCCACCAACCGGACAGGGTTCCGGCGCCTCGCGGTTCTCATTTTCGTCTGTTTCGTCGATGCCATCGGTTTCATGATCATCCTGCCGCTGCTGCCGTTCTATGCGACGCGGCTGCAGGCGACGCCCGAGGTCGTCGGCTGGCTCATCGCCGCGTTCGCCGTCGCTCAGCTGCTGTCGGCGCCGGTCTGGGGGCAGGTGTCCGACCGGTACGGGCGCCGGCCGGCGCTGATGAGTGGACTCGCCGCGTCGGCGGTGGCCTACGCCGTGTTCGGCTTCGCGGACGCGGTCTGGCTGCTGTTCGCGTCGCGCGTCGTGCAGGGAGCCGGCGGAGGCACGACCGGCGTGGCCCAGGCCTACGTGGCCGACACGGTGGAGCCCAAGGACCGGGCTCGCGCCCTGGGCTGGCTCTCGTCCGCGACGGCCGCCGGGGTGATCCTCGGCCCGGCCATCGGATCCTTTACCGCGACGCTCGGGCCCACGGCCCCCGGCCTCGTGGCATCGGCGCTGTGCGTGGTGAACCTTGCCTTCGCGTGGCGCTGGCTGGCGGAGTCACGCCCGGGACAGCGCCGCGACGGTTCGGCGCCCCGGAAACCGATCTGGCACCCCGCCTGGCTCGTCGTGCGCCATCCGACCCAGCTGGTGCCCCGTCTGATCTGGATCTACGGCGTCGGCATGATCGCCTTCTCGGCGATGACGTCGGTGCTGGCGCTCTACCTGCAGGCCAGGTTCGGACTCACCGAAAAGACCATCGGGCCAATCTTCACGTACGTCGGCGTGCTCTCCCTGGTCATGCGGAGCGTGCTCCTCGGTCCCATCGTCGACCGCCTCGGCGAGCGCTGGACCATGCGGCTCGGTACCCTGCTTCTCGCCGCGGGGCTTCTGCTGTATCCTATTCCCCATACCCTCTGGGCTCTCGCGGCCGTCATTCCCCTCGTGCCGATCGGCACGGCGCTCCTGTTCCCGGCGACGACTTCGCTGATGTCGCGCTACACCGACGCGCGCGAGCTGGGGACGACGATGGGTGTGGCCCAGACGTTCGCGGGGCTGGCGAGAGTCGTCGCGCCGTTGGTGGCGACCACGATATTCCAGCGGGTCGGGCATGGATGGCCGTTCTACGTCGCCGGCGGGGTCGTGGCACTCGCGGGCGTGCTCACCTTGCAGGTTCCCCACGAACCAGGCTGATCGCTCGAGCGTGGAGGAGGCCGGCGCAATGAGAGTCTTCTCGTGAGTACCGATGACCGCCTCGAGCGACTCGAACACCGTATGGCGGTGCTCGAGACGCTCGTCCGCCAGATTGCGGCGGGGAGCGTCGCGCGAGGCGCCGGTCCCGCGCCGGCGGCTCCGGTGCCGGCCGAGGTTCCGGTTCGAGCGGTCGATGCCGCCGCGGCACCGGCATCGCCGGGAGCCGCAACCCCTCCGGTCGTGAAGGCTCAATCTCCGGGCGTGGGTCCGTTGCCGCCCGCGCCAAGCGCTACGATCTCCGGCCCTCGCGCGGCTTCCATCGACTCCGAGCGCTGGATCGGCCAGCGGGTATTTCTCGGCATCGGCGTGGTGGCCCTGCTGCTCGCCGCCGGCTACCTGCTGAAGCTGTCGTTCGACCGCAACTGGATCTCGCCGGCCATGCGTTGTCTGGGCGGCGTGCTCGCGGGTGTGGCCGTGGGAGCGCTGGGGTGGCGACTCGAGCCGCGATATCGAACGTATGGGGCTTCGCTGATCGGTGCCGGGGCCGGGATCATCTACCTGAGCATCTGGGCCGCCTCGAAGCTGTATGGGGTGCTCCCGTCCGCGAGCGGCATCGTGGGCCTGGCGCTCGTCTCGATCGCTCTCGCGATGATCGCGTACGCCATCAACGTCGAGGCCCTCGGCGTCACCGCGGCGCTCGGCGCGTTCTTCGCCCCGGTGCTGCTGGGCCAGGATCGCAACAATGCCGACCTGCTGCTGCTGTACCTCGCGAGCATGGCGGCCGGACTCGGGCTCGTGGCGGCGCGCCGGCGCTGGCGCCTGGCGGCATTCGTCGTGGCCGCCAGCTACTTCGGCGTCGGCACCGTGGGCGCCGCCGACCAGGCGCACCCCTGGGGTGTGCTGCTGTTCGGCCTGCTCGGTGGAACCGCAGGACTCTACGTCGGACTGCGGGAGCGCTGGTGGGAGACGCGGCTTCTCACTTTCTCGGGTGGATGGACACTGCTGGCCGCGGCGGGCCAGCGCATCCCCGAACACTGGGCGGTGCTCGTGGCGGGCCTCATCCTCTCGATACCGATCTGGTGGCATGGTCTCAAACGGCCGACGGTCCTACCGATCCAGCTCGTCTCGCAAGCCGGTACCACAGGCTGGTCCGCCGGGGAGGCGCTCTACTTCTTCGTCACCCCTCTCCTGCTCGGCTGGGCGGTGCACGGGCTCGACCCGGGCGGGTTCGATGCCGAGCCTTGGCAGGTCCCGCTGATCATCGCGGTGCCATATCTGTTGGCGGGATATGCCGGTGTCCGCCCGGCGTTCGCGGCTGTCGGCGCAGCAGCATTGGGCGTGGCCGCCGTGCAGCGCTGGGGCGGGGTCGGTCAGGTCTGGGCTCTCCTGGCGCTCGCGCTGCTGTGGCCGGCGCTCGACCTGCGCCTGGGCCGTTCCGATGGCCGGTGGTATGGCCTGCTCACGTTGGCTGCCGCGCTGCAGCAGCTCTTCGATGGCGCGGCCGGCACACGGGGCGCCGCCGACGACGCCTTTGTCGGTCCGTGGGCGCTGGCGCTGTGGGGCGGAGTGCTGGTGACGGCCGCGTACGCCGCCCGGCTCTGGCGGGTGGATGGTGCGCGCGAAGACATGCGGCTCATCCGCGCCGGGCTATGGATAGTGGCGGGCGGCATGGCGCTCTTCGGCGTCACGGGCGAGCTGCGGCGCTACTTCGAGCTTCGGAGCCTCGATGCCCAGACGGCGAGCTTGGCCTCGGGTCTCGCGGTCAGCGCGTGGTGGCTCCTCTTTGCGGCCGGACTGGTGACGCTCGGCTTCCGTCTTTCCCTGCAGCAGGCGCGAGTCGCGGGCCTTGCCGTGGCCGGCCTAGCCGTCACCAAGGTCGTGGTGTTCGACCTGTCCACGCTCGACGCGCTGTATCGGGTCGGGTCGGTGTTCCTCCTCGCGCTCGTCGCGCTCTCGCTCGCTTACCTCTACTATCGCCACGATCGGAGCGAGCAGGCGTGAGCCGGCGATCGATCGGGCGCTACCGGCGGTCGGCACGATCGACCCCGCGCTCCGCCGCCGAGCTGGCCACGATCGTCCGGCGGCAGGCCGGGACTCGACCGCGCGAGAGTACTCCGGCGCGCTTGGCCGGACAGCCCATTCCTAGATCCCTCGGGTTCTAACCGGCGCGACCTTCTTCCCGCCAACTCTCGTTCCAAGCGCAGCGAGCCATCGGCCCGGCCGTAGGATGCCGGGGTCTCGTTCCGCTTTCGCGGTGGACCGCGGGCGAACGGCGGGTACGGCCGAGGTTCATTCTGTGCCCGACATTGCATTTCTCACCATCCCCGAGCTTGGGCGCCTGCTCCGGATGCGGCGCGTCTCAGCGGTCGAGATGGCCGGCGAATTCCTCGGCCGGCTGGAGCGGCTCGGTTCGAGGTACAACGCAGTCGTTCGGGTGCTCCGCGAGTCCGCACTGGCCGAGGCGGGCGAGCGCGACGCCGAGCTGGCGCGCGGTAAGGATCGCGGACCCCTGCACGGCATTCCCTATGGGGTGAAGGATCTGATCTCGGTGGCGGGCGCGCCGACGGTTACGGGCCCTTCCGGCTACCGAAACCAGCTCCATCAGGGTGACGCCACCCTAGTTCGGCGGTTGCGCAGGGCAGGAGCCGTGCTCTGCGCCAAGTTGGCCATGGTCGAGCTGGCCGGCGGCATGGGGTACCGTCAGGCATTCGCGACATGCTTGGGACCAGGGCGCTCACCATGGGATCCGAGTCGCTGGTCGGGCGGATCGTCGAGCGGGCCGGGTGCCGCTGTCGCGGCCGGGCTCGTGCCGTTCGCGATCGGCTCGGAAACCTGGGGCTCCATCCAGTACCCGGCGGCGTTCTGCGGGATCACCGGTCTGCGCCCGACCTACGGCAGGGTGAGCCGGCATGGCTCGATGACCCTCAGCGCCACCATGGACAAGCTCGGACCCATGGCACGGACCGCGGAGGATTGCGCGCTGGTGCTGGGGGCAATGGCGGGCTCGGATCCCGAGGATCCGACGGCCCTGGCGCGGAGGTTTACGCCACCGTCGGGGCCGGGCACGCGTCGCTACCGAATCGGGGTGCTCCGCGGAACGCTCGAGTGCACCCAACCCGAGGTGCGCCGGAACTTCCTGACGTCGCTCGAGCTGCTGGGCGGGTTTGCCGATGTCAGGGACGATCTGGAGTTGCCGGACTTTCCCTACGATGCCATGGCAGGCCTCGTGCTCGACGCGGAGGCGGCCGACGCCTTCGAACCGCTTTTCCAGAGCGGCCCGATCACTCGCCTCACCGCGCCCGAGGATCGTGTGGGCGGATATCCGGGACAGGTGGTCCTGGCCGGGGACTACCTTCGGGCCATTCGCCTCCGCAGGCCGGCGGCCGCCGCGCTCGACCGGCTGCTGGCTACGGTGGACGCCATCGCGGCGCCGTCGCTGCCGACCGTCGCCTGGCCCGTGGAGACGCCGCTCGAGCAGGTCTACCCCGAATACCCGGGTGGAACCAGCATCGCGGGTGCGGCCAACCTCTGTGGCGTCCCCGCGCTGTTCCTGATGAACGGGCAGGGCGAAGCGGGCCTGCCCACGAGTCTTCAGCTTACCGGACGTGCCCAGGCCGAGGCTACGCTCCTGGAGATCGGCATGCAGGTGCAGCAACGCACGAATTTTCACCGGCAGCATCCGCCGGGATTGTGACCCGCGCGCGACCGTCGTTATATCTCGGCGACATTCCCTTGCCTACTTCGCGCAGGAGCTTTCGTGACCACATCCGCCCTCCCCGCATCGCCGGCCGCGCTCGCCAAGGCCACCTGGGACGACGTCGTTCCGTACTACGATGACCTGGTCGAGCGGCCGCTCGATGCATCGACGGTGGAGGACTGGCTGCGGGCGTGGTCTCGGCTGGAGGAGCTGATCACCGAGGCGGCGGCGCAGGCCATGATCGCCTACACCATCGACACCTCCGATCCGGACAAGGAGAAGGCCCACCTTCGTTTCTCCACCGACATCCTGCCGAAGGCGGAGGAACGGAGCGTCGAGCTGGCGCGTCGTTTCGTCGCGCTGGGCCACGAGACGCCCGAGCTCGCCACCACCCTCGCCCGGTTCCGGACCTCGATCGAGATCTTCCGCGAGTCCAACGTGCCGATCTTCTCGGAGCTCGAGGAGCTGAGCGCGCGATATCAGCGGATCACCGGCTCGATGACCGCGGAGTGGGAAGGCGTCGAGCGCCCGTTGCCCCAACTCCAGCCGTTTCTCAAGAGCGCCGATCGCCAAGTCCGGGAGCGCGCCTTCCGCGCGGCTACACAGCCGTACATCGAGGAGCGCGGCGCGCTGGCTGGACTGTTCGACCGCATGTTCGAGCTTCGGCAGCGTGCCGCGCGCAACGCGGGCTTCGCCAATTATCGCGATTACATCTTCCCGGCCAAGTACCGGTTCGACTATACGCCGGCCGACTGCGAGCGCTTCCACGAGGCGGTCGAGCGCTCGGTCACGCCGGCGGCGGCGCGGGTGCTGGAAAGCCGGCGCCAGCGGCTCGGGCTCGAGGTGCTGCGGCCGTGGGATCTGGCGGTGGATCCCGATCGCGCCTCCCCGCTCCGCCCATTCGAGAGCGCCGACGAGCTCGTGACCAAGGCCCGCCGGGTGTTCGACCGCGTGGATCCCGCGCTCGGCGCCCAGTTCCAGACGATGATAGACGAGCGGCTCCTCGATCTCGACAGCCGCAAGGGCAAGGCTCCGGGTGGCTACTGTGAGACGCTCCACTTTCGCGGGCGCCCGTTCATCTTCATGAACGCCGTCGGCCTGGTGGACGACGTCATGACGCTGCTGCACGAGGCCGGGCACGCCTTCCATGCCTTCGCTTCGCATCGGCAGCCACTGATCTGGCAGCGTCACCCGGGCTCCGAAGCCGCCGAGCTGGCGTCGATGTCGATGGAGCTGCTTGCGGCGCCGCACCTCGTGCAGCCGACCGGATACTTCACTCCCGAGGACCATCGAGGGGCATGGCTCGAGCACCTCGAGGACGTGCTGCTCAGCCTGGTCCACATCGCCTCCGTGGACGCTTTTCAAACCTGGATCTATACCAGCCCCGAAGGTGGTGACGCTGCGGCGAGGGACGATGCCTGGCTCCGGATCCGAAGCCGCTTCGAGCGGGGCGTCGACTGGAGCGGGCTCGAGCGGGAGCGGGTGGCCCGCTGGTATCGGCAGCTCCACATATTCATGTATCCGTTCTATTACATCGAGTACGGCATCGCGCAGGTCGGCGCGCTCCAGATCTGGCGCAACAGCCTCGAGGACTCCGTCGGGGCGGTTGCCCGGTACAGGGAAGCGCTGGCGCTCGGCGCCGTCCACAGCCTGCCCGAGATGTACCGCGCCGCGGGCGCGAAGCTCTCCTTTGACGCCACCCTCATCGGCGAGCTCGTGCAATTGGTGGAGAACCAGATCGACCAGATCCGCGACCTGGCCCCCGGCGCCCGGAAGTAGCGCTCAGGCCACTCCCGAGTTGCTTCCCGGACCCCGCCGCGCAAGATTCCACCCCCGAGACACCCCGGCGCCGCGGCGCCGACGTTCCGTCCCCGTGTATGGAGGGCCTGGATGGCCAAGGAAGAAGGGATCGAGATGGAGGGGGTCGTGACCGAGGTGCTGCCCGACCGAAATTATCGGGTCATGCTCGAGAACGGCCACGAGATCCTGGCATACGCCGCCGGGAAGATGAGCAAGTTCAAGATCCGCGTACTGGAAGGCGACCGCGTCAGTGTCGTCCTCTCTCCCTACGATCTCACCCGGGGCCGAGTCATCTACCGCCACAAGTGAAGCCGTGCGAAACCCGTGCTCACCCTGTTGACGAAGGGTCTCGAGCGCGTTCACGACTCTCCTACGACAACGGGCCGCTCTCTCGAGCGGCCCGTCGCGTATCGCTGGCGTCGACCTTACTTCACCTTGGTGACGTTTTCAGCGGCAGGCCCCTTCGCACCCTGCACGATGTCGAATTCCACCCGGTCACCCTCGGCGAGGCTGCGGAAGCCCTCGGCCTTGATGGCGGTGTGGTGGACAAAGCAATCCTTGTCCCCGTTCTCTGGAGTGATGAAACCAAAGCCCTTCGCGTCGTTGAACCACTTCACCGTGCCTAGGGTGCGAGCCATTGCTCCTACTCCGTGTTTATTTGACTGCGTCGGCGCCCGGGCGTGCCGCTCGCCGAGTTTTTATGAGCGCAGGCCCATCCTGCGTCATAAAAAGCGTGTGGCCGACCGAAGTCAGCCGTAACCGTTCGAATGTGAGATTGATGTTGGTCAGGCGCGGTAAATGTGCAGCCGGGCTGCGTTTAGTCAAGAGGGGATCCGCGGAGCCACCGGGCGGCCGCCCGGGCCCAGTCGGCCACCGGCTCGCGACCCTCGGTGTCCGCCGCTCGATTGAGCGCCTGCAGGAACTCCGCCGCCGAAGGGAACCGGCTCTCCACGTCGGCGCTCAGCGCGCGATTCAACACCCGCTCGAGCGCCTCGCTGACGTCCTCGCGGCGGTCGGCGGCCGTCGGAAGCTGATTGGTGGTCTGCCTCGCGAGCACCTGTTCGGTGGTAGCCCCAGGGAAGGGCGGGGTGCCGAGCAGCGCGTAGTAGACGACGGCCGCGAGGCTGTAGAGATCGGAGCGCTGGTCCACCCGTTCGCCCAACAACTGTTCGGGGCTCGCGAACTGCGGCGTGCCGCTCTGGCTGGTCGCGCCGCCGTACTTGCCCCGCAAGGCCAGCGCGAGGCCGAAGTCCGTGATCTGCACGCTCCCGGTGGGATCGATCAGGATGTTCTCCGGCTTGATGTCCCGGTGGACGAGCCCGGAGCCATGCGCGTGCGCGAGCGCCGAGAGCGCCTCGCGCAGCAGTCGGAGCACCTGGTCGAGCGTCAACGGACCATCCCGCTCCACCAGCTGCGCCAGGCTGGGGCCGTCGATCAGCTCCATGGTGTACCAGATGAGGCCGAACCGCCCCGCGATATCGTAGATGTTCACGATGTTCGGATGGCTCAGCCGGGCGGCGAGCTGCGCCTCTCGCCGAAACCGTTCCACCACCTCGGGATCTTCGGTCAGCGCCGGGTGCAGCACCTTGAGCGCCACGAGGCGCTCGAGATGAAGGTCTCGCACCCGGTACACACGGCCGAATCCGCCTGTGCCGAGCAGGACGAGCAGCTCGTAATCGTCGCCGAGCGCGCGGCGGAGCCACTTCTCCCATCGCGTCCGGTCTTCGGTCCCCGTCAGTGGGCCGTGCACCACGCCCGCGGCGCGGGTCTCGAACGTCCCGGCATCGGTCGCGAAATCCTCGAGCATCTCCGCCGCCGTGAGATACCGGGATTCGGGCGCCGGCGTGAGCGCCCGGAGCACGATGCGCTCGATCGCGCGTGGACACGTCGGTCGCAGCTCGGTCGGCCGTCGTAGATCCCGCGGATCGAGCGGCGGCGCCTGGCCGGTCACCGCGTAGTAGATCAGCGCCCCGGCGGTATAGACGTCGCACGCCGGGTCGCCCACCGCGCCGTCCCGGATCTCCGGTGCCATGAACATCGTCATGTCGGGTGTGGCGCCGGTCGGCACCGCCGGAAGCGTGTAGCTGCTGTAGCGCAGGTCGGTGATGGTGCCGCGTCCGCTCGACCCGACGAGTACCGACGCCGGCACGATCCGCCGGACGACGACGCCCTGCAGGTGGGCATGCTCGAGCGCCCCCAGCAGGTCACGCGCCAGCGCCAGGACCGCGGGGATGATCCGCGGGCCGCGCTCGATCGCGTCCGCCAGTCCTTCGCCCTCGATCCAGTTGCCGATCCGGAAGGCCAGGTCACCCACCACGCCGACGTCGTACACGTGCCGGATGGCCGGATGGTCGAGTTGGCCCAGCGCCTCGGCCTCGCGCAGAAACCAGGCGCGGGTGGCGTCGTCCCCGTAGAAGTTGATCCGGACGCTGACCCGGCGCTTGAGCGTCTCGTCGTGCGCCTCGAACAGCACGCGATCCGCGTTCGAGGCGGCGATCCGCTCCAGCCGGTAGCGGCCGCCGAGCGCCGCGCGGGTCCGTTCGAAGGCCTCGACCGGATCGGGACCGCTCACCGGCGGTTGCCCCGACGCCGCTCCACGACGGCGGTGCCGCCGCAGAGCGTCGGGTCGCACCAGCGACGACTGCCTGTGGGAGACGGATCGGCGATGAACAGCGAGCAGCTCTCGCCGGCGCAGCGTCGCACGGCGGTGCGGGTCTCGGCGAGGGTGGCCGCCGCGGACCGGGCGATGGCTTCCAAGGCGCCGGGCGGCCGGGTCGGGGCGAAGCGAAGGCGCCACTCGCCCCCCACCCGGGTGAGCTGGTGGGTGCCGGCACTCCTGGCCAGCAGCTCGTTCAGTGAGGCGATGGCCCCGGCAGGCGTGCGACCGCCGTCGTGCATCGCCTGCGCGAGCTCGGTGAGCCGGTCACGGAACTCGACGATGAGTGCGAAGCTCGCCCCCTCGGCGGGGGGCTCGAGGTGCTGGAGCTCGCACCAGCGCGCGAAGGCGGTCGAATCGGGGAGGAGATCGGGCGAGAACGCGGTGCGCCCGCGGGCGCTGTTGATGAAGTCCAGCCACAGTGCGTCGCCGAGCAGCGTGAACCCGTCGTTGGCCATGTCGGGACTAGTCGTCCGCGACCTCGACGGTGTTGCGGCCGCCACGCTTGGCCTTGTAGAGAGCGGTATCGGCCGCGGCCAGCAGGCTGCTGACCGTCGTCCCATGTTTCGGGGATTCCGCCACCCCCATGCTGAGAGTGCAGGCGCCGAACTCGGGGCTCTGCTGCTCCATCTCGCGGAGGCTTCCCTGCACGCGGCCCACGAACACCTGCGCTTCGCTGGGCTTGGTCATCGGCAGGATGACCAGGAACTCGTCGCCGCCGAGCCGCCCCACCACGTCGAGCGCCCGGCACTGCTGCCGGAGGATCTTGGCCACCTGGATCAGCAGCCGGTCGCCGGCGGCGTGGCCCATGGTGTCGTTGATCATCTTGAAGCGATCGAGGTCGATCAGCAGAACGCTGGTGTGGAGCTGATGGCGCAGGCTGCGCGAGATCTCGGCGGCCAGCCGTTCCTCGAGCGCGCGCCGGTTGTACAACCCGGTGAGCTCGTCGGTCGTGGCCGCGCTGTGGAGCTGCTCGACCAGCTCGGAGTTCTTGAGGGCGATGGCCGCCGCGAAGGACAGCGTGCCTGCCAGCTCCAGCTCGGCCCGCCCGTACAGCTTGTCGCTGATGCGCGAGCCGAGCACCAGGACCGCCATCCGCTCCGCGCCGGCATCCAGCGGCACCACCAGTTCGGCGCCCGGCCCGATCAGTGCCGCCACCGCGACGTCGTCGGCGCCGGTCGCGGCGCTCCCCGGCGGCAGCGCCCGGTCGAGCGCGCCCCGGTCGATCGGCGCGGGCCGCAACCGGTCGTTGAGCGAGCGGAACACCTTGGGGGCGTAGCTCTCACCCTCCGGACGGTACAGGCACGCCCACCAGGCGAAGAAGACCTCGGCCATGAAGTCGAGGATGAGCTGCTCGGTATCCTCGATGGAATGCACGGATGAAAGCAGCCGGGCCACCTGCCGGAGTGCCCGAAGCTGAAAGACCGCGTCGTCGAGGGCCCCTTGCCGCTCCAGCAGAATACTGCGGAGCTCCAGCACCACGCTCAGGCCGAGCGCCAGCGGCATCGCCACGGCCCGCATCTCACCGGCCACCGACGGATCGGCGTGGATCACCACCTCGGTCTCTCCGCTCCCCAGCCGGGCGACTTCCTGGGCAGCCTCGAAGCCCTTGGCCGGTCCAACCCGGGGCATGCTCTCGGTCGGGGAGTCGAGCGTCAGCCAGATGAGCTCGCTCTGGAAGCGCCGCACGAGCGCCACCCGGCAACGCTCGAACAGCTCACCCTCGGTACGGGAGAGGCGGCAGGCGGCTGCAAAGGCACTCGGGAGTGTGGCTAAAGCGGCAGAAGGCAGGGAAGCCATGTTCAAGTATACCCGTAGGCGCCGAAGGTCGGGAGCGGCACCGGACCCACCCGGCAGGCTCACGCCCGTCCAGCGGCCTGCCGATACCCGGGAGCATGAAAGTTGATCGCCTGTAACGTTGTGTAACAACGACTTGCGTGAGGCCCGGGGACGGGCTACACTTCTCGCAGACAATTAGAGCATAGCCCTTCGGGGCCCCAGGGATTTCGGCTTTGCGACCTGGGTGACCAAAATCGCTAAGGCTACCGGTCCCGGCGAGCCATGCTCAGCCGGGATTTGCGTTTCCTGCCCGGACGATCCGGCCGGTCGCCGGAGCCGCCACTTCTCCACGCAAGGAATCCGCTACGTACTTCGTCAGCAGGTCCGCCGCGCGCGGTGCGCTGTCCCGCACGGCGCAGGCGGACTGCGCCTCGGGAATCTGGTAACCGTCGCCGCCTTCGCATGCCGGATAGACCGGGATGGCCACCTTGAGCGTGTCTCCGGCGCCGATCGTGGGGCCCGCCCTGCGACGCAGCTCTCCCTGAATCCGGGCGCCGGAAGGTTTGGCCGGATCGTAGGTGTAGGACACGCCTGAAACCTGCAGGAAACCGCCCTTGCCGAGCGAGCCGTCGGCGACTCCGTGTTCCAGGAGATCCCGAAGCCGGGCGCCGGTCAGCGGGACGGTGAGCACGCGGGTTTCGTCGGGGAACAGGAAGATCGACTCAAGCTGGTAGCTGCTGATCGGACCGGGCCGGATCACGTCATCCAGGCGGAGCGTTCCGGCGTTGAGCAAGGCCACGTCGGTGCCGGTGCCCCAACGCATCGCGTCGGTCACCAGGTCGCCCAGCATCGACTCCTGCCGTCGGCCCAGCTCGTCCCTCGCGTCGATCGGCACGGAGGTGCGGCCGGCGGGCCGCTCGGGTCCGAGCCGCGCTCGGAGACTGTCCTCCCATCGTTCCACGATCAGGCTGACCGACGTGTCGGCGGGGAGGCGGTTGTCGATCTTCACTAAACCGACCGCCTGCCGCCAGGCGCCCTTGCCGCCCCAGAGCGTCACGAACTGGGCGGAGCGGGAGTTGGCATCGGCCTTGACGACGTGGCGGCCGGACACGATCGAATCCTGCGCCTCGTGCTCGTGGCCGCCGAGGATCAGGTCCAGCCGCGGCTCGCGGCCCAGGAGGTCGCGGTCGGCCTGGATGGTCTGGTGGGTGAGTCCCACGACCAGCTCGGCACCCTGGGCGACCAGCGTGTCGATCGCCTGATGGGCGGCGCTGTCCGGGTCGCTGCAGCGATAGGCTTTCCGGTACGCGCCCTGGAGCGTGACGGCGAACAGGCCGACCTTCTGGCCGGAGACCCGGACCGTGTCCCACGGGATCACCTTGGCGAACGGCGTGCCGTCGGCGCGGGTGCAGTTGCTGGACATCCATTTGAAGGCGGATTCGGCGATCCGGGCCTCGAGCGTGTCGAGCGGAAGCTCGAACTCGTGGTTGCCGAACGTGGCGTAGTCGAGCTTGGCCGCATTGAACGCCTCGACCATCTGGCGGCCGGAGTAGTACTTGCTCAGCAGGCTCGGACTCAGGACATCGCCGGCCAGCACGAACAGGACCGGACCCTGGTCGGCGAGTCGCTGACGGACGGTAGCCACCCGCGCCAGGCCGCCCTTCCCGTCGGCCATCGTATCCGCTACGTACACGTCGTTGACGAGCCGGAAGCGTACCGGGTTGAGCGGTTCGGGCTTGCCGGCGCCGCCGGCACACGCGGCGGCCCCCAGGCAGGCCGCGACCGCGACCAGTCCTTTCACTCCAGCACGTACCCTCACAGCCCCTCCTCGCTTTGCCGTAGACTCCGCACCATGTCCGCGCTCATCAGCCGTAGCTCCGACAGCATCTCCCGCCGCGGCCAGTCGCTCCGGGCGGCCAGGATCTCCAGCAGCGATCGATACCACCAGATGGTTTGCTCGGAGCCGGCGCGCGACACCGTCCGGAGATACTCCACGCCCAGCCGGCGCAGGGCCGTCATGGTCGAACCGCAGGCGTGGAGCTCGTCGGCCACGATGATGTCCAGCGCGCGCGGCTCGGCGATGGCGAGCTGCGAGAGGTATTCCTGCTTGCAGGCCTGCCACGGGCGCTCGTCCCCGCGCCGGGTGAATTTGGGCTCGAGCGCATCCCGCGCCACCGCGAGCGCCACCGGCCCGAATTTCTCCGAGATCTTCTGCTCGAGGGCCGGCCACTGCTCGGGTGAGCTCTCCTCCAACACGTGGTGGAGGATGCCGGCCACGATCGTCACCTGCTCGCAGCCGTAGCGCGCGAGAATGATCGCGACGTTGGCGGGGTGGGCCAGGTAATCCATGCCCGCGCCCACCGGGGCGAGCGCATTGTAATACTTAGCCGCGAATGCGAACGCGTGATTGATGCGGTCGGAATAGCCGTGCATGCGGGGTGGGTTGAGGTACGAACCTTGGCTGCGCGAAAACGCCGTCCATCCTGCCGGGCGACGCAAGGGACCCGCGCGGCTGCGGGTTGACCCCGGTCCGGCAAGGTCCCTTGAATCGCTCGTTATGACGGGGCGGCCCGAAGGTTCAAGGACGCGCCGATCCCTAATGCCGTCACGGAATGCCGAGAAGCTTATGCGTCTGGAGGCTCAGTCGCCAGCGCGGATGGGTCAGGCAGTACTGCAGCGCCGCCCGAGTATTCGCCTCGCGCGCGGGACCATCCATGGGCTGCAGAAAGAAGTGTCGAAATTCCAGCCCGGCAAACCGCTCCGGTTCGGCGCCCGTCTGCGGGTACACCAGCTTCAACTCGTCGCCGCGGGCGACGATCAGCGGGGCGTCGGCCTTGGGGCTTACACACAGCCAATCGATGCCGGGCGGCGGCTCGATTGTGCCGTTCGTCTCGACCGCCACCTCGAACCCCGCGGAGTGAAGCGCCTCCACCAGCGGCGCATCCAGCTGGAGCAGCGGCTCGCCGCCGGTGCAGACCACCAGTGGGCGGGCGAGTGGATCACCCGCGGGCCACGCGGATGCGACGGCCGCCGCCAGCTCCGCCGGAGTCCGAAACTTCCCCCCGCCCGCACCGTCGGTGCCTACGAAGTCGGTGTCGCAGAACCTGCAGACGGCATCGGCCCGGTCCTCCTCGCGGCCAGTCCACAGATTGCAGCCCGCGAACCGGCAGAACACTGCGGGGCGTCCGGCGTTCGCCCCCTCGCCCTGCAGCGTGTAAAAAATCTCCTTGACCGCGTACGTCACGCGTGGGCGGCCTGATACCGCGCGGGATCCGGCACGCCGGCCTCCTCGAAACCCTTGAGCCGGAGGGCGCACGCCTCGCATCGTCCGCACGCGGCACCATCGGAGGCCGGATCGTAGCAGGTGCTCGTGATTCCGAAGTCGAGGCCGAGAGACAGACCTCGGGCGACGATCTGCGCCTTGGTGAGCATGAGGAGCGGCGCATGAATGGTGAGGCGTGCGCCCTCCACACCCGCGCGCGTCGCCAGATCCGCCATCCTCGCGTACGCGTCGAGGTACTCGGGGCGGCAGTCGGGATAGCCGCTGTAGTCGAGCGCGTTGGCGCCGAGAAAAATGTCGCGGGCGCCGAGCGTTTCGGCCCAGGCGAGGGCGAGCGACAGAAAGATCGTATTGCGGGCCGGCACGTAGGTCGACGGGATGCGCGCCCCGATCTCCTCCGGCGGAGTGTTCTTCGGCACCGGCATGTCGGACGTGAGCGCGGAGCCGCCGAACGCCCGCAGATCGAGGTCGATCACGACGTGCCGCTCGATCCCGAGCCGATGGGCCACGCGTCGCGCGGCGTTCAGCTCGATGGCGTGGCGCTGCCCGTAGCGGACGCTGAGCGCGTGCACATCGTATCCGTCGCGCTGGGCAATCGCCGCGGTCGTGGCCGAATCCATGCCGCCGCTCAGGAGGACGACGGCTTTCCGAGGGATCATGCGGGTAAGGTAATGCGGTGGGATCGCCCCGTCGTGGCGAAGGTCCGCCCCGTGCCCCGGGCGGAGCTCACGTCCGATCACATGGCGCGACGAGGACGCCCGAGCAGGAACCGGAGGGCGGCCTCCAGCTCCGGGTAGCGGAAGGAGTATCCCGACTCGAGCAGCCGGGCCGGCAGGACGCGCGCACTCGACAACAGGGCCACATCGGCCATCTCGCCGAACGCCAGGCGGAGCGCCGCCGCGGGCACGGGCACGACGGCCGGGCGGCCCAGCACCCGCCCCAGGGTGGCGGCGAACTCGGCCGAGGTCACGGGCGTGGGGGCGGTGACGTTGACCGGACCCGTGATCGTATCCGACATGAGGGCGTGGTAGATGGCGCAGACCAGATCGTCGATGGCGATCCAGCTCACATACTGTCGCCCGCTTCCGAGCGGTCCGCCCAGCCCGAGGCGGAACGGCGGCAGCTGCCGCCCGAGCGCTCCGCCCGCCGGCGTCAGGACGATGCCGAATCGAGCCAATACCGTGCGGATTCCGGAGTCGGCGGCCGGGCCCGTGGCGCTCTCCCATTCGCGTGCGACGTCGGTCAAGAAGTCGGGAGGCGCCCCGGCCGTCGGGCTCGTCTCGGTCAGCGTCTCGTCACCGCGATTGCCATAGATGCCGATGGCCGAGGCCGAGACGAAGACGCGCGGCGGCCGGTCCAGGTAGGCGATCGTCTCGGCCAGAAATCGCGTGCCGATTTCGCGGCTCTCCCGGATGCGGCGCCGGCGGTCGGTGGTCCAGCGCGCCGCGATGTTTTCGCCGGCCAGGTGCACGATCGCATCCAGGCCTTCGAGCTTGGCACGCTCCACGCGCCCATGGTTGTAGTTCCAGGCGACCTCTCCGGCATCAGCGTGTCCCCGCACCAGCCGGATCACGGTGTGGCCGCCGGTGGTCAGGAACGGCACCAGCGCTCGGCCGACGAGACCGCTGGCGCCGGTGACCGCGATACGAAGCCGCGGAAGGTGTGCGTAGCGGGCGTGCGCTTCGAGATCGCGTCCGAGCAGCTCGTGGCGATAGCTCAGCATCCGCTCGAGACGCGGCCGAATCAGCAGCGGCTCGCCCGCGGCGCCCGCGGCGCCAAGCGGCGCCGCATACTCGATCCGGTCGGTCATCACGCACGCGGATGCGCCGTCCGGCTCGAACCGGTGCAGATGCCGCCAGCGAGCGAATGGCCCTTCCACCTGCTCATCGGCGAACTGCCGATCGCGCTCGTAGTCGAGGTGACGGGCGACCCACCGCAGTCCGATCGGCGTCCCGATCCGAAGCACGACACGACCTCCGTCCTCAATCCCACCGGTTCGCTCGAGCACCCTGGCGTGCTCCCACGGCGGTGTGAGGCGCTCGAACGCGCCCGGCTGCTCGTGCCATCCGAACACCGTGCTGGTGGGAAACGGAAGTCTGCTGGACCGTTCGACCACCGCGGGAGAATGTGGCATCGTCGCTGGGTTTTCCTATAATTGCTGGATCGTGACCATCGCGCGCTTCGGTCGACTCGCGCTCTCCACCCTCCGGCTTGGCTCGTGTGCCGCCGGCCGGCACCGCCGAACGCTCCGCCGGACTGCATCGTCGACCGGGTCGTGCACGGCGACACCTTCTACTGCCGCGATCGGCGAAAGGTTCGCCTCATCGGCGTCGACGGCCCCAAGGGGGCAGGGCTCGGCGGGCCGCCAGGCGCGAGCGGCGCTGGCACGGCCGGCACCCGTCGGACGCGGGGTCCGTGTCGAGGGCGACGTGAGCGCGACGGACGGCTATGACCGCGTCCTCGCGTGGGTGTGGGCCGACCGAACGCTCGTCAAT
Organism: Gemmatimonadales bacterium; assembly: GCA_035526925.1. GTDB lineage: Bacteria > Gemmatimonadota > Gemmatimonadetes > Gemmatimonadales > GWC2-71-9 > CAVVWJ01. Next base: position 86,457 of record DATLBL010000100.1, read on the forward strand.
GAAGCGATGGTGCGCGACGGCTGGGCCCTGCTGTACACCGTTCCACCCGACGTAAAGTATGCCGATCGGGTCGAGCGGGTGCAAAACGAGGCGCGCGCCCGCAGCGCGCCGTAAGTTGTCGCAACCCACTCCCATGGAGCCCGCATGATCGGTCGACTCACAGGCGTGATCCTTCTCGGTCTCGGAATCGCGGGGCGAGCGCATGCACAAACCGCCGACTCGGCCGGATCGCCGTTCCGCCCGCTCGTGCTTCCGGCGCCGAACGACGTGCGTACGGGCGCGGGACGCCCGGGCCGGGGCTACTGGCAGCAGCGTGCGGATTACCGCATCCAAGCTACGCTCGATCCCTCGCGCCACGAGCTTCGCGGGCGGGAGACGATCCACTACCTGAACCGCAGTCCCGACGCGCTTCCGTACCTCTGGATCTTCCTCGAGCAGAACATCTGCGCCCCGGGCAGTGTCACGAGTCAGCTGGACCAGCCGCCGCTGGTCTTTCTGGGGTCCACCTTCGACTTCTCCTGCAAGGGGTTCCAGGGCGGCATCACGCTGGAGCACGTGCGCGTAGGGACCCGTGCCGCCACGACGACGCTCACTGGAACCACCATGCGGGTGGACTTGCCGCGGCCGCTCGCGCCCGGCGCATTCCTGGACCTCGATATCGGCTGGCGGTTCACCGTTCCCGACTACGGGGCCGGCCGGATGGGACGTGACGGCACGCTGTACGAGATGGGCCAGTGGTACCCGCGGGTCGCGGTGTACGACGACGTGCGCGGCTGGAACCACGAGCCCTACATCGGCGGTGGGGAGTTCTATCTCGAGTATGGCCGGTTCGATGTCGCGCTCACGGTGCCGGCGGACTACGTCGTCGGAGCCACGGGCGTGCTGCTCAATCCCGAGCAGGTGCTCACCCCGACCCAGCGCAGCCGATTGGCCCGTGCGCGAATGTCGGCGGCGCCCGTCGCGATCATCACAGCCGAGGAGGCGGGAAACTCCGCCCGTACGCGACCGGCCGCCTCCGGCACGCTCGTCTGGCGTTTCTCGGCCGACAGTGTCCGCGACTTCGCGTTCGGGGCGGCCCCCGATTTTCGGTGGGACGCCAGCGCCTACCGCGCCACGCTCGTGCACACGCTCTACCGGGCGACCGCCCCCGAATGGGAGGAGGCCAACCGGATGGTGCGGGACGCGGTCGAGTACTACAGCGAGCAGTGGTACCCGTATCCCTACCCGCACATCACGAGCATCGAGGGTCCGATCGAGGGCATGGAGTATCCGATGATCACCTTCGACCCGCGCGCGCCCAGCCGCGAGGAGCGCCAGTGGGTGCTGGCGCACGAGCTCGGTCATCAGTGGGTGCCGATGATCGTGGGATCCAACGAGCGGCTGTATCCGTGGATGGACGAGGGATTCAACACGTTCATCGACCTGGCCAATGCCGCGCGCTATTTCAAGGGTACGCCCTACGGTGACAGCATCGAGGTGCATCCGCTGCATCTCTACCCCGATCACGCCGATCCCAGGCGCGAAGAGGCGCTCATCCGCCGGCCGGTGGAGTCGCGCGACCTGTTCTGGACCGGGTACCAGAAGCCGGCGCTGATGATGCAGACGCTGCGGTACGAGGTTCTCGGTCGCGAGCGGTTCGACCACGCGTTTCGCGCGTATCTCCGCGCGTGGGCCTACAAGCATCCCACCCCGGCCGATTTCTTCCGACTCATGCGGGACGCCTCAGGGATGGATCTGGATTTCTTCTGGCGGGATTGGATCTATACCACTGCGCGGCTCGACCAGGCCGTGGATTCCGTCGCGACCGTCGGCGGGGAACAGAAGGTGTTCGTGTCGAGCCGCGGCACGATGACGCTCCCACTCGAGATGGAGCTCACGTACGCGGACGGCGCCAGCGAGCGGGTGGGCCTGCCGGTGGAGATGTGGAATTTGGGGTCGCGCTTCGCGTATCGGGTACGAGGTGAGAAGCGGGTGAAGGACGTGGTCATCGATCCGCGAGGCGTGCTGCCGGATGTCGATCGGGGCAACAACCGCCTCGGAGCCGGTCCAGGCGCGGCCGCCCGCTGAGCTCGCTCCGCGACGGTGTCGACTAGCCCCGGGCGCGCCTGACCAGCAGCAGGTCGGTGATGTTGTCCATCGTGAGCATGCCCACCAGCACCCCGCCGGCATCCACGACCGGTAGCGCCGGCAGTCCGCTTGACCGCAGCCGGTCGAGCGCCTCGTGAAAACCGAGCGTCGGCGATACCGGTGGTGCCGCCGACGTCATCGCGTCGGCCACGACGGCGTTCGGGCCACTCCGGCTCAGGCCACGGATAAGATTGTCGCGGGTGAGAATGCCCTCGGTTCGGCCGAGGTTGTCCACTACCGGGAACTCACGCTGTTCGCCGGCCAGGAGCAGATCCACGGCCTGCGACAGCGTGGCATGCACCGGGATCGTCTGGAACTGGGTCACCATCATCTGCGAAACCCTCAGGCCCTGGCCCGCCACGCGGGTGGCCACCGCACTGGCCTCGCTGCCGGCGCCCAGGAAGATGAAGAACGCGACGAGCATGGTGAGCGGCGCGTCCGCGACGACGCCAAGGATGCCGAGCGCGACGGCGAAGATCTGACCCACCACGCCCGCGATGCGGGTGGCGCGAGCCAGGCCGAGCCGGCGTGCGAGCAGCGCGCGCAGCACCCGCCCTCCGTCGAGCGGAAACGCCGGGAGCAAATTGAACGCGAGCACGAAAACGTTGGAGATCAGCAGGCGTACGACGAAAGGCATGTCGGGGACGAACGGGTCGCGGAGCACGAGCCCCTGGCCGGACGCGAGCGAGAGCGCGAAGAGGGCCACGACGATCGCGAACGTCACCGCCGGCCCGGCGAGCGCGATCAGCAGCTCCTGTCGGGGCTCATCCGGGATCCGCTCGAGCCGCGCTACTCCGCCGATGGGGAGCAGGATGACGTCGGGGGTCCGGACGCCGAACCGGCGCGCCATCGTGATGTGGCCGAATTCGTGGAGGAGCACGCAGAGAAAGAAGACCACGAGGAAGAGCGTGTCCGTGACGGCAGCAGCCGCACCCGACTCGCGGTAGGCGGTGTACCCGAACCAGGCGAGGAGCAGGAGGAAGGTCACGTGCACCTTGACCTCCGTGCCCCCGAATCGTCCGATCGTGTAGGACCACCGCATGACCGCTCCTCCTCCGAACCGCGCCGGGCGCGGGCTGGAGGAAAGATATACCGGGCGGTATGCGGGTTTGCTGCACCATCACTGCGCCGGCGGGCACGTAGGGGCGGGACGGCCGCGGCCGTCCCTTGAAGATCACCCCACCACTCGAAGGCTCAACGGAGCCCGTGACGCGAACAGCACCGGTGCCGCGCAGACCATCCGCCCGTCTCCGAACGGCTCCCGCACCGGATGACGTTCGGCCCACGCGGCCAGCGTCCGTCGAAAGATGATCTGCGCCTCGACCGACGGCAGGTTGAAATGGCGGACGTAGTGCATGATGGCGTCGTCGGGTCCCGCCTCGTCCTTAAGTAGCGCGACCGTTTCCAGCGCCATCGCCACATGGGTGGCCGCGATCGCTTCGTCCGACAGACTTGCCGCCATGCGGCAGTCCAGGCTGGTCTCGTCCTGCGCTTGCGCATGCCGGCGCACCGTCTCGAACAACTGGTCGGGACGGAGCTGCAGCCAGGCGCCGAACGCACGCGTCTCCGGTGCGCGATAGGCGCCGGCCGTGGGTGCGAGGGCGATGAGCGCTCGCGAGCGTACCGTTTCGCTCATCGGGTGCGGTACTCCCACCTCCCGGAAGTATCGATCCAGAGCTTCCTCGACCCCGAGGCGTCCGCGAAGGCGATGTACGAAGTCCACCGCCTGAGTGCGATACGTATCGGCGAGCGACTCGAACGCCTTGGCAAATAAAACCTGCAGGCGGAGGCGCAGCGGGTGCGAGAACCGGCGGCTGGCAATCAGGCTGGGCGCGGCCATGGTGCCCCTCTCTTCATTGAGACGGTGCAAGATCTGAGTCGTCCAGGTGTCGAATGGAACGACGGCTAAAAATGCGAGGATCGTGCCCGCTGGAGACCGCGAGGAACGTCGAGCGGTGTCGCGTAAGCTGTTGTTGAAGCTACTGTTGCGGTATGTGCGAGCGGCTGCAGGAGTGGGCGTTTTTGCCCGGTGTGGCGGGCGCGCTACTGGTGCGGGACGGCAGCCGTGGCCGTCGCCGACTCTGCGAGCAGCTCCATGGCTGCTCGTCGTCCCGCGGCGAGTGCCCCCTGGATCGAGGCGTGTTCCACATGGTCGCCCGCAAGAAAGAGCCCTGGCGCGAGCCGCGCCGTTCGCGCACTCGGCGGCATGGTCGGCGGCGTCTGATCGGGCTGGGCCCAGCGAATCCGGTACGATCGAAGCAATGTCCACTCGGACGTCTGGTCGCCGAACCAGTCGCGAAGCTGCATCAGAACTTCACGCACCAACCGGGAGTCGTCGGCGGTGGGGTTGCCGAGTACCGTCGCGCTCACGAGCGATCGCCCGGCAGGGGCGTACTCCGGCGCGACTTCCGACATGACAGCGACGTTGTTGGCCGGACCGCGGGACTCGCCGTCGAGGATCAGGTACGGACCCTCGTAGGGCGGCCGTGGTGCCGCAAAATAGAGGTTGGTCACGGACCGGAAGACCGCCGGCGCGTTTCCACCGGTGAGGGCCGCGGCCACGTCACCCTCGGTCGCCACGACGACGGCGGAGGCACCGACCCGACTCCCGTCGTCGAGCACGACTCCCGCGCGGTCCACTGCCGCCACGCGGACGCCGGTCCGCACGGCACCGGCGGGAAGCACGGCCGCCATCTGCGCCGGAATGGCCCCCATCCCCTGGGAGGGCACAGCGGTGTCTCCCTCGCCGAACATGCGAATCACGAACTCGAGCATGCGACTGGTCGTGGAGAGCTCGCGGCCGAGGAAGATGCCGCCGAGGAACGGCTGGAAGAAGCGCTCGATCAGTGCGTTCGAAAAATCCATGCGGGTGAGGGCCTGCATCGTGCTCGTCTCCGGTCGATCGAACAGCTGGTCGAGCGATCCGGCGCCGGCGCGCCGGCGCAGGGCGAGGACGCGCAGCTTGTCGGCCGGCGAGCCGATCGGGTTGACCAGCGAGCGCAGCGCGTCCGCGGGACGCCGGAACGGATCGGAGATCCGGTGGAAGCGGCCGCCGAAGCGAACGACGGCGCCGGGATAGAACGGCCGGAGGCGTAGCGCGGGATAGTCCAACTGCGCCTTGGCCTCCGGATAGGCGGTCAGGAGCACCTGGAAGCCGCGGTCGAGCAGGAAACCCTCGACCTCGTCGGTGCGGACCCGTCCGCCGACGCCGTCGGACGCTTCGAGCACCTCGACGTGTCTGCCGGCTCGGGCCAGCTCGCGCGCGCAGGCGAGGCCGGCGAGCCCGGCGCCGACAACGATGACGGGAGCGGTGGAGTCGGTCATGGCAGATTATTATACCCCACATCCCGAGAGTATTTCCGCCCGCCCTTTCCTGTAGGAGCCGCGCCATCGCCACCACCGCTGCCGCGCCGCCGGCCTGGTCCCTGAAAGACGCCGAAAAGCTCTATAACATGAGCGGCTGGGGGCTGGGGTATTTCCGGATCAACCCCGAGGGTCATGTCACCGTGCATCCGGACGCCAACCGGAAGCGCGGGCTCGATCTCTACCAGCTGGCCATGGACCTCAACGCCCAGGGGGTCGGGCTTCCGCTTCTGCTGCGCTTTTCCGACATCCTCCGATCGCGCATCCAGTCCCTGGCGTCCGAGTTCGCGAGCGCGATCAAGGAATTCGGCTACGAGGGAAGCTATACCACGGTCTATCCGGTGAAGGTCAACCAGCAGCGGCACGTGGTGCAGGAAATCGTGGAGTTCGGTGCGCCGCACGGCGTCGGCCTGGAATGCGGCAGCAAGCCCGAGCTGCAGGCCATCCTCGGTCTCAACGAGAGCACCAACCACCTCATCGTCTGCAACGGCTACAAGGACGAGGAGTTCATGCGCCTGGCGCTCATGGGGCAGAAGCTCGGCCACACGGTCATGATCGTGCTCGAGCAGTTGAACGAACTCGAAGTGCTGCTCAAGGTGGCCGACGAGATGGGCGTACGGCCGACGGCGGGCGTGCGGGTCAAGCTCGCCACCGAAGGGTCGGGGCGGTGGGCCAAGAGTGGCGGCGAGCGCTCCAAGTTCGGGCTGGGCGCGGTCGAGCTGATGCGGCTGCTCGACGAACTCGACCGTCGCGGCCGGAAGGACATTCTCAAACTGGTCCACTTCCACCTCGGCAGCCAGATCACCGACATCCGCTACGTCAAAGCGGGGCTCGAGGAGATCGCCCGGTACTACGCGGAGCTGCGGGGGATGGGGTTCGACCTGACGCACGTCGACGTGGGCGGCGGACTCGGCGTGGACTACGACGGGTCGCGGTCCACGCGACCGGCGAGCATGAACTACTCGATGCGCGAGTACGCCAACGACGTCGTCTACACGGTCGGCGGTGTTTGCCGGACCGAAGGGCTGCCGATGCCGCATCTGATCTCCGAGTCCGGCCGGGCGATCACGGCGCACCATTCGCTGCTGCTGATCAACGTCATCGACGTCGAGTCGCAGATCGAGCCCAAACCCCCCGCGCTCGAGAAGGACGCGCACCCGTTGCTGGTGGAGATGGCCGAGAACCTCGAAGGGCTTGGCGCGGACCGTGTGGAGGAGGTGTTCCACGACGCCGTGTTCGCGAAGGAGCGGGCGCAGGAGTATTTCGCGAGCGGAGTGTTCTCGCTTCGCGACAAGGCCAACGCGGACCAGCTCTACCTGGTCACGCTCAACACGATTCAGCACACGATGGGCGAGGACCGAGCGGCGTACCCCGAGATCGCGGCGCACATCGATGCCGAGCTGGTGGACCGATACTTCTGCAACTTCTCGGTGTTCCAGTCGCTCCCGGACAACTGGGCCATCGACCAGCTGTTCCCCATCATGCCGATCCACCGGCTGACCGAGGCGCCGAGGCGGCGGGGCACGCTGCAGGACGTCACCTGCGACTCGGACGGTGTCATCGATCGCTTTACCGGCGGACGGAAGGGCAAGCCGTCGCTGGAGCTGCACCCGGTGCGCGAGGGTGAGCCGTACATCCTCGGCATCTTCCTGACCGGCGCCTACCAGGAGATCCTGGGCGACCTCCACAATCTGTTCGGCGATACCAACGCGGTGCACGTCCGGCTCACCGAGCAGGGGTACGAGATCACCGATCTGGTGCACGGAGACACGGTGACCGAGGTGCTCAACTACGTCCAGTTCACCGCCTCCGACCTGCTCGCCACCTTCCGCCGCAAGGTCAGCACCGCCAAGGACCTGAGCCGCCAGGAGGCGAACTCGTTTATTGCCGACTTCGTCGCGGGGCTCGAGGGGTACACCTACTTGGAAGGCGATGTGCCGGTAGGCTAGCTCGGCCTCGGACATCGCGGCTGGCGTGCCGGTGCACCTTGTGATGCTGAGGCGGGACGAGGGGGCTGGCTGGAGCGCCACAAAAGGACGCAGTGTCGCCCCGGCGAGCCCCCCTCGTCCCGCCGGCCACCGTCAGCCCGACGCTACGCCTCCTGCGATTCGTACATGTCCTTGAGCTTGCTGACGACGGCCGGATCAGCGAGCGTCGTCGTGTCGCCCAGCGCGCGGCCTTCGGCGATGTCCTTCAGGAGCCGCCGCATGATCTTCCCGCTCCGAGTCTTGGGCAGGTCGGCGGAGAAGAAGATGTCGTCGGGCTTGGCAATCGAGCCGATCTTCTGGGCCACGTGCGCTTTGAGGTCGTCCTTGAGCCCGGCGCTCGCCTGGTGGCTGTCCTTCAAGGTGACGAAGGCGGCGAGGGCCTGACCCTTGAGGTCGTGCGCCTTGCCGACCACGGCGGCCTCAGCCACGGCCGGATGCTCCACGAGGGCGCTCTCCACTTCCATCGTGCCGATCCGGTGGCCCGCCACATTGAGCACGTCGTCTACCCGCCCGAGAATCCACCAGTAGCCGTCTTCGTCCAGCTTGGCGCCGTCGCCCGCGAAGTAGCGGCCCGGGAAGCGGGACCAGTAGGTATCCTGGTAGCGTTGATCGTCGCCGTAGATCGTGCGGAGCATGCCGGGCCACGGCTCGGCGAGCGTGAGATATCCGCCGCCCTGCGGCAGCACCTTGCCGGTGTTGTCGACGAGCTCGGCCACCACGCCGGGGAACGCGGTGGTCGCGGAGCCTGGCTTGGTGGTGGTGACGCCCGGCAGCGGCGAGATCATGATCCCGCCGGTCTCGGTCTGCCACCAGGTGTCCACGATCGGGCAGCGGCCGCCCCCGATGTTGGTATGGTACCAGATCCATGCCTCGGGATTGATCGGCTCGCCGACGCTGCCAAGGAGCCGGAGCGTGGACAGGTCGTGGCGACCCGGGTGTGCGGTGCCCCATTTCATGAACGCGCGGATGGCCGTCGGGGCGGTGTAGAGGATGGTAACGCCGTAGTTTTCGACGAGCGCCCAGAACCGGTCGCGCTCCGGCCAGTCGGGCGCCCCCTCGTACATCAGGATGGTGGCGCCGTTGGCGAGCGGACCGTAGACCACATATGAATGGCCCGTCACCCAGCCGATGTCCGCCGTGCACCAGAACACGTCGTTCGGCTTCAGATCGAAGACGTGCCTCGTGGTGGCGGCCACCTGCGTCAAGTAGCCGCCCGTCGTGTGCACGATGCCCTTGGGCTTACCCGTCGTGCCCGACGTGTAGAGGATGAACAGCAGGTCTTCGGCGTTCATCGGCTCCGGCGGGCAGTCGCTCGACGCGGTATCGAGCAGCCGGTGCCACCAGTGGTCCCGACCCTCCTGCATCGTGGCGAAGGACTCGTCGCCCTGGCCCCCGGCGCGCCGCTGCACGACGATGCAATGCTCGATCGACGGCGACTCGGCCATCGCCTGATCGGCCATTCGCTTGAGCGGAACGATCTGCCCGCGGCGGTAGCCGCCGTCGGCCGTGATGAGCACGCGCGCCTTCGCGTCGTTGACCCGGTCCCGGACGGACTCCGCGGAGAAGCCGCCGAAGATCACCGAATGCACGGCGCCGATGCGCGCGCACGCCAGCATGGCGATGGCCGATTCGGGGACCATCGGAAGGTAGATGGCGACACGGTCGCCCTTCCGAACCCCGAGGCCTTTGAGCGCGTTGGCGGCCCGCCGCACCTCGCGCGCCAGATCCCAGTACGTGAGCACCCGACGGTCGCCGGGCTCGCCCTCCCAGATGATCGCGGCGGTGTTGCGGAGCGGGCCGGTCAGGTGCCGGTCCAGGCAGTTGGCCGCGACGTTCAGCCGGCCGCCGACGAACCACCGGGCGTGGGGTGGTGTCCAGTCGAGCACGCGATCCCATGGACGAATCCAATCGAGGCTGCGCGCCTGCTCCGCCCAGAAGCCCTCGCGGTCCCGCCCGGCCGACTCGTACAGGGCGGCGGTCGCATTCGCCTGCTCGGCGAACGCGTTCGGGGGCGGGAACCGGCGCTGCTCGGAGAGCAGCGTGTCGAGCTGGTCGGACATGGATCCTCAGCGCCTGTCGATGGGCACGAACGGTCGCTCGTCGTAGCCGGTGAAGATCTGGCGCGGGCGTGCGATCTTCTGATCCTTGTCCAGCAGCATTTCCTCCCACTGGGCGAGCCAGCCGGGCATGCGGCCGAGGGCGAAGAGCACGGTGAAGTACTCGGTCGGGTAGCCCATCGCCTGATAGATCAGCCCGGAGTAGAAGTCGACGTTCGGATACAGCTTTCGCTTGATGAAGTACTCGTCCTCCAGGGCGATCCGCTCGAGCTCGAGCGCGATCTCGAGCTTCGGGTTGAGCCCGGTCTGCTCGAACACTTCGTCGGCCACCTTCTTGATCAGCTTGGCTCGCGGGTCGTAGGACTTGTAGACCCGGTGCCCGAACCCCATCAGCCGGCCTCGTCCCGCCTTCACCTCGTCGATGAACTTCGGGATGTCCTTCTTTTCGCCGATCTCGTCGAGCATCTGCAGCACGGCCTCGTTGGCCCCGCCGTGCAGCGGGCCGTAGAGCGCGGCGATGCCGGCGCTCACCGCGGAGAACGGATCGACGTGCGACGAGCCTACCGCGCGCACGGCACTGGTGGAGCAGTTCTGCTCGTGGTCGGCGTGCAGGATGAGCAGGATCTCGAGGGCCCGCTGCAGCACCTTGTTCGGCTTGTGGCGGCCGCCGATGCTGAACGTCATGTTGACGAAGTTGCCGATATAATCGAGATCGTTGTCGGGGAAGACGAACGGCAGTCCGCGGGAGTGTCGGAACGCGAACGCGGCGATCGTCGGCGCCTTGGCCAGCAGCCGAACCTTCTGGAGCGCGCGGTTGGCCGGATCGTGGATGTGCTTCGCGTCGGGATAGAACGTGGACAGGGCGCCCACCACGCCGAGCAGCATGCCCATCGGGTGCGCGTCGTACCGGAAGCCCTCGAGGAACTTCGTGATGTTGGTATGGACGTACGTGTGGAACTTGACGGTTTCCTCCCACCGTTTGAGCTGGGCCGCGTTCGGCAGCTCGCCCTCACTGAGAAGGTACGCGACCTCGAGGAACGTGGCACGCTCGGCGAGCTGCTCGATGGGATACCCGCGATACCGCAGGATGCCCTTGTCGCCGTCGATATAGGTGATGGCGCTCCGGCAGGCCGCCGTGTTCATGAAGGCCGGGTCGTACGTCATCAACCCGAATTCGTCGTCGGTGACCTTGATCTGCCGGAGGTCGGTGGCCTTGATCGTCTCGGCCTCGATGGGCACTTCGTAGCTGCGGCCGGTGCGGTTGTCGGTGATCGTCAACGAGTCTTTGGCCACGAGCCTGCTCCTCCGTGGGTCGCGCATCAGGGTGGGAAGCACTGAGATTCCGAGTATAACTTGAGCCGGGTCCGCTCCGCCACCCGATTTTGACCGGAGTTGCATTTGACGAAGCCCGTACCATCCCTGGCCATGCGGGCCGCGGGAACGCTCGTGGGCCTCGCGGCTGGCCGGGCTCTCGCGCTCGGCGAGCGGCCCGACGGCAGCCTAGCGCTGACCCGGATATTGGCCGAGGATCTCGCCGCTGGCCGCCGAGATCTTCGAGCCCTCGCGCAGCGATGGGTCGAGCGCCACCGGGTCGAGCCGGCGGACATCGATCCGGAAACGGGGGCCGCCTTGTCGCACCTGGGGCGCCATGACGCACCGCCATCGCACGCGGCCGGGAGCGGAAGTGACGCACTCGTGCGTGTCGTTCCAGTGGCGCTGGCGGCGTTCGATGCTCCGCGGACCATGGTCAGCGCGACGTATCACATCGCGGCGCTCACCCATCCGGATCCGGTGGTCACGTGGGCGGCGGTGGCGGTCAACGTCGCGCTCGCACGATTTCTCCAGGGTAAGCGTGACTTCGTCCCCGACGTCGTCGAGGCACTCCGCAACAACGAGGTGCCGGCGGCGCTGCTCGCGGCCGTACGACGGGTGCCGCTGCCTCCGCGCTCTGGCAGTCCGGCGGCGCTGGGGGGGGCGCTCGACGACGCGGAGGCGGCGCTCCGGCTCGCGTACCACGAGCCGCTGCTCGAGCGGGGTCTCGAGGCCACTGCGCGACCGGGTAGCCACGCCGCCGGTCGCGCCGGGCTCGCCGGAGCGCTGCTCGGGGCAAGGGACGGCGTGGGCGCCATTCCCCGCATCTGGACCTCGCGCGTGGAGGCGAGCATCTTGGAGGCCCACGCCGCGCGACTGGTGCGCGTGGAGCCAGCCGTCGCCCGGAACGCGACCTGACACCGCGATCCCAATCCTGCCGACCTGCTACCCGACTCCGACTGGAAGTTCCTTTCATGCTCCGACGCCTGCTCCCGTACGCACTGCTGTACGCCGCTCCCGCGGCCGTCCAAGCCCAGGCCGCCGTGGATACCGCCGGTGCCGGCACACTCGTGGCGCAGGCGATGGACCGCTCCGAGGTCATGGCCAACCTGCGGCACCTGAGCGACATCATCGGGCCGAGGCTGTCGGGCTCGGCGGCCATGCGCCGGGCCAACGACTGGACGGCCGAACGGTTCCGGGCCTATGGCCTCGCCGCCTCGCTCGAGCCGTACACCTTCGGTGTGACGTGGGAGCGTGGCCCCGCCGCGGTTCGCCTGATCGCGCCGTTCTCGCGAAGCATCACGGCGCACAGCTGGGCGTGGACGGTCGGCACCGGGGGCAGGGCGGTGAGCGGGCCGGTCGTGCTGGCGGACTTGAGCACGCCCGATAGCCTCGCCGCGTACAAGGGAAAGCTCCGCGGCGCGTGGGTGCTTCCCCGCTCGGCGTTCCCGCTGTGGAATCCGGATGGCCCCGAAAAAACTCCGGAGGACTCCACCCGGCTCGCCGAGACGCTGCGGCTTCGGAGCCTCGCCACCTCGGATACCTCGCCCGCGGCCGTGCTCGCGCGTCGTCAATACGGGCTGGATCTGCCGTACGTCCTCAAAGCCGCCGGGGCGCTCGGCACGCTGGTCGACGGCGCCAAGGAACATGCATTGCTGACCATGAGCGGGTCGCCCACCCGGGTGGCTCCGCTGCCGAATCTGGTGGTTTCACACGAGGATTACGCTATGCTCGAGCGCCAGGTGATCGCGGGCGCGAGCCCGCGGCTGGAGGCGCGGGTCGAGAATGGCCTCGGGCGAGTGCCGGTCCAGCAGTGGAACACCGTTGCCGAAATCCGGGGTACCGAGCATCCGGGCCAAGTCGTCATTCTCGGTGCGCATCTGGATAGCTGGGACCTGGGGACCGGCGTGACGGACAACGGCACGGGGTCGATGGTCGTCCTGGAGGCCGCGCGCGCCATCGCGCAGTCGGGTCTCAGGCCGAAGCGGACCATCCGCTTCATCCTCTTCAGCGGGGAGGAGCAGGGGCTGCTCGGGTCGCGGGCGTACGCCGCGGCACATGCACCCGAGGCCGACAGCATTCAGGCAGTGCTGGTCCTGGACAATGGAACGGGCGCCATCCGCGGTCAGGCGCTGCAGGGCCGGCCCGAGCTCGAAGGGCTGTGGCGCGCACTGCTGGCGCCGGTGGCCGGCCTTGGCGCCGACTCCGTCCGCGACGCCAGCAAGTCCGGCACCGACCACCTCAGCTTTCTGGCCTACGGTGTGCCTGGCTTCAACTTCGACCAGCTGCCACGGGGCTACAACCACACCCACCACTCGCAGAGCGACACCTACGACAAGGCGGTGCCCGGGGACCTCAAACAGGCCGCCGCGGTCATGGCGGTCACGGCGTACGAGCTGGCCAACCTGGCCGAGCTGCTGCCGCGCGGTCCACGGCGACAGCCCGATCCGATCCCCACCAAGCCGTCGGCCGGGGTGGTCACGACGCATTGAGTGCGGACTCGCGCCTCTCCTCACCCGGACGCGGCGAAGGGGACATGACGCGAGTCATGTCCCCTTCGAGGCACTCGGATGGCGGACCGCGCGCGGGCTCAGCCGGTGCCGGGCAGTGTCACCGTGCAGGTAGTGTCGAATCCGCCGCGCGTATTGTAGACCGTGATAACCATCAGCCGCTGCGGGCCGAGCACGCCGAACAGATCCTCCGCGATCTTGGCCGTGGCGTGTTCCTGGAAGATCCCGACGCTTCGATAGCTGGTGATATAGTACTTGAGGCTCTTGAGCTCGATGCATCGATCGCGAGGCACGTAGACGATGCGGAGCGTGGCGAAGTCAGGAAGTCCGCTGTAGGGACACACGGGGCTGAACTCCCGCGTCTCAGTCACGATCTCCTGATCGGGCCCGGCGTACTCGAAGGTCTCGAGCACCGCCACGTCCACCGCCTCGGGTCCGGTGAAGGGAATCGTCCTGCCTTCTGCGATCGCCATCGGTCGTCCTCGTTAATGTCACAGCCAAGGTGATGAAGTCTAGCGCTCGTCCGCCAGGTGGACCATGCCCTGCTCGAGCCAGGTATGCTCGTTCCGAATCACCCGCTGCGCGACCGCGTATGCCGCGAGGTCATCGTTGTCGAACACCGCCGCGAACCGCTCCTCGACCCGCCGGCGGGCCTGCCGGCTGAACAGGTCGGCGAGCTCGACCGGGCCCCGGTTCGTCGGATCCTTCCGCACCATGGTCTGGGCCCGGCTGCATGCCGCGGTGATCGCCAGCAGCTCGGCGCCGATCTCCACCAGGCGGCCGAGCACGGCTTGCCGCTTCTCGAGCTTCGGTCCGAACCGCACCATGCAGTGAAAGAGCGTCCGCGCCAGCTTGCGGCTCGCGCGATCGACGAACCGTACGTGCGCCGCGAGCGGCCCGAACTCACCGTACCCCAGCCGGCCCCGGAGTCCGAACCAGAGGCGCGGGTACCAGGTGGCGTAGAACACCGAGGAGCGCAGCAAGGCCGACAGCTTCTGCGACGTCGTGCTCTTCGGATCGATGAGGGCCCCCGCGACTTTGAGGTGGGTGTCCACCGCCTCGCGGGCGATGAACAGCCGCATGATCTCGCTCGAGCCCTCGAAGATCAGGTTGATCCGGAAGTCGCGCATCATTCGCTCGACCGGGTCGGGGCGCTCACCTCGGCTCCGAAGGCTGTCGGCGGTCTCGTAGCCGCGCCCACCCTTGATCTGCAGCGTATCGTCCACGATCCGCCAGCCGACCTCGGTATTCCACATCTTGGCCATCGCGGCCTCGAGGCGGATGTCAGTGCTGCCGCGATCGGCCATCAGCGAGGCCAGGTCGGCCACCGCCTCCATCGCGAAAATCTCGGCCGTCATCCGACCGATCTTCTGAGCGATCGCGTCGTGCTTGCCGATGGCCTGCCCCCACTGCACGCGCTCGGCCCCCCAGCGGCGCACGATTTCGAGCGCCCGCTTGGCGCCCGCCACGGCCGAGGCGGGCAAGGTCAGGCGTCCGGTATTGAGCGTCACGAGCGCGAGCTTCAGACCCTTTCCCTCGCCCCAGAGGACGTTCTCGACCGGCACCTTCACGTCGGTAAAGCGGATGATGCCGTTTTCGATCGCTTTCAGGCCCATGAAATGGAGGCGCTGCACCACCTCGACCCCCGGCCAGTCGGTCTCAACGATGAACGCCGTGATCTTCTTGGTGCCGGTCCGCGCCATCACCACCATCAGCTCGGCCACGGTGCCGTTGGTGCACCAGAGCTTCTCGCCGTTCAGGATGTAGTGCGTGCCGTCCTCGGAGAGCACCGCGGAGGTGGCCACGGCGGCCGGGTCGCTGCCTACATTGTTCTCGGTGAGCGCGAACGCGCTTATCGCACCCTTGGCCAGCCGGGGCAGGTACCGGCGCTTCTGCTCGGGGGTGCCGAACAACTTGAGCGGTTGCGGCACGCCGATCGACTGCGCGGCCGACAGCAGCGCGGTCAGGTTGCCGTCGACGCTGGTGACGAGGCCGATCGCGTGGGTGTAGCCGGTCTGGCTGAGTCCCAGCCCGCCGTACTCCTCAGGAATCTTGATGCCGAGCGCGCCGATGTCGCGCAGCCCCTGGATCACCTCCGCGGGAATCTTGCCCTCTCGGTCGATCAGGTCGCTGTCCACCCGCTCGGCGAGAAAGCGCTCGAGCCGCTCCATGAAGGGCCGGGCGCGCTCGACGTCGACGGGATTCATCTCGGGGAACGGATACACCAAATCGAGGCGAAACGAGCCCTCGAACAGCTCTCGCACGAAGCTCGGCGCCTGCCAGTCCTGCTCGCGCGCTGCCTCGGCGACCTGACGTGCCTCCTGTTCGGTAGCGAGCTCGGTTCGCGCCGGCTTGACGGGAGGCGTGAGGAGGTCAGTCATGGCGTTTAGTCTCGGTGAGGGTGGCGGCAGGTGCGGCGAGCCCACGAATGCCGTGCAAGACCAGGTCCACGACGTGCCGCTTGCGGCGCTCGAGGTCGTCGAGGTCCTGGATTTCGACACCCACGGCGGGTGCGACGGTGCGCGCGTGAATCAGCGGAAACCAGCAGAGTGCGATCACGCTCAGCAACAGCTGGGCCGCGTCTCCCGATTCGGCATCGTCCAGGCCTAATTCCGCGCTGATGGCGGCGAGTGCCTCCTGGCCGGCGGAGAGGTGCCCCGCGCCCTCGAGTTGCCGGGCACCGCTCAGCGCTTCGCGCTCGATCAGGCGAATGAAGTTGGGTCGGTTGGCCAGGAAGTCGAAGTAATCCGACACGGCACCGGCCAGGATGGTCTCGGCGGTCTGGCTACTGGCGAGTGCGCGCGCGCGGCCGGCCCGCACCGCGTCACGCACCTCCGCGAAGGCTCGGTCGAGGACCGCCCGGTACAGCTCGGACTTGCTCCCGAAGAAGTAGCCCGGGGTGCCGCGGCTCATCCCCGCTGCCGCGCCGACCTCGTTCAGGCTGGTCGCATCGTAACCCTTTTTGGCAAAAAGGCTTTCGGCCGCGTCGAGGATGGCGGCACGAGAGCGAACCGGGTTCCGTTCCTTCTCTATGCGTCGGGTCATGTGCTCCCGGGTTGTCCTTGCTTGCTGATCAGCAAGTTAGCGTCAAGTACTGGAACCGGCAAGGTGTCATCGCTGCCGCGCCTTGTCGCGACGGACCGTCAGCCGCTTCCCTTTGACCGTCGTCGAGCGGAGGGCGGTGATGACCCGGTCCGCCAACTCCTCGGGCAGCTCGACCAGGCTGAAACGGTCGGCGATTTCAATGGCCCCGATGTCCCGGCCCTGGATGCCCGCTTCGTTCGTGATCGCACCCACCAGATCCGCAGGTCGCATGTTGGCCTTCCGGCCCGCCCCCACGTAGACCCGTACCAGGCCGGGGGCAGCCCCGCCAGCCAGTTTGACTCCCGGCGCCCGGGCCGAAGTCCGCCTGGCGGACCGGCCGCCTGGCGGGCCTTCCCGCCCTACGGCCACGGACACCGGGGGAATATCGGCCTCGTCCTCCTCGGGGCCGGCCCCACCGGCCGCCGTATGCGCGAGCTGGACGGCCGCCGTGGCGATGTCCATCAGGTCATGCTCGGCGGACAGCGCCTCCACGACCACACGGTAGCCATCGAAGTTGCCCGCCTGGATCAGCTCGCCGATCGTGGCCCGGGTCAGATCGAGCCGCCGCGCCCGCACGTCCAGCACGGTGGGTACGGTCCCGATCTCGATTCGCTGCTTGGTCACCTGCTCGATGTTGCGGAGCAGCCGGTGCTCGCGCGGCTCGGCCAAGGTGATGGCGACGCCTTCCCGGCCCGCGCGCCCCGTGCGCCCGATGCGGTGGACGTACGCGGCCGGCGAGGACGGCACGTCGAAGTTGACGACGTGCGACAGCTGCTGGATGTCGAGGCCGCGCGCCGCCACGTCCGTGGCGATCAGCAGGTCCACCGTGCCGCTCCGGGTCCGCTTCATCACCCGATCGCGCTGGTCTTGCGTCATGCCGCCATGCAGGGCTTCCGCCCCATACCCCCGCCCCGCGAGTGTTTCGGTGAGCGCGTCCACCTCTGTGCGGGTCCGGCAGAAGACCACGGCGAGCGTCGGTGATTCGAGATCGAGAATCCGGCCCAGCGCGGCGAGCTTGTGGGCGCGTGAGACGATGTACGCGGTCTGCCGGACTTTGGGCAGCGTTCCTGTCGCGCCACTCTTCCGCGAGATGGCCACCCGTGCGGGGTTCCGCAGCTGCCGTTCCGCAATGCCCGCGATTCGGGGCGGCATCGTCGCCGAGAACAGCGCCGTCTGGCGCTCGGCCGGGGCGGCGTCGAGAATCGTTTCGATCTCATCGGCGAAGCCCATGTCGAGCATCTCGTCCGCCTCGTCGAGCACCACGGCGATCAGATCGCTCAGCACCAGCGTGCCGCGGCGCATGTGATCGATCGCCCGCCCTGGGGTGGCCACCACCACGTGGACGCCGCGCCGGAGCCCGCGGATCTGCTGATCGAACGCCTGGCCTCCGTATATGGGCAGCACGCTGGTGCCGGCTGCGCGGCCGTAGCGGTGGAAGGCCTCGGCGACCTGCATGGCGAGCTCGCGGGTCGGAACCAGGACGAGGAGGGCGGGACGGGTTGGGTGGGGACGTGCGCCGTCGATGCGCTGGAGCAGCGGAAGCGCGAACGCGGCCGTCTTGCCGGTGCCGGTGGCCGCCTGACCGATCACATCCCGTCCCGCGAGCAAGGGAGGGATGGCCTCGCGCTGGATGGGCGTGGGCTCTTCGTATCCCAGCGCGGTGAGCGCCTCGACGAGGGTGGGATCGAGACCCAGCTCCGCAAACGTAGCCATGCCCTAATCTAGGGCATTGTGCTCCCGCGAGAGCCGGGGGTGCTCGCTACGCGCTTCGTCGTGCCAGCACCGGTTCCACCTCCGTCTGCGCCGATTGCAGATAGGAGTCCCGTGCCGCCGCCGCCAGCGCGTGCGCTCCCGAGGGCGAGACCTTGCGGAACAGCGCGACAAACTGGTCCCAGTGCACCAGGATCCGCCGTGCTCGCGGCGAGGCCGTCTTCTCCTCGTGCTCGCGCACCAGGAGCCGGAGCAGCGCCACATCCGCATCGTCGAGCGTCCCGACGTCGACCATGTCACGGTTCACGCGTGACTCGAACGTGCCGGCCTCGTCGATGACGTACGCCACTCCGTTCGACATGCCCGCGCCGAAATTGCGGCCCGCCCGGCCCAGCACGACGACGATCCCACCCGTCATGTACTCGCAGCAGTGGTTTCCCGACCCTTCGATCACCGCCACTGCCCCCGAGTTCCGGACGGCGAATCGGTCTCCCGCCTGGCCGGCGGCGAACAGCTTTCCGCCGGTGGCGCCGTAGAGGATCGTGTTGCCGATGATCAGGTGCTGGTGCGACACGTCCGCATAGGCCGCCCGGCGGAACGGGCGAATGATGAGCTCACCTCCGCTCAGCCCCTTGCCCACGTAGTCGTTGGCCTCGCCCTCGAGCTCCAGGTGCATACCGCGGCAGGCGAAGGCGCCGAAGCTCTGGCCGGCGCTGCCGGTAAAACGCAGGCGGACGGCCCCGAGCGGCAGCCCGGCGTCGCCATGCCGCTCGGCGATGCTTCCGGCCACACGGGCGCCGACCGTGAGGTGATGATTGTAGATCGGGTAGTTGCCGGAGAACGGCAGCCCGCTGTCGAGATACGGCTCGAGATCGGTCAGGATCTCGGCGTCGAGCGACACCACGCCGGGTCGGTCGTTCCTCCCGTCCCTCGGCCGGAGTGCCTCCGCCGGACGGCTGGCCGCGCCCTCCGCCGCAGGCGGCGCCAGGAGCATCGAGAGATCGAGCATTTGCGCCCGTGGCACCTCGGGCCGCTCGACCCGCTGGAGGAGCTCGTTCCGGCCGATGATCTCGTCGAGGCTCCGTGCGCCCATCCCCGCGAGGATCTGGCGTACCTCCTCCGCGAGCAGGGTGAAGTAGCTGATCACCTGCTCGGGCATGCCCTTGAACTTGGCGCGCAGGTCTTCGCGTTGCGTGGCGATGCCGGTCGGGCAGGTATTGACGTGGCATTGCCGCGCCATCGCGCAGCCCATGGCGACCAGCGGCGCGGTGCCGAAGCCGTACGACTCCGCGCCCAAGAGCGCGGCGATGACCACGTCGCGCCCGGTCTTGAGCCCGCCGTCGGTGCGGACCTCGATCCGATGCCGAAGCCCGTTGCGCACCAGCGTGGCCTGCGCTTCCGCCAGGCCCAGCTCCCAGGGCGAGCCGGCGTGCTTGATCGACGAGAGAGGCGACGCGCCGGTGCCGCCGTTGTGGCCGGCGATGAGCACGTAGTCGGCGTATGCCTTGGCCACCCCTGCCGCCACGGTGCCGACTCCCGTCTCGCTCACCAGCTTCACGCCGACGCGGGCCCGCGGGTTGACAGTCTTGAGGTCGTGGATGAGCTGCGCCAGGTCCTCGATCGAGTAGATGTCGTGATGCGGCGGCGGCGAGATGAGCGATACCCCGGGCACGGAATGCCTGAGCCGTGCGATCAGATCGGTCACCTTGTGCGCCGGGAGCTGACCGCCTTCGCCCGGCTTCGCGCCCTGGACGATCTTGATCTCGAGCTCCTCCGCCCGGGTTAGGTACTCGGTGGTGACCCCGAACCGCGCGCTGGCCACCTGCTTGATGCGGTTGTCGGCGCGATCGCCGTTCGCGAAGCCGTGATAGTTGTGCGGGTCTTCGCCGCCTTCGCCCGAGTTCGAGCGGGCGCCCATGCGGTTCATCGCGATCGACAGCGTGGCATGCGCTTCGGGCGAGAGCGCCCCCAGCGACATGGCCGACGAGATGAACCGGGTGCGGATCGACTCCGCCGGCTCCACCTCCTCGATGGGCACCGCCGTCCCTGGCCGCACCGCCAGCAGGTCTCTGGGCCCGGCGGGCCGACGGCTGCCGTGCTTGAGGAGAAAGCCGCCATAGGCATCCGTCCCCGCGGCCTTGACCGCCTGCTGCAGCGCGACCACGACGGGCGGGGCCCAGCCGTGATCCTCGCCCTCTTTCCGGAACCTCACCCGGCCGTGATCGGGCAGCGACAGCGGCTCGGCGGGGGCTGCCTGTGGATATGCGGCCATGTGCCGGGCGAGCACATCCTCCGCGATCTCCTCGAACCCGATGCCGCCGAGCGGGGAAGCCGTCCCGGCGAAACAGGTTCCGATCACCTCGCTGCCGAGGCCGAGGACCTCGAAGATCTGGGCGCCGCAATACGAGCTGAGGGTCGAAATCCCCATCTTGGAGAGGATCTTGAGCAAGCCCTTCTCCGCGGCCGCGCGAAACTGGGCGCGGGCCTCCGCCGGGGTAGGGCGGGGACCCGCCTCCGCCTCGCGCTCGCGGCGCGACATCTCCCGGTGCTCGGAGAACAATCCATCCACGGTCTCGAGCGCCAGCCAGGGGTGCACGGCCTCCGCCCCATAGCCGATCAGGGTGGCGAGGTGGTGGATGTCGAACGCGTCCCCGGCTTCCGCCACCAGTCCGACGCGGGCTCGGAGCCCGGTGTGGACCAGGTGCTGACGGACCGCGCCGACGGCGAGCAGCATGGGCATCGGGGCGTGCGTCGCGTCCGACGCGCGGTCGCTGATCACGAGGATGTGCGCGCCGCGGCGCGCCGCGCGCTCCGCGGCTCGACGAAGCGCCGTGATCGCCGGGCGGAGCCCGTCGGTGCCGCGCGTCGTGTCCCACACCGCATCGAGCGTCACGGTCGAGAAGCCTGCCACGTTCCGGAGCGCGGACATCTCCTCGGGCAGGAGCACGGGGTGCTCCAGCCGGAGCATCCGCGCGTAGCTGGGCCGCTCCAGCAGCGGCGATCCCCGGCGGCCGAGATGCATCCTGAGCGACATCACCATCGCCTCGCGCAGCGGATCGATGGGCGGGTTGGTGACCTGCGCGAAGCGCTGGCGGAAGTAGGCGTAGAGGCTCTGCGGCACCGCCGACAGCGGCGGAATGGGGGTGTCGTCGCCCATGCTCCAGACCGGATCGGCGCCGCTGCCACCCATCGGCTCGAGCACCAGGCGAAGGTCTTCGAAGCCGTAGCCGAAGCCGCGCTGCGCGCGCGTGAGCTCCTCGCCGACGTGCACCGGAGGCACGCGCGCGGGATCGGGCGCCAGGGTCGCCATGTAGCGCGCCACCCAGCGCGCGTAGGGGCGGCGACCGGCGACCTCGCGCTTGGCGTCCAGGTTCCGGATCACCTCGCCGCGACGGGTGTCCACCACCAGCACCTCGCCGGGACCGACTTTACCGCACTCGACGACCTCGCGCGGGTCCAGATCCACGAGGCCGACTTCCGACCCCGACACGACCAGCCCGTCCCGCCGCACCTTGTAGCGCGAGGGTCGGAGCCCGTTCCGGTCCACCGAGGCACCGCACAGCACCCCATCCGTGAACGCGATGGCCGCCGGGCCGTCCCACGGCTCGAGCACACACTGGTGGTACTCGTAAAACGCTTTCACCCCGGGATCCAGATCCGCGTACTTCTCCCACGCCTGCGGCACCATCATCATCGAGGCGTGCACCACGTCGCGTCCCGAGCGCGTGAGCAGCTCCATCGCGTTGTCAAGGCTCGCCGAGTCGCTGCCGTCGCGCCAGATCACCTCGCGGAGTCGCTCGATCTTCTTGCCCCAGATGGGCGAGGCCAGCATCGGCTGCCGCATCGTCATCGCGTTCCGATTGCCCCAGAGTGTGTTGATCTCGCCGTTGTGGGCGAGCAGGCGGAACGGCTGCGCCAGCGGCCAGCTGGGGAGCGTGTTGGTCGAGTAGCGCTGATGGAAGATCGCGATCGCGCTCTCGTACTCCGGGTACCGGAAGTCGGTGAAGAACGCGGGGAGCTGGGTCCCGGTGAGCAGCGCTTTGTAGACGATGGTGCGGCAGGAGAGGGAGCAGGCGTAGAAGTCGGGAAGGGGTCGCTCCTGGGCCCGTCGCTCCATCTCTCGTCGCGCGAGATAGAGCGACTGCTCCCACTGTTCCTCGTCGGCCGCGAGCGCGGGGCGCCCGACGAGCACCTGCCGGATCACGGGGCAGGAGGCGAGCGCGGTCGGCCCGAGCGCCGCGGGATTCGTCGGCACGTCGCGCCAGCCCAGAAACGGGATGCCGTCCTCCGCCAGCACGGCCTCGATCATCGCGACCGCGTGGCCGAGCGCCTGCGGCTCGCGGGGCAGGAAGAAACTGCCGACCCCGAACGGCAGTCCCGGCTGGAGATGAAGGCCCAGGCGGTACGCGTCGCGGTAGAACAGCCGGTGCGGGATCTGGGTCAGCAGCCCCGCGCCATCGCCCGAGTTGTCGGTGGACGCGGCGCCGCGGTGCGCCACGCGCGCCACCGCTTCGAGCGCCATGGCGACCACTTCGTGCGAGCGCGCACCCGAGGCGTGGGCCACGAACCCGACGCCGCAGGCATCGTGCTCGCGCGCGGGGTCGAGCGCCCGGTCGGGCGCGGACGCGGCGTGTCGGGGATCGGTGGGACGGGAACCGGCCGGGTGGATCCGCTGCCCAGTGGCGGCCATGGTGCCTCCTGCATGTGAGCCCCTGTCGGCCGGAGAGGCCGAAGCGGGGCAAGAAAAAACCCGCTCCCTCGTGGGGAGCGGGCCGGGGTCGTGTGCGAGCGCGCTCGCTTACCCGGCCGCTCCCAGGGAGCTGGCGACATTAATAAGGAGGGCGAGCGGGCGG
The DNA here is from genome assembly GCA_035526925.1 of Gemmatimonadales bacterium. Lineage (GTDB taxonomy): Bacteria > Gemmatimonadota > Gemmatimonadetes > Gemmatimonadales > GWC2-71-9 > CAVVWJ01. Next base: position 109,460 of record DATLBL010000100.1, read on the forward strand.
CGTGTGGCGGCGTTCATGATTGGATTATTATGCACGCGAATGAATATGTCAAGCGCTGCGCCCACTTGACACGGGCCGGGCGCGATCGTTAGGCTGTCTGATCCGCCGGGGATGCACGGCCCGGCTTTCGCCACACGCATCGCTTTCGAGCCATCGACGCACATGCTGTTCGGCCTCGCGCTTCTCGTCGTCCTGCTTAGCCTCCGGCTTACCGTCCTTATCGGTGAGCAAGGGGTCCGCGGCGTGCCGACACGAGCAACGTGAGACAGTAGCAACGTCTCGACAGACTGCACCGGCGCCGCGGACCCAGAGGTCCGCGGCGCTTTTGATTTCCCTTCACCATGAGCCGGCAACGTATGGCAGCCTCGGACGTCCTGATTTTCGACACAACCCTGCGCGATGGCGAGCAGGCACCCGGCAACAGTCTCACGCCCGAGGAGAAGCTGCGCCTCGCCCGGCAGCTCGACGCCCTCGGCGTGGACGTCATGGAGGCCGGCTTCCCGGCCGCGAGCGAGGGGGACTACCGGAGCGTCCACCAGATCGCGACCGAGATTCGCCGGCCGATCATCGCCGCGCTGGCGCGCTGCCACGAGCGCGACATCGAGCTGGCGGGCGAGGCGATCGAGCCGGCGCAGCGCGGGCGGCTCCATGTCTTCATCTCGACCTCGGATCTCCACATCACGGAGAAGCTCAAGACCACCCGCGACGAGGTGCTGGCCCGGGCGCGCGCCGCGATCCGACAGGCGCGTCAGTATACCGGTGACGTCGAGTTTTCCCTGGAAGACGCGAGCCGCACCGATCCCGAGTTCCTCTGCCGCGTGGTCGAGGCGGCCGTCCGGGAGGGCGCCACCACGATCAACTTGCCCGATACGGTCGGCTACGCGATGCCGAACGAGTACGGCGACATGTTCCGGAGCGTGCTGGAGCGCGTCCCCGGCGCCGACGGTGTGGTGCTGAGCGCGCACTGCCACGACGATCTCGGACTCGCCGTCGCCAACTCGCTCGCAGCGATCGCCGCGGGCGCGCGGCAGGTCGAGTGCACGGTCAACGGCATCGGGGAGCGCGCGGGCAATGCGGCGATGGAGGAGCTGGTCATGGCCAGCCACGTCCGGGGCGCGGCGCTCGGCTTTCGCTGCAACGTCGACACCCGGGAGATCTATCGCACCAGCCAGCTGCTCTCCTATCTCACCGGGAGCTTCCCCCAGCCGAACAAGGCGATCGTGGGGCGGAACGCCTTCGCGCACGAAGCGGGCATCCACCAGCATGGGATGCTGCAGAACGGGCTCACCTACGAGATCATCCGACCCGAGATGGTCGGCATCCCGCGCTCGACGCTGGTCCTCGGCAAGCACTCGGGCCGCCATGCGCTCGAGCGGCGGTTCCGTGAGCTCGGCTACGAGCTGACCGAGCTGCAGCTCGCCGAGGTGTACCGGCAGTTCACCGCGCTGGCCGATCGCAAGCGTGAGATCCTGGACGAGGACCTGCTCGCGCTCGTCCACGAGAGCTTCCACGACGCGCCCGAGGAGTACCAGCTCAGTCACCTGCGGGTGGTCTGCGGCAGCATCACGCCGACGGCGGAGGTGCGCATGGCCGGTCCCTGGGCCGGTGAGCGGTCGGCGCGGGGAACGGGCGACGGCCCGATCGCCGCCGCCTTCACCGCGATCAGTGAGATCCTCGGCCGACCCATCGAAGTGCTGAGCCTCTCGCTCCGGTCGCTCACCCCCGGCCGGGACAGCGTCGGCCAGGTCTTCCTGCAGGCCAAGGTCGACGGCAAGTCGCTCTCGGGGAACGGTGCGTCCACCGACATCGTCGAGGCCAGCGCGCGGGCGCTGGTGCATGCCCTGAACAAGGCGCACCATGCCGAGCGGCTCGAGGCCAGCTCGCTCAACTCCGTTTACCTGTGGGGCGTGTGATGGCGGAGCAGCTCACGGGGTCGCAGATCCTCTGCCGGGCCTTGCTCGAGGAAGGCGTGGATCTGCTGTTCGGCTATCCCGGCGGCGCGATCATGCCGTTCTACCACGCGCTGCCCGAGTATCCGGGGCTGCGGCACGTGCTGGTGCGGCACGAGCAGGCGGCGGCGCACGCGGCCGACGGCTACGCGCGCGCGAGCGGACGGCCGGGGGTGTGCGTGGCGACCTCCGGCCCGGGGGCCACCAACCTGGTGACCGGAATCGCCACGGCGCACATGGACAACACGCCGCTCGTGGCGATCACCGGCCAGGTCTCGCGCGCCATGATCGGCCGCGACAGCTTTCAGGAAACCGACATCATCGGGATCACGCAGCCGATCACCAAGCACAGTCGGCTGGTCGAGGATGTCTCAGAGCTGGCCGACGCCGTCCACGAGGTGTTCGACGTGGCGCGGGAAGGCCGGCCCGGTCCCGTGCTGCTCGACGTGCCGAAGGACGTGCAGACCCAGAAAATGGAGTACGACGGAAGCGCCCGGGCGCGGCCTGAGCGCCGGGGCGGCCTGGTCGGCCGGCCCACGCCGATGGCGCTGGTGGAGGCGGCTCGCCTGATCGCCCGCGCCGAGCGGCCGCTCATCATGGCGGGGCACGGCGTCATCCTCAGCGACGCGTACGACGAGCTGCGCACGCTCGCGGAGCGGGCCGACATTCCCGTAGTCACCACGCTCCTCGGCATCAGCGCGTTTCCCGAGTCGCACCCGCTCCACCTGGGCATGCCCGGCATGCACGGCGAAGTTCACGTGAACCGCGCCATCCAGCAGGCGGATGTCATCGTCGGGGTCGGCCTTCGGTTCGACGATCGGGTCACCGGCAACCTCGCGGCCTTCGCGCGCGGAGCCAAGCTCATCCACATCGAGCTCGATGCCTCGGAGATCGGCAAGAACGTGCCGGTGTCGGTCGGCTTGGTCGGCGATGCGCGGGCCGTGCTGCGCGAGCTCCTCGCCGCCGTGGAGCCGCGGAGCTGCGGCACGTGGCGGGGCGAGATCGCGAGCTTCGTCCGCCCGCGGGTGGAGAGCTTCAAGGGCGACCTGTCGCCCGAGGGCATCCTGGGCGCGCTCGAGGAAGCGAGCGCCGGCCGTTGCACGGTGGTGAGCGATGTGGGGCAGCACCAGATGTGGGTGGCGAAGTTCTTTCGGTACCAGCGCCCCAACACCCACATCACGTCCGGCGGCCTCGGGACGATGGGGTTCGCGGTGCCGGCGGCGATGGGCGTCGTCCTCGCCCGGCCCGGCGAACCGGTATGGGCCATCTCCGGCGACGGCGGCTTCCAGATGAACATGCAGGAGATCGCCACGATGGTGCAGGAGAGGATTCCCGTGAAGATGGCCATCTTCAACAACGGCTACCTCGGCATGGTCCGGCAGTGGCAGCAGTTCTTCCACGGGCGCCGCTACTCCGCCACCCCCATCTGGAGTCCCGACTACGTCCGGCTCGCCGAGGCCTATGGCATTCCCGGCTGGCGGGTCGAGCGGGGGGAGCAGGTGGACGACACGCTCCGCGCGGCACTCGCGCACGACGGGCCGGCCCTGATCGAGTTCCTCATCGAGCAGGAGGCCAACGTGTTCCCCATGATTCCGCCCGGGGCGTCGCTCAGCGAGCCGATCGAGTCCGAGGTCGTGACCGCATGACGACGACCCGGGCCGTGACGGTGCTGCTCGAGGACCGGCTCATCACCTTCAATCGTGCCGTCGGGTTGCTCCGCCGGCGAAACCTGCCCGTGCGCAGCATCGCCGTGGGCCCCACGGTCACGCCGGGCGTCTCCAGGCTGACGATCATGATCCAGTCCGACGAAGCGACCGCCGAGCGCGCCGTGCAGCAGCTGCACAAGGTGGTGGGGGTCCGCGACGCGGTCGCGTTCCCAGCGCGGGACGGTGTCACCCGCGAGCTCGCTCTGGTGAAGGTCCGCGCCATGGGCGAGCGCTACGGCGAGCTCCTCGACGTGGTGCAGCTCTACCATGCTTCGGTGGTCGACGACAACCCCGAAGCCACGATCGTCGAGCTGACCGGATCCGAGGCATTCGTGCTCTCGTGCATCCGGGCACTCGAGCGGTTCGAGGTGCTGGAAGTGGCGCGCAGCGGCGCGGTCGCCCTCGAGACCGGCCTGACCGAAGCCGGCGGGCGCCTGCCGGCGAACATCTAACCAGAGACGGAGCCATGACGAACGTTCCCGTGCGCGTGTACTACGATGCCGACGCCGACCGTGGCCGGCTCGCCGGCCGCACCTTCGCGATCATCGGCTACGGCAGCCAGGGGCACGCCCACGCCCTCAACCTTCGCGAGAGTGGCGCCAAGGTCCTCGCCGGCCTACGGAAGGGCGGCGGCTCGTGGGACAAGGCCAAAGCCGCGGGGCTCGATGTCCGCACCGTCGCCGAGGCTGCCGCCGCGGCCGACGTGATCATGATGCTGACGCCCGATCAGGACGGCCGGGCCATCTACGAGGGGGGCGTCCAGCAGGGCCTCACGCCCGGCAAGACGCTGATGTTCGCGCACGGGTTCAACATTCATTACGGGGAAATCGTGCCGCCGGCCGGTGTGGACGTGTCGATGGTCGCCCCCAAGTCGCCTGGGCATCTCGTCCGGAGCGAGTTCGAGGGCGGCCGCGGCGTGCCCGGGCTCGTCGCGGTTCACCAGGATGCCAGTGGCCATGCCCTCGCCGATGCCCTGGCGTACGCCTCGGGCATCGGCTGCACCCGCGCCGGCGTGATCGAGACGACCTTCCGCGAGGAGACCGAAACCGACCTCTTCGGCGAGCAGGCGGTGTTGTGTGGCGGGGTCACGGCGCTGGTGAAGGCCGGCTTCGAGACGTTGACCGGGGCCGGCTACCGTCCCGAAATGGCCTACTTCGAGTGCCTGCACGAATTGAAGCTGATCGTGGATTTGATGTACCGGGGCGGGATGCAGTTCATGCGCTACTCGATCAGCGACACGGCCGAGTACGGCGACTACACGCGGGGACCCCGGGTGGTCACCGACGAGACCCGGGCGGAAATGCGGCGAATCCTCGAGGAAATCCGCAACGGTGCGTTCGCAAAAGAGTGGCTGGCGGAGAATCGCGCCGGCCGGGCCAACTTCGAGCGCCTGCGCCAGACTGACCGGCACCACGAGATCGAGCGCGTGGGGGCCGAGCTCCGGGCCATGATGCCCTGGTCGGAGGAGGGCAAGGCCGCGCAGAGCGCCGCGTCGGCTCCCAGGGAACCCGCAGTAGCGCGAAAGGCCGCGACCGTCCGGTGACCGCTCCCCGTACCCTGTTCCAGAAGGTCTGGGACGCCCACGTCGTGGATGGGGCCGGCGCCGCGGCCGGAGGCGGGCCTGCGCTGTTGTACGTGGACCTCCATCTGGTGCATGAGGTCACCTCGCCGCAGGCCTTCGAAGGCCTGCGGCTGGCCGGCCGGAGGGTCCGGAGACCCGACCTGACCGTGGCCACGGTCGATCACAACGTCCCGACCGGGGACCGCCGCCTTCCGATCGCGGACCAGGTCTCCGCCCGCCAGGTAGCGGCATTGGTCCGGAACGCCCAGGAGTTCGGGGTCGAGCTGTTCGACCTGGAGAGCCCCGATCAAGGAATCGTGCACGTGATCGGCCCCGAACTGGGGCTCACGCAGCCGGGGATGATCATTGTCTGCGGGGATTCACATACCTCGACCCACGGGGCGTTCGGCGCGCTGGCGTTCGGGATCGGCACCAGCGAGGTCGAGCACGTCCTGGCGACGCAGTGCATCGTGCAGGCCCGGCCCCGGACCATGGTGGTCCGCTTTGCCGGCCGACCGGCCGCCGGAGTGACCGCCAAGGACCTGGTGCTGGCCCTGATCCGCCAGATCGGTACCGCTGGAGCAACGGGACACGTGATCGAGTATACGGGGGACGCCATCGAGAGCCTTTCGATGGAAGGCCGGATGACGGTCTGCAACATGTCGATCGAGGCGGGTGCGCGGGCAGGCATGGTCGCTCCCGACGACACCACCATCGCCTACCTGGAGGGCCGTCCCCGGGCGCCTTCCGGATCGGCCTGGCAGCGCGCGCGCCGGAGCTGGGGGCGGCTGCGCTCGGACGCAGGCGCGACCTACGACACCACCGTGCTAATCGACGCCGCGGCGCTCGGCCCGCAGGTCACCTGGGGCACCAGTCCCGGCATGACCGTGGGAATCACGGAGCGCGTCCCGAACCCCGCGGACGCAGCGTCAGACGAGGAGCGACAGTCATATCAGCGGGCAATCGAGTACATGGACCTTCGGCCTGGAACTCCGCTGGAAGGCCTGAGAGTGGATCGGGTCTTCCTCGGCTCCTGCACGAATGCGCGTATTGAAGATTTGCGGGATGCTGCCAGATTGGCGCGAGGCCGAAAGGTGGCCGGAAGTGTACGGGCAATGGTGGTGCCAGGGTCCCAGCAGGTGAAAGCGCAGGCGGAGCGGGAAGGACTCGACCGCATCTTCACGGAGGCAGGGTTCGAGTGGAGAAATCCGGGCTGCTCGATGTGTCTCGGCATGAACGACGACATCCTGGGCCCAGGGGAACGTTGCGCCTCGACCTCCAATCGAAATTTCGAAGGCAGGCAGGGCAGGGGAGGGCGAACGCACCTGGTGAGTCCGGTGATGGCGGTAGCGGCAGCGCTGGAGGGTCGGTTGGTGGACGTCCGGGGATATATGCGGTGATTTTCGACGACTATGCAGCGATTCACCTTAGCTATTCTACTTGAGCATTTGCTTTAGATGTTTACTATAACTTTTTCATAATCATTGGGTTGATAGTTCGGATTAAAGTGAATCCTAGGAAGTTGTCGATCCGTCTTCGCATTTTTATCCAAGGACGTATGCAGCCCTTCTCCGAGCACACAGGGCGTGCGGTAGCGCTTCCTCGCGCGAACATTGATACCGACCAGATCATTCCGAAGCAGTTCCTAAAGCGGATCGAGCGCACCGGCTTTGGACCGTCCCTGTTCTACGACTGGCGCTACCTCGCCGACGGTGCCCCGAACCCCGAGTTCGAGCTGAACCAGCCGAAGGCAGCCGGCGCGTCGATTCTGATCGCGGGAGCCAATTTCGGGTGTGGCAGCTCGCGTGAACATGCACCGTGGGCGTTGGCCGAGTACGGCTTTCGCGCCATCATCGCCCCATCGTACGCGGATATCTTTTTCGGGAACTGCTGTCAAAATGGCCTGCTCCCCGTGGTGCTACCCGAGGCTCAGGTTCAAGTCTTGACCCGACGCGCTGCCGCGGCCATCGGCGGTTACGAGCTCACCGTGGATCTCGTAGGTCGGCTCGTGCGGGATGGAGAGGGATTCGAAGCAGGTTTCGAGATGGACGAATATCGGCGGGCGATGCTTCTGGACGGCCTGGACGAGATCGGGAAGACGTTGGTGAACGAACCGCTGATCGCGGCGTATGAACGGCGCCATGCTGCCGAGCTGAATAGGTCCGGCGTGTGAATCGGTACACGATCGCAGTGCTCCCGGGAGACGGCATCGGACCCGAAGTAACGGCCGAGGCCTTACGCGTCCTGAGGGCCGCCGCCGACATGTATGGCTTCACGCTGGAGATGGCCGAATACCCGGTCGGCGCAGCCGGGGTCGCCGCCGCAGGGGATGCCCTGCCCCCGGTCACGGCATCGGCGGTCACCCAAGCGGACGCGGTGCTCCTGGGCGCCGTGGGTCACCCGTCGCTCGCCGCTGCCGAGGGTCGTCGGCGCCCTGAAGCGGGCCTCCTCGCCCTCCGAAAGCTGCTCGGCGCGTACGCCAACCTGCGCCCGGTCGCCGTCCACTCCGCCCTGCGGCACGCCTCTCCGCTCCGGCCCGAGCGCCTGGAGGGGGTCGACCTTCTGATCGTCCGGGAGCTGTTGGGCGGGCTCTACTACGGGCAGCCGAGGTCGCTGGCCCCCGAGACCGCGGTCAACACGATGCGCTACTCGGTCCAGGAGATCGAACGCGTGGCGAGGGTGGCATTCGAGGCCGCCCGGGGCCGCAGGAGCTCGGTCACATCGGTCGACAAGGCGAACGTGCTCGAAGTTTCGCAGCTCTGGCGGGAGACGGTGACGCGGGTCGGCGGTGAATACCCGGATGTGCGGCTGGAGCACCTCTACGTCGACTACGCGGCGATGCGGCTCGTGGCCAACCCCGCAGCTATCGATGTGCTCCTGACCGAGAACCTCTTCGGCGACATCCTGAGCGACGAGGCAGCCGTCCTGACCGGCTCGCTCGGTCTGCTTCCCTCGGCGTCGATCGGCGACGGCCCCGGGTTGTTCGAGCCGGTGCATGGGTCCGCTCCCGATATTGCCGGAAAGGGCATCGCGAACCCGCTCGGCGCCATCGCTTCCGCCGCGCTGCTGCTTCGGTATGGGTTGAGGCAGCCGGAGGCGGCCGAGGCCATCGAGCGCGCGGTATCCGGAGTGCTGTCGGAGGGCGCACGGACACCGGACCTCGCGCAGAGGGGAGAACGCACGATCGGCACGCGGGCCATCGGCGAGCGAGTGGCGGCGCTGGTAGCCGCAGATCTAGGCGCGGCTCGGCAGGGGGTCTAAGCGGCCAACGGACGCCGCTCAGGGCGGGGAAGTGACGACGAGCTCGCCGTTCGCGGGGTGCGACACACCGGCCCGCCTGTCCTGGCGTCCGGTCCGCTCCCACCACCAGAGCCAGAGACCAGCCCAGCCGGTTCCCAGCAGCAGCCCGCCCAACGCGTCGCTCGGCCAGTGCATACCCAGGTAGACACGCGAGAACGCGATCAGGATCGAAAGTGCCCCCGCCCCCGCCAACAATGTGATGCGTCTGCGCCGGGCCCACGGTGCCGACCAGATGAGCGCACCCAAGCCGAAGACCAGGGGCGCGAGCGTGGCGTGGCCCGAGGGGAAGGCGTACCAACCCGCGCCGCGCATCAGGCGGGGAATCAGGCGGGGACGCTCGCGCTGGAAGACGAGCTTGAGCACGGCGTAGAGCGCCCAGCCGCTCAGGACCGCGGAGGCGTAGCCTGCGGATTCGGTCCGCCGCCGTATGCTGGCCAGGCGGAAACTCAACAGCAGTCCCAGCGGGATCTCGATCGCGCCCGAGCCCATGACGCTCGCGACCCGCATCAGCGGTGTGAGCCAGTCGGGGCGCGCAGTTCCCAGGGCGAGCATCAACTCCGACTCGAGCTGCACGGTCGCGCCCGTGTGGACGGCGGCCGCCAGCGCCGCGAACAGCACGAGGCAGACGATCGCGACGGTTCCGCCCCGGCCGGCCCGAGCGGCGGAGCGCGGCCTGTTCATGGGTGGAGGGCTAGAGATCGGTCACCGCGCCCAGGCTGGCGCTCGAGACCTGACGGGCATACTTGTGCAGGACGCCGGCGGTGTAGCGAGCGGCGGGCGGGCGCCAATGCCCGCGACGGCGCTCGAGCTCTTCGGCACTCAGCTCGACGTCGAGACGGCGTTCGCTCGCGTCGATGGTGACGAGGTCGCCTTCCTCGAGCAGCGCGATCGGTCCGCCCACTGCCGCCTCGGGGGCCACATGTCCGACGACGAGTCCGTACGTCCCCCCTGAAAAGCGGCCATCGGTGATGAGCGCGACCGAGTCGCCCAAGCCGGCGCCGATGATGGCCGAGGTTGGCGCCAGCATCTCACGCATGCCCGGGCCGCCGCGCGGCCCCTCGTAGCGGATGACCAGCACGTCTCCCCCGCGGATGTGCCCCGCGAGGATCGCCTCGAGGCACGCCTCCTCCGACTCGAACACCCTGGCCGGCCCTGTGATCCGTGGCTCCTTCACCCCGCTGATCTTCGCCACCGATCCCTCGGGCGCAAGATTGCCGCGGAGGACCGCCAGGTGACCTTGCGCATACAGGGGCCGGGTCCACGGCCGAATCACATCTTGGTCGGCGCGCGGCTCCGCCGGCACGTCGCGTAGCGCCTCCGCGATCGTTTCGCCGGTGATGGTGAGCGCGTCGCCATGCAGAAGGTCCTGGGCCAGCAGCATCTTCATGACCTGCGGCACGCCGCCGGCAGTGTGCAGATCGGTCGCCACGTACCGTCCCGAAGGCTTCAGATCGCAGAGCACCGGAACGCGAGCGCGAATCGCTTCGAAATCATCGAGCGCCAGCGGCACTCCGGCCGAATGCGCGATGGCCAGCAGGTGCAGCACCGCGTTGGTGCTGCCGCCGAGCGCCATGGCCACGCTGATGCCGTTCTCGAACGCTTGACGCGTGAGGATGCGGCGGGGGACGATGCCGTTACTCACGGCCGCGACCAGCACCTCGCCCGAGCGCGCCGCGCTCTCCGCCTTCTCTTCGTCCTCGGCCGCCATCGTCGAGGACCGCGGGAGGCTCATGCCCATTGCCTCGAACACCGACGACATGGTGTTGGCGGTAAACATGCCGCCGCACGAGCCTTTCCCGGGACAGGCATGGCGCTCCACGTCGAGCAGCTCGCCTTCACCGATCTTGCCCGCGCTGAACTGCCCCACCGCCTCGAAGGCGCTCACCACGGTGAGGTCCCGGCCGTGCAGGTGCCCGGGCTTGATGGTGCCGCCGTACACGAAGATCGCCGGGATGTTCATGCGAGCGATCGCGATCATCGCTCCCGGCATGTTCTTGTCACAGCCGCCCACGGCCACCACGCCGTCCATGCTCTCGGCGCCGCAGGCGGTCTCGATCGAGTCGGCGATAACCTCGCGGGACACCAGCGAGTATTTCATCCCTTCGGTCCCCATCGAGATGCCGTCGCTCACGGTGATGGTCCCGAAGATCTGCGGCATGGCGCCCGCGGCCTTCACCGCGGCTTCTGCGCGGCGGGCGAGGACGTCGAGCCCGGCGTTGCAGGGGGTGATCGTGCTGTAGCCGTTCGCGATGCCGACGATCGGCTTGCCGAAGTCGGCATCGCCGAAGCCGACGGCGCGGAGCATCGCCCGGTTGGGAGCGCGCTGGACGCCGGCGGTGATGGCGCTGCTGCGGAGTGGGGAGGGCATCAGGGGAATGTACTACGAGGCGTGCTGAGCGGTGAGCCGCAGACGGTGAGCGGGAAGCGGGAATCGGTGAGCGGAAGACGGTGAACGGTACGCGGGAGCAGCGCACGGGTCGAGTCTGGCGTGCTGCTCCCGCTTACCGCTTACCGCTCACCACGATCACGCATCGTAGTAGAGAAAGAACTCGTACGGGTGCGGGCGCAGGCTGATCGCTGCGATGTCCTTGGCCCGCTTCATGGCAATCCAGGTGTCGATCACGTCGGGGGTGAACACGTCTCCGGCGAGCAGGAAATCATGGTCGGCCTCGAGCGCCGATACCGCCTCGGCGAGCGAGCCGGGCACGGTCTTGATGGACGCCTTACGCTCGTCGTGCAGCTCGTAGAGATCCTCGTCGATCGGCGCAGGCGGCTCGAGCTTTCGTTGAATGCCGTCGAGCCCGGCCATGAGGAGCGCTGAGAACGCGAGATACGGGTTGGCTGTCGGATCCGGGGCCCGGAACTCGACTCGTCGCGCCTTGGGACTGCTCGAGTACGTCGGAATGCGGCAGATCGCGGAGCGGTTCCTGGCCGAGTACATCAGGTTGACGGGGGCCTCGAAGCCGGGGACGAGCCGGCGGTAGCTGTTCGTCGTGGGCGCGCACACGGCGAGCAGCGCGGGGGCGTGCGCGATGAGCCCGCCGATGTAATGGCGCGCGGTCTCCGAGAGCAGGGCGTAGCCGCTCTCGTCGTAGAAGAGCGGCTTGTCACCCTTCCAGAGCGACTGGTGGACGTGCATGCCGGAGCCGTTGTCGCCGAACAGCGGCTTCGGCATGAAGGTGGCCGTGTAGCCGAGATTGTGGCAGACGTTCTTGACCACGTACTTGTAGGCCAGCAGTCGGTCCGCCGTCTGAACCAGCGTGCCGAACCGGAAATCGATCTCCGCCTGTCCGGCCGACGCCACTTCGTGGTGCTGCACTTCGACGGGGATGCCGGCCTCGATCAACGCGAGCATGATCTTGGACCGCACGTCCTGCAGCCGGTCCACCGGGGGAACCGGGAAGTACCCCTCCTTGTGCCGTGGACGGTGCCCGAGGTTCGGGGTCCCGCCGTTCCTCCCCGAGTTCCAGACCCCCTCTTCCGCGTCGATGTGGTAGTAGCCCTCGTGCGCGTTCTGGTCGAAGCGCACGCTGTTGAAGATGAAGAATTCGGCTTCCGGGCCCCAGAACGACGTGGTGGCGATGCCTGTGGTCCGCAGGTATTCCTCGGCTTTGAACGCGATGAACCGCGGGTCCCGCGAATACGGCTCGAGCGTGAGCGGGTCGTAGATGTCACAGGTGAGCGAGAGCGTAGGCACCTCGAGCACCGGGTCGACGAAGGCGGTGGACACGTCCGGCAGCAGGAGCATGTCGCTCTCGTTGATCGCCTGGAAGCCGCGAATCGACGAGCCATCGAAGCCAAGCCCTTCGCGGATCATGTCCTCGTCGAGGGAGGCGGCGGGAATGGAAAAGTGCTGCCAGGTGCCCGGCAGGTCGCAGAACTTGAAGTCCACGACCTTGATGTGCTTCTGCCGGATCAGGTCGAGCAGCTTGCCGACCTCATTGGCCTGGGTGATCCGCTTCGGGGCACTGGTACGGGCGGTCGTGGCCATGACGTTCTCGCGCTCGGGTCGAAGGTGAAGGGAGCTCGCGGCCACTCGGGCATCGCATGGGTCCATGTGGCCTGGCGTGTGTGCGCGGATTACCGGGCCCAGGTGGCCAGTCCAGCCTCCAGGCGGGCAGTGGCGACATGGGGTGAGTATATGTACGGGAGTGGGAAGTGTCAAGCATAATGTGCAGATTGTGCACATACTGCACTGCATCCGTGCCCATTTTAGCCGAACCAACGCATGAAGTACGATCATTGGTGCAAAATTAGCTTCCATTCAAGAACAGGTCGAGCTCTCCAAACCCGCACTCACCCTAGGGCCATCCAGTGGTTAACCTTTACGGGTTGACGCTGAACCCCCGCGGAGGAACTCTGCCCCTGCTCGTCTGCTCATCCTGCCACGCACCGCTCCCTGACGGGATCACCCACTGCCCGCGTTGCGGGCCGGGAAGCCTCGCCTTGTTCGGCGTCGAAGGGCTGGCCGCGGCCTCACCTCGGGGCGACGCGGAGCAGGGACACCGGCTCGCACGGGCCCTCGGCCGCCAGTATCGCGTCGTCCGACTCCTCGGTCGCGGGGGTTTCGCGGAGGTCTACGAAGTGCGGGACGAGGATTTGCAACGACGGCTCGCGGTGAAGGTGCTCCGCGCCGACATACCCTGGAGCTCTGCGACGCTCGCCCGGTTCAAGCAGGAGGCCCGGGCGATTGCGCGGTTGAGCCATCCGAACACACTGCCGATCCACTTCGTCGGCGAGGCGGAGGGGCTGGTCTTCTATGTGATGCCGTACTGCGAGGGACGCACACTGGCGGAGCTGCTTCGCGCAGACGGCGCACTCCCGGTGGCGCGCGCGCTCGCGATCGCCGAGCCGATCCTGGAAACTCTCCAGCACGCCCACGAACACGGCTTCGTCCACCGCGACGTCAAGCCCGACAATATCCTGATCGAAAGCGGGACCGGCCGGCCGTTGCTGGTGGATTTCGGGATCGTCAAGTACCTCGACGATGCATCGGGCCACACTCAGTCCGGCTTCATTGTGGGCACGCCGCTCTACATGAGCCCCGAGCAGGCCCTGGGCCGGCACGACGTCGACGCCCGTGCCGACATCTACGGGATGGGCGTAGTGCTCTTCCAGATGCTGACCGGCTCGCCGCCGTTCGAAGGCGACGATTCTCGTGAGATCGTGACCCAGCACCTCCATCAGCCGGTGCCGGTGGCGACGCTGACCCGCGACCGGGTGCCGCCCTGGCTTTCGGCGGTGATCGTTCGCTGCCTCGCCAAGCACCCGGACGACCGGTTCCCGAGCGCCCGGAGCGTTCTCGACGCACTGCGCGCCGGGCGCGGCACCGCGTCGATTTCAGGTCCCGCCGACGCGTCTCGGCCCCAACAGCCTCCCAGTTCCCAGGACGAGACGCCGACGGAAGCGATGCCGCGCGCCCGCCCCCGCGCCGGACGCCGACGCACCCTGGTCGGCGTAGGGCTGATTGCGGCGGTCGGGGCGCTGTGGGCATCGGTGCGGCCTCAGCCCGCGCTGGTCGTACACAACCGACTCACTCAGGCGATCGCGCTGACGCTCGACGACTCCGGCTTCACCGTACCGCCCGGCGACAGCCTGCGGGTGCCGCTGCATGCCCGGGACTCGGTCGACGCCCAGTGGGCGATGGTGCGCCCGGCGGATGCCGAAGGTCGAATGCTCGGCGCGGCACTGGAGGGCAGCATCGTGTCCGGAAACATCCGAGGCGAGCTGCGGCAGGTGGTCGCCGCCTGGGGGGACGGGCAACCCCGATTCTCACCGATGGTCGTGAACGGGACGGGTCGTCGGCTGCATGCCTCGGTCGTGAGCGGGCGCGATACTACGGACTGCGGCTGCGCCATCGCGCCCGGCGACTCGGTTCGACTCGGGTATTACCCGCTCCAGCCGGGCAGTGTGGTCCGGGTAGACGACGGCGCCCGCGCCGAGCGCTTCCCGGTCGCGCCGGACGCTGTCGACAGCGTCACCGGTGCGCTCGTGCTTCGCGTGAGTCGGTTGACGTCGGAAGCTCGCGCGGCACGCGGTCGCCAAGCGCCGCCGTCCAAGCGGGGTGCAGCGGCGCCGGCCAATCCGCTCAAATCGTTTCTCCCGATTCGGTGATGCCGATCTCGGATCCCGCCGCCGCTCCCGAGTCGGCACCTTCGAGCGACGCCGCCCGTGTGGGCCCCATCGCCCTCGTTCTCCTCCTGGTGCTCGTCGCCGCTGCCGGCCTCGGGGCTTTCCTGCTCCTCGGGCCGCACCTGGAGTTCACCAACACACTGGCAGCCCCCGTTCGGCTGGTCGTGGGCGACGACCCGCCGCGGACGCTTCAGCCCGGCGAGGTCGCCCGCGTAGCGCTGAGACGTGGCGAGACGATGGTCGCGCAGTGGGAACTCGTGCGCCCGCTCTCGGCCGACGGCAAGCCGATGGGTGAGGAGGTGCGCGGGTCCGCGGTGCTCCGAGGCCCCAAGGGCACGCTGCGGGTGGCGGCGGGGAGCCGGACGGCCGGCGCGGCGTACTTCGCGCCTCTCATCACGAACGCGTCGGCGCAGCCGCTCCTCGTGACCGCCAATGTGGGCCTGCAGGGAGCGCGCGAGTGCGGGTGCGCGGTGCGGCCGGGAGCGCGTCGCGCCTTCGTCGGGTACTATCGGCTCTACGAGAACAGCACGGTGGGCGCGCGGGCTTCCGGGGTGGGATCGGCGGTGTTCCGTGACCTGGGCGCGCAGGTGACCGCGCGCGACGGGTCGGTGGGGCTGAGGTTCGAGGACAAGGACCTGCGCCGCTGAGCTGGCTGTAACGATCCGCGCGAGCTAGGAAGGCCGCCGCGGCGGACGCCGCGCGCCCAGCGCGCTGCCTGGGGTGACCGCGGCGAACCCGTACTTGTCGCGCAGCTGATCCACCGCGGCGGACAGGTCGCGGAGCCGACGGCGCGCGGGCGGCTCGAAGAGGTCGGCCTCCGCGGCGGCGCCGAGATTCGTGGCGGCGATCCCGATGAGCCGCACGCCCCGGTTACGGTCGCGGACGTCGGCGAACGCCGCACGGAAGAGATCGCGCGCGGCGCCGTACAGTTCGGCATCGAGGTCGGTCGCCACCTCGAAGGTGTGGCGTCGTGTCACGGTGCGGAAATCGTCGTGCCGCAGCTTGAGCGCCACCGTGCGGGCCACCAGATGCTCGTCCCGCAGCTGACCGGCCACCCGCGCGGTGAGCAGCGACAGCGTGGCTTCCAGGACGGCGGGATCGCGCAGGTCGCGGGACAGCGTGGTCTCCCGGCTGACGGAACGCGGTAGCCGTCCGGCACGCAGGGTCGTGCCGCCATACCCGTCCGCCCGACGCTTGAGCGCGCGTGCTTCCGGCCCGATCAGCCGCTCCAGCGCCGCTTCCTCCATCCGCTGCACCTGCCAAACGTCCACCAGACCGAGCTCCGCCCAGCGCTCCGCCGTTTTCGGGCCGACGCCCGGCATCGCCTTCAATGGAAGCCCCGCGAGGAAGCCCGTTTCCCATCCGGCCCGCACCTCCATGAGGCCCCGCGGCTTCGCCGCGTCCGATGCCAGCTTGGCGATCATCCTGTTCGGGCCGATGCCCACGCTGCAGTCGAGGCCGGTCTCTCGCTTCACTTCGTCCCGGAGTTGCTCCGCGACGGGCAGAAGTGATACCGGATGGAGTCGTTCGGTGCCGGCAAAGTCCAGGTACGCTTCGTCGAGCGACGCCATGACCACGGTGGGCGAGAAGCGCTCGAGCACGCCGCGGACGGCACGCGATGCGTCACGATACTGCGGGAAGGCGCCTTGGAAGAAGGTTGCCTGCGGGCAGAGGCGCACCGCCTGCGCGATCGGCATCCCCGCGTGAATGCCGAACTTCCGAGCGCCATAGGAGGCCGACTGAACGACTCCGCGCTGGTCACGCCGGCCGCCAACAACCAGGAGCACCACGTCACGAAGCTCGGGGTGCCGCTGTCGGCACACCTCGACGAAGAACGCGTCCAGATCGACATGCAGGATGCGAGCGCCCATGTGAGCGAAACTTAGCCAGTACCATCCGGTTCCGGGCCCGCTACCTTTCCCGCGCTGTCGCTCGCCGCCATCATCCCCGAAAGGACCCGCGCTCGATGCACGTCGGCTTTCTCGGCCTCGGCGCCATGGGCGCCCGCATGGCCGCGCACTTGGCGCGTCGCGGGCGACTCACCGTCTGGAATCGCACCTCGGCCCGCGCGGCGGAGTTCGCGGCGCGCCATGGAGCCATCCTCGCGGCCACCCCGCGCGAGGCGGCCGACGCGGACACGATCATCACCTGTCTCGGCACCTCGGCTGATGTGGAGTCACTGCTCGACGGGCAGGACGGACTGCTGGCTGGCGTGCGGGCCGGAGCGCTGTTCCTCGACTGTACCTCCGGCGACCCGGCAACCTCGCGCAGGATCGCCGCGCGGCTGGCCGAGCGCGGCGTATCCTTCGCGGACGCGCCCGTCAGCGGCGGAACGAATGGGGCGGAGGCCGGCACCCTCACCGTGATGGTGGGAGGCGACGCCGACACGTTCACGCGCGCACGGCCGGTGCTCGAGGCCTTCGGCCGGCAGATCGAGCACGTCGGGCCGGTCGGGGCGGGCGATGCGCTCAAGGCGGTCAACAACGCGCTCCTCGCGCTCAACATCCTCGCCGTGGGCGAGGGCATGGCGGCGCTGGTGAAGGCGGGGGTGCCGGCCCGCCGTGCGCTCGACGTGATCAACGGGTCGAGTGGGCGATCGTTCGTGAGCGAAACGCTGGTGCCCGAGCGCGTGCTCACCGGCGCGTGGCCACGAACGTTCCGACTGGCCCTGCTCGACAAGGACGTGGGGATCGCCTCCGATCTGCTGGCCGAGACCGGCGTCAGTGGACCGCTGATCGACCAGTGTCGCTCGCTCCTCGAAGCCGCCCGTGCCGAGCTTGGCGAGGCGGCCGACTACCTGGATCCCATCGCCCTGACCGAGCGCCGGTCGGGCGTGGAGATTCGCGGCTGATGCCCACTTGCCGCCGAGACAGCGTGTCCTCAGTTTCCGTCCACCCGCCAGGACAGAGGCCATGAGCGACTGGGGAATCACCACCAAGGTGCCCGCCGAGGTCGTGCTCGCCGAAGGGATCGTCCTCGCGGGCGACCTCCACCTCTATGCGCGCCCGACCTACCCGCCCGGCCCGGAAACCGTGCTCGAGATGCTGAACCGGACGGAAACCTTTTTCGCGCTCTCGAAGGACGGCACGGTCACCTTCATTCCCAAGGCCCAGGTCGTCGTGGTGTCGTGCCGGGATCAGGCCATCCTGGGCGATCCGGACCGCGTGTCGGCGGCCCGGCACATCGAGCTGGAAGTGGTTGTGCAGGGTGGCGCGGAGTATCGTGGGCGCGTGGCCTTCGAGCTGCCGCCATCACGCAACCGCACGCTGGACTACTTGAACGGGTCCGGCGTGTTCTTCGGGCTCGGCAGCGACGACATCAACTGGTACGTCAACAAGTCGCGCGTCCGCATCGCGCGTCCCCTCGACTGAGATTGCCTGTGGCCCGGCTCGATCGCCTCATTCAAGTGTTGCACGAGCAGCGCGCCGACGCGCTGCAGCTCGTCGTCGGCCGGCCTGCCGAGCTCCTCGCGAACGGGTCGGCCCGCGCGCTGACCAAGGATCCGCTGACGGACGGCCAGATTCTCACGCTGGTGCGGGAGATCGCCGACACCGCATCGGCCGCCAGGCTCGGCGGTGCCGACGCGTTGAGCTTTCCGTACCGCTCACCGAGCGGGCAGGTGACGGTGGCGATCACGCCGGGCGCCGGCGGCCCCGCGGTCGAGGTGCGCGCCAGCCGGGACGCGCAGGGTCCGGCGAGCCCGTCCTCCGTCGGGTCCTCGACCCCTGGACGAAGCTCCGCCGAGATCGCCGAGGCCCGCGCGGCGATCGAAGAGCTGTTCCGGTTGCTCGTGGATTCGGGTGCCTCCGACCTGCATCTGCGCACCGGCGAGCCGCCGCTGCTCCGGCGGCACGGCGAGCTCGTGCGGCAGGAGCTGCCCGCCGTCGGGGGCGAGCGCATGGAGGCGATGCTCTCCAGCATCATGTCGCCGCGCGAGATCGGGGAGTTCCGCGAATCGGGCGACACCGACTGGGCGTACGAAATCGAAGGGCTGGCCCGCTTCCGCTGCAACGCCGGCCGCGACCGGCACGGGCCGATGGCCGTCTTCCGCGTGATTCCCACCAGCGTCCGAACGGCCGACGAGATGGGCATCAGCCGCGAAGTCCAGAATCTCTGCTATCTGACCAAGGGTCTGGTCGTGGTCACCGGGCCGACGGGCTCGGGGAAGAGCACCACCCTCGCGGCGCTGGTGGACCTGATCAACCGCACGCGGACCGATCATATCATCACGATCGAGGACCCGATCGAGTTCGTGCACCCCAGCAAGAAGTGCCTCGTCACCCAGCGCCAAGTGGCGGTCCACACGCGCTCCTTCAAGCACGCCCTCCGCGCCGCGCTTCGCGAGGATCCGGACATCATCCTGGTCGGCGAGATGCGGGACCTCGAGACCGTCTCGATCGCGATCGAGACGGCGGAGACCGGCCATCTGGTCTTCGGCACGCTGCACACCACGACGGCCGCGTCCACGATCGACCGCATCATCGATCAGTTTCCGCCCGACCGGCAGTCGCAGGTGCGGGTGATGCTGTCGGAGTCGCTTCGCGGCGTCGTGTCGCAGACGCTGTGCAAGAAGGTCGGCGGGGGCCGGGTGGCGGCGCGCGAGATCCTGCTCACGATTCCCGCCATCTCGAACTTGATTCGCGAGGGCAAGACGTTCCAGATCCCGTCGGTCATGCAGACCAATCGCAAGGCCGGCATGGTGACGCTGAACGACGCGCTGATGGAGCTGGTGGACGCCAAGCTCGTGGAGCCCAAGGAAGCGTACATGAAAGCCGTCGAGAAGGCCGGGTTCGCCGCGGCGCTCAAGGCCAAGCGGCATGACGTCACCTTTCTCAACGAGGGCTGAGTCGGGGGGCGGGTCGCCCATCCTCGTGCTGGTCAATCCCCAGGACATCGTCAACATCGCGAGTGCCGTCCGCATCGCCAAGAACTTCGGCATCGAGCGCATGCGCCTCGTCGATCCGGAGATCTTCGATCCCTGGCGCATCGAGGGGATCGCGCACAACACCGCCGATTTCGTCGCGCGGATCGAGATCCTGCCGACTCTCGAAGCGGCCGTCGCGGACTGCGTTTCCACGTTCGTCCTCACGGGGCGCGAGCGCGCCGCCAAGCGCACCACGCTCCGCCCGCGCGAGGCCGCGGCGGAGCTGGTGCGGGATCTCGAGGCCGGGCCGGTCGCGCTCGTCGCCGGACGCGAAGACAGCGGCCTCACCAACGCCGAGCTCGATCTCTGCCGCACGTTGGTGACGATCGCCACCGATCCGCGCCATCCATCCCTGAATCTGGCGCAGGCCGTCGCCATCATGGCGTACGAGACCTGGACGGCGCGGGGCGGGGACGCCCTGCCGCTGAAGCCCCCCCGGCGCGCGGCGGCTCCCGCGACGTCCGGACAGCTCGAGGAACTGTTCGCCGATTGGCACCGGGCACTCTGGGCCATCGATTTCTTCAAGACCCGCCGGTCGGAGAGCGTGATGCGCTCGTTTCGTGAGATCGTGTTTCGCGCGGATCTGGACGGCCGCGAGGCGTCGCTCGTTCGAGCGATGGGGATCGAAGTCACGCGCTACCTGGAGCGCGTCGGCGCGCCGCTCGCGGCCATGCCCCCCGCGGGCAAGGACACTTCGGCGGACCACGGGGTATGACCCAGCATCGCTCGAGTGCCTACTGGGCCGCCAACCGTTATGCCGACGAAGCCGTGGAGCCGGCGCCCACCGCGCCCCTCAACGACCTGCCCGCCGCGGCCTCGGCGCGGTTCAAAGCCCTTCGCGACGGCCTCACCGGCCTGGAGGGTGTAGCCGAAGCGGTCCGCTACATGGGAACGAGCTGGCGGTGGGCCTGGGAATACGGTGTCGGCAACCGCAAGCTGTGCTGGGTCCACGTGGTGGGGAACGCGCTCGCCGTGACGTTCACCATGAGCGACGCGGAGGAAGATCGGCTGCGGAAGGCGGGACGGGCGCCCGCGGACGTGGTCCGCGCGATCGCCGAAGGCCAGCGCACCGGCCCGCTCAAGTGGTGCTGGATGCCTCTGGACGACCGGCGCGCGGTGGACGCGTTTCTGCGGCTCGCCGAGCGCAAGGCGGAGTGGCTCGCGGAGCGGCCGGCCCCGCATCGCGCCCCACAGCTTCGACCTCGCAAGCGCGGCGCAGGCGGGGCGGACGATCCCGAGTAGCGAAGTCGGAATGCGGATGCGATCGGGTTGTGTAATCGGAAGCGCGGAATATACTTCGGCGCGCCCTTGGCCCGGGCGCGTTTGTATGACCTCGCGAGTAAGTGAATGATTTCACGAGCAGGCGACAGGGCTTCTCTATCCGTGTGGGATCGATGATGCGAACGCTGGCTGTCGTGGTGGGCGGTGCGGGAGCGATCGTGCTCGCGGGCTTGCTCGCCGTGGGAGGCGCGCCAAGTCAGGCGCAACAGTCGAAACCCGCCGCCGATTCGCTCGTGGCACCGGTCATCTCCGATACCGGCGCGTTGAAGGGACCCCGCCAGCCGATCTTCTTCCGCCACGATATCCACGCCGGGCAGTTCAAGATGCAGTGTCAGTACTGCCACTACTCGGTGGCGGTCTCGCCCGAGCCCGGCATTCCGACGATGCAGACCTGCATGGGCTGTCATCTCGTGATCGCCGGCAGCGACAGCTCGGCCAAGGCGGAGATCAAGAAGGTGCGCCAGGCGTGGACCGACAAGAAGCCGGTCGAATGGGTGCGCGTGCACTACCTGGCGCGGCACGCGCATTTTCCGCATCAGCGGCACATCAAGGCACTGGGCCCCACGGCGTGCACTACCTGCCACGGCGACGTGAGTCGCATGCCCCAGGTGTTCAAGGTGAACAACGTGAACAACATGGGTTTCTGCATCAGCTGCCATGTCGAGCGGAAGGTGTCGCGCGACTGCTCGGTGTGCCACTACTAGTGCCGGTGAGGAGTCGCGATGTCTGAAGTGAATCCCGAGACGGGTATGGACCGGCGGAAATTCCTCACCGTGCTGGGCGCGTCGGGCGGTGGAGCGCTCGCGCTCTCCGGCTGCTCGACCAGCAGGGTCGAGAAGCTGGTGCCCTACCTGGTCCAGTCCGAGGATCAGATCCCGGGCGTGTCGACGTACTACGCCAGCACGTGCACCGAGTGCGGCGCGGGCTGCGGACTCCACGTGCGCACGCGCGAAGGTCGCGCGGTCAAGCTCGAAGGCAATCCCGAGCACCCGGTCAACCAGGGCAAGTTGTGCTCTCGCGGCCAGGCCGCGCTCCAGGGGCTCTACAATCCCGGCCGGGTCAAGGCGCCGATGGCACGCGGTGCCGACGGCAAGTTCGCCGAGATCACCTGGGACGATGCGATCGGCCGCCTGGCCGCCAAGCTCGGCGCGGCCGGCGGCAAGGTGGCGGTTCTCAGCGGGGCGGGTCAGGGCACCTTCTCCGATCTGCTCTCCGAATGGGCCACCGCCCTCGGGGGACGGGTGACGCGGTGGGCGCCGCTCGACCATGAGCCGCTGCGCGCCGCCAACCGGCAGGTCTTCGGCGTGAACGAGCTGCCCGCCCACGACTTCGGCAGCGCGAAGTACATCCTGTCGTTCGGCGCGGACTTCCTCGAGACCTGGCTCGCACCGACCGAGAACCAGCGCGGCTTCGCCGCCGCCCATGGGTTTGCCGAGGGCGACGTCGCCAAGTTCGTGTACGCCGCCCCGCGGCGGGATCTGACCGGCCTCAACGCGGATGAATGGCTGTCGGTCCGCCCCGGCACCGAGGCGATGCTCGCCCTCGCCATGGCGAACGTCGTCGCGGGCGTGCGCGGAGCGTCGCTGCCCGCGGGAGCCGCGCGGTTCACTCCGGCGATGGCCGCACAGGAGACCGGCATCCCGGCGGAGCGGATCGAGCGCATCGCGCGCGAGTTCGCGGCGGCCACCCCGAGTCTGGCGGTGGCCGGAGGCGCCGGGTCGCAGCACGCGGGCGCCGTCGAGCTGTGCGCGGCGGTGAATCTGCTCAACCATGCCGCGGGCAACATCGGTCAGACCGTGAAGTTCGGGGCCGCGCTCGCCGCCGGCGAGGGGTATCGCGGTCTCGCCGACCTGTCGAAGGCGATGGACGCCGGCCAGGTGGCCGTGCTGCTCGTCCATGACGCGAATCCCGCCTACGCGCTCCCCAAGGCCGTCGGCTTCGCCGACCGGATGAAGAAAGTCCCGTTCAAGGTCGCGACGGCCCTCTTCTTCGACGAGACAGCCGCCCAGTGCGACCTGCTGCTCCCCCAGCACCATGCGCTCGAGCGGTGGGACGACCTTACCCCGCGCACGGGTGTTCGCAGCTTGATGCAGCCCGTCATGGAGCCGGTCTACGATACCCGCGCCGCGGGCGACATTCTCCTGCAGACCGCCAAGAAGGTCGGCGGCGCGCTGGCGAAGTTCACGGCGCCCTCGTGGGAGGCGCATCTCCGGGATCGTTGGCGGGCGCTCGCCGCCGAGCGCAAGGAGATCGACGCGGACGAATTCTGGCGGGGGGCGCTGCAGCGTGGCGGCGTGTTCGACGAGGCGGCGCCGCCCGCCCAGGTGGCCCTCGCGCCGACGGCGTCGGAAGTGACGTACACCAAGCCGGCCTTCGAGGGCACCGGCGAGTTCGTCTTTCTCGCGTTCCCGCACGGCATGCTGCACGATGGCCGAGGCGCCAACAAGCCGTGGCTGCTCGAGAACGCCGACCCGGTTACCAAGATCACCTGGCACCACTGGATCGAGGTCGGTCCCGAGACGGGACGGCGGCTCGACATCCGGAACGGTGAGGTCCTCCGGCTCACGTCGCCGCATGGTGCCGTCGAAGGTCCGGCGTACATCCATCCCGGCTTACATCCCGACGCGGTCGGAATGCCGCTCGGGTTCGGTCACACCGAGTACGGTGCGTTCGCCCAGGGACGTGGCGCCAACGCGCTCGACCTGCTGGGCGCACCCGCCGGCGATTTCGTGCCCTACGTGTCCACGCGCGTCACGCTCGAGAAGACCGGAGCGTATCGCCGGCTCGCGAGCATCGAGGGCGTGCCCCGTCAGTTGGGGCGCGGCATCGCCGAGTCCATTCCACTCGCCGCGGCCAAGCGGGGGCTCACCGTCGAGCAGGCCTACCTGGAGGAAGGGGAGGGCCGGCACGAGCTCAACACGGAGCAGGAAGTCGAGGCACTCAAGGGATGGAGTGGGGAGCAGTACGAGGCTACCCGCAAAGGCAACTACGAGGGCAGCCATCCGCAGTGGGGCATGGCAATCGACCTGGCGCGCTGCACGGGATGCCAGGCCTGCGTGACCGCCTGCTATGCCGAGAACAACATCCCGACTGTCGGGGAACAGGAGATCCTCAAAGGCCGGGAGATGACCTGGCTCCGGATCGAGCGGTACTGGGAAGGCGGCGACGGGCCGGACGAGTCACCCGCGGCGCGCTTCATCCCGATGCTGTGCCAGCACTGCGAGAACGCGCCCTGCGAGCCGGTCTGCCCGGTCTATGCGGCGTACCACACACCCGACGGTCTCAACGGCCAAGTGTACAACCGGTGCGTGGGCACCAGGTACTGCGCGAACAACTGCCCGTACAAAGTGCGGTACTTCAACTGGTACAAGTACAACGAGATCGCGTGGCCGGAGCCGCTGCACCTCCAGCTCAACCCCGACGTCACGGTCCGCGCGCGCGGGGTGATGGAGAAGTGCACCTTCTGCATCCAGCGCATCCGGGGCGCGCAGAACACCGCGCGGCTCGAGGATCGCACCATCCGCGACGGTGAGTTCACGACCGCCTGCGCGCAGGCCTGCCCGTCCGACGCCATCGTCTTCGGCGACGTGATGAACCCCGACGGCCGGGTCGCCGCGATCAAGCAGGATCCGCGTGGCTACCACGTGCTGGAGGATATCAACGTGCGTCCCGCCATCACGTATCTCGCCAAGGTCCTGCATTCGGTGGAGGCCTGACCGATGGCCGTCGTCGCACGTCCGGGTCCCGCGCGGAAACCGGAGCTCGAGCTCACCCAAACGCATGCCGACGTCACCCGCGACGTCGTGGCGACGCTGGGCAAGCCGAGCACCGGATACCTGATGCTGCTGTTCGGAGCCGTGGCGCTCTTCGTCGCCGGGCTCACGACGTTTCTGGTGCTCGTGAAGGACGGGCTCGGCCATGCCGGCTACAACCCGCCGATCTTCTGGAGCGTCTACATCACCACGTTCGTCTTCTGGGTGGGTATCGGGCACGCCGGCACGCTGATCTCGGCGATTCTATTTCTGTTCCGGAGCCCGTGGCGAACGGCGGTCTATCGCTCGACCGAGGCCATGACGGTCTTCGCCGTGATGACGGCCGCGCTATTCCCCATCATTCACATCGGCCGGCAGTGGATCTTCTACTGGCTGCTGCCCTATCCGAACCAGCGCTGGCTCTGGCCCAACTTCAAGTCGCCGCTGATCTGGGACGTCTTCGCCATCTCGACCTACTTCACCGTCAGCTCCACGTTCCTGGTGTTCGGGCTCATTCCCGACATCGCCGCAGTGCGTGACAAGGTCACCGGATGGCGGAAGACGGTGTACACCCTCACCTCCGCCGGCTGGCAGGGCACCGACAACCAGTGGCGCCACTACTCGCGCGCGTATCTCTCCCTGGCCGCGCTCGCCACGCCGCTGGTGCTCTCGGTGCACTCGGTGGTGAGCTGGGACTTCGCCGCGTCGATCGTCCCCGGCTGGCACGGGACCATCTTCGCTCCCTACTTCGTGGCCGGCGCCATCTACTCCGGCATCGGCATGGTGCTCACGTTGATCATCCCGCTGCGGCGCGCGCTCCGCATCGAGCACATGATCACGGACTACCATTTCGACAATCTGGCCAAACTGACCCTGCTGACCGGCACGATCCTGTTCTATGCCTACGCCATGGAGTACTTCGTGGCCTGGTACAGCGGGAGCATCTTCGAGCAGACCACGTTTTACCGCCGGGCGTTCGGTCCGATGTGGTGGGCCGGCTGGACCATGATCATCTGCAACGCCTTCGTGTCCCAGCTCCTGTGGTTCCGCAAGGTGCGCACCAACCTCACGTCGCTGTTCATCATCTCGATTTTCATCAACATCGGGATGTGGTTCGAGCGCTACGTCATTATCGTCTCTTCGCTGAGCAACGATTACATCCCGTGGGCCTGGGGCCAGATGAACCCAACCTGGGCCGACTGGGGCATTCTCGCCGGGTCGTTCGGCTGGTTCGGCATGTGGTTCCTGCTGTTCGCGAAGAGCTTCCCGATCGTGGCGATCCAGGAGATCAAGGAGATGATCCCGATGCCCCGGAAGCGCGCGGGAGGGCACCACTGATGGCCTTCACGAAGCGGGCCCGGCGGGCGCCGGGCGTGCTGGCTTCCTTCATCCACGTGGACGCCGCCGTCGACGCCATCCGCGCGCTCCGCGCGCGCGGCCACCGGAACCTGGTGGTGTATTCGGCCGCTCCGAACCACGAAATCGAAGAGGCGCTGGACCATTCGGTGAGCCCGGTCCGGCTGTTCACGCTGATCGGAGGGCTGACGGGGTGCGCGGCCGGGTTCGGCATGACGATCTGGATGTCGCTGGACTGGCCGGTGCTGGTCGGCGGCAAGCCGATCGCGTCGATTCCACCGTACGTGGTCATCGCGTTCGAGCTCACCATCCTGCTCGGCGCGTTGAGCACGGTGACCGCGGTCGCGCTCTTCAGCGTGCTGATGGGCAAGCGCGGCATCGCCTACGATCCGAGCTACAGCGACGATCATATCGGCGTGTTCGTGCCCGCCGGCGCCGCGCAGATCACACCTGTCGAGCAGCTGCTTCGCAGTGCCGGAGCCGTGGAGGTGCGCCATGAGGCGGCCTGAACCGGCCACCCGCCGCCCCGGCCGCTCGCACGCGCGTCGCTGGTGGACCATGGCGCTCGCCGCGCTGGCCCTGTCGACCACGGGCTGCGATGTCTGGTATAATCGCGTCCCCTCCCCGGACGATCTCTGGCACGTCATCCCGTGGTTCGACCACATGATCACCGCCAAGTACGTCCGACCCTACGAGAGCGGGGCCGTGCCGCGGTACACGCCGCCCGGCATCGTGCCCGTCACTGGCGGCGAGCCCGACTGGGCCGCCGAGTGGACCACCGGCAAGGTCGCCACGGCAGACGCGCTTCGGAATCCGTACGCGGCCGACGTCGGCCCGGCGGCCAAGCCGTCACCGCCGGGCTCGGAGGTGGCGCTGATCCCTCGCGACATCGATGCGTCCGGCGACTCGCTCTACCAGAATTATTGTGCCGTGTGTCACGGGGGTGCCGGCGACGGCAAGGGGCCGGTGTCGTCGCGCATCGGCGCGCCGTCGCTGCTGACCGGTCGGGCCCGCGCGTATTCCGACGGCTATCTGTACAGCATCATCCGGTACGGCCGGGGCGTCATGCCGCGCTACGGCGACAAGGTGTACCTACCCGCCGATCGCTGGGCGATCGTGAACCACATCCGCAAGCTCCAGGGCCGGACGCCCCTGGCCCCCGAGCCCGCCGGAGCGGCCGCGGGGATCGCCCCGGCGCCGAGCGCCACCGGATCGACCGGAGAGCGACCCCGATGAGTCCCACCCTCCGCGACCGTCTCGTGCAGCGCTCCCTGACCGGACGGTACGATCTGTTCCTCGGAGTCGGGGGCGGCCTGGCCATTCTCGGCCTCATCCTGTTCGTCATGGCCCTGACCGGTGACCACGCGGACCGCGCCTGGCAGCTCTTCCACGTGAATTGGCTCTACTTCACGGGGCTGGCGGGCGGCAGCGTGGCGTTCGTGGCCGTGCAGAAGATCACCAACGCGAAGTGGTCCGGCATGATCATCCGGTTCGCGTCCGCGTCCGCGGCGTTTCTTCCGATCTCGTTCGTCGCGCTGCTGCTCATCTTCGGCGCGGGCTATCATGCCATCTATGGCCCGATGGAAGCCGCCGCGCACGGGATGCAGCATTCCAAGGCGGTCTGGCTGTCCTACCCGTTCATGTTCGCGCGGCTGGCGATCGGCCTCGGATTGCTGACGCTCATCGGCTGGCGGCTGATCCGCGCGGACCTCGTGCCCGACCTGCTCGCCGTCCGGGGCGCCACGCCGCCCAACCGCCGCGGGCTCTTCGACCGGTGGACGCGAGGCTACGACGGCAGCGACGAGGCCGCGGCCGCGCAGCAGGAGCGGATCGGACGGCTGGCACCGACCTACGCCGTGCTGTACGCGATCGTATTCACGATCATCGCATTCGACGGGATCATGGCCCTGCAGCCGCACTGGTTCTCGAACCTGCTGGGCGGCTTCTACTTCATGGGCTCGTTCCTCGGCGCGCACATGCTGCTGGCGCTGATGGCGATCTACGGCGCGTCGCACCTGGGGGTCGCCGACCTGGTATCGCCCAAGCAGCGTCACGACCTGGGCAAGCTGTGCTTCGGGTTCACGGTGTTCTGGACCTACTTGATGTGGGCCCAGTTCCTCGTCATCTGGTACGGCAATCTGCCCGAGGAGACCGGCTTCGTCTTCGCGCGCCTGTGGGGCCACTGGCTGCCGGTCGGACGCGCGGTGTTCATCGGCATGTTCCTGATCCCGTTCTTCGGACTTCTGGGCGTGTCGCCCAAGAAGATCCGCGCGACGCTCGGCTTCTTCGCGGTCATCAGCCTGGTCGCGCTGTGGCTCGAGCGATACCTGTTGGTGATGCCCTCGGTGAGCGCTCTGCCCGGCCCCACGTTCGGGCAGCCCGAGCTCGGGCCGACGCTGCTCTTTCTCGGGCTCTACCTGCTCTCCTATGCACTGTTCGCGCGCACCTTCCCGATGATCTCACCGCGCCTGGCGGAGATCACCCTCGAGCGCGAGCGTGGACACACCAGCGCGCACGTCTCGGCCGAATTCGATCATGACGAGACTCCCCGCGACTACGTGACGCCGGAGTCGATCGAGCGACGGGGCAAACCGCGAGCCTAGCGCCAGGATCTTTCGAGCAACGCAAAGGGGGCATGACCGAGGTCATGCCCCCTTTGCGTTGCTCGCGTGGCTCGATCGTCACGAGCGGATCACTTGCTCCGCATCTCCGCGTTGAGACGACGGATCATCGCCCGCAGGCTGTCCGACGGAAGGTCGCCCGTGATGGCCAGCATGCGGTCGCCCACCTGCATGGCCATCGCATGCCCCGCCTCGCTGCTGCCGAGCCGATTGGAGTCGCGGGTGATGAACAACGAGTCGACATCGGCCATGGCACGTCGGGACAGTAGCTGCGAAACGTCGGTGGCGGGACCCTCGATGGTGCGAATGACCTGACCGGAGGACAGCTGCTGCTTCACTACCATCACCGGCCGGGTACCCTGCTCGCCGTTCTGGACCTGCACCTGCATGACCGGGAGCCCATCGATATGCGGGACCCGCTCGCCGGCCTCGGCCTTCGCCCCATCCCACGACATCGTCCGCCACATGCCGCCGAGCTCCGGCTCCGACTGCTCGTTCGGCCGCTGCAGCCGCGTGAGCTCGAGCGCGGGCGTGGGATCGAGAACCGCCAGGGCGGCATTCCGCCGCTCCTCCGCGGCGGCCGGCGGCACGGGGCCAGGGGCGGCCGCGGAGACGACCGTGGGACGGCCGACGGACTTCGGCCGTGGCGGACGAGGCTTCGGCACCGCCGCCGTGGCCACCTGCGGACGCGACGTCTCGAGCGCGGGCGGGAGCTCGCGCGCGGCTGGTGCAGGCTGCAGCGGCGCGGCGATGGCCACACGGGCATCGGGCTCCGAGCGTCGCTCCGAACGGACCATCGAGCTTGCGCCCCAACCCAGACCGACCGCCGCCACGAGGCTCGCGGCCCACGCGGCCACATGCAGCCGCCGCCGGCGCTGCTGCACCAGATCCGCAGCGCGTTCTCTCAGCGTATCGAACGCCGGCGCGAACGAGCGGGGCGGCGCGAGGCGGGCGAGCAGCGCCGTGGTCCGGTCCCGAAGCGCGGCGATGCCGTCGCGCGTCGCCTGGCAGGACGGGCAGGCGGCGAGATGACTCTCGATCTCGACGCACTGGGTCCGGCTCAACCCCTGGTCGAGATAGGCGTGCAGCTCGTCGTCAGGAATGTGCCGCATCGGTCCCCGTTCGGATCTGCTGCCGGTCGTGCGCGTCCACCAGGCGGCGGCGCGCGCGGGCCAGCGTCGTTCCCACCGCACCTACTGCCAGTCCGGTCTGCGCGGCAATCTCCGGATAACTGAGTCCCGCGTCCCACAGCAGCAGGATCTCCCGGTCGCGGGGCGTGAGGGTGCTCAGGGCCATCTGCACCGAGGCCATCTGCTCGTCGTGCTCGACGGTATCGTCCGCTGCCGGCGTGATCGTCGGCTGGGCGATCGGGTCACCCTTGAGCAGCGTCAGGTGTCGCTTCCGGCGCATGGCGGCGCGGGCTTCGTCGCGAGCCAGGTTGGCGGCGACCGCGAACACCCAGGCCCGGGGCTTGTCCGGCCGATGCGAGAGCGCGCGCACGAACACTTCCTGCGCCAGGTCCTCGGCGCGCTCGGCGTCCCATACCTTCCGGTACAGGAATCGTACGACCGCAGTGTAAGTGCTCTGATACAGTTGCTCGAGGTCGTCGGTCACCGAGCCTCCGATGGGTAGCCCCCTGGGGTCTCCGCCTCCGCCAGTGAGCCGGGAGGTTGGATCGCCCTGAAAGACGGCCAACTCTCCGACGCTTGCACACTTGCGCTCAGGATTTGCCGATTTTCCGCCGGCGCGGCCCGAATACACACCCCGGGTGCAGTCCGCGATTCTTCGGTGGCCACTCGAAGCACAGGTCCGGCTTGGCCGTGCGCCCGTCCTTCCGATGGCGGCCGTGGAGGCTGCAGGCGACGCCATCGGAGCCCAGATAGCCGCAGGCGGAGATCATCTCGACCTCGATGGAAAAGTCGCCGGCACGGCCGATCTTGCATAGATACGGCGACCGGCGCGAGCGCACGAGCGCCTCGAGACGGCGCTGGGACCGAGTGCACATGATTTCGACCTGCAGGTCCCGGCAGCAGGCCGCCTTGCGCGTATTGTCCGCCGTTCGGCACGGCGCCGTGGCACAGGGATTTTCATTGTCTGACCCGCCGGCCGCCAGCACGGGAAGCGCCCGTACCGGGAGCGGGAGTTGACGCACGGTGTTTCGACGCTCCTCGACGATCACGAACCGGTCGCCCCCGAGCTGGAGCGGCTGAGGCGCGCGCCGCGCGCCCCGCGGCGCTGGTCCCTCGAATCCGTGGGCTCGGCAGCGCGCCACGTCGCCGGCTTGATGCAGGTATTTGCATGGGGCGTGAAGCACGGCCTCAACGTACAGGTCGCCTTCACCTTCCCACAGCTCGAGGAAATCGATGTGCTGGGTGTGGCCGAGCAGCCAGGTGGCCTCGTGATCGAGCGAGGCGGCGCCCTCCTCGAGCTCACCGATGCGCAGCGTCACCCGAAGGCTCTTGCATTGTGTGCCAAGACTGCGGCAGGGCGGGGCACCGACGATCGAGAGCGGCGAAGCGGGCTGACGGACGGAAGTAGCCATGATCACACAATCCTAATGCGGCTCGCACGATCGGGTGGTTCCCTCTTCCATTCGAGGGGTATCACAGTATACTTGGGTCTTGTGAATCGGTTCACAAGGTAGGCAACTATCCTGTATTCGGAGGCAAGAGCGGCGATGCGTTTGACATCCATGGTGGCGGGGCTGGCCATCGTCCTGGCGGCCTGCGGCGGCGAGAAGAAGGCTGAAGATCAGTCGACCACGACGGCGACTCCCGATCAGCCGGCAGCGGCGCCCGCGGCCGCTCCTGCCGCCGGCGGTGCGACTCACGACGTGAACATGGTACTCGACGGCAGCAGCTACAAGTTCGATCCCGCGGAGTTGACCATCAAGGCGGGCGATGTCGTCAACTTCCACAACAAGAGCGGTGGCCCGCACAATGTTTCGTTCTGGGCTGACAGTGTTCCGGCCGGGGCGGCGGATCCGCTGAAGGCCGGTATGGCCGACCAGATGGCGCCGCTCGAGGGCCCGCTGCTCACCGAGCCCGACGCCGTGTACAAGGTCGCGTTCGGCAGTGCTCCTGCCGGCGAATACAAGTACTACTGCCTTCCGCACCTTGCGCTTGGCATGAAGGGCAAGATCACCGTTCAGTAGCGCCAAGCCGCTATTGAAGGGAAGGGGGCATGCCCGCGGGAGCATGCCCCCTTCTTGCGTTCAGCGTGCCTCGTGTGCTGCCCGCAGCCGGCTCACACCCACCACCACGGCGGTGCCGACCCCCAGTCCCGCCAGGGCATCCACGGCGTAGTGCATCTGACAGTACACCACGCCGACCGTCAGGAGGACGGTCGGGACCAAGAGCAACAGTCCGAAACGTCGAGAGCTGTGGGCGGTCGCGAGCGCAGCGGCCACCGTTGCCGCGACATGCGAGCTGGGAAACGCCGCGCCATACGAGCTTCCCGCCGCGAGGGTTCGATAGACGAGTTGCGCCGCGGGATTGTCGAGGAACCACGCATCGGGCCGGGCGAACATGTAGTACGGCCCCGCCACCGGAAAGAAGATGAACGCCAGGTAGCAGACGACGAATGTCGTCATGACTGCCAGCACGAACCGGCGGACCGCGTCCAGGTCGCCTCGCGACAGGAACACACACGCGGGGACGGTGACGATGAAGTAGTACGAGAAGTAGGCGGCGTGAAGCACGGTCGACCAGCGAGCGCTCGGGGCCGCCCGCCACCACTCCCGACTCACTTGGCCGCCGAACAGCCCGAGCTCCCAGCGCTGCACCAGCTGGTCGTGGACGCGGATGCCGCCCGCGTTCAGCACGTCCAATTGTCCATACAGCCCGACCAGCAGGATCAGCGGGTAGATCTCGCGCAGGTTACGCCCGACCCGACCGAGTCCGGGAAGGGTAAGCAGCCAGATCAGAAGCCCGATGAGCGCGTTCGCCACGATCAGCCACCAGCACCCCGGCTCCGCCGGCGCGCGTCGCAGGGCCACCGCCGTCACCACCACGAGATATGCCAGGAGCACCCGGTCCACCGGCAGGAGCCGCGACAGCCGGGGCGGGAGGAGCACGGGGCGGTTCGGCCGTACCGCTATAGCCATCCGGCGGTCCGATACCAGCTGTACGTCGCCTCGAGCCCGGTGCGCAGATCGTGAGCCGCGCTCCAGCCGGTGTCACGCGTGAGCGTGGACGGGTCGCCGGTCCACGCGGGCTGGAAGAACTCGTTGGCCTTGTCGGCGGTGAGAATGGTGGTCTGGCCGGCGAGTCGGGCGGCGGCCTCCGTGACCATGAGCACCCCCCGTCCGATCGTGGCGGGGACACGGATGACCGCGGGTCGCTTGCCCATCGTGAGGCCCACGGCACGCGCCATATCCGCGCCCGTGAACACGTCGGGGTGGCACGCGTAGTACGTCCGACCGACCGTCGCGGCACTCGTGCCGGTGGCGATCAGCGCCCCGGCCAGATCCGGACCGAAGACCGCGCAGAGCTCCTGGGTTCCGTCCCCCAGCACGGGAGCGATACCGAGGCGCGCGAGACGGAACACCTTCAAGACCTCCTGGTCGCGCGGCCCGTAGACCATCGGCGGCCGCACGATCGACCACGCGAGCGAGCTTTCCGTCACGACCCGCTCGGCCGCGAGCTTGCTCCGGCCGTAGGCCGTGACCGGCCGCGGCAGCTCGTCCCCGCGGAGCGGCCGCCCGCGGATCGTCGGTCCGGCCGCGGCCATCGAGGAGACGAGCACCACTCGGCGGGCGCCTGCTGCCAGCATCGCCTCGACGAGATTGCGCGTCCCGTCGCGGTTGGCCGCGAGGAAGTCGGCTTCGCTGCGCGCTGCCACCACGCCGGCCACGTGGTAAACGATGTCCTGTCCTTCCACCGCGCGCAGGAGCGCGGCGCGATCGTGAAGGTCCCCGGGAACGACGCGCACGGCGAGCGGCGCCAGCGCCGCGGCCTTGGCAGCCGAGCGCGCGAGCACCGTCACTTCGTCCCCCCGGCGCCGCAGGGCCTCGGCCAGGTGGCTGCCGACGAACCCTGTGGCGCCGGTGACCAGCGTTTTCATATCGGTCGGTCGTAGAGTCGGTAGGTCTTGTAGACCTTGAATGTCATTTTTTCGAGACCGGCGTTCATCGCCGGGTTGTCCTCCAGAATCCAGCCGGCCTCGCCCCAGTAGATGCCGCGTTCACCGGAGCGGGTCCAGATCCAGTGATACAGCATGGCATCGACGCCTTTTCCACGATACTCCGGCAGTACGCCCAGGAGGAGGATTCGAGCCCGCCGGATCTTCCGGGTCTTTAGCGCCCACAGCAGCTTGAGAATCATCGGAAACATTCGCCCGGAGCGATTCCGGCGAAAGATCACGTTGAGGTCCGGAAGCGTGATCCCGAACCCGATCACCTTGCCGTCCTTCTCCGCGATCGGCACCAGCTCAGGGATGACCACCGGCTTGAACTGCTCCGCCAGGTGGTCGATCTCGTGCTCCGTCATGGGGACGAAGCCCCAGTTTTTCTCCCACGCCGCGTTGTAGAGCTCCTTGATCCGCTCGACCTCGCCTTCAAAATTCTTCATGTCGAGCGGACGGATGGTGATGCCCATCCGCTGCCGGATCAGTTCCGTGCCGCGCGCCAGCCGCTCGGGTACAGGGACATAGCGCTCCTCGCTTCCACCCTCGTACACCCAGAGATCCTTGGCCTTGACGAATCCGGCGTTTTCGAGCAGCCGGACGTAGTACCGCGGATTGTGAGGCATCATCAGCGCGGGCGGCGTCTCGAATCCGTCGACGAGCAGGCCGCACTCGTCATTGACCGAGAACGAGGCCGGCCCGCGGAGCACGTCGTGCCCGCGCTCGCGGCACCACCCCGCGGCTGCCCGCAGCAGCTCGTCCGCCACGCCTTGGTCGTCGACGGTCTCGAAGAAACCGAAGAAGCCGACCCGGTCTCCATGGGTATCATTGTGCAGGCGATTGCTGATCGCGGCGATGCGGCCGACGGTCTGTCCGTCGCGCTCCGCCACGAAGTACTCGGCGTCGGCGTGTTCGAAGAACGGGTTCTTCTCGCGGGAGAGCAGCAGCTCCACGTCCCGACGCAACGGCGGGACCCAGAGTGGGTCCCGCTCGTGGAGCCGATAGGGGAGATCGATGAATCGCTTGAGGTCCGCCCGCTCCCGCGCCGCGCGGACGCGCAGCGACTGGGTCAGATGACCCCCAGAACCCGTCCGATGCGCCCGAACTGCTCGAGCGCGAAGTCGATCTGCTCGAAAGTGTGGGTGGCCATGAGGCTCGTCCGGAGCCGGCACTGGGACGGCGGGACTGCCGGCGGAGCCACCGGATTGGTGAATACACCGGCATCGAAGAGACGGCGCCACATGAGGAAGGTCTTCTCCAGCGGGCCGATCTGCACCGGGACGATCGGCGTATCCGTCGGGCCGATGTCGAAGCCGAGCCCGCGGAAGCCGTCCTGCAGACGCCGGGCGTTGGCCCACAGCCGATCCCGGCGCTCGGGCTCGTCCTGAAGGACCTGGAGCGCCGCCAGCACCCCGGCGGTGTTGGCCGGCGGCAGCGAGGCGGTAAAGATGAGCGGGCGGCTGTGGTGGCGGAGGTAATGGATCACGCTCTCGCTCGCGGCGACGAACCCGCCAATCGACGCCAGCGACTTCGAGAAGGTGCCGGCAATGATGTCGACCTCGTCGGTCATGCCGAAGTGCGCGGCGGTGCCTTCGCCGTTCGGACCGAGCACGCCGAGCGCATGGGCGTCGTCGAGCGCGAGCGCGGCACCGTACTTCCGCGCCACCCGGACGAGCCCGGGCACATCCGCGATGTTCCCTTCCATCGAATACACGCCGTCCACCACGATCATCGAGCCCTTACCCGTGCCGTTCCGCTCCATGCGGCGCTCGAGATTGCCGAGATCGCCATGGTTGAAGCGCTCGGTGTCGCCGTAGGACAGCTTGGCGCCGTCGACGATCGACGCGTGATCCAGCTTGTCGAGGTAGACGGTCTCTCCGCGGCCGACCAGGCCCGCGATCAGGCCGAGGTTGGCAGAGTATCCGGTGGAAAACACAAGACAGGCCTCCTTACCGAGGAACTCGGCAATGGCCTGCTCGAGCTGCTCGTGGAGGTCGAGCGTCCCATTCAGGAACCGGCTTCCGGTGCAGCCCGAACCGTAGCGGCTCAGCGCCCGGCTCGCGGCCTCCAGCACCTTCGGGTGGTGCGTCAGGCCCAGGTAATTGTTGGACCCCAGCATGATCCGCTTCTGCCCGTCGATGACAACGACGGTGTCCTCCGATTCGGAGATCGGATTGAAGTACGGATAGAGGCCAACCGCCTGCAGCTCACGCGCTTTCGTGAAGTCGCGGCACTTGTCGAAGAGCGCGACCTGTTGGAGCTCCTGGGTATCCACGGCGCCTCGGCCTGAAGTGGAGGTGAGGGGGGGACCTCACATCGCTTTGTAACAGAATGGTTTAAACTAGTCAACGGCCGCGGGTGACACAAGTTGCAGGGGGGCTTTCCAGCCGCCTCGTGCGCGCAGCCCCAGGAGGAGCCGCAAGCCCTGCGCCGCGGGCCTCAATCGTGCTTGACTTGGCCCGTAGAAGGCCCAAACTTTCCCGCATGACAAGTCGCCGTGTATTCCTTCGCGGATGCGCCCTGGCCGGCGTGGGTGTGCTGGGCTCGAGCGCGCTGCGTGGAGGCGAGCGGCTGCTGGCCGCGGTTCCGGCCCGGGACCCGGGCGATCCCGAGGTCCCCAACGAACAGGTGGCCAGGATCCTCAAGGATCTCTTTGGCGACCGGCCCATTCGAAAGGGCCACATCTCCCTCGATATGCCGGCGGTGGCCGAGGACGGCCGCATCGTGCCCGTGATCATCGAGAGCGATCTGCCCATGACCGCCGAACAGCACGTCAAGGCGGTACACCTGATCGTGGACCACAATCCCGATCCGCATCTCGCCGCTTACCACCTGACTCCCGCCCTAGGGTCGGTGGCCATTCAGAGCCGCATCAAGATGAAGCGTACCACATGGGTGCGGGCGATTCTCGAAACCTCGACCGGTGATGTGTGGGCGGCCTACGCCCACGTGAACGTGTCGCTCAACGGGTGCGGCTGATGGGCATCGGCGACGCGCGCATCCGCATTCCCGACCGCATCTCTCGAGGCGACCTGATCACGGTCAACGCTATCGTTTCGCATCCGATGGACACCGGGTTCTTCCGCACCGTCGACGGCCAGCCGATTCCCGCGTTCTTCATCAAGGACGTAGTGGTGTCGTATGGGGAGGCCCAGGTCGCGCGCTTCGAATGGACGTCGGGCGTGAGCCGCGATCCGATCGTGAGCTTCACGCTCCGCGCCGACAAAGAGGCGCCGCTGACGATCGTGTGGACCGATAGCAAGGGCGGTGTCTATCGCCAGACCGTCAACGTCGCATTCGCGGCGGTGTAGTGGCCTGCCCTTCGGGGCATCCGGCCTTCGCTCGACCTTCGTGAGTCTCCCCCCCTCGCTGCTGCTTCAGCTCCTGGTCCTCGCGCCGACCGGGCGCGACACGCTGCCACACCCTTCCTTCACGCCTCGCCGCGTCGCCGACGGCGTCTACGCGGTCCTCGGCGACACGGGGCGCGGCTCCGAAGGCCGGTCCAACGCGGGGTTCATCGTCACCCGGGAGGGCGTGGTGGTGATCGACGCCCTGGCGAGCCCGGCGCAGGGCGATTCGCTGCTCCGCGCCATCCGGCAGGTCACACCTCGACCGGTGCGCTGGCTGGTGCTGACCCACCATCATCCCGATCACCACTTTGGCGCCATCGTGTTCAAGCGTGCGGGCGCTCAGGTGATCGCGCACCCGGATCGAAGGGTGCTCGCGAACGAAGGCGGTGAGGACGCGCTCGTGGCCGACTGGGTTCGGGTCGTCGGCCTCGACGCGATGCGCGGGTTCGAGTTCGCCGACGTGCCGGACCGTCCGGTCACGAGGAGCGACACGCTCCACCTGGGGGGGAAGGCGATCGTGATCGCCGCGGCGGGCGGTGGGCATTCAGCTGGAGACCTGCTGGTATGGCTGCCGCGCGAGCGCGTGCTCTTCGCGGGCGACCTGCTGGTCGAGGACGCCGTGACGATGGTCGTGGACGGAAGCGCCCCGGCTTTGCTACGAGGGCTCGACCAAATCGATCGCCTGGGGGCGCGGGTGGTGGTGCCGGGACACGGCTCCATACCGTCCCGGCCCCGGGAGCTGGTTGCCCGCACTCGCGCCTACATCTCGGGGCTCGCGACGGACATGCGCGCCCTGGTTGAGCGCGGCGTGCCGATGCAGCGCGCACTCAAATCCATGCCGCCGCCGGACGAGAACCGGCCGGTTTCGCTCAATTCTCGTCGCCGGCGGAACGCGGCCCGGGTTTATGTCCAGGCGGAGCGCGCGTACATGGGCCTGGAGGATTCGATTCCGTGACAGCAACGGTCCGACCCGGATTGTTGCTCTGGGGGGCACTGCTGGTCGGCTGCGCCGCTCGGGTCAGCGCGCCGCCTGTCACCCCTGAGGCGGCCTCCCCGCCCGCGGCAGTGCCCAGGTTGGTGTCGACGGGTGAGCTCGCGCGCTGGCAGCGCGAGGGTCCGGTACTCCTGCTCGATGTCCGCACCGACGTGTTCGCCTACCTTAAGGGCCATCTCCCGGGCGCGGAGTACCTGCACGGCGAGACCGTCCGCGCCAGCGAGGGCGGCATCCCGACCCGGCTGCTCGCGGCCGGGGCGTATCGCGAGCTGTTCTCGAGGCTGGGCATCGTATTCGAACGCCCGGTCGTGGTGTACAGCGCCGGGGAAACCCGCGACATCGACGCAACGTTCGTCACGTGGCTGCTCGCGGGCTTCGGGCACCCTCGCGTGTACCTGCTCGACGGCGGCTTCTTCAAATGGCAGCTCGAGCAGCGTCCGATCGTGCAGCGCTACCCTCGGATTCCCCGGTCCGAATTCGGGCAGCGTCCATTTGGCCCGGAGCAGGCGTCGCTGGAGGATGTCCGCCGCGCGCGGACCGGCGGCGCGCTGCTGGTCGATGCGCGGCCACCGGACCAGTATGCGGGCACCGCCGGGGCGCAGATGCGGCAGGGGCACATACCCGGCGCGATCAATCACTATTGGCAGGACGACCTGACGCAGGAGGGATTCGGGCACGTCTGGAAATCGCCCGACGAGCTTCGGCGGAACTATCGCGCACAGGGCGTCACGCCAGACCGGGACATCATCGCCTACTGCAACAGCGCGACCGAGGCCAGTCACGTGCACTTCGCCCTGCGTTACCTGCTCGGCTACCCGCGGGTGCGGGTCTACGTCGGGTCGTGGACGGAGTGGTCGGAGATCGACTCACTCCCGGTGGCTACCGGCAGCAGCCCCTAGTCTCGAGGCTGGCCTAGCGCATCGCGATCCCGCTCCGAAGCTGACCGGGACGGAAGACTCTGCCGCCACGCATGACCCACTCGACGCTCTCCAGGTTGCCGATGTTCTCCAGGGGGTCCTGGCTCAACATCACCAGGTCGGCGTAGCGACCGGCCTCGATGGTGCCGATTCGGCGGGCGGGCTCGCCACCGATGGCGCGGGCGGCGTCCCGTGTGGCCGCGAGCAGCGCCGCCGTCGGCGACAGCGCGATCGAGTCGACCAGCAGCTGCAGTTCGCCGAACAGCGAGGACCGCTCGCCCACGGGGCCGTAGGCGACATGATCGCTGCCCGCGCTGATGCGGACACCGCGCTTGATGGCCTCACGGGTCACCTCGACGCCGAACTGTGAGGCCGCGCGGACGTAGCCCTCCTGAACCGACGGTACATGCCGGATCCGCGCGTCGTAGGTGGCCAGGCTGTGCCGGGTGGCGTCGAGGGTGGGCTCGAAGAGCGTGCCGCGGGCCGCCATCGAGTCGAGCGTCGCGAGCACCCGCGGATCGTGCGCGCTGACCGGAGTCGCGACCTTCGCGGTGGCGGCCTGCAGGTCGCCGTCATTGACGAGAGTATCGCGCTCCTCGGGGCTGAAGAGCTCGCCGGCCAGCCCGGCGGCGTGCACCACGCCGTCCATCCCGGCCGCACTCTCCTCACCCACGCTCGAGGGCTGCACCCACGCGTGTCCCCAGACGGTCAGCCCGGCGCGGTGGGCCGCGTCGGTCAGTCTCCGGACGGAGCCGCTGTCGAGCTGTGCGTAGAGCTTGAGCCCCATCGCGCCGACCTTCCGGGCCTCCGCGACCACCGCATCCGCATCGTCCTCGCGGTTGAACTGCATTGGCGTCCAGCCGAGCCACTGCATCGTGAGCGCCGGCGCCTGGCGATACACGACCCCCCGGGCGGTCTGGACCGGGCGAATCCCGTTGAAGAAGAACCGGCGGCCTGCCACGAGCTGCATGGCGTAGACGCGCGGGGCCGCGTCGAATCCCGCCACGCGGGACAGCAGCGCGCCGGGGCTGTTGCCCATGTCCCGCACGGTGGTGACGCCCTGGGCCAGCAGATCACGGAGGTCGCGGCCGAGCTCTTCCCCCGCGCTGCCGTTGGAGAGGAACAGCAGGTGCACGTGGCTGTCGATCAGCCCGGGAATCAAATACTGGCCCTGGCCCTCGATGACCCTCGCGCCGCGAGGGATCGGGCACTCACCTGCACCCCCGGCGCACAGAATCCGCTCGCCGCGGACCACGGTGACG
Source organism: Gemmatimonadales bacterium (assembly GCA_035526925.1). Lineage (GTDB taxonomy): Bacteria > Gemmatimonadota > Gemmatimonadetes > Gemmatimonadales > GWC2-71-9 > CAVVWJ01. Next base: position 149,689 of record DATLBL010000100.1, read on the forward strand.
GCGTTGGCCACCGGCGCGCGGCCAGTTCCATCCCACAGGGTAGCGCCGACGATGGCGATAGCGGGACTGACAGGGGGAGGCGGGACGAGCTTGGCGGGAGGCGTGCCGCAGGCGGCGGCCGCCAGGCCGACCAGCAAGGGCAGTGCGGGGAAAGCGGTGGTCCTCATGGTCAGCCTGCTCCATCTTGTGCCGGACGCCGGACCCCGACCGATGGCGCCGCGGACTGCCCGTCTACGATCCAAGATGCGAACGGACGACAGGTTGAGCGGTGATATGGAAGTGGGCGGCCGGGGTGACCCCGGGCACGCCGATCGATCGCGGCAAAGGCCGTGCCCGACGGTTGCGGCAGCGGCACTCGCTCCCTAGTCTTACCTCCGTGACCACACCACAGATCCATCGTCCCCGCCGCCGGCGCCGCACCGACGCGCTCCGGGGGCTCGTGCGCGAGCACCAGCTCGACGCGGGCGACCTCATCCAGCCCATCTTCGTCGTGCACGGGACCGGGGTCGAGCGCGAGATCAACTCGATGCCGGGGGTTTGCCACCTCTCGGTGGACGACGCGCTGGACCGCGAAGTCGATCGCATCCGGGCGCACGGCATTCCGGCTGTCCTGCTCTTCGGGCTGCCGGCAGCCAAGGACGAAGTCGGCTCGGAAAACTTCGCTCCGGATGGGATCGTGCAGCGCGCACTGCGTCGGATTCGGGCGCGCCACCAGGATCTTCTACTGCTCACCGACGTCTGCTGCTGCGAGTACACCAGCCATGGCCACTGTGGCCTCCTGCGAAGCGGCCGGGTGGACAACGATGCCACCCTCGAGATCCTCGGCCGTGTCGCGGTGACGCATGCTGAAGCCGGGGCGGACATCGTCGCGCCCAGCGGGATGATGGACGGAATGGTCGGGGCCATTCGAGCCGCGCTCGATGGCGCCGGCTGCACGGAAAGCGCCATCCTCAGCTATGCGGTGAAGTACGCGAGCGCCTACTACGGTCCATTCCGCGAGGCCGCGGAAAGCGCGCCGGCGTTTGGAGACCGCCGCGAGTACCAGATGGATCCCGCCAACGTGCGCGAGGCGATCCAGGAGGCCGCCCTCGATGAGGCCCAGGGCGCCGACATGCTGATGGTGAAGCCGGCGCTCGCCTATCTGGACGTCGTCCGCGCAGTCCGGGAACGGACCTCGCTGCCGCTGGTGGCGTACAACGTCAGCGGGGAATACTCGATGGTGAAGGCCGCCGCGCGCCTCGGCTGGATCGAGGAGCGCCGCGTCGTCATGGAGACACTCATGAGCATGCGCCGGGCTGGCGCCGACGCCATCATCTCCTATCACGCCAAGGACGCCGCGGGGTGGCTGGCCGAGGAGCGAGGAGTGTGACCGAAGTCCGTGCCAGGAAGGTGACGACGGCGTCCGAGCGCCTCTTCACAGCCGCGCAGCGTGTCCTTCCCGGTGGGGTGAACAGCCCGGTCCGGGCGTTCCGCGGCGTGGGGGGAACCCCACGGTTCATCGCCCGGGGACAGGGGCCGTGGCTCGAGGACGTCGACGGTAATCGCTACGTCGATCTGGTGTTGTCCTGGGGACCGTTGATCCTTGGCCACGCGCATCCGGAGGTACTGGAGGCGGTACTCGAGGCCGCAAGTCGGGGCACGACCTATGGAGCGCCGACCGAGCTCGAGGTGCGCTTGGCGGAGCGGGTCGTCGCGCTCTTCCCGTCGGTGGAGATGGTGCGGTTCGTGAGCAGCGGAACCGAGGCGGCCATGAGCGCCGTGCGCCTGGCCCGAGCGGCCACCGGCAGACGCATGATCGTCAAGTTCGACGGGTGCTATCACGGACACGCGGACGCGCTGCTCGCGGCGGCGGGCTCCGGCGTGGCGACGCTCGGACTGCCCGATTCGCCGGGGGTCACGGCGGCCACCGTCGCCGACACCCTCGTCGCGCCCTTCAACGACCTGGCCGCGGTCGAGGCTCTTTTCGAGGCGCGCGGTGCCGACATCGCGGCGGTGCTGGTCGAGCCGGTGGCGGGCAACATGGGCGTGGTGCCCCCCGCGGCGGGGTTCCTGGAAGGACTTCGCGCGGTCACGCGGCGCGCGGGGGCGCTGTTGGTCTTTGACGAAGTCATGACCGGGTGGCGCGTTCATCCGGTGGGCGCGCAGGTGCTCTATGGTGTCGAGCCGGACCTCACGATCCTGGGCAAGGTCGTCGGCGGAGGACTGCCGGCCGCGGCCTACGGCGGACCGAGGGCGTTGATGGAGCAGGTCGCCCCGGCCGGGCCGGTGTACCAGGCCGGAACGCTTTCGGGCAATCCGCTCGCCATGGCGGCCGGGCTCGCGACGCTCGATGTGCTCGCCCGGCCGGGCGTGTGGGAGCGCGCCGAGCGGTGGGCGGCGCAGGCGGCCGAGGCGATCGGCGCCGCGGCGGAGGGCTCGGGCGTGACCGTGACCGTCCAGCGCGTGGGGACCATGCTCACCCCGTTCTTTACCGGTGGGCCAGTGCGCGACTACGGCGAAGCCAAGCTCGCCGACCGCGCGGGGTATCGCACCTTCTTCCACGCAATGCTCGAGGGCGGCGTGTACCTCGCCCCTTCGGCGTTCGAGGCCGCGTTCACCTCGGCCGTGCACGGCGACGCGGAGCTCGCCGCGCTCGAAAATGCCCTGGGCTCCGCATGGGCGCGGTAGCCGTCGTCGGGGGTGGCATCGCCGGTCTGACCGCGGCCTACCGCCTCAAGCAGCGAGGAGAGCGGGTGGTCGTGTACGAGGCGAGCGAGCGAGTCGGCGGCGCGATCCGTACCGAACGTCGGGAAGGCTTCCTGGCCGAACTCGGACCCAACTCGCTCGCCGCGCCCTCGCCGGTGCTGCGCGCGCTGCTGCTGGAGCTCGGGCTCGAGGGAAGCCTGCTCCCGGCCTCGCCCGCGGCGAAGAATCGCTACGTCGTCAAGAAGAACAAGCTCGTTCCGCTTCCGCTGTCGCCCCAGGACCTGCTGACCACGCGGTTGCTTTCGAACGGCGCCAAACTGGCCGTGTTCGGCGAGCCGCTCGTGGATCCAGGCGACTCACCGGTCGAGGAGAGCGTCGCCACGTTCGTCCGACGGCGCTTCAATCAGGAAATCGTCGACTACATCGCCAACCCCTTCGTCGGCGGGATCTACGCCGGAGACCCGGAGCAACTGTCGGTCAGGCACGCCCTGCCGAAGTTGTATGGTCTCGAGCGGGCGCATGGCTCGGTGATCAAGGCGTTCGGCGGCATGATGCGCGCGCGGAAGCGCGACCAGGAGGGCGGGGTCGCGGGCGATCTCGTCTCCTTCAGAAGCGGGCTGCAGGAGCTGCCTGATGCGCTCGCCCGCGAGCTGCACGCGGAGATCCGACTTCGGGCCCCCGTGACGCAGCTCCGTGTGGGAGCGAAGGGATGGACCGTCGGAGCCGCCTTTCAGGCATCCGAACTGTATGACGCCGTCGTCTACGCGGCCCCGGCCCACTGCGTGGACGACCTCGACCTCGCGTTCCCCGGCGGTGACCGGCTCAAGACGCTGGCCAGCATCAGCCATCCTCCGGTGGGCGTGCTGGTCCTCGGCTTCCATCGCGAGGACGTGGCCCACGCGCTCGACGGATTCGGCTTCCTGGTGCCGGAGGTCGAGCGTCGCCATGTGCTGGGGGTCGTCTTCTCGTCCACGCTGTTCGCCGGGCGCGCGCCTGACGGCCATGTCCTCTTGACCGCTTTCGTGGGCGGCGTGCGTAACCCGGATCTCGCCAACGCCGATCTGGCCACGATCACGGCGCGGGTCCAGGACGACCTGCGCGCGCTGCTCGGCGCCAAGGGCGAGCCCACCTTCCGCGCCTTCCATCTCTGGCCGAAGGCCATCCCGCAGTACGATCTCACGTACGGACGCTTCAAAGACATCATGGACGAGGCGGAGCGGAAGAGTCCGGGCCTCGCGCTGGCGGGTTCCTATCGCGAAGGCGTGGCGCTCGCGGACGCCATCGCGTCGGGTGAGGCCGCGGCGGCGCGGGTCGCACCGGGGACTGCGCCGGCCGGCGCCGCCCGCACGTGACGCCGCCGTCCGCACCCCTGCGGGTGGGAACACGCGGCAGCGCACTCGCCCTCTGGCAGACCGAGCACGTGCGCGGGCGGCTCGCCGACGCGGGCTACGCCACCGAGCGCGTCGAGATCCGCACGACCGGCGATATGGTGCAGCATCTGCCGCTCGCGCAGATCGGAAGCCGTGCACTGTTCACCAAGCAGATCGACGACGCGATGCTCGAGGGGCAAATCGACCTCGCGGTGCATTCCCTCAAGGATCTCCCGACCGTGCTGCCGGACGGGATCGCCCTGGTGGCGGTCGGCCAGCGGGAGGATCCACGCGACGCCCTCGTCGGTCGTGGCCCGCTCCGCTGGGATGAGCTGCCCGAGGGCGCCGTGCTGGCCACGAGCAGCCTGCGTCGGCGGGCACAGCTGCTCCACCGACGACCGGATCTTCAGGTCCGCGACATCCGCGGCAACGTCGACACCCGTGTGGCCAAGCTCGACGCCCACACGGAATGGTCCGGCATTCTGCTCGCCGCGGCCGGGCTCGTGCGGCTGGGGTTCGGCCACCGGATCGGGGAGCGGCTGCCCAGCGCAGTGATGCTGCCGGCGCCGGGGCAGGGCGCCCTGGCGGTGACCGCGCGCACGGGCGACCAGATCTCGGCCGCGGCCGCGCGGCGCGCGATTCACCACGCCAGGACCGCACTCGCCGTCACCGCGGAGCGCGCGTTTCTCCGAGCCCTCGAAGGCGGCTGCCAGGTCCCTGTCGCGGCGCTGGCATCGATGGACGAGGGGGGTGAGCTTCGGCTTCAAGGCCGGGTGGTTGCCTTGGGCGGTGAGCGCAGTGTAGAAGGTGTCGAGGCGCGCCGAGCGGCGGACGAGTCCGGTGCGGACAAGCTCGGCGTGGTGCTCGCCGAGCGGCTCATCGGCGATGGAGCCGCATCGATTCTCGCGGAGGTGCGGGCCAGCTCGGCGCCGGCGGTGCCGGAGCCCTGAGATGACCGGAACGGTCGTCGTCACGGCTTCGACCGGAAGTTTCCCCGGGTTGATCGAGGCGCTGCGCGCTGTCCCTATCAGCGCGGAAGAGTGCCCGCTTATCACCTTCGCGCCACCGGTCGATTGGGGCGCGGTCGACGCCGCCATCCGAAATTTGGCGCGCTACGACGCGGTGGCGTTCACGTCACCGCGGTCCGCACGGGCGTTCGCCGGCCGGCTGGCGGCGGCGGGAACCGGCGGAGGAGATGGCTTGCCCAAGGTGTGGGCGGCGGGCGCAGGCACCGCCGATGCGCTGGGAGATGTCCTGGGCACCGTTCGGTGGCCCGATGAGGGCGCCGTAGGCCGGGACGGTGCGGCCGGGGCGCTGGCCGAGGCATTGATGGAGGAAGGCACGCGGGGCCCGGTCCTGTTCCCCTGCGGCGACATCCGTCGTGACGAGTTGCCCGCTCGCCTGCGAGACGGCGGGATCGTGGTGGAGGAGCTCGTCTGCTACCGCTCCGTGCTCGCGGGCGAGACCGACGCGCGGCGGGCGGCGGAGCGCGCACAGGTGCTGGTGGTGGCCAGCCCCAGCGTGGCCGATTTGCTGGCCCGGGCCTGCCCGCCCGGCTCACGACCCGCGCTCGTGGCCGTCGGTCCCACCACCGCCGATGCCGCACGGGCGTCCGGCTGGCCGCCGGAACGCGTGGCGGCGCGACCCACCACCGAGGCGCTCACCGCCGCGATTCGTGCCCTGATGGCTGGCCGCTGAACCCATTCGGAGCCGCATGAACGATCTCTTCCTGCGTGCCTGCCGGCGCGAGCCGGTGGAACGTCCGCCGGTCTGGATGATGCGCCAGGCCGGCCGCTACCTGCCCGAGTACCGCGCGGTCCGCGGGCGCGCCGACTTCCTGACGATGGTGGGCACGCCCGAGCTCGCCGTCGAGGTCACGCTGCAGCCGGTCGACCTCATCGGGGTCGACGCCGCGATCATCTTCAGCGACATCCTCGTGGTTCCGCAGGCGATGGGGATGGCGCTCTCGGTGGACGAAGGGGTCGGCCCACGCTTCCACGACCCGTTGCGGGGGGCCGCGGACTTCGAGCGGGTGCGCGATGTCTCTCCTCACGACGACCTGGCCTACGTGCTCGACGCCCTGCGCCTGGCCCGCCGCGAGCTCGCGGGGCGGGTCCCGCTGATCGGATTCGCGGGAGCACCGTGGACGCTGATGAGCTACATGGTCGAGGGGCAGGGTTCGAAGTCGTTCACCCACGCCAAGCGCCTGCTCGTACAGGATCCCGGACGCGCGCACGCCTTGCTGGGACGGCTCGCGCGCGCCGTGGGCGACTTCCTGGTGGCGCAGGTCGAGGCCGGTGCCCAGGCCGTGCAGCTCTTCGACTCCTGGGCGAGTGCACTGGGCCCGCGCGACTTCCGCGAGTTTGCACTCCCCTACCTGGCCGAGGCGGTCCGCATCGCGCGCGGGGCGGGCGCACCGGTGATCGCGTTCGCGCCGGGCGCCGGGTGGGCCATCGAGGAAATCGCGGCGGCCACCGGCGCCGACGTGATCGGGGTCGACTGGCAGACAGACGCGGCCGAGGCGTGTCGGCGGCTCGCGGGCCGGCCCGTCGCGCTGCAAGGCAACCTGGATCCATGCTGGCTGTATGCGTCTCCGCCGATCATCCGGCAACGCACGCACGAGATGCTCGACGCGTTCGGCGGGCGCGCGCACATTGCCAACCTGGGTCATGGGATCAATCCGGACGTGCCCGTCGCGCACGCGCGCGCGTTCGTCGACGCGGTCAAGGAGTGGCGCGCGCCGTGACGGGACCCGACGTGCGGGCCCGCGTCTCGGCGCGAATGGAACGCCTGCATGACGAGACGACCGCGTTCTTCGCCCGGCTGGACCGAGGCGGGACATTCGGGGAAGATCGGTGGGACCGGCCAGGCGGCGGCGGCGGCGTCGCCCGCGTCCTCAGCGACGGCGAGACGTTCGAGAAAGCCGGCATCAACCGGTCGGCGGTGAGCGGCGTCCTTCCGGCAGGGGCCGCCCAGCGGCTCGGGGCGCGGGTCGGCGCCGTGGAGGCGGTGCACTTCTACGCCACGGGCGTCAGTCTCGTCGTGCACCCGCGCAGTCCGATGCTGCCCACGGTGCACCTCAACGTCCGCTACTTCGACCTGACCGACGACGCGGGCGAGACGCTCGACGTGTGGCTGGGAGGCGGTACCGATCTCACGCCCACCTATCCGTTCGAGGACGACGCCCGGCATTTTCACCGCGCCCTCAAGGCGACGTGTGACCGCCATCATCCCTCGTTCTATCCGCGGTTCAAGAGCTGGTGCGACCACTATTTCGTGAACACCCACAGAGGGGACGAGCGCCGCGGCATCGGCGGGGTGTTCTTCGACAATCTGAGAGACGGTGAGAGCAGCCTGAGTCTGGCGCGGCTGGTGGATTTCACCTTCGATCTCGGCGGAGTCCTCCCGGCGGCGTACGAGCCGATCGTGGAGCGGCGGCGGGCGCTGCCGTGGGGCCCGCGCGAGCGGCGGCTGCAGCTCGCGCGGCGTGGGCGCTACGTCGAATTCAACCTGGTGCACGATCGGGGCACCACCTTCGGCCTGCAGACGAACGCGCGGGTCGAGAGCGTGCTGATGAGTCTCCCTCCGCTGGCGTCGTGGGAGTATTCGCCCGTCTATGCCCCGGGCTCGTTCGAGGCGGAGCTCATCGCCATGCTCGAGCCTCGAGACTGGGTCAGCGGGGCGGCCCTCACGGAGGAATGACGATCACGGCCCGTGCGCCGGCCCGTGCACCGGGATGGGCCGGTCCCGATACGGATACCAGTACGATTTGCGCTCCATCACGTAATCCAGATGCACGTGCTTGGGCTCGCGGAAGGCGTCGAGGCCCTCCTCGCCCAGCTCGCGGCCGATGCCGCTCCACCGCATGCCGCCGAACGGTGCGGCGTCGTTGTCGGTGAGCGGATCGTTGATCCAGAACGTGCCCGCTTTAATCTCCTGCATGGCCCGCATCGCCGTCTGCAGGTCGTTCGTGTAGATCGAGGCGCCCAGCCCGTAGCGGCTGTCGTTGGCCATCGCGATCGCTTCGTCGGCGTCGCGCGCCACCGTGAGCGACAGGACCGGTCCGAAGATCTCTTCGGTGGTCGGCAGCGACCCGTGCGGCACGTCGGTCAGAATCGTCGGCTCCAGAAAGTGTCCGCGCAGCCCGCCGGGCTGGACGCGGCACCCGCCCGTCAGCACCCGTGCGCCTTCCTCCACCGCCCTCGCGATCTGCGCTTCCACCGTCTCCAAGGCTTCGCGCGAGATCAGCGGGCCGAGGTCCACGCCCGAGTCCATCGGGTCGCCCACGCGCAGCGTCCGGACGTACGCGTCGAGCCGCCGGGTGAACTCCTGCGCGATCGGCTCGACCAGGTAGACGCGCTTGGGCGACGTACACACCTGCCCGGCATTCAGCAGCCGGGCCCACGCCACCCCCGGGACGGCCACGTCGAGGTCGGCGTCCGCGAAGACGATGAAAGGATCGACGCTTCCGAGCTCGAGGTTCACCTTCTTGAGCTCCTGCCCGGCCTGGGACGCGATCCGCCGTCCCGCCGCGACGGAGCCGGTGAAGGCAATGAGGTCGACGCGCGGGTGCCGCACCAGCGCCTCGCCGGTGTCGGGCCCGCCGGTGACCAGGTTCACCACGCCCGCGGGCAGCGCGTCGAAGCAGCGCGCCAGGAGCAGGTTCGACAGCGGATTCTGGTGCGGCGGCTTGCAGACCAGCGTGTTTCCGGCGGCCAGCGCCGGGGCCACCTTCCAGGCCATCAGCAGCAGCGGAAAGTTGAACGGCACGATCGCCGCCACGACGCCGAAAGGCTCCTTGATCGTGAAGTTGAGCTGGTGGGCGGCCACGGGTGGGATGGAGGCGCCGTAGCTTCGCCGGCCGACCTCGGCGTAATAGTCGAAGCACGCCGCGACCCACTCGATGCAGTCCACAGCCTCGATGAGCGGCTTGCCGGTCTCGCGAGCCATCGTGGTGGAGAGCTCGTGCTCCGCACGCCGGATCCTCTGAGCGACGGCGCGCAGGTACTGCGCTTTCTCCGCTCCAGGCACGCGCCACCATCCGGGCTGTGCCCGCGCTGCGGCCTCGACCGCGGCCGCGACATCGTCGGGGCCACAGTCCGCGGTCACCCCAAGCAGCTCGAGTGTCGCGGGGTTGCGAATCTCGCGGGTGGCAGCCGCGCGCGGAGCGACCCAGGAACCGTCCAGCAGGATGGGAGCGGGGTGGTGCATGAAGAGGGCCTCGGCGAACAAGAGTGGCTTGGGGGGGAGACTTTAGACTAGCCGCGGCGAGCCTGAGCGCCAAGCGGGCGAGGCTCTCCAGTTCGCGCCGCGGAGGTCAGACTGGCAGAGATCGACCACTCGGAGTCGGGCGCCGCGCAGGTCCGCGCCCTTCAAGTCGGCGCAAAGCAGCATGGCGCCTTCCAGGTCAGCGCCCGCGAGCGTATTGGCTTTCACCTCGTGCAGTGGCTCGCCGGTGCTCTTGTGCCGAATCACGATCATGGACCGACCAGAGGTTGGTGACGATCAGAAATTGCCTCGTGTCGGCGGCGTCCGCCAGACGCCGGTGACCGGGTTGCGAAGCTCACCTCAAGTGGCCACGCGCCGCCGTCGATCGGACGGTCTGCGCGGCACCAAGAATCTCGAAGTGCCGTGGGTCCCACGTCCGCCGGCGGAGGCTTTCCCGGCGTGCTTGGCGTGCCCGCGCCACCATGAGCGCGGCCACTTCACAGGACGGGATCCATGCCTCCGGGCTCAATTCCGGATAGAGCCGGGCGAACTTCGGCCGGACCCGAACGCGCACACCGCGTTCAGGACTCATCGGGCCGCTGCCTGCTGGAGCGCACCGGGGCGAACGCCGGGTATGTTCAGCCGCACCCTGTACAGCCCGGTGCTGGCCGTCAGGTAGAGTGACCGGCCATCCGCGTCGCCGAAGGTAAAGTTGGCATCGTGCTCCGGCGGAACGATGCGGCCAAGCGGCCTTCCCGCAGGCGAAAGGATCCAGACCCCGCCCGGTGCCGATACGTAGACGTTCCCCTGCTCATCCACTTTGATGCCGTCGAGCGCCACCGGCTCCGGAATTCGGGTGAAATCGTAGAAGACCGTCCCACCCGCGATGGTGCCGTTGGCCTGGAGCTCGTACCGCATCAGCACTTTGCGTTTCAGGTCCCAGTTCCCGACGTAGAGGTGGCGCTCGTCCGGCGAGATGGCGATCCCATTCGGTCCGCTCAGCTCCTTCGTCAGCAGCGTCACTTGGCCGTTCTTCACCCTGTAGACCCCACTGAACGGCAGTTCCCTTCTCGGATCGTCGAACACCTTGGGCAGCCCGAACGGCGGATCGGTGAAGTAGAGGGTGCCATCCGAGCGATACACCAGGTCGTTCGGGCTGTTGAGCCGCTTTCCTTCATATCGGTCAGCGAGCACCGTGATCGCTCCAGTCAGCTCCAATCGGGTCACCCTCCTGTTGCCGTGCTCGTTGATCGTGAGCCGGCCTTTCCGGTCCAAGGTGAGCCCGTTGGAGCCAGGCTGGCGATACTCGCCGACGTCGATGCCGGCGTAGCCGCTGTGGCTGCGGAACACCGAGACCGCGCCGTCCGGCGTCCAGCGGTAGATCGTGTTGGCATTGGGATCGCTGAAGAGCAGGTAGCCGTCGGGATGCCACACCGGGCCCTCGACGAACTGGAAGCCGCCCGCGAGTTTTTCGATTACGGTTCCCTTTGGCAGGATGCGGTCGAGCGCGGGGTCGAGCCGGACGACCTTGGCGCGCGTGGCGGCCGGCGCCCCGATCTGGCCCGGATGGTGGATGTCGAGGGTCGCCGAGCGGATCCAGATGAAGTTCTCGGGTGGGCGAGAGACCGGGCCGTTGACGCCGAAGACCGCGAGCTGAAATTGCTGCCCCGGGCGCGCGTCGCGGGTGAGCACCACACGATTGGGGGAGTTGAAGCCCTTGATGAGCTGGCCGCCGGTTTGCCCCAGCACGAGTGGCAACCGACCGTCCACCCAGATCTCGGCATAGTCGTCGACCACCAGCTCGAAGACGACGGTCGCGCCGGTGAGGTCGACGCCGCCGAGGGTGCGCGGCAGAGTGAGCCGCGTGCGGTACCAGTTGAAAGCGAGCCGGCCGTTCGATCGGCGGACCTCGAGCGCCGCTGGCTCGATCGTCTCCCACGCTGAATCGTCGAAGTCCAACGCTTCCGCATGGGGGCTGATGTCGTTGGTCCGATTCGCCGGGCCCGACGCCCGGAGGCCCGGGCCCACGGCGTGGTGAACGGTCTCGATCACCTCGACGTCGCTGTACCGCCACCGGGCCTGCACCAGGGCGGCGCCTTCGGTGGTGCGCAGGTCGACCGTTGCGAACGGATTGCCGGCCGGCAGGTCCACCGTCGCCTGCGCGTTGACCAGCCCGGGCCAGGCGACGAGGGCCAGGATCGCCCGGAGGAGCATCGGAGCAGGGCGCCGCATCACATCGCTCCCGCGGTCGTCATCGACCGCTCGGCCTGCCGGACCTTGACCACATAGTAGAGGAATGGGCTCGTCACACTCTTGAACCAGTGCGCCGTGCCGTTGGGGATGACGATCACATCACCCGGCTTGAGCTCGCGAGTCTCGCCGCCCTCGATGGCGGTGCCGCGGAACTCGTCAGCGCCGGTCGCCTTGAGCCCCACCGGCGAGCCGCCCGTCACCAGGGTCGCCGTTCCCTGCAGGACGTACGCGATGTCGGTGTCGCTGGCATGGATCTCGGCCATGCCAGGTCCTTCCCGCCGGCTCGCGTGGATCTTGTAGTCGCGCACCTCGATCATCGGCACGCCTTTGGCGAAGGCGGCAGCAACCGCATCGCGCCCGAGATATCTGACGGCATCGTCGCCGGACTGTGCCCGAGCCGTGGCGAGCGGCGCGAACGCGAGGCTCGCCAGCGCCGCGAGGGTCGAGAGTCTCATCGTGATCTCCTTCACCGGCTCGCGCTGGTCCGCGTACCGACCGCGGCCGCACCGGCGATCGCGATCACGGCGTCCCTCGCGGCGCTCGACGCCCCGCTCACGCCGACCGCGCCGACCACCTGGCCATCCACCACGATCGGCTCGCCGCCATTGAGCGGCGCGGACCACGCATTGAGCAGCGGCGTGCGGCCACCCACGATCGCGTCCTCGAGGATCTTGGTCGGCTTCTGGAACAGTGCGGCGGTGCGAGCCTTTTCGGTCGAGATCGTCGCGCCCATCGGGAACGTCGGCTGCAGCCGCTCGAGGTACATCAAGTTCCCGCCATCATCCACCACGGCGATCGACGCGCCTTCGCGACCCTTCGTGGCCTCAGCCGCGGCCGCAGCGGCGACGGCCTTGGCGCCCTCCAGCGTCAATGTCCGCTTGGCAACCGTGGACTGGGCCTGGGCACGGCCGGCGACAGCCCACAGCGCCAGGGTGATCAGGCATGACTTTCGGAATCTCATGGCGAACTCTCCGCGGTTGGGGAATCGATCGGCGGTGGCACGCGATCTAATGCAAGCGGCCCGCCCCAGGTTCCCCACGCGCTGGAACCCTGCGTCGCACCGCCACGTTCTTGCCGCCGAGAGCGATCGTTCAGGCAGTCACCCGTGGGGCCGAAAGCAGGCAGCGTGAGCGACCGTGCGATGCAGGTGACGTGCGAGGCGATCCTGCGGCAGCTGGACAACTACATCGATCGTGAGCTCTCTCCGGGAGAGATGCGCGTCGTCGCACGGCACATCGGCGAGTGCCTTCGCTGCGCGGACCGGTACCGTTTCGAGAACAGTCTGGTGCAGGAGATCCGGAGCCGTCTTCGGCGGAGCCGTCTGCCGGGTCACCTCGTAGCCACGATCGGGCGCCGGCTCGACGCGGAACGGGCGGGATAGTCTCCGGTGGGGCGGAGGTGGAACCGTCTTCGGACCGGCGGCGTTGTACCGGCAGCACGCCCCACATTCAACAAATCGGAGACGCGAGCGATGATGTCGCGTCGGGAGGCACCACGTGGCCGGAGCGGAAGCCGGGCGTCTCGCGGAAGACACGCGTCGCGACCGGAACTGGAAGCGATGGGGCCCGTACCTGGCCGAGCGCCAGTGGGGCACGGTTCGGGAGGACTACTCGGCTGACGGGAACGTGTGGGAGTACTTCTCCCACGATCAGGCGCGCAGCCGTGCCTACCGCTGGGGCGAGGACGGCCTCCTCGGCATTACCGACCGGCAGGGCCGGCTCTGCTTCGGACTCGCGCTGTGGAACGGCCGAGATCCCATCCTCAAGGAACGCCTCTTCGGCCTGACTGGCCCCGAAGGAAACCATGGAGAGGACGTGAAGGAGGCCTACTTCTACCTCGATTCCACTCCGACTCATTCCTATCTCAAGGCGCTCTACAAGTACCCGCAGGCGAAATTCCCCTACGAGCAATTGGTCCGGGTCAACCGTGAGCGTGGGAAGACGGAGCCCGAGTTCGAGCTGGCCGATACCGGCGTGTTCGACGAGGGGCGCTATTTCGACGTCTTCGCCGAGTACGCCAAGGCCGACACTGACGACATCCTGATCCGCATCACCGTTGCCAACCGCGGCCCCGAGGCCGCCACGGTGCACCTCCTGCCGACCCTCTGGTTCCGGAACACGTGGAGCTGGGGCCGTGACGGGGAGGGTTACTGGCCCAAGCCGAGCATCCGATGCAGCGGGCCGTGCGGTATGATGGCCGAGCACGGCGAGATCGGGCGGTACACGCTGGAGGCTGACATCTCCGAGGCTGGGTCGGCCGCGGGACGGCTCTTCACGGAGAACGAGACCAACCTCAATCGCCTGTTCGGCTCACCCAACCCGCAGCCGTTCGTGAAGGACGCCTTCCACCGGGCGATCGTCGAAGGCGATGCCTCGGCCGTGAATCCCGCCTGCGAAGGGACCAAAGCGGCCTTTCACTATTTCCTTGGCGTCCCGGCCGGTGGCGAAAGCGTCGTGCGTCTCCGCCTGCGACAGGCGACGAGCGCGCAGAGCACTTCATTCGGGTCGCGGTTCGACGACGTGTTTCGGGATCGGATCGCTGAGGCGGACCAGTTCTACCGAGACCGCGCACCCGCAGCCGCAACGGACGAGGAACGACGGGTTCTCCGGCAGGGATATGCCGGGCTCCTTTGGAGCAAGCAGTTCTATCACTATGTGACGCCGCACTGGCTCGAAGGCGACCCGAGCCAACCCGCGCCCCCCGGCGGACGTGGCGAAGGTCGCAACGCGGAGTGGCCGCATGTCTACAGCCGCGACATCATCTCGATGCCGGACAAGTGGGAGTATCCCTGGTTCGCGGCCTGGGACCTTGCCTTCCACATGATTCCGTTCGCGCGCATCGATCCGCACTTCGCCAAGGAGCAGCTCCTGCTGCTGTTGCGCGAATGGTACATGCACCCAAACGGGCAGATTCCCGCCTACGAATTCGCCTTCGGCGACGTGAACCCCCCGGTCCACGCGTGGGCCTGCTGGCGGGTGTACAAGATGACGGGCGCCAAGGGACAGCGCGACCGGCTGTTCCTCGAGCGCGCGTTCCAGAAGCTGCTGCTCAACTTCACGTGGTGGGTGAACCGCAAGGATCCTGAGGGCAGGAACCTCTTCGCCGGCGGCTTCCTCGGCCTCGACAACATCGGCGTCTTCGACCGCTCGCGTCCGCTGCCGACCGGCGGCCACCTGGAGCAGGCCGACGGCACGGCCTGGATGGCGTTCTACTGCAATACCATGCTCAGCATGGCGCTGGAGCTGGCCAGCGAGGACCCGGCGTACGAGGACCTGGCCTCCAAGTTCTTCGAGCACTTCATCGCCATTGCCCAGGCGATCAACACGCTCGGCGGGACGGGCCTCTGGCACGAAGACGACGGGTTCTACTACGACCAGCTTCACGTGGGCGACCGTCACCAGGCGCTGCAGATCCGGTCCCTGGTAGGAGTGATCCCGCTGATCGCAGCCGAAGTGATGGACGAGGCGATGCTCGAGCATCTCGATGGCTTCCGGAAGCGGATGCGCTGGTTCCTGGACAACCGTCGGGACGTAACGAGCCAGATCGCCTGCATGATGCCGCGGCAGACGGGAGGTCACGCGCAACGGCTCCTGGCCATCCCGGGGCGCGAGCGGCTCGAGCGCGTGCTCCGATATCTGCTGGATGAGGGCGAGTTCCTCGCTCCGCACGGGATCAGGTCGGTGTCACGAGTGCATCATGAACGTCCGTATGAGATCGAGGTGCACGGGGAGATTCATCGGGTGGACTACGCGCCCGCGGAGGGCACCAGCGGACTGTTCGGCGGCAACTCGAACTGGCGCGGGCCGGTGTGGTTCCCAATCAACTACCTGGTCCTCGAGGCGCTGGAGCGCTATCACCACTTCTACGGCGACACCCTCAAGGTGGAGTGCCCGGTTGGATCGGGGCGCATGCTGAACCTGCAGCAGGTCGCCTGGGAGCTCGAGCGCCGGCTGGCCTCGCTGTTCCTGCCGGACGCGTCCGGCCGGCGGCCTTGCCACGGGGCGGACGCCCGCTTCGCGAGTGACCCGCACTGGAAAGATCTCGTGTTGTTCCATGAGTACTTCCATGGCGACAACGGCCGTGGTGTCGGGGCCAGCCATCAGACCGGCTGGACCGCGCTCGTGCTGCGCTGCATCGAGGATGGGGCGCGCCAGCGCGGCGCGCCGGCGGCGAGAGCGAAGGCGTCGGGACGGATGGCGGCGAGCCGGCGATGAGCACAGCCATCGTTCTGAACGACCGAACCGAGTGGCTGGAGGCCGACGGTCGGGGCGGCTTCGCCTCCGGGACCACGCTCGGGCTGCGCACCCGGCGATACCACTCGCTGCTGCTAACCGCCACGACACCACCGACGGGTCGCATGGTGCTGGTCAACGGGCTGGACGCGTGGGTCGACACCGACGCCGGGTCCGAGTTTCTGACTCGCCAGCACTACGCGTCCGGAGTGGTCGCGCCGGAGCAGGGGGCGACGCTGGAATCGTTCACCGACGAGCCGTGGCCGGCGTGGACTTACCGCCTGGCGGACGGAAGCCGGGTCGAGCACCAATTGTTCGTGCCGCACGGGCGGGCGGCAGTGGCACTGCGGTGGCGGGTGATCGGGCCGCGCGGCGCGGCCCTTCCGTTCGCCGTGCGTCTGTTCCTCTCGGGGCGTGACTCGCACGCGCTCCACCACGAGAACCCGGCCTTCCGCTTCGACGGTTCACGGTCGAACGCGCTGGTGACCTGGCAGCCGTACGACGGCGTGCCGATAGTGCATGCGCTTTCCAACGGCAGCTATCGCGCGGAGCCGCTGTGGTATCGCGGGTTCCTCTACTCGGAGGAGCGCGCGCGCGGGCTCGACGATACCGAGGATCTGGCGGCGCCGGGCGTGTTCCAGTGGGATCTGGCCGAGGGTGACGCGGTGCTGCTGCTCGGCGCCGACGCGGCGCTCACCGGCGAGCTCGACGCGGTCGAGGGGTTCAACCGTCTCCGCCGCTCGGAGCGCGCCCGCCGCGCGGGATTCGCGACGCGCCTCGAGCGCGCGGGCGATGCCTACCTCGTCCGGCGCGATCCTGGAAAGACGATTGTCGCGGGCTATCCCTGGTTCACGGACTGGGGACGAGACACGTTCATCGCCCTCCGAGGCCTGTGCCTCGCGACGGGCCGCCTCGACGATGCGCGGTCCATCCTGCTCGAGTGGGCCGATCTCGTTTCCGAGGGCATGCTGCCCAACCGTTTCGTCGACCAGGGCGACACGCCCGAGTACAACACGGTCGACGCCTCGCTCTGGTACGTCGTCGCCGCGCACGAGTACCTCGAGGCTACCGAAGCGGCGGGCCGGCCGGCCTCCGCACGCGATCGCAGGGCGCTCGGCCTCGCTGTGCAGAGCGTTATCGCAGGGCACGTGCGCGGAACCCGCTACGGGATTCGCGCCGCGGACGACGGCCTGCTCGCCGCCGGCGAGCCGGGTGTGCAGCTCACCTGGATGGACGCAAAGGTCGGCGACTGGGTGGTGACGCCGCGGATCGGGAAGCCGGTGGAGATCCAGGCGCTCTGGCTCAACGCGCTTCGCATTGCCGAGCGGTTCACGCCGACCTACGCGGCCATCCACACCAAGGGGGTAGAGAGTTTCACGCGGCGCTTCTGGAACGACGAGGCCGGCTGGCTCCACGACGTGGTGGACGCGGATCACGTGCCGGGCCGGGTCGATGCCAGCTTGCGACCCAATCAGATCCTCGCCGTCGGCGGCCTGCCATACGCACTCGTCGAGGGAGTGCGGGCCCGTCGGATCGTGGATGCTGTCGAGCGCGAGCTCTGGACGCCGCTCGGTCTTCGGACGCTGGTCCGGAGCGCGGACGGGTACACACCGCGGTACGAGGGCGGGGTTCGTGCGCGCGACGGCGCGTACCATCAGGGCACGGTCTGGCCGTGGCTCCTGGGGCCGTTCGTCGAAGCCTGGGTCAGAGTGCGTGCCAACGAGGCGGACGTGCGAGCCGAGGCGCGGCGGCGGTTCTTCCAGCCTGTGCTCGATCACCTCAACGACGCGGGCGTGGGTCACGTCTCGGAGATCGCCGACGCCGAGCCGCCGCACATCCCGCGGGGCTGTCCGTTCCAGGCGTGGTCGGTGGGCGAGGCGCTCAGGCTCGATCGGGTGGTTCTCGGGGCGGTGGAGCAGCCCCGGGCGACGAGGCGGCAGCGTGCCCAAACCGTCACCCGTTGACTCGGGGGCATCGGCGAGCGTGACGCCCCTCTCGCCGATGATGCGTCACCTGCCCGAGTACCTGATGGAGTCGGTGCTGCTTGGCCTGTTCATGATCTCGGCGTGCGCGTTCACCGTGCTGCTCCAGCATCCCGCGTCGCCGGTCCATGCCGCCATTCCTGATCCGTTCGTGCGCCGGCTCTTCACGGGGATCGCCATGGGATCGACGGCCATCCTGTTGATCTACTCACCCTGGGGCAAGCAGTCGGGCGCGCACATGAACCCCGCCATCACGCTGACCTTCACCCGGCTCGGCAAGGTCGCCCCGCGCGACGCCGCCGCGTACGCGGCCGCACAGTTCGTGGGCGGGGTCGGCGGCGTGCTGATCGCACGCACCGTGTTCGGCCGTCTGCTGGCCGATCCCAGGGTGGGCTATGCCGCGACGCTGCCGGGACGATGGGGGGTGCTCGTGGCGTTCGCCGCCGAGGCCGGCATCTCGTGCCTGCTGGTGCTGGCGGTTCTGTCGGTCTCGAACCACCCCCGCTGGGCCGCGTTCACCGGTGTCTGCGCGGGAGCCATGGTGGCCTGCTATATCACCTTCGAGGCCCCGCTCTCGGGGATGAGCATGAACCCGGCACGGACTTTCGGATCTGCGCTCTTCGCGGGGGACTTGAGCGCTCTCTGGATCTACTTTACGGCGCCGCCGCTCGGCATGCTCGGCGCCGCTCAGCTGTATTTGGCGTGGCGGGGCCGGCAGTCGATCGCCTGTGCCAAGCTGCATCATCAGAACTCGAAGCGCTGCATCTTCTGCGAGTACCAGGCCGCTCGAGGCATGGCACCGCCCGCGCAGGGAACCAATCCGCGGCCCTCGACATTATAGCCCCCGTCACAGAGATCACATTCGGATCGGCCACTGCCCAAGGAGATCGAAGGATGAAACGGCGTGCCTGGATTGTCGGTCTGCTCGTGCTTGGCGGCGTGGGTTGGTACCTGTTCCGGCCGGAGCTGCTGTTCGTGAACAAGCGGGTCAACGAAGGCTTCGTCACCGCCAGTGCCTCGACCGGGCCGGGTGACGCCGCCGTGCCGGCGAGCCTTCTGAGCGGTCAGTTCCACTCGGTCGCCCACGAAACGAAGGGCACTGCGGCCGTGCTCGAGCTCGGTGGCGGCCGCCGGGTCCTGCGTCTGACGGACTTCTCCACCTCGAATGGCCCCGATGTCCGCGTCTACCTCATCGCGGCCTCGGACGCGTCCGACAACGAAACCGTTACCGCGTCCGGCTATCTCGAGCTCGGGAAGCTCAAGGGGAACCAGGGCGACCAGAACTACGAGATCCCGGCCGGCACCGACCTCACGAAGTATCACGCGGTCACGATCTGGTGCGCCCGCTTCAGCGTCAATTTCGCAACGGCGCCCCTCACCCCCGTTTCCTGAACAGGAGAAGGTCATGTCGCTCGCTCGCGCCGTGTCGCTGTCGGTCGCGGTCCTGGCCCTCGCCGAGGGTGTCGTCGCCCAAGGGGCGCCGGCCCAGGATGCACCGGCCGCTACCAGATTCACGATCAAGGTCGAGAACATCTCGAAGGGTGAAGTGCTCAAGCTATCCAACGGCAAGGCGGCGCCGTTCGTGTCGGCTCCGGTGCTCTGGGCGGTGCATACCGGCAGCCGCAGCCCGATTTTCGCGGCCGGCCAGCTGGATGCGGGCAAGGGTCTGGAGACGCTGGCGGAGACGGGGAACCCCGCGCCGCTCCTCGAGTCGCTCGGTGACGCCACGGGGGTCGTGGCGGTCGGCGCGGACGACCGGCCGGTCGGCTCAGCTGCTGGTGGGCCGATCATACCTGGCGAGCGCTACCAGTTCGATGTGACCGCGGTGCCGGGCCAGACGCTCTCGCTCGCGTGGATGTTCGGCCAGTCGAACGACCTCTTCTTCGCCAATGACCGTCCGATCACCCTGTTTGATCCGACCGACAAGCCGGTAACCGGGGAGATGACGCTCCAGCTGGCGCTGTGGGATGCCGGCACCGAGTTGAACGAGGAGCCGGGCTTGGGCCCCAATCAGGGCCCGCGCCAGAAGACGCCCGATGCCGGCATCACGGAGCATCAGGGCATCGCTCACGTGCGCGATCGGTTCAGCTATCCGCGGACGACCGACGTCCTGCGTCTCACGATCACTCCCGCCGCAGGCACAGTCAGCAGCAGATAGACGGTTCCCAGCTTGGGGGCGCAGGACACCGCGTCCCCGCTAGCGTTTCACTCAGGTTCCTGGGCAGCCTCCATGTCTTCCTCACACTACGACGTCATCATCATCGGGTCCGGCGCGGGCGGTGGCACGCTGTTCCACCGGCTGGCGCCTTCGGGCAAGCGAATCCTCCTGCTCGAGCGCGGCCACTACGTGCCGCGTGAGCCCGACAATTGGAGCACGCGGGCGGTCCATCTCGAGGGGAAGTATCAGGCCCGCGAGCACTGGCGGGGCCCGGATGGGAAGGACCTCCACCCCCACACCAACTACTGGGTCGGCGGCAACACGAAGTTCTACGGCGCGGCACTGTTCCGACTTCGGCGGGAGGACTTCGGCGAGCTCCGTCACCATGGCGGCGTCTCACCGGCGTGGCCGATCGGCTACGAGGAGCTTGAGCCCTACTATATGGAAGCCGAGCGCCTGTACCAGGTGCACGGCGAGCGGGGGGTGGATCCGACCGATCCACCGGCCAGCGGACCCTACGCCCATCCGGCCGTAAGTCACGAGCCTAGAATGCAGCAGCTGAGCGAGGACTTCACGCGGCTCGGCCTGCGCCCCTTTCCCGTGCCGCTCGGCATCATGCTCGACGAGTCGAACCGGCGGCAGAGCCGCTGCATCCGCTGTGGGACCTGCGACGGCCATCCCTGCCTGGTGCAAGCCAAGTCGGACGCTCAGACCGTCTGTGTGGACCCGGCGCTCACGTACCCCAACACGACCCTGCTGACGGGAGCTTACGTCTCACGACTCGAAACCAGCGGCTCGGGCCGTGAGGTGACACGAGTCCTCGTCGAGCGGGATGGCGCGCGCGAGCGCTACTCGGCCGACGTGGTGGTGGTCTCCGCCGGCGCGATCAACTCCGCGGCGCTGCTGCTCCGCTCGGTGAGTGACCAGCATCCCCGCGGGCTCGCCAACGGCTCCGACGTCGTCGGTCGCCACTACATGGGGCACATCAACTCGGTGCTGATGGCGCTGTCCAAGTGTCCTAACCCGACCGTGTTCCAGAAGACGCTCGGCGTCAACGACTTCTACTTCGGCTCGCCGGAGTGGAAGTTTCCGATGGGTCATATCTCCTTCGTGGGCAAACTCGACGGGCCCACGCTCTCGGCCGGCGCACCGGCGATCGCCCCGGGGTGGACACTGGACCTGATGGGGAAGCATTCGCTCGACTTCTGGCTCACCTCGGAGGATCTGCCCGATCCCGACAACCGGGTGACGCTCGATCGAGCGGGGCGGATCGTGCTGAGCTACGCGCCGAACAACGGCGAAGGCCACCGACGCCTGATCCAGAAGCTCGAGCGCCTGATGCAGCAGCAGACCACGTGTGGGATACACGGCCACGACTGTCATCAGGGACTGTTCGCCCGCAACCTCTTCCTCGGGCAACAGATTCCGCTGTCCGGAGTCGCGCATCAGAACGGAACCATCCGCTTTGGACACGACCCCGCAACCTCGGCGCTCGACCCCGACTGCCGTGCGCACGAGGTGGACAACCTCTATGTCGTGGACGGCAGCTTCTTCCCGTCCAGCGGCGCAGTGAACCCGGCGCTCACGATCATGGCCAACGCCCTCCGCGTGGGCGACAGGATTCTCGACCGCCTCGGCGCGCGGCGAAGCCAGGCGGTGTCGGGCCAGACTGCGGCGGTCGCCCTATGACCTCGCGCTGGCTCCTCCGGGCGGTTGTCGCCACCGCGCTGCTGGGTGCGACCTCGCTCGCGGCGCAATCGAGCCAGCCCTGGTCGGGGCGTGGCGCGGTGCCGCGGCAGCCTACCACCGGCAGTGCCGCGGCCAGCACCTCGGCGGGCGCGGCGCAAGCGGTGGCGATGGTCGGATTCACAGTGGCCGATATGGCTCGGTCCATCGCCTTCTACACCTCGGTACTCGATTTCCAGAAGGTGTCGGACGACGAGGTGGCGGGGTGCGCCTATGAGCGGCTGGAGGGCGTGTTCGGCGTGCGCATGCGGGTTGTGCGTCTGCGGCTCGGGGAGCAGCTGCTCCAGCTCACTGAGTACCTGGCGCCGCGCGGCCGCGTCGCGCCGCCCGACTCCCGCAGCAACGACCGCTGGTTCCAGCACGTCGCGATCATCGTGAGCGACATGGACAGCGCGTACGCCCGCCTCAGGCGGCACAAGGTGCACCACACCTCGTCCGGACCGCAGCTTCTGCCCAAAACGATTCCCAATGCCGCCGGCATCCTGGCGTTCTACTTCCGGGATCCCGACGGCCATCCGCTCGAGATCCTGCAGTTCCCGGCGGACAAGGGAAGCCCGACGTGGCACCTGCCGACCAGCCGGTTGTTCTTGGGCATCGACCATACCGCGATCGTGGTGAGCGATACCCGGGCAAGCTTGGCGTTCTATCGTGACATCCTTGGCTTCCGGGTGACCGGAGAAAGCGTGAACTTCGGCGCGGAGCAGGAGCACCTGAACAACGTGGAAGGCGCCCGGCTCCGCATTACCGGGCTGCGCGCCCCCGCCGGCCCGGGGATCGAGTTCCTCGAGTACCTTACCCCGCGCGACGGCCGGCCCTATCCCGTGGATGAGCGCGCGAACGACCTGGTGCACTGGCAGACGACCGTGCGGGTTCCCGACGCGGGTACAGCAGCAGACGCGGTGCGGCAAGGCCGGTTCCGGCTCGTCTCCCCCGTGCCCGTGGAGCTGCCCGATACCGCGCTCGGCTTTCGACGCGGTGTCCTCGTCCGCGATCCCGACGGCCACGCCGTCCAACTCGTAGAGTTCGAAGGAGAAGCTCATGCCCAGCACTGAGCGGACCCCCGCTGCCGTGTCTCCAGCTCCGCGCGCACCTGCCGCGTCCAAGACGGGCGCGGGGATCGTCCTGATGAATGCGGTGGCTGTGCGGCCCGGCATTCCCGACTCGATGCACCTGGCGCAGCTTCCCAAGCCCTCCGTGACCGAGATCCCGGAAGGCCGCGGAGTGCTGGTGAAGGTCTTGCGAGTGGGTGTGGATGGCACGGACAAGGAGATCAACGCGGCCGAGTACGGTGCCGCGCCCCCGGGCTACGATTTCCTGGTGACGGGTCACGAGGGCTTCGGACGGGTGGAGGAGGTCGGCCCCAACGTCGGCGAGCTGGTGCCCGGTGATTACGTCGTGGCCACCGTGCGTCGCCCGGGTTCGAGCATCTACGATCGGATCGGCACCTCCGACATGACCACCGACGACACATATTACGAGCGGGGCATCAACCTCCGGCACGGCTATCTCACCGAGTACTACGTCGACGACGCCGACTTCATCGTGAAGATCCCGTGCGAGCTGAAGGAGGTCGGGGTGCTGCTCGAGCCCACCACGGTGGTGGAGAAGGGGATCGCCCAGGCGTACGAGATCCAGCGGCGGCTCCGGGTGTGGCGGCCTCGGAAGGCTGCGGTTATGGGCGCCGGAACGATCGGGCTGCTCGCGGCCATGGCGCTCAGGCTCCGCGGGCTCGACGTGACCGTCTTCGGCCGGACCGCCCGGCCCTATCTCAACTCCGACCTGATCGAGGCGCTGGGCGCCCACTACGCATCGACGGGCACTCTCCCGATCGTCGAGGGCGCCAGGGAATACGGCCCATTCGACCTGATCTTCGAGGCGACCGGATCCTCCCCCGTAGTGTTCGAGAGCATGCAGGCGCTCGGTAAGAACGGTGTCCTGGTCCTGTCGAGCGTCACAGGCGGGGACAAGATGATCCAGGTCCCTGCCGACCGTATCAACCTCGAGTTCGTGCTCGGCAACAAGGTGATGGTCGGGACCGTGAACGCGAATCGGGAATATTTCGAGATGGGCGTCAAGGATCTCGCCCACGCCAAGGCGCAGTATCCCGGCTGGCTCGAACGGCTGCTGACGCA
This sequence comes from Gemmatimonadales bacterium, assembly GCA_035526925.1. GTDB lineage: Bacteria > Gemmatimonadota > Gemmatimonadetes > Gemmatimonadales > GWC2-71-9 > CAVVWJ01. The sequence continues at coordinate 173,455 of DATLBL010000100.1, forward strand.
TCCGGTCAAAGGCCTGGAGAACTGGCGGAACCTGCTGGACACATTGGCGAACGCGAAGGGTGCGATCAAGGTGTACTGCGAAGTCGCCGAGATTTGAGGAGCCGATGTTGCCATCGACCGAGGTCCAGGGAAGTCGCGTCATCCTCAGCGAGCGTGCACCGCGCGAGGCCCGGCTCCGGATGGAGCACGCGCCTCGGTACCCCGACGTCCGGCCCGAGCGATGGGATTTCGCGGCCACGGTCGCCGACCGGGTGCTCGCCGGAGCGCTGCTCCGAGGCAGGCTGGTCACCATGCGTGGCCGAGTCCTGCCGGACGAGCACTTCGAGTTCCGGGGTGGGGCCACGCGGGGCGGGGAGCGCCAGGGCAGCCGTCCGCGGCGCGAGGACCGGTGACCGCCGCTCGGACGACGTCGTGATCACCATCCGGCACAAGGAGACCGGCGACTCGCTGCTCGACTGGCCCGGTGAGACGCTCGCGGGCGCCGAGCTGCCGAACGCCGTTTTGCTCTACGCCGATCTTCGAGGAGTGAATCTCGCGGGCGCCAACCTTCGCGCGTCCGACCTCTGCCAGGCGGATCTCCGCGATGCCGTGTTCGACGGCGCGAACCTGGCCGGCGCGGACATCACGCTCGCGAACCTCGCGGGCGCGAGCTTCCGGAACGCGATGTTAGCCGATGCCCGGCTTCAGGCGGTCTCGCTGGAGCTGAGCGGGCCCGCCCACACCAACTTCCGCGGCGCGGAGCTTACGCGGGTCAATCTCAAGAATTCGAACCTCTCGAGCTCGATCTTCGCCGACGCCGAGATGCGTCGGATCGACCTTACGCACGTCGACCTTTCCGGGTCGGATCTCAGTGGCGCCAACCTCACCGAGGCGAACTTCAGCTACTCGCGGCTGGGCGGCGCGAATCTAAGCCACTCGATGCTGGTGAGCGCGCTGTTCAACGCGGTGGACCTGAGGGAAGCCGTGCTGCGGCACACCGATCTCACGTTCGCGGTGCTGAATGGCGCCGAGCTCACCAATGCGGACTTGTCGTCGGCACTGCTGTCGCAGAC
>DATLBL010000101.1:0-10925 GCA_035526925.1 Gemmatimonadales bacterium
GGAGCTTTCCGGAGTCTTGCCGTCCAGGATCGCGATCACCGCCTCGACCGCCGCCCGCGCTTCGCCGGCCAGCTCCGCCTCGAACGCCTTGCGCGCGCTGGCCCGCAGCTCCCCGGTGCGACGGTACTGGTCGATGCGCTGCCGCGCGCCGTCGATGGTGAACTTCTCGGTGTAGAGCAGCTGCTTCACCAGCATGATCAGCTCCACTTCCCGGCTCTTGTACACTCGGTTGCCCGAGCGGTTCTTCGCCGGATTGAGGAAGCGGAACTGGCTCTCCCAATACCGGAGCACGTGCGGCTTGAGCTCGGTCAGCGAGCAGACCTCGCCGATCGAGTAGAACTCCTGCACCTGACGGGAAGTGCTCATCGCCAATGCCTCATCGCCATTGCTCCGACTTGAGTTCGCGGCCCATCAGCTCGGCGATCGCCTCGCGGGGCGGCCTGCCTCCAAACAGCACCGCACAGACCTGCTCGATGATCGGCAGCTCGATGCCGAGCCGCTTGCCCAGCGCGGCGCCGGCCAGCGAGGTGTTCGCCCCCTCGGCGACGCTGCGGTGGGTGGCCCGGTACTGCTCGAAGTTCTGTCCCTCGGCCAGCGCGACGCCGAGCGACCGGTTGCGGCTCAGGCTGCCGGTGGTGGTGAGGACCAGGTCGCCCATCCCGGCCAGTCCGGCGAAGGTGAGCGGATCCGCACCCATCGCGACGCCCAGCCGGGTGATCTCCGCCAGCCCCCGGGTGATCAGCGCGGCGCGTGGGTTGTGCCCCATCCCCAGGCCCTCGGCGATTCCGGCGGCGACCGCGATCACGTTCTTGAGCGCGCCGGCGAGCTCGACCCCGACCACGTCGAGGTTGCTGTACACCCGGAAGACAGGAGTGGCGAAGACCCGCTGCGCCGCCTGCGCGGTCGCCTCGTCGCGCGCCGCCGCGACCACGGCAGTCGGCTGCCCCTGACACACCTCGGCCGCGAAGCTCGGCCCCGAGAGCACCGAGAAGCGGATCTTCGGGAGACACTCCGCGAAGACTTCCGACATCAGCGCCAGCGTATCGGTCTCGATCCCCTTGGTGGCGCTCACCACCAGCGTTCCGGGCGGCACCGCCTCGCCGAGGTTGCGGATCACGCCGCGCACCGCGTGGCTGGGAGGCGCCGAGACGATCACCTCCACGCCGGAGACAGCCTCCGCCACATCGCCGACGGCGCGGATCTTCGCGGCCAGCGGCACGCCCGGGAGAAACATCGAGTTCTCCCGGGAGCGGTTCACGGTCTCGACCACCTCCGGCTCATAGGCCCAGAGGTTCACGTCGTCGCCCTTGCGGGCGAGCAGGTTGGCGAGCGTGGTGCCCCAGCTCCCCGCACCCAGGACCGCGACCCGCGTCACGGATGGGCGGGCGGCGTGGCCCTGCCGCCGAACCGGCTCTCGGTGCCGTTGAGCAGGCGCCGGATGTTGGCGCGATGGAGCCAGATGATCGCGGCCGCCACCAGCGCGTCGAGCCACAGGATCTCGGGGCGGTCGGGCCGCTCGAGGAGGTACACCGCCACCGGGAACACGGCGGCTCCCGCGATGCTCGCCAGGGAGACGTACCCGGTCAGCGCGACCACGACCAGCCAAGCGAGCGCGGCGACGCCTATGGCGAGCGGGGTGAGCCCCAGCATGACGCCCGCCGCCGTCGCCACACCTTTCCCCCCGCGAAAGCGCACGAACACGGAGAAGACGTGGCCCAGAATCGCCGCGATCCCGCAGGCGAGCGCGAAGAGCTGGGAGTCCGACACCCGAGGGGCGAAGAGCAGCACCGGCACGGCGCCCTTGGCAATGTCGAAGAGTCCCACCGGAACGGCGTACCGCCAGCCCAGCGTTCGGTACACGTTGGTCGCGCCGAGGTTCTTGCTGCCGTACTCGCGGAGGTCGATCCCGCGGAAGAGCCGGCCGGCGATGTAGCTGGTCGGGATCGCGCCGATCACATAGGAGGCGAGCAGCCAGAGCGCGCCGGTGGGATTCACCGCTTCGAGCCGCGGCTGGTGAACTTGAGCCGCAAGGGCGACCCGGGAAACGGCCACACCTCACGGAAGCCGTTCGCGAGATAGCGCTGGTACGACTCGGGCACGTCCAACGGACGGTTGCTCACGATCGCGAATGTCGGTGGCGCGATGCCGATCTGCGAGGCGTAGAGCAGCTTCACCTCCTCGCCCGGCTTCTGCGGCGGGCCGCTGCGTTCCAGCAGGGATGCCAGCACGCGGTTCACCTCCGCGGTGGGAACCCGTTGTTCCCGCGCCTCGGCCACTTCGAGGATGTGATCGAGCACCTTCCGCGCCCGCTGGCCGGTCAGCGCCGAGAGATAGACGAACGGCACGTGGCGGAGGAACGGGGCCTTCGCGATCAGCTCCTCCTGCCCCCGGTGCGCGGTGTTCGCGTCCTTCTCCTCCACCAGATCCCACTTGTTCACCGCGACGACGAGCCCGCATCCGCGATCCCACGCCTCGGTCGCGATCCGGAGATCCTGGTTCTGCAGCCCCAGGGTGGCATCCACCACCAGCACGCAGACCTCGGCCCGCTCGACCGCCCGCTCGGTGCGCAGCGTGGAGTAGAACTCGAGATCATCCTGTACTTTAGCCTTGCGCCGTAACCCCGCTGTATCAATGAAGTTGAGGTTTTTCTCACGATAGCGCAAGAGGGAATCGATGGCGTCGCGCGTGGTGCCGGCCTCGGCCGCAACGACGTGCCGCTCCTCGCCCAGTAGCCGATTGACCAGGGAGGACTTCCCCACGTTGGGCCGGCCCACGACCGCGACGGCGATGGTATCCTCCGATTCCGCGGGGTCGAAAGGCGGCAGCCGCTCGACCACCGCGTCGAGGAGATCGCCGCTTCCCTTCCCCACGGCCGCGCTCACGCCGAGAGGCTCGCCGAAGCCGAGCTCGTAGAAATCGAGCTGCGCCGTGCTGCGCTCGAGATCGTCGAGCTTGTTCACCGCGAGCACGACCTGCGCTTGCGCGCGGCGCAGGCGCTCGCCAATCGCCTGGTCTACCGGGTGGACGCCTTCCTTCCCGTCCACCAGGAACACCACGACGTCCGACTCAGCGAGGGCGAATTCCACCTGTTGCCGGATGGCGCGATCCATCGAGTCGTCCGACTGCGGCACCAGTCCACCGGTGTCCACCACCCAGAAGCGGCGCCCCTGCCATTCGGCGTCGCCGAAGTGCCGGTCGCGCGTGGTGCCCGGCCGCTCGGACACGATCGCCGGCCTTCCGCCGAGGATGCGGTTGAAGAGCGTGGATTTCCCCACGTTGGGCCGGCCGACGATGGCGACCGTCGGCTTGCTCACGCCGCCACTCCCATGTCGAGCGCGTCGGCGAAATCCTTCGAGAACCGGATTTCGACCGGCGACGCGGCGGCGAGCAGCTCCGCGCTCATCCCGTCGATGAAGAGCCCGTCGTCGTTTACCGACTCGCCGGGCAGGAGCGCGAGGTCGAGATCGCCCCGGCCGCGGAGCGCCTCCTGCACGGCGGTGCCCGGAAGCAGTCCCGCGGTTGTGACCGAGGCGCCGAACAGCGTGTTCACGACGGGAAGCAGCTCGAACCGGGCCCCGGTGACCCGGGCCAGGGGCTCGAGCACCATCGGCATCAGACGGCTCATCGCGGATCCAGTGACGACCCCCACGTGCCGTCCCTCCCATCCGGCGATCGCGGCCGCGCGCGACTCGATGCGCTGCTGCAGCCAGCGCACCGCTCCCACCCCGTTCTCCACCTGGTCGAACCCGTCGTAGATCGCGGCGGGAGGCAGGTCCAGGTCGGCGCGCAGGTAGAGCTCGTCGGCGCCGAACGCCCAGTGGGTTCCCCGCTCCGCCAATGCGATCGCCGCCCGCTCTTCGACCAGCGCGATCGCCGCGCGGCACTCCTCCGTGGTCGGCTCGCGGACCAGGTGGTGCTTGCTGAACTCCGTGAGCCCCACCGGCACCACCGAGCAGCCGATGATCGCCGGCCCGAACTGGTACAGCTCGCGCAGCGTCTGCCGCAGGACCTCGCCGTCGTTGACGCCGGGCGACATCACCACCTGGGTGTGGAACTCGATGCCGTGCTCCGCGAACCCGCGGAGCTGCGGGATGATGTCGGGCGCGGTCGGATTGCGGAGCAGGTAGCGGCGGACGGTGGGGTCGGTCGCGTGCACCGACACGTACAGCGGCGAGAGCCGGTACTCGATGATCCGCTCCGCGTCCTTCTGCTTCAGGTTGGTCAGCGTGGCAAAATTGCCGTAGCGAAAGGAGAGCCGGTAGTCGTCGTCGCGGATGTAGAGCACGTCTCGAAGTCCGTCGGGCAGGCCGTCCACGAAGCAGAAGTCGCAGTGGTTGGCACAGCGGCGGATCCGCGCCGGCTCGAGCGATACGCCCATCGGCTCGGCGAGCGGGCGCTCGATGTCGAACTCGATCTCCTGGCCGTCGGGCTGCCTGACGTGGAGGAGGAAATGCTCCTCCGCGGTCAGGAATTCCCAGTCCAGGAAGTCCTCCAGCTCGCGCCCGTTGACTGAGTGAAGCTCCGTGCCCTCGCGGAGCCCGAGCTCGTCGGCGATCGAATCCGGCTGTACGGCGGTAACCCTGATCATGCGTCCCCATTCCGGCGTCCCCGGCGCGGGTGCGCCGGCAGGCGGAGAAGATCGCAGGTCAGGGCGGTAAATTCAAGACCTGCCGCCACTTCAACGCGAGAGCCCGAAGTAGCTTCTCAGGTCTCGCTGGTGGCCTCCTCGCGGGAATAGCTCCCATCCGGCTCCAGGGCCCACGCATCGGGATCGGCGAGCTCCCGGGTGAGCAGGGCGTCGAGCGTGGCGCGAGCGTCCCGGTCGGTCACCGGTGCGACGACCTCGACCCGACGGCGGAGGTTCCGCGGCCGCCAGTCGGCCGAGCCGATGCAGTACTCGTCTTCCCCGCCGTTGCCGAAGTGATAGATCCTGGCGTGCTCGAGAAACCGTCCCAGGCGGCTCACGATGCGGATCCGGTCGGAGTGTCCCGGCACGCCCGGACGCAGCGTGCACAGTCCGCGCACGATCAGCTCGAGCGTCACCCCGGCCCGGGAGGCGCGGTAGAGCGCCTGGATCACCTCGGTGTCGGCGAGCCCGTTGAGCTTCGCGCGGATTCGGGCCGAGCGTCCGGCGCGCGCGTGCTCGGTCTCCCGCTCGATCCGCTCGAGCAGCCACGGCAGCAGCCCCTCAGGGGCGACGGCGATCCGCCGGAACGATCCGGCTGGCCCGCGGCTGGAGCCGGTGAGCTGATTGAAGAGGTCGTGCACGTCGGCGCCGAGGTCGGGATCGGCGGAGAAGAGCGAGAGATCGGTGTAGAGCTTCGCCGTCGCGGCGTTGTAGTTTCCGGTCCCGATGTGGACGTAGCGGCGCAGGCCGTCGTCTTCCCGCCGGAGCACCAGGCCCACCTTCGCGTGGTTCTTGAGCCCCACGACGCCGTACACCACCGTGGCGCCGGCCTCCTCCAGCCGCCGCACCCAGCCGACGTTGCGAGTCTCGTCGAACCGCGCCTTCAGCTCGACGAAGAGCGCCACTTCCTTCTTGCGCTCGAGCGCTCGTGTCAGCGCCTCCACGATCGGAGACCGTTCTCCCACGCGGTAGAGCGTGAGGCGGATCGCCACCACGGCGGGATCATCCGCCGCGTCGGAGAAGAAGCGCGCCGTGCTGTCGGCGAATCTCTCGTAGGGATGGTAGACCAGCGCGTCCCGCTGCCGCAGCTTGCTCCACAGGTCGCGGTCGCCGGCCCATGGGTTGCGTCCCTCGAACGCCGAGAAGCGGCCGCCCGGGACCGGCGCGCCCATCAGCTCCCGCAGGGCCCGGAGGTCGAGCATCCCGTCGATCTCGACCAGGTCCTGCTCGCGCACGGCGCCCGCGTCGGCGCCGCGCTCGAAGCGCAGCTCCCAGAGCAGCCGCTCCCGCAGCGGCTGCGGCATCACCCGCTCCACCTCGACCCGCACGATCGCGTTGAGCGCCCGGCGCCCGACCGACTCCTCGATCGCCTGGAGCAGGTTTCCCGCGTCCTCGTCGGAGAGGTCCAGCTCCGCGGCACGCGTGAGGCGGAAGACCCATGCCCCCTCGATCCGCCGCTCCGGATAGACGAGGTGGAGGTTGGCGCGCACCACGTCTTCCAGCGGGATGAAGTCGCTCGAGTCGGGGATCGGCAAGAAGCGCGGAATCCGCTCCGGCAACCGGAGGTAGGCGAAGTGCAGCGGTCCGGTGCGCGAATCCTGGAGCACGACCGCGAGCAGCGGCGTGAGATGCGGCATCACCGGCACCGGAAAGCCCGGGCTCACGGTGATCGCCCGCGGCGTGAGCAGCGGGAAGATCTCGCGCTGGAACTGCGCCTCCAAGAGCGCGCGGCTCGTCGGCGTCAGCTCCCGCCATTCCCGGAGGCGAATCCCCGCCCCGGCCATCGCGGTCAGGCATGCGGCGAGTGCCCGGTGCTGGCGCGTGAGCAGCGCCCGCACCCGGATGCCGATCGCCTCGAGCCGCGCGGCGTTCTCCTCCTCCCCCGCTTCCTTGAGCGCGCCGACGTTCACCATGTAGAACTCGTCGAGGTTCGCGCTCACGATCGCCAGGAAATTCAGCCGCTCGAGCAGCGGAGTCGCCGGATCCTCCGCCAGCGCCATCACCCGGCTCTGGAACTCCAGCGTGCTGAGATCGGCGTCGAGCAGAAGCTGCGCCTCCTCGGGGGCGACCGGCGGAGGCGCCGACGGCCGGGAGCGCCGCATCCGTCCCCCCGGCTCGCCCGACCGAAACAGATCCGACCGCGCCGCCACCGCGAGCGCCGCGAGCGTGTCCGGGTCCTGGAGCCCGACCGATCCGGCGCGCCCGGTGACCTCCGACTGCGGCAGCCACTCGATGGCGTCCGCCACCTCCCCGTCGAGCCTGAGGCGGCGGACGAGCCAGACCTCCTGCAGCCGCCCGGCCGCGCCGCGCCCGCTTGCGGTGCCGAGCAGCGCGAGGTCGCCCACCGCGCTCCCGAACGTGGCCCGCAGCAGGTGGCGTGAGGCGGCCTCCCCCTGGCCGTCGGCGATCGGCAGCGTCAACGCATCGCCTTGCCGCTGGAAGGCGATGGCGCCGCCGTCGAGCGCGAGCAGGGTCACGGCGCGCCCGGTGCCCAGGGAGCGCGCCAGCGCCTCGCCTTCGAGCGTGGCGACCATGCGCTGCGCCCGCGCCAGCTTGCTCTCGAGGATCGACCGTGTTCCCGAGACCCCCCGCATCGCCGCGGCCACCGCCGCCAGATCGGGCTTTCCCGGACGGAGCCGGCTCAGCTTGAGCTCCCAGAACTCGCGCGAAAGACGCTCGTGGCGCACCGTCGCCGCGTCGTAGGCCATCGCGTAGCGCGCGCTCCAGGGCCATGGTCCGGCGACGACGCGCGTCGTGCGCTCGACCTCGAGGTCGACGAGCGGCTCGAGCGTCGCCGGATCCACCAGCCCGCGGAGTCTTCGCGCGGCTTCACACTCGCCCCGAAGCGCGGCCGCCAGGTCGAGCTCGGACACGGGTGAGCTGAAGCTCCGCCGGGGTGCGGCCAACGTGACCGTCAGCACCCGCCGATCGTCCGCGCCGAGCCGGAAGCGGCAGGCCACGTCGCGGCGTGCCAGTGAGCCGTCGGCGGTGTCGTAGTAGATGTCGCGGTGGAAGCCCTGGGCGGTCTCTCTCATCCGAAGGCCGAGCGGCGGCGGGGACGCGATCAGGCTCCGGAGCAGCTCGAGCGAGGCGACGTCCCACTTCACCTCGGCCAGGTGCGCCTGGCTCATTCCAGCCGGCCCCCCAACTCGCCGCGAGCCTCCGCGACCCGGGCGCGGATCCCGCCCTCCATTCGGGAGATCCCGGCGACGAACACGGTGTCGCGGCGCACCCGATCAAAAAGCCCGGACTCGAGGTGCCAATAGTGCACCATCGGAGAGATGTCGGCCGCCTTCTGGAGCCACTCCAGCGAGCCGGCGGCGTCGCCCAGCCACGCCCGGTAGCCGGCGAGCGCGGCGAACTGCGGCACGATCCCGTACTCACCTCGGTTCAGCAGCCCGGCGAGCGAGTCGGCCAGTACCTGCGCCTCGGCCGTGCGGCCGACCTCATGGAGGCAGATCGCCTTGGTGCCCAGCCACTGCTTCAGCGGGAGCTCGGCGCAGGCCGCGGCGTCTCCCTCCAACAGGAGGGCGTTGCCCTGGAGCATCTCGGCGATCTGGTCGCTTTGGTCGAAGGCGCGCGCCCGCCGGGCCTCCTCGAGCGCGAGGTCGTATCGCCTGGCGCCGAGGGCGATGGCAATCGTGGAGTGGCGGACCCCGGTGGAGAGCGGGTCGAGTGCGAGGGCCCGCTGCGCCTGTTGCAGGGCCGCGTCCCACCGTCCCATGTGCTCCAGGGCGTGCGCCACCGACAGGTAGACCGCGACCGAGCCCGGCATGAGCCGCCGCGCATCCATGAGCGTCCGCAAGACCGCGTCGTGAGGCGCGAGGCTGATGAGCAGCGCATCGGACCGGGCGAGATGCGCCTCGGCCAGGCCGGGGTCGAGCTCCACCGCGTGGTCGGCGAGCGCCAGTGCCCGCGCGATGGCAACGTACGGATTCACCCCGGCCGGAAAGCCGTACACCACGTGCAGCACGTACGCCGAAGAGAGGCTGGCGTATCCCGGGGCGTACCCCGAGTCCGCGCGAATGGCGTCCCTGAAGGCGCGCGTCGCCCCTTCCACCGCGTCCGGCGACCGGCGTTCCAGCAGGTGCCGCCCCAGCAGCAGCGCGTCGAACGCCGCGCTCTTGGTCGGCATGGCGCTCGGCGCCATCGGGCGGACGCCGCGGATATTGGTGAGCAGCTCCCCGCTCACCTTCCGCGCGATCTCCTCCTGCACCCGGAAGCTGTCGGCGAGATCGCCCTCGAAGCTGCCCGACCACAAGTGCGCATCGCTGGCGGCCTCGATCAGCTCGGCCGTGACCCGCACCCGCGTCCCCTGGCGGCGCACCGAGCCCTCGACGATGTGCCGCACGCCCAGCGTCTCGGCGATCTGCGGCAGCGTGAGCGGGCTCCCTTTGAGCGCGAGGACCGAGGTGCGGGAGATCACCTTCAGGCTCTCGACCTGGGCGAGCTGGCTGATGATCTCATCGGTGATTCCCTCGCTGAAGTACTCGTCGCCCGCGCGGCCGCCCAGATCGGTGAACGGCAGGACCGCCACCGAGGCCGAGTACGGCCCGGTCGGATCCGGTGCGCGCGCTCCGCTCCCCTGCCGCTGGTACGCGAAGGTGACGCCGAGCAGAACGATGGCCAGCAGTGCGGCGGGGACGATCCAGCGGCCGGCGGCGGCCAGGAGTCCGCCGCTTTCGCTCTCCGGGCCGGCCGCCGGCAGGCGCGGCACGGGCGTCGAGATACGCGGCAGATCGCTCAGCGCGCCGCGGAGATCTTCGGCCAGCTCGCCCGCCGTTTGATAGCGCTCCTGCGGCTGCTTCATGAGGCAGCGGCGGACGATATCGATGATGTTCTGGGGGACATCGGGGCGGGTGATGTGGACCAGCGGAGGGTCGATGGTGAGCTGCTGGGTCAGCACGCTCTTGAGGCTGGGCCCGCTGAAGGCCATTCGCCCCGCGAGCATCTCGTAGAGCACGCAGCCGAGACTGTAGATGTCGCTGCGGCCGTCCACCGGCGAGGCCGCGGTTGCCTGTTCCGGGCTCATGTACGCCGCGGTCCCGATCGGAAAGCCGACGCCGGTCAGGGTGGCGCCGCCGGCCAGGCCGATCGCGCGCGCGATGCCGAAGTCCGCCACCACGGCGTGGCCGTTCGAGACGAGAATGTTTTCCGGCTTGATGTCGCGGTGCACCACGCCACGGCGGTGGGCATAGTCGAGGGCGTCGGCCACTTCCCATGCGATTGTCACCGCCTGGGTGGTGGGAAGCCGAGAGCTCGCCATGAGCTGGTCCCGGAGCGACTCCCCCTCCACGAACGGCATGACGGCATAGAGCAGGTTGCGCGCCTCGCCGGAATCGAGCAGGGCCACGATATGCGGGTGCTGGAGCTGGGCGGTGATTCGGATCTCGCGCAGAAACCGCTCGGCGCCGACCGCGGTGGCGATCTGGGGATCGAGCACCTTGACCGCGACCTGCCGCTCGTAACGGCGGTCGCGCGCGAGGTAGACGAAGGCCATACCCCCGCGGCCGACCTCCCGCTCGATGATGTAACGGTCGCCCAGGACCTGCTGGATCTGGTCGAGGAGATCACTCACGCGGGCTGCTGATTACCTCGTCTCGACTCCGGTGGCTCGCAGGCCCAGGCGGGTCCGCAATTCGCCGGTGAGGACCGGCGCCGGTACGCTCTTCCTGAGTCGCACGCGGTACTCCAGCACCGCGCTCCCGGTGCCGTCACGCTGAGTCCCGGAGAACTTCCACGCCTTCACCTGGGTGGCGAGGATCTCCTCGATCTGCGGGCGCGCGCTCTCCGGGTCCGAGCTGTGGACCCGGACCAGCGTGTCGAGCGGCTTGGGCGGCTTCGGCGAGCCCGATTGCGCCCCTTCGCCGACCCGGCGGCGGGCCCGCGAGGCAAGCGCCTGAAGCTGCTCGGGAGACATGGACTTGAGGATGTCGCGGTCGAGCTGGGCCACGAAGGCCCCCGTCCGGTTAGCCAGCGCCAGCGACCGCTCGAGCCGGCGGGCAGCGCGCGGACCCTCGAGGCGAGAAGGCGCACGCCCGAAGTCGGTGTACCAGAAGACCACCACCAGGACGTTGAAGAGGAACGACATCACGGCCGCGGCCGACATCACCTGCACTCCGGCGGCGAGGCCGACGCCGATCGCAAGGAAGATGTACACCGCGTCCTTGGTATCGCGCAGCGTGTTGCGGAAGCTGACCGCGGCGACAATGCCCCCAAGGCTGAACGCGAGGGCGATGCTGTTCTTCACCAACAGCACCACGCCGGCCACCACGATCGGCAGGATGATCAGCGTCTG
>DATLBL010000102.1:0-7778 GCA_035526925.1 Gemmatimonadales bacterium
GCGGTACGTTCCTCCGGTTCGGCGAGGCCGGCGCCAGGCTGCAGGATCTGTCCCTGCTGGCCATCAGCCACCTCCACCCCGATCACGTCTCGGACCTCCCGGCGTTGCTGTGGTTGAGCGAGCTGGCTCGTCAGCAGCCGCTGAAGATCGCCGGACCGACCGGTGCCGGAGCCTTTCCGGCATTCGACGCGTTTCTTGGACGGCTCTTCGATACCAGCAGCGGTGCGTTTCCGATCCTGGGTGGGACCTTGGGACAACCCGGGCACGGGGTGCGGCTCGACGTCGTCGCCGTCGACGCCACTGTGGGCAAGGCATCGACCGTCTGGTCCGACAATGATCTCGAGGTGAGCGCGATCGGGGTGCCCCACGGCAACGTCCCGTCGATCGCCTACCGGATCCGGATCGGGGATCGGAGCCTGGTGTTCGGCAGCGATCAGAACGGGAGCGACGAAAGATTCGTCGGCTTCGCCGCCGGCGCCGATGCGCTCATCATGCACCTCAGCCTTTCGGCACGAGCTCCCGATCCTCTCGCGCAGATACACGCGAGGCCGGCCATTGTCGGCCAGGTCGCCCGGCGGGCCAAGGCCAAGCGGCTCGTGTTGAGCCACTTCATCAAAGCGCCGTCGACGGTGAAGACTCAGGAGTGGTTCAGCTTGTCCGACCTGAACGCAGCGGTCGGAGAGGTCCGGAAGCACTTCTCGGGGCCGATCGACGCGGCGGTGGATCTGCAATGCATTCCGATCCGATAGGCAGCCGGACCCGCCGCACGAAAGACGTGCGCCCGCTTCGGTATTCCATCAACGTCACATTGGATGGGTGCTGCGACCATCGCGCCATGCTCGCGGACGAGGAGCTGCATCGTGGACCAAGCCCTTCGCGTGAACGATCGACGCGGCAAAGAAGTACGTCGTGTCGAACACGCTGACCCGGGTCGACTGGAACGCGGAGCTCGTGCGCGGGGATCTGGGACACGCCGTGCAGCAGCTTAAGCGGGAGTCGGGAAAGGGAGTGTTCGTGGGAGGTGTGAGGCTCCCGCAGGCGCTGGCGGAGCTGGGACTGATCGATGAGTACGAGTTCGTGGTGCATCCGCGGGTGGTGGGCCATGGGCCGACAACTCCAGCTGGAGCGAGTCGTGGCTCGCCCGATCGGCCGGACGCAACGACACTGACGAAAAATTCTGCCGCTGATCTACATGCCGTCAACGGCGACAACCAGGGAGGGACCGATGGCGAAGGTCACCGGGATCGGCGGTGTCTTCTTCAAGAGCAAGGGCGAGGGTGCGTCGTTGGCGGGATGGTATCGGCAACACCTCGGTCTGGCGCTCGAGGACTTCGGTGGGGCCATTCTCAAATGGCCGGACGACAGGGCCGAAGATCAGGGCCTGACGGTATGGCATGTCGCGTCGAGCGGCAGCCGATGGTTCAGCCCGAGTGAATCGTCCTTCATGATCAACTACCGGGTCGATAACCTGGGCGAGCTGCTGGAGCAGCTGCGGGCGGGGGGCGTCGACGTCATTCAGGGTCCCGAATCGCACGAGAACGGCAAGTTTGCATGGATCATGGATCCGGATGGCAACAAGGTCGAGCTGTGGGAGCCGAAGTTATGGGACGAGAAGAACAAGGGGGCCTGACGCGCCGCATGCCCCGTCGCACGCTCGCACTCGCCGCCGCGCTCGCCTCGGTCAGCCTCGTTGCGGCCTGCTCGGACCCCGCGGTGTGCCTGCCGAACGTCGTGCCCGCGGTGGAGATCGAGGTGCGAGACGCCTCGACCGACGAGTTCATCGCGGGCATCGTGCGAGGCGTTCTGAGCGAGGGAGCCTTCGTCGACTCGCTGCGGGTGATCGCCAGCATCGGAAACGATCCAGCCGTAGCCACCACGCTCGGGGCCGGGGAGGAGCGCCCCGGCACGTACGCGGTGCACCTCGAGGGGTCCGGCTACGCGGCCTGGGACACCGGCAACGTGCGGGTGACCCGGGATGAGTGCCACGTACGCACCGCGACGTTCACGGCGAGACTGTCGCCACTGCCGGAGTAGCCGCCGCCTGACCTTGAGGTGACATGGAGAGGATTTCTGCCGTACGCTATCTCCTCGAGCTCCTCGGCGTCGCCGTGTTCGCCGCGAGCGGCGTCCTCGCCGCCGCCCGCAAGAACCTCGACGTCCTCGGTGTCGCGGTGATCGCCGTGGTGACGGCGATCGGAGGCGGCACGCTCCGCGACGTGCTGCTCGACCGCCACCCGATCTTCTGGATCGCCGATCCCACCTACCTGCTGGTGATCCTCGCCGTCACCGCGGCCACGCTCGGCTACGTGCGGGTCTGGACCCCGCCGCACAACGGGCTGCTCATCGCCGACGCCCTGGGCCTCGCCTTCTTCACCATCGGCGGGGTCCAGCTCACCAGAATGGCGGGACACCCCGACAGCATCGCCCTGCTCATGGGAACGATTACCGGCGTGGCCGGCGGCATGATCCGGGACGTGATCACGACCGAGATCCCGCTGATCCTGCGCCCCGGCCGGCTCTACGCCACGGCGGCGCTCGCGGGCGCCGGGCTGTACCTTCTGCTGGTGGACCACGCCGGCGTCCCGGCCGACGCCGCGGCGCTCGCCGGCAGGGGTACGATCGCCGCGCTGCGCCTGGCGGCGATCTTCTGGAGGCTGGAGCTGCCGGCGGTCCGCCTGCCGGAGGACCGGTCGCCGTAATGGCCAGGGGATGGTGGTTTGACGCCAGCGGGTGGTAGTGCCATTCATGATGAGACGTACGTGGCATGCCTTCGGGCCTCGAGGCTGCAGCGCTTCATGACGGATCTGCCGGGAAGAATCTCCATGTGGATACTCTTGCTCGCACTTGTCGCGTGTACCGTCAGTCGTTCGGCCGAGGGCCAGCGGCCCGACGAGCGGGAGATCCGTAAGACGGTCAGCGAGTTTTACACGGCCTTCAATACGCATGCGTTCGAGCGCGCCGCCGAGTTCACGACGGCTGACTGGCAGCACATCAACCCCTTCGGCGGCTGGACGCGGGGCCGGGAGGCTGTGTTAGCGGAGTTGCGCGAGGTACACGGCTCTTTCTTGAAGGGCGTCACGGAAACCGTCGACACGGTCGCGGTCAGAACCAGCGGCACCGAGTCGGCTGTTGTGACCGTTCGAAGTCACTTGAGCCCGTACGTCGCACCCGATGGAACGAGGCACATCGATGAGCATCAGATCCGCACCTTCGTGCTGGTCACGCAGGACGGTCGCTGGCGCATCATGCAGGACCAGAACACGATCGTGCGCCCGTGACTCACGACTCGTACGGCGTGCTCCAGGACCACCATCAAGCGGTCGAGGCGTTTCTCACGGCCGCCCGCGCCGTCTCGCCGACGCGCTGGAGTCAGCCCCGCGCGCCCGGCAAATGGTCGCCGGGGCAGGTCGTGGAGCACGTCGCCCTGGCCTACGAGGTCAATCGACAAGTGCTGCACGGCCACGCACCCCCCATGAGTGCTCCGCGCTGGCTCCGACCGCTGATTCGCACATTCCTGCTGGGGCCGGTGCTGCGGCGGGGCCGCTTCATCCCGGGAAGCAAGTCGCCGCGTGTGCTGCGGCCGAGGCCCGCGGCGGCGGTACCAGCCGATCTGCTGGCCCGGCTGGCGGCGGCGATGGCGGCTTTCGAGACGGATGCCGCCGCGGTGCGGAGCCCTACGATCGACCACCCGTTCTTCGGCCGGCTCCCGCTGGGTGATTTCGTGCGTCTGCAGGAGATTCATACACGGCATCACGGCGTGCAGCTGTCGCCAGCCGCCGGCTGACGTGCGCATGCAGAGGGCTGACGGAGCGCGAAGGGGTTTGTGGGACTAGCAGCGCCGGCGGCATTCGCCTGGGGGAGATGGCTCAAGGCGGGAGCGATCGCGTCCTTGTGGGCCTGCGGCGCCATGATCATCAGTTGCTCCGTGGCGGGTGCCGCGGCCGCATGGGGCTACCACCGTACGTACCAGCCACCGGCAGGTCGAGCCGCGCTCAGCCCGCCATCAAGCCTGTCGTAGCCCGGAGACCCCAGATGAACGAACCGAACCGAGAGCCGGCGATCCGAGGGAAGCGCATTCGTTTTCGATGGACGGAGGGTCCGACCAAGGGCGCCACCCACGACCACAGGTTCCATGAAGACGGCACGGTCGACTGGCGCGACGCCGGTCAGTCCGGATCGGCCGACTCCGCCGAGGCAGCCGACCGACCGGCGTATGCGGCCGTCAAGGTGACGGAGCGGGTGTACCTCGTCTCCTACCTCGCCGCCTCCGGGTACACCCTGACGGTGGCGCTGAGCTTCGATGATCGAAGCCTGCTCGGGTTCGCGTCTTCATCCAAGGAGTGGTACCCTCTGCGCGGGGCGTTCGAAGTGCTGGGCGATCTCGATTCCTGACTCTTGAATAGCGGGGACGCAGCGGCAGGAGCCCTGGTCAATAGATGTGCAGCTTCTTGAGCAGCGCGAAGGTATCGCCGACGCACTCGAACAGATCCTTGTTGTGCTTGATCATCTTGGTGCGCATGTACACTCGAAGCCACTGCTTGTAGATGAACTGCTCGTAGCGCTCGAGCATGTCGGTGACCGGCAGATCGGGCTGCGCCAGCAGGCCCGCGAGGAAGATCGCGCACTCGAAGCCGAGGGAGATCGATTGGAAGTAGGGCGATCCCATCGCGGAATCCCCGACCAGGAAGACGGGAGCGCGGCCGAACGGGTGGTCGCCGTTACCCGCGCGCCGCAGCTGCAGGCTGGTCGCATTCCGGGCCCGATACAAATCCAGCGGAATGCGGACGATCTCCAGATCACCGACGATCTCGCCGTTGGTCTCCGTCTTGATCTTGGTGATGAACCCGTCCATCGACTGCGCGACGCGCGGGAAGTGCGTCCGCAACCACTGGCCGTCAAACCGTGACGGCATCTGCTCGTAGTCCTCGGCGGTGATGTTGACGATACCCGTCACGTGGGTGAGGCGGCCGTCGTAACAGGTCCGGCTGACGGCCGGGATGAATTTGTAGTACGCGTTGTCAATGTTCTTGTAATACTTGCAGTACTCGTTGCAGTCGTAGGCCTGGCCATACAGGAAGGTCACGACGAGCGCGTATTCGAGCCGGAGCTTGAAGGTATTCGCCTCGCCATCCGTGCCCGCGGCGGCGGGGACCAGGGCATCCCGGAACAGCGACCTGGTGCCCGTGCAGTCGATCAGAACGTCTTCGGGCCCAAGCATCGTCATCGCGTCCTGCGCCGAGACGACGGCGGTCGTGCGCCGGACCGGATGTGCCGGGCGCGCATCGATGAGGTTGCTGAGGCCGCGCTCGATGGCGTTGAGCGGGCAGAAGCCGAGCGTCCATTCCCGCAGCAGCCCCATCAGGTCGGGCGGGATGGACCGCCGGAACGCGAGGCCCTGCGCGAGCTCCGCGGGGTCGAAGATGGCCTCGATGCTTTCACTGTCGATGTAGTCGGTGCAGTAGCTCTCGATCGAGTCGGCTACGAGGTAAGGCGCGAGCTGGACCATGCGGGTCCGGCTATAGTCGCGTCGCTTTTCGTAGAGGGAGACGGAGAAGCGGTCGGTAGACTGGAGCAGTGCCGCTACGACGAGACCCACGGGGCCCGCGCCGAGAACGTGCACTCGGGCCGCGGGAGGCAGCGTCTCGGAGCCTGGAGAACCGGATTGCAGGGACATGCGCCTCTCCGCCGGGGCCGTTGATGGTGTGAGCCCGGAATGTATCTTCCTGCGTCCTCAGTGGAAGAGAGATCGGAGCCGGTTCGATTTCTCCGGCAGCGCATCCGACGCGCAACTGCTAGAGCGCATGATCGAATATGGTGGTGCGCCATGCGACAGGTACGCTACAGCGTAGCCGCAAGCCTCGATGGATACATCGCTGACGCGAACGGCGCGTTCGACTGGATTCCTGATGACCCTTCCGTCGACTTCGCCGCGATCTTCGCCCGTGTCGATACCGTGCTGCTCGGCCGACGGAGCTTCGAGCTGGTGCAGCGCGGCGACGCACCTCCGTGGGACGCTAAGATGCGCGTGTACGTCTTCTCGCGCACGCTCCGGTCGGAGGCGTACCCTGGGGTGACGGTGATCGGGGCGAACGCGGCCGGGACGGTCGCGGCGCTGCGGTCCGAGCCGGGAACCGGCGACATCTGGCTCTTCGGCGGCGGAGAGCTGTTCGGCAGTCTCCTGGCGGCGGGCCAGGTGGATGCGGTGGAAGTGACGGTCGTGCCGGTGCTGCTGGGGGGCGGTGTACCGCTGGTGACGGGCAGGATCGCCCGTACATCACTCCGACTGCTTCACACGCATCGCTATCCGACCGGCATGGTGACGCTGGCCTATGCGGTCGAGCCGCCTGCTGTCTGACTTCCGCATTCAGCCAACACCCTGAGGCGCGCTGACTTCGGCCTCGGATGGGAACGAGCGAACCCATGCTCCGGGTTCGCTCGCCGTGACCGATCAGTCCCTGAAAGTAGTAGTCCCGAAGGACCCCGTCGTAGCTACCGCTGCGAAGGCAGCAGCGCTTGAAACCGGCGCCCGGAACCGCAGGGGCACAGATCGTTGCGACCGAGCTTCTCGAGCAGCTCCTTGTCGCCGTGCACCACGCGGATGCCGCGCTTCACGCGGGTTTCGGACGGGTAGCCCTGCCGCCGCTTGCTGGTGCGCTCAAAAGCAGTGGAGTTCGTCGGGAGCGTCGCGGTGCTTTGCCATACAGCCTCCAGGTTGGTGACGGCCGCCGTGATCGGCGGCGGCACAAGGTACCGCACGGCGTGCGGAAAGGGAATACGGGTGTGAGAAAGGCCGCGCGAGCAATGATCGTCACCGAACGCCTCGAACTCGTCCCGGCCACCGAGGAGCTGACCCGGGCCGCGCTCGAGGGGCCGGCGGCGCTGGCCGCGGCGCTGGGCGCCAGCGTGCCCGACACCTGGCCGCCGGAGTTCCTGGATCCGGAGGCGCTGGAGTTCACGGTGAAGCGGCTGCGCGAAGGGCCGGAGCAGGCTGGCTGGTGGCTCCACTTCATCGTGTTGGCACGCGGTCCTTCCGGACCGCTGTTGATCGGCAGCGCCGGGTACAAAGGTCCGCCGTCACCAAACGGGGTGGTGGAGATCGGCTATGGCATCGTGCGGGATCACCACCGTCGCGGGTACGCGTCCGAGGCCGTGCGGGGGCTCCTCAGGCGCGCGTTCGCCGATCCCGCCATCGGCGCGGTCATCGCCGAGACGCTGCCTGAGCTGACGGCGTCGATCGGCGTGCTGCACAAGTGCGGCTTCCACCTCATCGGCGAGGGCTCCGAGCCCGGAGTCATTCGCTTCGAGCTCACCCGAACCGCGTACTTCCACTCCATGGCCGGCACGACGAAGCCCCGGGTGACCTCCTTCGCGCCGCAGTTCCTGGTCGACAACCTGGCGCGCTCGATCGCGTACTACGAGAAGCTCGGGTTTACGTTCGGCGAGCCCTGGGAAGGGTTTTACGCGATCGGCCGGCTCGACGGACTGGAGCTCCATCTGAAAGAGGCGCAGAAGGACGGGGCGGAGCGCCGGCATCGACGGGAGAACGAGCACCTGGATGCCGCGGCCGGAGTGGACGGCATCGAAGCGTACTACGCCCGGTGCGCCGCGAACGGCGCGACGATTCTCCGGCCGCTCTCGCCCACCGCGTGGGGCACCGAGGATTTCTACGTGGAGGATCCCGACGGCCATGTGGTCTGCTTCGGGGGCCGCCCGGCAGCCCGGGAAGAACGATGAGAGCACCGCCGACGCTGTCTCGATTGTGCTTTGGCCTCGCATTC
>DATLBL010000103.1:0-18178 GCA_035526925.1 Gemmatimonadales bacterium
CCACCGGCGCGATGCGGCCGCCCGGACGAATGGCATCGAGCTGCGCGGTCGCGACGTAGAACAGCGTGTCGCCCACGATCACGCCGGTGGTCGGTGCGGCATGGTCCGGATGCCCCGCCTCCAGCACACGCAAGCGCTCCATGGAGTCGCCAGCCGCCAAGAGCCGGGCCTGCACCACCCGAACCGGCCGCACGCCGTTCTGCACCCACACCAGGGCGTTGTCGTGGACGTAGAGACCGTCGATCCCACCGAGCGTGTCACCGGCGGGCGCGGCCACCGGTTTCCACCGACCGGCAGACGGATCGACGCGCAATGGGCCGAGCCGATCGTCGGCCACATACAGGGCGGGGCCGGGTCCGGTGGCCACACCGTTGAGCCAGAGCGTGGAGTCGCTGATCAGCGGCTCGAGCTCGTCGCCGCCCCGCGGGATGCGCCAGAGTCCGGCGCTGCCGGCGGTCACGTAGACGTCCCCGGCGGCCGAGAACGCGAGGTCGTTGAAGCAGATCGGTCGCGCCGACCGAGGCGGCTCGTAGCGACGCACGACGCTGCCATCGGAGAGCCGAAGGCGGACCACGGCGGCCCGTCCGATGGTCGACAGCTCCGCGGGACGCATCGGCAGCTCGTCGCCCATGTTGCACGAGTTGACCCAGAGCTCGCCGGCAACCGTGTCGGTCTTGATGCCGAGGACGCTCCAGAGACCGCGCTCGGGACCGGCCCAGTCGCGAAGGCGGCCGTCCGGATCGCGCCGGACGATTTTCCGGCGGTGCATGCTGCCGACGAAGAAGCTGCCGCTGCCCGGATCGAAGGCCATGCTTTCGGGGAGCAGGTCGCGTTCGGGAAGGACGAAGGCTCGCGTGCTCGCGGTGGAGGCGGAATCGGCGGTGACGGGGCGCGGATGGTCGGCCGGGGCGCAGGCGACCGCCGCAGCGGCGAGAAAGGTGAAGTGTCGGATCATCTGAAGACTTACGGAGCGGGTAGTCCTCGGGGTTCAGCCACGCTCGTGCTCATCGGCCGGCCACAACCATGCCGCGCCTCGCACGCCGCTGGAGTCGCCATGAACGTTGAGGACGATCTGCGTAAAGGCCGAATCGGAGAAGAGGTACTTGGGCAGCGCGGCCGCCACCGCCGACGACAGATCCGGCAGGTTGGACATCCCCCCGCCGAGGACCACGGCGTCGGGGTCCAGCAGGTTGAGGACGGACGCGAGCGCGCGTGCCAGCCGATCCACGTAGCGCTCCAGCGACAGGAGGGCGCTCGGTTCATGCGAGGCGGCGGCGCGCACGATGTCCTCACTCGAGCACTGCCTGCCGGACACACGGGCATGTTCGCGCTCGAAGGCGGGACCCGAGAGGAACGTCTCGATGCAGCCGACCTTCCCGCAATAGCACTCGGCGGCGTCCGTGCGCTCCTCGTCGGTCATCCAGGGAAGCGGATTGTGACCCCACTCGCCGGCAATCTGGTTAGGCCCCTCGTGGATACGCTGCCGGATGGCGATGCCCCCACCGACGCCGGTGCCGAGAATGACGCCGAAGACCGTCTCGAACTCCCGGCCGGCGCCGTCGATCGCTTCGGACAGCGTGAAGCAGTTGGCGTCGTTGGCCAGGCGGACCGGACGCGCGAGGCGGCGCTCGAGGTCGGCGAGCAGCGGGCGCCCGTTGAGCCAGGTCGAGTTGGCATTCTTGACGAGGCCCGTGGCATGGCCGACCACGCCCGGAATGCCGATGCCCACCGTGGCGCTCCGGCCGGTCTCGGCCTCGATCTCGAGCACGAGGCGCTCGATCGCATCGAGGGTGCCTGCATACTCGCGCGGCGTCGCGAGCCGCCGTCGACCCGCCGCGAGGCGCTGCCCCTCGAGGCCGATCGCTTCGATCTTCGTTCCACCGAGGTCGATGCCGATCTGCATCGGCATAACTAACCCGCCCTCCAGGAGGTGCGCCAGCAGCGCGCGAATCGGGCCGGAGCGGAGAGCGGTGAGCGATCCGTCGCGCGACGCGGATGCATCTCGCATCGCCGCACCTCGAGAACCCGCGGCAGGCCACTTGCGAGTCGCGCCTGGCCTTCTATCGTAGTGCCCTACTCTATACGAGAGATTGTCATGCACATCCTCGAGGGTGGGCTGGACGACGCGCGCGTGATCGCACTGCTGCACACTCACCTGTCGCGCGCACGTGAGGAGACGGCACCCGGGAGCGCGCACGCCCTGGACCTTTCGGCACTTCGGATGCCGGAGGTGACGTTCTGGTCGGCGTGGGAGGGCGACGAGGTGGTGGGCGTCGGCGCGCTCAAGCGGCTCAGCGTCGATCACGGCGAGGTGAAGTCCATGCACACCGCCGCGGCTGCGCGCGGGCGCGGTGTCGGCTCGGCGTTGCTGCGGGAGATCATGGCCACGGCGCGAAGCCGCGGGATGTCGCGGCTGAGCCTCGAGACCGGATCCTGGCCCTACTTTGAGCCGGCGCGCGCGCTGTACGCGCGGCATGGGTTCGTCGAATGCCGACCGTTCGGCGACTATCGGGAGGATCCGAACAGCGTATTCATGACGCTGCCCCTCGGCCCGGAGTAGCGGACCGTCGGGGAGCTCACCCCGGACGACCGTGGCGAGCGTCACGATCTGACCGGCGTGCCGGGCCGACTGGAACGATGTCTTCGCGAACCTGCTGAAGCGTGTGCGCGGCCGGCTGGCGTTACGGTTGAATGACTGCTATCGGTCCGCGCCGCCAGACTTCGGGAATCGATTACATACCGCAAGGTACCGGGCACAGTCGACGCGGCCGATACCGGCTGTCGCTCGCCACAGTGTGGACCCGTCGCAGCGGAGATTCCCCGGCCGGATCATGGGCATAGCTCCATGCAGCACCGCCCGTTGCGACGCACCGGCCGGCGCGACCGACACCGCCCCGCGACTGGCACGGCTCTCGCGCAGAGGCGGGTCCGAGCGCGTGCGCGCCGGATACCCCCGTCCTCTCCCTAAAAATTAACCGCCCAGGCTGGGATGAATATGCGATCGATCGGAAGGCTGGCTGTGGCAGCGGGTACGCTGGTACTGGCGACGGCGTGTGGCGATGGAGGCGGCACGACCCCGCCGGAGAACGCGGCGCCGGTAGCCAACTTCACCGTGCCGGCATGCACCATCAACGTGGCGTGTGCATTTGTCAGCACCAGCACCGACGATGCACAGGTAGCCGGGTGGAGCTGGGACTTCGACGGCGACGGCACCCCGGACGCCACCACGGAAAGCGCGTCGTTCACCTATACGGAAGCAGGAACCTTCGACGTCAGCCTGACCGTCCACGACGTCGAGAACCTCAGCCACACCAAGACCAGCCCGATCACCATCGCTCCGGCCGATCCCGGCGATCCGGTCAACAGCCCGCCGGCCGCGGCGTTCACCCACACGTGTGACGCGCTGGACTGCAGCTTTGCCAGCACGAGCACCGACGCGGCGCCCGGAACCATTACGACATATGCATGGGACTTCGGGGACGGCGAGACCTCCGCCCTGAGCAGCCCGTCCCACAGCTACACCGCCAGCGCGCCCAAGGATTTCACGGTGACGCTCACGGTGACGGACAACGACGGCGCCACCGACGCGGAGTCGCAGACGGTTACCGTCACGCCGGCGCCGGCGCCGAACACGCCACCGACGGCGAGCTTCACCCACGACTGTGCCGGGCTCAACTGCACGTTCACGAGCACGAGCACCGACGCGGCGCCCGGAACCATCGCGACCTTCGCGTGGGACTTCGGCGACGGCGGTACCGCGACCGTCAGCAATCCGGCGCACAATTACAACGTGGCCACCTCGACCGACATCATGGTCACGCTGACCGTGACGGACGACGAAGGTGCCACCGACGTCGAGTCCCAGACGATCACCGTGACTCCGCCGCCTCCGCCGCCCCCGGGCGTCGAAGGCTGCACCACCTCGGGCACCCGGGTGGACTGTCTCCTGGACATCGCGTCCCGATCCACGATCAAGCTCAAGCTGACCGGGCTGAGCTGCGATCTCGCCGGGCAGCGGATCACCGTGCCGGGCGGCGACCAGGTTTTCCTGAACGTGTGCTCGAGGGTGGTGGGCGACTCGACCAGGATCTTCGGCGGCCCGATGGACACGGCGGTCATCTTCGAGCCGGGCAGTCAGGCGCGGCTACGGTTCACGCAGGGCACCGCGGGCGCGGGCGAGCCGGCGCTCGCCGCGCCGGCCGCGCAGCTGACGGGCAGCTTTCCCAACTGGACCATCAGCTTCGAGGATGGCGCCACGCCAGGGGAACCCGGCGAGCCGGACTTCGGGGACGTCGTGTTGCAGGTGACGGCGGTACCGTCGCCGTAGCACTTGGCGGCCGGTACCCGGCACCCGGGCAACGCTGAACTGGTTCCTGCCCGGGAACGTCGCCTGCGGGCAGGTTCAGCCGCCGGCCGCCAGTAGCCGCCGGAAGCGCGGGTGGGTTCGCAGCGGCTCGAACGTGGGATCGAGCCGCAGCCATCCCGGCGAGAGATAATAAGGAATACGGAGCAGCGGCTCGAGCTGGTCGAGCGCGTGCTCCGGCTCACCGGTCAGAAGGTAGATCCGGACGAGCTGCAGCTGATTGTACGGACCGAAATAGGCGTCGCGGCTGATCGGCATGAGTGCCACCCCGCGCAGTCCCTCCCGCACCGCGTCCGCCTTCCGTCCCAGATATGCGAGCGCCAGACCCAGCAGGGCGTGGCGTTGCCCGTCGTCCGGGGCCGCCCGGCTCTGCTCCTCGAGCGCGAGCCGCGCCGAATCGGCGTAGTCGGTCGCGCGCCGCCGGTCGCCGCGGAGCTCCGACAGCTCCGCCTGCACGAGCCCCCAGCTTCCCCGGTCGTCATCGAATGCGCTCGGCGCGGAGGCGAGCACCTGCCGCTGCTGCGCGTCGTCGAGCACCCAGTACATGTCCTGGTAGCCGGCAAAGAACGGGTAGAGTGCCGCGGGATCGATGCGCTCTGCCGCCGCGCGAACGATCGCGCGGGCGCTGTCGAGATCGCCGCGGGCGATGGCGACCATGAGCTTGAGGGAGACCATCGCCGGACTGGTGGGCGCGAGCGCGATCGCACGGTCGGCCGCCGAGTCGGCCGCGGCGTACTGCCGGAGGAAGATGTGCACCGCGGCCAGCCGGCGCGCCGTGGTCGTCGAGCGTGGATCCAGCCGCGCGGCGCGCGCGAGTCGCGCCGGCGCCGCGTCCCAGCGCCCCATGCTCGTCTCGGCGGTGGAGAGCGCGCCAAGCAGATCCACGTCGTCGGGCGCGAAGCTCAGCCCGCGCTCGTACGCGGCCACGGCTTTGGCGTTGTCGATGGGATTCACGCTACCGTAGAAATCCCCGACCGCGAGATAGGCGAGCGGTTCCGTCGGGCGGAGCGCGCGGGCGCGCTCGGCCGCGATCCGCGCCTGCTCGCCCAATTCCGGATCGGGCACGCCGTTCGAATAGAGCGAAGTGCGCGCGCGCGAGAGCTGACTCCACGCCTGGGCGAAGGTCGAGTCGAGCGCCACCGCGCGCTCGTAGAAGGCGATCGCGCTCCGCAGACCGGCCTGGTCGGCCTTCATCGTCTGCGAAGCCGCCTCGCCCTTGAGGAACTCGTCGTAGGCGGCGAGGCTTTCGGTCGGCTTGACGGTCAGCTCGCGCCGGGCGCTGTCGCCCAGCACGACCCCGAGTGCGTCGGCCACCTTGGTGGCGATCTCCGCCTGCACGGCGAAGACGTCGGTGAGCGCGGCGTCGATCGGCTGCTGCCACCGCGTCGTCGGCGTCGTGCCCGAGGCCAGGCGGATCAGCTCGGGGCTCACCCGCACGCGGCTCGAGCCCGCGGGGCCACGCTGCCACCGGATCTTCCCGACCAGGAGGTAGTCCACCCCCAGCTCACGGGCGATCTCCGGAAGCCGCCTGGTGCTGCCGCGGTAGTCGTTGGAGCTCACGCTGGCGACGACCTCGAGCCCGGGGAGGGCCGCGAGCTTGCCGCGCAGCTCGTCGGTCACGCCGTCCGCAAAGTAGGCGTCGGCCGAGTCGCCCTGGTTCTGGAATGGAAGGACGGCGAGACGGCGCGGGGCGGATGATCCGGCGACGCGAGGGCCGGAGCGCCAGTACAGCCCCGCCGCGACACCCGCCAGCAGGACCACGATCACCAGACCGAACGCGCGCCGTCGCCGAGCGTTGGATGGCGGTGCGGGTACGGGCGCCGACACGGGGCGCGCCGATTCCGCGGGCGCGACGGCCGTCGGTGCCGGAGGCGCGGGTGCGCGAGCTGCCGGCGCATCGCCCGCGGCAGGCGCCGGTGAGGACACGGACCCCGGTGCCACGGTCGGCGGCGCCAGCTCTCCACGCCGGATCCGCTCGGCGAGCGCCGCCACCTCGGGATCCGGCGCGAGCTCGAGTTCCTGCTGCCGGATCTGGTGCACGATGTCGGCGTGGCGCAACGCGCCGGGCGCGTCACCCGACACGGCCAGCGCCCGCATCAGCCCTTGCGCCGCGCGAGTGTCGGTGGGGTCGAGCGCCGCCAGCCGGCGCCACCAGAGCACCGCGGCGCCCCGATCGCCGTGCGCGGTCGCGCCGGCGGCGGCCGCCTCGAGCAGCGCGCGGTACTCCGCCGCCAGCCCTTCCCGCTCCTCGTCCGCCCAGTGCGCGAAGGCCGGAACGCCCGGCAGATGGAAGTCGCCCAGAAACGGGCCGGCATAGAGCCGGGCCGCCTCCTCGAGCGCACCCGATGCCCGGGCGGTGTCGAAGGCCGCGAGATCCACCTCGATCAGCTCGGGGTTGAGCCGGAGCTCGCGCGTGCCGAGGATCGCTTCCTCGGAGCCGAGCTCCTGGCGCAAGGCGTAGAGGGCCTGGTTCAGACTCCGGCGGGCACGCTCTTCCTCCACATCTCCCCACAACAGGGCGGCCAGACGGTCGCGATTGACCCCGCGATCGCCCGCCCGGGCGAGGACCGCCAGGATGGCGAGCCGCCGCGGCTGCTGAGCGTTGCCGCCCAACGGCCGCGCCCCATCGAACACGGCAAGGCCGCCGAGCGTCTGGATGCGCTTCACGAATAACTCCGTGCGGGACTTTGTGTTCGGCCGAATATCCGGCCGCCGCGAAGCGCTCACAAGGGGTGTCGTGAGAATCTCGTGATCGGGTCGTGAGGGGGGCGAATACACTGGGCTCCGTCAGACACGCCGGCACCGGCCGGCCGAACTCACGACCACCCGATCAGGAGGCTCGCATGTACGCCCAATCCACCACTCTCGGCATCCTGGCCGCGATCGCCATCGCCCTGCCCGCGACGTCGGCGCCCTCCTTCACGCTCCATTCGACCGGCGCGGTCCAGCTGCGCGCCACCGGCCACGAGGCACGGTACGGGATCGTGGCTCCGGCCGTGAGCGGCCATCCCGTGCTCACCGTTGCGCTCGGCGCCGAGACCGGCGCCGGCGCGCTCCACCTCACCCTGCCGGGCGACCGGCTGCCGGCGCCCGGCGTGTATCCCATCCGGTCCACGTGGAACGAGACGGCCGGGGACACGGCCGCGTTCCACGCCTCCTTCATGGCGGGCACGGTCGAGCACCCGGTGGGCTGGTTCCAGGGTGAGTCGGGATGGGTGAAGGTCACCGGGACGAAGGACGGACGAATCTCGGGCACGTACGAGATCGCGACGCGCGGATTTCTCAGCGCCGACCTGGCGGACGAGGATCAGCGCGTGACGGTGCGGGGCAGCTTCGAGGCCGATGGCGACAGCACGGCCACGACGATCGCCCTGGTGCGGTAGGGCGCAGGGCGCGCGGCGCGCTCGGCGCCGGCGCACGGGACGACTCAGCGCGCCGACCGGCGCGAACGAAAGGAGCGCACGATGTCATGGAGCGAGAGGATTCGACGGCTGTCCACCCTGGTGCCGTGGACGGCGCTGCTGATGGCGATCGGCTGCGGCGGGGGAGACAAGGCCCCGACCGGTCCCGGAGGCGGAGACCCCGCGCGGTTCGACCTGGTGGCCTTGGGCCGTGCGGGTCTGCCGGCCGACGTGAAGGTCGAAGACTGCACGATGACCAGGTTCTACGGCGGCCGGCTCACGATCGACCCGGCGAGCGGGCAGTGGCTGCTCCACCTGGAGATCAACGACGCCAACTATGGCGACTGGGCCTACGAGGACGGCGGATCGACGGAGATGGACGGCACGGCCGTGTGGTTCGACTCGCAGCATTCGGACCTGAGCCACGAGGGCACCGTCAGCAACTCGGAAGTGACGATCCTGTACGATTGGTGCGAGAACGGCGTGGCCGACGTGCAGCTGGTGTTCGCACGATGAGCGCGCTCACGACGCACCTATGGCGGGCGCCCGCGAGGGCGCTCGCGCTCACCGCGGCGCTCGCGATCGCGCTGATCGGCTGCGGGGGCGGAGGCGGCGACTCCACGGGGCCCGATCCCGACCCCACGCCTCAGCAGCCGGGACCTCTACCCACGCCGGATCCCCAGGCGCCGCGCCCCAGCGTGGAGGGCACGTACGTGCTCGAGCAGATCAACGGGTCGGAACCGGGGCAGCTGGTCACGATCGCCAACCCCGACGGTGTAGTGGTCGGGCTCTACCGGTTCGAGGCGACCACGCTGACGCTGACCACAGTCACGACGTTCGAGCTCGCGCTTCGCTACACGGACGACAAGACGCAGGACGGCATCGACGATCACGGGAAGTTGACGCAGACCGGTCCCGCGAGCCAGGGAGCCGTGCCGTACACGTTCGCCTCCGCGGTCTACGGCGACTCGTTCACCGGCGTCGTGCTCCAGGACATCGTGGCCATCAAGTACGACTTCGACGGCGACGGCCAGCCCGAGACGACGTTCGGCTTTCGGCGCGTGGGCTGAGACACGGCGACGTTCGACCATTCGTTCACCGACAGACCTCTCGAAAGGAGCACCACCATGCAGCGCCTAGTTCTCGCGATGCTCGCCGCCTCGCTCGGTCTGACCGGCTCGGCACACGCGCAGCGCCCACACGCCATGGGCCCGATGTCCTCCCGCTTCGTACTCAACGGCCATTCCACGGCCGCGCTCGGCACGTCCGCCAGCGATGAGTTCAATCGCATCACGACTTCGAGCGGGCTCGGCGCCGGCGTCGAGGTGGGATATCTGGTGACGCCGCGGCTCGTGGCGTATGCCGGAGCCGATATCGTGAAGCAGCCGATCGACATCGCCGGACTCGAGGGCGACTTCGGCCTCACCCACATCGAGGCGGGCGCCCGGCTCAGCTTTCCGATCCCGCGCAGCAGGATGTTGCCCTACCTCGGCGCCTGGGTGGGCCGGCGGAGCCTGAGCACGACGCTCGACGATTTTGATACCGGGACCAGCCAGGACCTCTCGCTCTCGGGCTTCGGGGTCGGCGCAAGTGGCGGGGTGCAGATGTTCGTATCGCCCAAGCTCGCGCTGGACGGCGGACTGAGCGTGGGGATCGGGAAGCTGGGGAACGTGAAGCTGGACGGCGTGCGGCAGCACGGCGGGACGATGAACAACACCACCACAACTCGGCTCAGGTTCGGAGCGAACTGGTACCCCTGACCAGGAGGTGAGCGCGGCACGGCCGGCGGCCTTCGCTCTGCATGCGTTCCCGGAGCGACGGCCGCTCGTTGCGTCCGGGCTGGACGAGGTCGGGTCGCACGGCCAGCCTTCTTGCTAGCAGCCGGAGAACGGGAACGGCACCACGAGCTGGTACGGGCTGTTCCCCACCTGCGCGCCGTCGAGAGTGACGTCCACACGGAATATGCCTACCTGGAGCTCGAGGTCCGCCGTGTAGGTTCCGTCCGCCTCGTCGCTCGGCGTGATCGCGGCGCCTTCGTTCACCCGGAGGCGGAACGCGTCGCCGCCACGCGTGATCCGATTGCCGAACGCGTCGAACGCCGTGATCGTGATGCGCGCGGGCAAGTCTGATGCGTCGACGCACGCCGGCACGGCGGCCACCGATCCACCCGCGTCCGCGGAGCCCGGCCCGACGTCGCTCGAGAAAGGCGACCCGGTCACGTCCGCACCCGACACCCGCACCCGCACCCGGTCCGTGCCCGCCTTCGTCGGCGTGTACCCAGCCGTGTAGCGGCCGCCACCCTGGTCGGTCACGCCGACCGAGCCTTCCGAGTTAGCACCCGAGACCGATACCGCGATCGCGCCCGCGCTTCCGGCCACCTCGTTTCCCTGCGCGTCCGCGAGCCGGATCTCGATGGTGGTGCCCTGCCCCGCGGTACCATCCGGCACCGTGGCGCTGCTGCGGGCGGCGCTGGGCGTCCCCGCGGACACGACCACCGTCACGCTCTCGGTAATCGGCGTGCCGGCGATCGTGGCGGACACGACGCGCTCGCCAGGCGTGGTCGCGCTCAGCGAACCGGCCGTGGTTCCGTCGTCGCCGGTCGGTTGGCCGGGCTGCGTCAGCGCGTTACCCGGGCCGGTAGCCGCGAGGATGACGGCGGCGCCGGGAACGGCATTGTCGAACGCGTCGCGCGCGGTCACGGTGATCGTGCTCCGGCTGGATCCGCTCGAGGCGGTGATCCCCGCGGGCGAGGCGCTCAGGCGGCTGTTCGCGGCGTCCACTGCTCCGGGCATGGCGGTGGCCTCGAAGGTCACCGGGCTGCCGCTCACGTCGAGTCCCGAGAGCATGGCCGACACGGCATTGGCGCCGACTTTCTGCCCCAGTGTCCAGCCGCCGACCGTCGCGACGCCATCGGTCCCGGTCACCGGCGTAGCACCGGTCAGCCGTCCACCGCCCTCGGTCACCCGGAAGGTGACCGGGATGCCGGCGAGCGGGTTTCCGTCAGCATCCCGCACCAGGACGGCCGGGAGCACGGGGACCGCCGTGGCCACCACCGCGGATTGATCGACGGCGGCAGCAGGCTCGATTGCCGCGGGGGCGCCGACGCCGACCGCCACGGCAGCGGTGGCCGACGCGAAGCCGTCTGCCGTAAAGGCCAGAGCGCGGGTGCCCGGCGAGCCGCGGACGGCGAGATCGGTGAAAGTGGCCCGGCCGGCAGCATTGCTCGTCGCGCTCGTTCCGCCGGCGAGCTCGCCTTCGCCACTCGAGATCTGCACGGTGACGATGACGCCTTCTCGGGCCACGTCATTGCCGTCGGCGTCCTGGAGCTGGAGCGCCGGCTGGGGGCTCAGCGGCACCCCCGCGGTGGCGGCCGCGGGAGGCGCGACGACAAGGGCGAGCCGCGCGGCAACACCGGTCGCGAGGAACACGGCGGGCTCGGGGTCGTTCGCGACCCCTCTGAGCTCGGCGGTCGTCACGTAGGTGCCGAGCGTGGCGCCAAGCATCCGCTCGGTGGCGGCCAGGCCGTCGGCGGCGGTCACGCTCGTCGCGGGGCTCACGCTTCCGCCGACCTCCGCCGTCCACGTCACCTCGGCGCCGAGCACCGGATTGCCGAACCGGTCCATCACCTTGACTACCAGGGAGTCGCCGAGCGGCTCGCCGGTCGTGCCGCTCTGCCGGTTGCCCCGCGCCACGATGATTTCGGCGGGCTGCCCTTCGCTCGGAAGCGTCAGCTCTCCGCCGCCGCACGCGCTGAGCGCGGTCAGCGACAGCAGCAGCGGCGCGCGCAGGTGCGCCGCGAGGCTACGCTCGGTGACGCCAGGGTGCGTGAGCGAGGGGAAGGCAGGCCGGGAATGGCCGCGGGAGGCTGAGTGGTGCACAAGCATATGCAGTCGAGGACGTCAGAAAGATTCGGAACTCTACTGCCGGGGGCGCGTGCAGGCCAGAGCGGGACCTCAGCTCGAAATCGGCGGCCTGTCAGCGCTCACGAGCCGGCAGCACCGCAGCCAGGTGGGCGAGGACCGTGCCGGAAAGAGCACGGCGTTGCGGCTGGCGTCACGCCGCTGCCGGACATAGCATCAAAGCCATGCGACGACTTCACTTCCCCATCTGGGCCCTCATTGTTCTCGGAGCGCTCTCCGCTCCTCTCCACGCGCAGCGTACCGAGAAGCCCCCGCTCCACGCCAAGCACTGGATCGCCATCACGGGCAAGCCGCTCGCCGCCACGGCCGGGGCGATGATGTTCGCGCGGGGCGGCAACGCGGTGGACGCCGCCTGCGCCATGCTCGGCGCGGTCACCACGATGTGGGACGTGCTCTCGTGGGGCGGCGAGACGCAGGCGCTGATCTACCACCCCAAGCTGAAGAAGGTCATCGGCATCAACGCGCTTGGCGTGGCACCGAGCGGAGCGACGGCCGATTTCTATCGCGGCAAGGGGCTGCAGTATCCGCCGGAGTACGGCCCGCTCGCCGCGGTCACTCCCGGCACGCCCGGCGGGCTCATCACCATGCTGGCCGAGTACGGCACCATGCGGCTGGCGGACGTGCTCGCGCCGGCCATCCAGATGGCGGACGGCTACCCGATCGAGGCGCAGACCGCCGACTACATCGAGGAGGAGAAGGCGCGGATCAAGCAGTGGAAGTACTCCACGCAGGTGTTCCTTCCCCATCTCGGCGCCGAGAGGGAGGCGCCAGCGGCGGGCGAGCT
This sequence comes from Gemmatimonadales bacterium, assembly GCA_035526925.1. Classification (GTDB taxonomy): domain Bacteria; phylum Gemmatimonadota; class Gemmatimonadetes; order Gemmatimonadales; family GWC2-71-9; genus CAVVWJ01. The sequence goes on from DATLBL010000103.1 coordinate 12,469, forward strand.
GTTCGTGCAGCGGGACCTCGCCGCCACGCTACGCAAGCTGGTCGACGCCGAGCGGGCGGCCCTCGACGCAGGCAGGACGCGGAAGCAGGCGATCTACGCGGCCTACGACCGCTTCTACACGGGTGACATCGCGCGTGAGCTGGTGCGGGGCGTCCGGGAGGAGGGAGGGCTGTTCACGCTCGAGGATCTCGCCCGCTGGAAGGTCAAGATCGAGGAGCCGCTCAGCACGGACTACAGAGGGATCACCGTCTACAAGCTCCCGATCTGGCAGCAGGGGGCGGTGATGCTGCAGGCGTTGAACCTGCTCGAGCAGGCTGACCTCAGGCGCATGGGCTACAACTCGCCCGAATACATCCACACGCTCTACCAGGCAATGAACCTGGCGTTCGCCGACCGCGACTTCTACTACGGCGACCCGGCATTCCCGCCGGACGAGCCGGTGCGAGGCCTGCTGTCGAAGGAGTACGCGCGGGCGCGGTTCGCGCTGATCGATCGCGCCCGGAACGATTCGACGGTGAAGCCCGGCGATCCGTATCGATATCAAGGCGGGACCAATCCGTTCGCCCGCCTGCTGGCACGCTGGTCGGTCGTGGCGGCGCCGGACACGCTGAAGAAAAGCGGCGGTCAGGACCGACCGGCGTCCTCCCGGGGCGTGACGCCGAGCGACTCGGCCTTTCATGCGCAGTTCACGGCCGGGACGACGTCGATCGAAGCGGCCGACGAGGCGGGCTGGGTCGTGTCGATCACCCCGAGCGGGGGCTGGGTGCCCGCGGTGATCGCGGGCCGCACCGGCGTCGGGTTGAGCCAGCGGGCGCAGAGCTTCGTCACCCGGTCCGAGGACGGACCCTACAACGTGATCGAGCCCGGCAAGCGTCCGCGGGTCACACTGACGCCGACGCTGGCGATGAAGGACGGACGACCGTACCTGGCTTTCGCGGTCCAGGGGGGCGACTCGCAGGATCAGAACCTGCTGCAGTTCTTCCTCAACATCGTCGAGTTCGGAATGACTCCGCAGCAGGCGGCGGAGGCGCCGAACATCAACAGCTATCAGATGCGCTCGTCGTTCGGCGCGCACGAGTCACGGCCGGGGCTGATGATGATCGCCGCGTCCACGCCCGACAGCGTGCGCACGCGGCTCGAGCGGATGGGATACACACTCGAGGTCCGCCAGCGGACGTCGGGGCCGATTAACGGCATCCTGTTCGACGCGGCGCACGGCACGATGTGGGGAGCGTCGAGCAATCACGGGGAGGACTACGGAATTCCGTGGTGACACCGCGGGCGCCTGCACGAGCACGCGCCGGTACACCGGCGCCCGGCTTGACGGGCCGGGTACGCGGCTGCACCGTTGGGCACATCCCATATCGAGATGACCATGCTCGCCCCGCTCTCGCGCCTGGGCACCGTCGTCCTTGGCCTCGCCGGATCCACCCTCGTCACCGGCATCGCGCCGTCCCTGGCGCCCGCCCAGGCGCCGGCAGACGCGGCCGCACCGGCGAATTTGTCACCCGAGTTGCTAAAAGTCCGCGCCACTCTCGACAAGTACCGCGACCCCATCGTCGCCGTGCACGATGGTTACCTGTCCTCGGTCGGCTGCGTGGAGTACACCAAGGGAACCGAAGGCACGATGCACTACGCCGCAGGCGGGATGGGGGTGCACTTCCTGAATCTGCAGCTCATCGGGAAGCCGTTGGACCCCGCCAAGCCGCAGGTGCTCATCTACGAGCCGGAGGGCGACCGCCTCCGGCTTGCCGCGGCCGAGTGGTTCGTCCCGACGGAGGCCGCGGGACAGACCCGGCCCACGATCCTCGGGCAGGAGCTGCAGGGACCGATGGAGGGCCACGACCCGCTGCAGCCGAAGGGCATGCACCACTACGACCTGCACGTCTGGCTCTGGCAGCACAATCCCGCCGGCACGTTCGCCCCGACCAATCCCGACGTGACCTGTCCGAAGCAGGCGTACTCGTTCACGGAGCGCGCACCGAAGCTGGTGAATCACCAGGCGCGCTGACGCGCGGGCTCTACATGTCCTCCAGGGGCCGCACCTCGCACTCGCCTTCGAACTCGGGCCAGTGCAGGCGGTGCAGCTCCATGAAGTCGCGGGCGACCCGCAGCGCCTCTTCGCGCGAGCTCACCTCGATCATCGCGTACCCGCCGACGACCTCCTTGGCCTCCGTAAACGGCCCGTCGGTGACCGTGAGCCGGTTCTGGCTCGAGCGCACGCGGAAGCCGTGCGCAGTCCCCTTGAGCCCGGCCGTGTCCTTCAGGACGCCGTTTTTGAAGCCGTCGGTGACAAACGCGCCCATGGCCTCCATGAGGGCCTGGGGAATGGCTTCCTGCCGGTAACTCTCCGTGTGCTTGATGAGCATCAGGTATTTCATGGGTCGGATCTCCGATCAGGGGTTGGCGTGCCGCTGGTAGTACGGCAGGACGGACGCATGTGCCGGTCATGACGTCGATCGACATCCGGCCGGTCGACATGATCTTGCGCGGTATAGTGAAAGATGGCGACGGGCGGTGGAGAGCCGGAATACGACTCGGAGGCGGCCTTCAGGGGAGCACGCGGCACGCGGCGGCAGTCGCAGGCGAATGCGGGAGGGCTAAGGTGATGGTGAGAGGTCCGAGTCTGCGCCGCGGTGAGGGGATCAGCTCCTCAGGATCGTCTCGCGAGAACTATGACTGCGATGGCAGCGTCGGGCTGCAGCGTGTGCAGGTGTTGGGATAATCGCGCCGCTGCCCCGCAGGCGCGCCAAACATCCGCGACGCCTCACGACCTGTGACTCTTCCGAGCTCGAGCACACCACTCAGCCGGTCGGCCAGGTCCCGCATGTCGGCAGGGCCGGTGGCCGGATCCTCACCGAGTCGAAACGCGTCCTCCTGCAGCATCTCGAGCCCCGCCTGCGCCAGCGCGAGCCGCATCCAGAGCGAGACCCCGCGCTCGTAATCCGCGGCCCGCATGGCGACGCTCAGCGCACCGTAGTCCTCCGAAAGCGCCTGAATCCGGCCGGCGATGTTCCGAGCCGTGACCTGGGAGAGCTCGCTCGGCGCGTCGTCCCGAGGCGAGAGGGCGAGGACGATCGAATCCGCGACCCGCTCGAGGGCGGCATAATGGTCGCCGAGCGTGTCGGCGGCGGCGGACGCCGAGGGACGGATCGGCGAGGGCGCCGGGCTCGCGGCGCCGGTGCAGGCGCCGGTCGCACATGCGCCGAAGACGAGTCGAACCAGGGCTGCGCGTACGAGGGGAGACATGCTGACCAATCTACGGCTGGCGGGCCGCAGGTCCGTGGGCCGTCTCTTCCTATTGTGGCGGCGCACGTCACCTCGTGCACGACCGTCGGCAGATCACTCGACCGTGCATCGAATTGCACTTGTCTATGCTACAGATGGCGGTCGCTGATGGTGGCCGGGAGAGGAGACGGTCAGCCCGCCCGCGCCGCCAGCGCGTAGGACCACAGGCGGGCATCGTGATCGTAGATCTGTGACGTGAGCATGAGCTCGTCCGCGCCGGTGCTAGCGACGATGGCCTCGAGGCGTTGATGCACCGTCGCCGCTGAGCCGACGGCCGAGAAGGACAGCATGTCGTCGATCAGGCGTGCGTCGCCCGGGGTCAGCCGATCGGGGAACGTGTCATCCGGCGGGAGCAGCTTTCCGGGATGGCCGCGCCGCAAGTTCACGAAGGCCTGCTGCAGCGACGTAAACAGACGGCGCCCTTCGGCATCGGTCTCCGCGGCGAACACGTTGACGCCGAGCATGACACACGGCCGCTCGAGCTGCGTGGACGGCTTGAAGCGCGCGCGGTACAGCTCGAGTGCCTGTTCGAGCGCGGCCGGCGCAAAGTGCGATGCGAAAGCATACGGAAGCCCGAGCTCGGCCGCGAGCTGCGCGCCGAACAGGCTCGAGCCCAGAATCCAGACCGGCACGTCCAGCCCTTCGCCCGGCACGGCATGCACGGCCTGGCCGCGATGCGCGGGCCGGAAATAGTTCATCAGCTCGAGGACGTCGTCGGGAAAGGTGTCGGCGGCCAGCGGGCTCCGGCGCAGGGCGCGGGTGGTGAGCTGATCGGAGCCCGGGGCACGACCAAGTCCGAGATCGATGCGACCGGGATAGAGCGAGGCGAGGGTGCCGAACTGCTCGGCGATCAGGAGTGGCGCATGGTTGGGCAGCATGATGCCGCCGGCCCCGACGCGTATGGTCGAGGTGCCGGCGGCCACGTGGCCGATGACGACCGCGGTCGCGGCGCTCGCGATGCCCGGCATGCCGTGGTGCTCGGCGAGCCAGTAGCGGTGATACCCCAGCCGCTCGGCGTGCCGGGCGAGATCGAGCGAGCGGCGGAATGCGAGTGCGGCGTCGCCGCCTTCGACGATCGGAGCCAGATCGAGCACGGATAGCGGAACCATGCGATGGAAACCGCCGGGTGAATCGAGGGGTTCCCCGGCTCGCTCACTTCCACCCCCTACCACCTTTGATTCCCCGGGGCAGCAGTGGGCAGCGAGCTCGGCGCTATCCGGCGGACGCGGCGACGCCGGGGGTTTCGGCGGAGACGCTCGATCGCTCGCCGATCAGCTGCCGCACTCGCGGCATGACCTCCTGCCCATAGAGCTCGATGCTTCGGAGCATCGCCTTGTGCGGCAGCGTGCCGGCGCTGTACTTGAGGTCGAATCGTGAGGCACCCAGCGCCCGCACGGTCGCGGCGACCTTCCGGGCGACGGTCTCGGGCGAGCCGACGTACAGCGAGCCCGCGGCGACCTCACGGTCGAATTCGGCGCGGCTCGTGGGCCCCCAGCCGCGCTCCGCACCGATGCGATTCCGCATCACCTCGTAGTGGGGCCAGAGCTGCTCGCACGCCTCGGCATCGCTGTCGGCGATGTGGCCGGGCGAGTGGATGCCGACCGGCAGGCGGTCCGCGCCGACCTGCGCGAGGGCCTCGTGGTAGAGCTCGACATACGGCGCGAAGCGACGAGGGCTGCCACCGATGATGGCGAGCGTGAGCGGGAATCGGTAGCGCGCCGCGCGGACGACCGACTCGGGACTGCCGCCGACGCCGACCCACGTGCGCAGCGGCGGCCGTTCCACCGGCGGGAAGAGGCGGAGGCCGTCGAGCGGCGGGCGGACGGTGCCTTTCCAGCGCACCGGCTCGCCGGCGCGATCGGCGTCGCGGACGGCCGCAAAAATCGCGAGCTTCTCCTCGAACAGCCGGTCATAGTCATCGAGCGAGTAGCCGAAGAGCGGGTACGACTCGGTGAACGAGCCCCGACCCAAGATGACCTCGGCTCGGCCGTTCGAGATCGCGTCGAGCGTGGAGAAGCGCTGGTAGACGCGGACGGGATCGTCCGTGCTGAGGACGGTGACGGCCGTGCCCAGCCGGATGCGCTCGGTCCGGCCGGCGATGGCGGCGAGCAGCACCTCGGGGGCGCTGATGGCGAAGTCGGGGCGGTGGTGCTCGCCCACGCCGAAGAAGTCCACGCCCACCCGGTCGGCCAGCTCGGCCTCGGCGATGACGTCGCGGAGGACGCGGGCCTGCGGTACCAGGCGGCCCGCGCCGTCGGCTGTTACGTCGCCGAAGGTGTCCAAGCCCAGTTCGATGTTTGTCATAACACTCTAACCGGCGGACCGCAGGCCGGGTTCCCTACTCCTACATGTCCTCCAGGGGCCTGACCTCGCACTCCCCCTCGAAGGCCGGCCAGTGGACCCGGTGCAGCTCCATGAAATC
>DATLBL010000104.1:0-7077 GCA_035526925.1 Gemmatimonadales bacterium
CCGATGTTGCCCGCCACGTCGAACATGCACTGAATCGCCTGCTGGACCACGACCTTACCCGCCGCGGCAGAGCTGCCGGCGCCGGGCGTCCGCGAGGCCTTGCCCACGAAGGCCAGGAGATCGAACCCCCGCGCTCTGGCCGCCCCATAGTTCGGGGTCGGCGCCGTGTTGTACCCGGTCTGCATCAGCGTGGCGAGATCGCCTGCCGTCTTCCTGTCGGCGGAAGACACGAAGTAAGCGCCGATCGCATTGGACAAACTGGGATTGCCCGTGAAGACGCAGGCGTTGGTCGTGGCCACCGGCTTGAACGACGGGACGTCCTGCGGCGCCGACGGGGGAGCCTGGTCGCAGGCGGTAGCGAGCGCAGCTCCCGCAACTGCGGCCACGAGGCCGAAAAGCCGGCGAGCCATAAAAACTCCTGGTATGTAATGTCGATCTGCCGGTGCGTGCAGCGATGAGCGGGCGCTCATCCGCGCGATAGAAATAGCACCTATCGCGGGGAAAGTCGAGAGGCAAGTCCGCCCGATTCACGGAGATGGTACGTGCTTTTCACGCGATGACCTGGAGGCGGACAGCGAAGATGCAAGATCCTGCGCGAGGGGTGGTTACCACCGACCCTCTGTCGTCGAACTCGACCCGTGGAGCTTTCAGCACCTTTTCAGGACGTCGCCGCCGGCAGCCCCATCAACGACCGCCATCGCGGATCGCTCCGCAGATCCCGCCACCACCAACTGTCGTCCTTGGCCATCGACGCCCGAACTTGAGGATTGGCAGCCACATAGGTCGTGAGCAGCCGGAGCGCCTCGTCCTTGTCGCCCATGATTAGCCGAGCCGCGGCCTCGATCTGCGCCAGGTCGCGGGTGGGATCCACCGTCGCGTCCGCCCGCGCCCGCTCGGCGACCCGGCCAGCGCTGTCCTTGAGACCGGCTCGCGCCAGCGCAATCGCGACGAGCATCTGCCCTTGATGCTGGGCGAATTCACGGCTGCTCGCCGGCGAGAGCTGCACGAGCGTGTCGAGCAGAGCCCAGGCCTTCGGCACGTCCGGCGTCACACCCTTCAGCGCGAACATCCAGAGCTGACACTCGGTGGATCGATAGTACTTGGGGAAACGCTCGTGGGCGACCTCGCACCAATGCGCCGACTGTTCCTTGTCCTCGAGCTCCAGCGAGGCCTGGAACAGCCGCCAGATCGTCACATCCACCGTCGACAGGTACGGATCTGCTTCATACGCCCGCTGCGCGGCGAGCTTCGCCTCTCCGGTCCGCGCCTGGCCCATGTACATGTGACTCAGCCAGCTCCACGCCGTGGCCGCGGTCGGATTGCCGGCGACCGCACCCTGCAGATCCTCCTGCGCGTCGTTGAGCAGCTTCGTGGCCGCCTGCGGGTCCGGCTCGAGGTTGATGAGGTAGCGCCAGTAGCGCAACGTCCCCCGCAGCTCGAGCGCATCCGGGTCGTTCGGCTTGAGCTTGAGAGCGCGGTCGGCGTGGGTGAGGCCCTCGCCCAGCCACTTGGCATACACCGCCTTGTCGAACCCGGAGACCAGGTCGGTCTGCCGATAGTCGAGCCATCCGCGCATCACCGACGGCGCGCTCCACGTCGGATCGAGCGCCTCGGCGCCCGCGAGGATGGTATCGGCCTGGAGCAGCCGGCGCCCGGCGGCGGCGGTGTCGCCTGAGGCGAGCAGCACGTCCACGTCCTTGGTCGACTGCTCCGCCCGCTGAAGCTGCTCCCACGCCTTTGGGTTCTTGGTACTCTGCCGGCTTGCCTGGAGCGTGAGCTCCTGGCCAAGCTGCTGTCGGAGGAACACCGAGACTTCCTTGGCCAGGTCATCCTGCAGGGCAAAGATTTCCTCCCGCGGACGCTCGAGCACCTTGCTGCCCAGCTCCTTGCCCGTCGCTGCGTTGATCAGCGACACATCCACCCGGAGACGATTGTCCGCCTGGGTGACGGTGCCCTGCACCAGGGTGCCGACTTTGAGCGCTCGCCCGATGCTGTCGGTGGCCACCGCCGATTTCTTGTACGGGAGGACACCGTTGCGCGAGATCACCTGAAGCTGCGGCACCTGCCCGATCTCGTGGATGAGGGCCTCCGTGAGACCGTCAGCCAGGTAGCCGACCGAGTCCGAGCCCCCGCGGGGCTCGAAGTAGAGCACCGCGATGTGATTGGCGTCGTAGCCCTCGGTCCCACCGCCGCCGTCGTCGGCCGCGCCGCCGCGGTGCGTCAGCTTCCACCCGCCGTAGCCCAGCGCCGCCGCCACCACCAGCGCACCGGCCGCCAGCGACCAGAGCTTGACCCCGCCTTCCCGGATCACCGCCGCCGCCAACTCCACGGGCGTCCGGTGCTCCGTCGTGGCCGGCACCTCGCGCGAGCCGGTGCGACGATTGGGGCCCGTCGCCCGCGGCTGCGCCCCGCTGGCCGCGCGCCGGGCGGCGGTCGACGCTCGGCGCTGTGCCGTCCGCATCATGGCCGCTTCGGTCTCCGCCTCCGAGAGCCGTTCCGCGAACTCCCTCATCGTCTGAAAGCGGTCCGCGGGCGTCTTCTCGAGGGCCTGCATGACGGCGTCCTCGACCTCGTCGGGAATCGACGCCCGTACCACCTGCAGGCTCGGCACCACCTCCATCGAGTGCCGCGCCATGATGGCCATCGAGTTGGGGCCGGTGAACGGGGTCTGCCCGATCAGGAGCTCGTATAGCACGCAGCCGAGGCTGTACACGTCGCTTCGCGCGTCGACGTGCTCGCTGCCCAGTGCCTGCTCGGGGCTCATGTAGTGTGGGGTGCCGATCGCCATGCCGGTCTGCGTCAGCTTGTCTTCGCTCGCCTGGCTGACCGCTCGCGCGATGCCGAAGTCGGCCACCAGCGCGTGGCCGCCGAGGAGCAGGATGTTCTCCGGCTTGATGTCGCGATGGACGATGCCGCGCTCGTGCGCGTACTGCAGCGCTTCAGCCGACTCCCGCGTGATCTGAAGCGCGTCGTGCAGCGGAAGCTGCTGCTCCTTCTTGAGGCGGTCGCGCAGCGACTCACCTTCCACGAACGGCATGACGTAGTAGAGCAGCCCGTCGGCCTCACCCGAGTCGTAGAGTCCGAGGATGTTGGGGTGCTGCAGGTTGGCGGCGACGCGGATCTCGCGGAGGAAGCGGTCGGCGCCGAGCGAGGCGCTGAGCTCCTGGCGGAGCACCTTGATTGCCACCGTGCGCTCGTGCTTGAGGTCCTTCGCGCGGTACACCGTCGCCATTCCGCCTTCGCCGATCTGGCGCTCGATGGCGTACCGGTCGCCCAGGGCGGCGCGAAGGCGGTCCAGCAGCTCGGTCACTGAGGGCTCTTCGAGAGGGAAGCGATGCAACAAATAAAGCGCCGGCCGCTTCGAGGGGCCAGCAGGGTCGAGCGCGGGCGTCCGAGCGCGAGAAGGCGTGGCCAGTGTTCCGGCCACGCCCTCTCGCGCCCTGCTGGCGGGACCCTGGCGGCTAGTTTATCGGACCCGGATCCGGATCCGTAACCGTCACCGTCCCGCCGTTCGAGCCCGGGAGGAAGATGCCGTAGCAGAACTCGCCCTCACCTGAGCCCGACGTGACGATCCAGGGATGGGTCACGAATGTCGACTGCACGTACGACGCGCCCGGATCGAGCTCCTGGTATGGAAAGCCGATCCCTCCACCCTCGAACGGATACTCCCGCACGCCCTCGGTGTTGAGCCAGAACACGGAGACGGTCTGTGAGGAATTGTTGACGAAAGTCACGTCGACGGGCTTGTCGGAGTTGAGCGAACGAATGATGCCTTCCTGATCGCAACCAAGAACACTCAGCTCCGTCTCCGCAGTGAACGTCACTGACGTCGGGCTGAACGCCACCGCCGGCTTGAACGCCGGTGCGGTGGTGGTCACCTGCGCTCCCGCAGGTGGCGTCGCGGTAAGCGTGTTGGTGCTTGTCCCTGACCCGAGCGTCCAGTCACCGAGGCTGGCGATGCCGTTGTTATCGGTCGTGACTGTCGCCGAGGTCGCGCCGTCGTTGATCGTGCCGCCTCCGGCCGTGACGGCGAACGTCACCGGCACGTTCTTGATCGGGGTGCCGTTCTGGCTCGTCACCCGGACGCTCGGCGTCGGGTCCACCGAGCCGCCGCTCGGAGCAGACAGCTCGGCGAAGGCGTCGGCACTCGGATTGAAGCCGAGCGTGCCCGGGTTGCTGGCGGCGTCCACGGCTCCGAACGGGCTGAACCGCTTGGTCGTGCCGCCGACGCCGGTCGTAGCCAGCGCCATGCTCGAGGCGTGGAGCTCGGCCGGCATGAACACCGAGGCGAGCATGCGCCGGATCCCCCAGCGCGCGCCGATCTCCGTCGGCTCGATGTCCGCGCAGCTCACCACCCCCGTCGAGCTGGCCGGCGGCAGCACCTCGACCGCTCCGAACGTGGTGCCGATATTGTGCGCGATTCGGGGGACTTCGAGCGAGAAGTCGTCGGCGAGGCACACCGCCGTCGTCACGAAGTTGTTGAACGTGACCGCCGGCGAGGAGCTGAATTCGTAGAAAAGCGGAAACTGATCCAGGCTCGTCAGCAGCGGCCCCGGGAAATCGGGGAGCCTGCTGATCGTGACCAGGGTGGGCACCGGAGCGGAAGCGCCCGGGATGAAGATGCCGCCGTGCTTGCTGGCGGGCTGTACCAGGATGGGTCCCGAAGTAGGGAGGACAACCACGGCCGCCCCTTCGTTGGGATCCAGTGCCCCGGTGGGAATGGTCAGTCCGGGCAGCCCGGCGAAGCAGTTGAGCGCGTCAATCAGGGTGAGAACGCGTGCGGCAACGTTGGAGCCGATGAGCTTCCCGGCCTTGTAGTTCGTGAGGACGAAGCTGATGAGATTGAACGTCTTGTCGCGCACGGCCGACCCCGTCGGCTTGTTCGTCTTTGGGGGAATGGACTTGAACTGGGACTGCGCCGAAGTGCGAAGCGGGCCCGCCGGAAAGAGCGCGTCGATCTGGGCTTTGATGTCGTTGGCGGTACATGCCGCCGCGGTCACCGGCGAGATCGAAGGGGGGTCGGAGTCCGGCCGAACTTCCGTCGTCTGATCCGAGCAAGCGACCGACAACAAGCCCACGACGAGCGCGAGCGTGAGAACGGGGTAGCGCATCGGTACCTCCCGCTGGCAATCAGCCGCCCGCGTCCACTCTCAGGCGACATCTGCCAATAATTGTGATGTCCAAAGAATGATGCTGCCGTATTCCCAAGGTGCCAAGGGCCGAATCTGCCCAACCTCAGGACCGGCTCACTGCTTTACCCCCACCAGCTCTTTGAATCGCGCATTTTCCTGCAGTCCCCGGAACCACCAGCTTGCATCGTCGGCGAACGTCGCCCGCTTTTCCGGATTCGCGGCGAGGTAAGTCTTGAGCGCGCTGATCGCCTCGGTCGTGTCGCCGAGCAGCGTCCGGACGAACGCCTCGGCGTACTTGAGATCGCGTGTCGGATCGATTTCCGGCCTTCCCCGGGACCGTTCAGCCAGCCTGCGGGCACTGTCAGCTTGGCCCGCCCGCGCCAGGGTTGCGGCTACCATCATATGGGAATTGAGCTTCTGGTACTCCCGGTCGCGTTCGGGAGCCACCTTGACCAGCGAGTCCGAAAGCCGCCACGCCAGGGCGGCATCCGGCTCCTTGGCCTTAGAGGTCAGCAGGTAGAGCTGGCATTCCACGAACTTGGTGTCGCGCGGAAAGCGCCGCTGCCCCTCGTCACACCAGTGAACCGCGTCGTTGAACTGCCCCAGGTCATAGGAGGCGAAGAAGAGTCTCGAGAGCACCACGTCGGCATTGCTTAGGTAGGCGTCCTGCTCGTAGGCGCGCTGTGCGGCGAGCTTGACGTCGACCAGGTTGCCCGTCTGGTAATACAGGTGGGAAAGCGTGGCCCAGGCGCCGGCTTGTGATGGGTCAACCCGGACGGCCGCCTCTAGATCCTCCTGCGCGGACTTGAGGAGCGCCCGCGCGGTCGCAGGGTCCGGGACCAGGCTGAGCAGCCATCGCCAGTATCGAAGGTCACCCCTGAGCTCCAGCGCCTCCGGGTCCTGGGGCTCGAGCGCCAGCGCCTCATCGGCGAATCGCGTCCCCTGGTCGATCCATTTGGCCGCCTGGATCTGATCGTTCCCGGAAAAACGCGACAGCCGATATGCCACCCAACCGCGCGCGGCGACCGGCTCCCGCCACCGCGGGTCCAAGGGCTGCGCCTTCGCCAGGATGGAGTCTGCGGCCCGGTACTCGCGCTGGACCGTGGTGCTGTCCTCACGCAGCGCGGCCGCCTCGGCGGCCTTGCGGTGTCGTGCCGCCTGCTGGACCAGCAGCCAGGCATCCACGCTGCGGGTCTCCCCGCGCTGCTCGCGAACCCGGATCTCCGGACCCAACCGTGTCCGGATGAGCCGGGCCGCCTCCTGGGCGAGCGTATCCTGCACCGCCAGCAGATTGCCGGCGGGTTGCTCGAAACTGGCGCGCGTGTAGTCGGCGCCGCTGGCCCCGTCTACCAGCCGGATCGATACCCGGAGACGATCGCCGCGCTGCTCGAGGTCGCCGGTCACGAGTGTTCCGGCGCGCAGCGCGCGGGCCACGCTGTCAGCCGGGAGGCTGTCGGCTCGAAACTGCTCCACACCCCCGCGGGAGACGACGTCGAGGCTCGGTATCCGACCGAGCTCCCGGATCAGTCCCTCGGTCAGCCCATCGGCAACGGAATTGAGGGAGTCGCCGTGCGGCGGGGGCTGGAAGTAGAGCACCGCGATGCGATGGGGGTCGAAGCCACCTATGGCCGGGCTGCCGGCATCGGGCGGCGGTTGGCCACGGTGCCGCAATCCCGCCCACGCCCCTCCGCCGATGATCAGCAACGCCGCCACGACGCCGCCGATCACCATGGCTCGGTTGCGGCCCTGCGCCCCAGGCGCGGCCCGCATCTCCCGCGTCGGCACCCGCCGGAAGGCCGTCGATGCGCGGCGAGCCGCCGTCCGCATCACCGTCGCCTCCGCCTCCGCCTCCGCCAGGCAATCGCAGAACTCCTTCATCGTCTGGAACCGGTCCGCCGGTGTCTTCTCCAGCGACCGCATGATCGCGTCCTCGACGTCGTCCGGC
>DATLBL010000105.1:0-10370 GCA_035526925.1 Gemmatimonadales bacterium
GCCGGGCTGGTATTCGACACCGACCCGCACTCCCTCGTTGACCTGGGAGGTGTCCTGGGCGGCGGCGCGGGTGACGCCGATGGCGGCGCAGGTCAGCACGAGGCTCGGCAGCGAAGCGCGGGCAAGCAGTCGGGTCATCGCGAGATCGGCTTGAAGTAGAAGCTCACGGGCAGGACGTCGGCGTCCCAGCCGTCGGGGAGCGGGCCGAAGCTGCGGGCGTTGCCCGCAGCCTCGATGGCGCCCTGCGCGCCGAGGTCGAAGCTGAAACTGCCCGAGCGCGTCACGAACCGGATGTCGCGCACCGTGCCGTCCCTCAGGATGAGAAAGCTGATCTCCGCGAAGCTGTTCTGCCGGGCCGCCTCGCGGTCCCAGTTCCGGTACACCTCGGTCACGATGTTCCGCAGGTACTCGGGAAACGGAAACTGCAGGCCGGGCGTCTTGATCGTGGCGACGTCCGCGCCGGTGCTCGGCGCCTCCCCTTCGACCGGTGCCACCGGCGCCGCGGTCTTGGGCGGCGGCTCGCGCTTGGTCTCGGTCGGCGGCGGCTTCGGCGCGGGTGGCGCCGGCGCCTTGGTCGGCTTGGGCTTGGGCGGCGGCTTGACAGGAGCCGGCTTCTCCTCGGGCGGTGGCGTCGGCACGGCTTCGCGCGCGAGGCGCTGCTTGGGCGCCGGCGCCGGTGCCGCCACGAGCTCCACCGCATACGAGGGCGGACCGGCCTTGGCCGGATTCACCTGGGTGAACGCGAACGCTGCGGCGGCGGCATGCACCAGCACGGTCCCCACCAGCCCCACCGTGGTGCCCGGCTGGCGGCCACGGTCGGTCCGAACGATCACCGCGCCTCTTCCTCCGCCGCCACGAGGCCCACGTTCTGGATGCCGGCGCCGCGAATGATGGCGAGGACCCGAACGACCTGGCCGTACGGAACCCGGGTGTCCGCCTGGAGGTACACGCCGGCCGGCTTGCGTGTGGCGACGAGCGAGCGGAAGGTCACGCGAAAATCATTGTAGGAGACCGGCGTCTGATCGACGAAGATGCGTCCGTCACGATTTACGGACACCACCATGCCCTCTTTCGGCGACAACGGCCGCGCTTCGGCCCGCGGCAGCTCGACATCCACGCCGCCCTGCATCATTGGTGCCGTGATCATGAAGATGATCAGCAGCACCAGCATGACGTCGACCAGCGACGTGACGTTGACGTCCGCATTGAGCGGCATTTCGCCGCGCTGGCTTCCCAACCCGCCGCCGAGCCCGCTCGCCATCTAGAGCAGCCCCTCGCGGGCCATCGTGCCGATCAACTCGTTGGCGAACCCCTCGAGCTCACCCGCGAACAGCCGCACGCGATTGACGTACAGATTGTACGCGATGACGGCCGGAATGGCCGCGGCCAGTCCGGCGAAGGTCGCGACCAGCGCCTCGGCGACGCCAGGGGCCACGGCCGCGAGGTTGCCCGACCCCTTCGTGGCGATGCCCGTGAACGCATTGATGATGCCGAGGGTCGTCCCGAGCAGTCCGAGCAGCGGGCTGACCGAGCCGATCGTGGCCAGCCACGGGATGTAGTGGCCGAGAAGGTCCCGCTCGGCCGCGACTTCCTTGCCCAGCACCATCTTGAGGGCTTCGAGCAGCGTCGGCGTGAGCGGGCTGCGATCGGCGCCGCGCTCCTCGCGCAGCGCCCCGGGGCGCAGCTCGGAATAGAATGTGATCGCTTCGCGAAACAGCCGGTTGTACGGCGAGGGCGGCTGCTTCATGACGGCGTGATAGGCGTCCTGCAGCCGGGTGGTGCGCTCCATCTCGGCGAAGAATTTGTCGGCCTGCTTGTTGAGCCGGCGGAACTGCCACCACTTGAAGACGATGATGAACCACGAGACCAGCGAGAACACGGCGGTGACGACCAGCACGATCTTGGTTTCGAGACTCGCGGTGAGGACCAGTTCCACCGCCGAGCGCGGCACGGCACCACCGGTCTGCAGGATCATGTCGCCTCCTTCTGAAACCATTCCACCAGGGGGCGGAGCCCGTCCTCGAACTTCCACTCGGGCGACCACTTGAGCACCGATTTGGCCTTACCGACGTCGAGCGCGCTACGGAACAGCTCGCCCGGACGCGGCGGCGCGAACTCCAGTTCGGGCTTCTTCCCCATGACCTGGCCGACCGACTCGGCCAACTCGAGCACGCTGCGCTGGATGGAGGTGGCGATGTTGAAGGCCGGCGCGTCGAACTCACCCGTGGCGGGCAGCGGCACGGTGGTGGCGAGCACGTTGGCCCGCGCGACATCCCGGACGAAGACGTAGTCGCGAGTCTGCCGCCCGTCGCCGAAGACGAGCAGCTTCTGTCCGGCGAGCAGCCGGGAGACGAAGATCGAGACCACGCCGGCCTCGGACTTGGGGTCCTGTCGCGGCCCGAAGACGTTGGCGTAGCGCATGGCCACGCCTTCGAACCCGCGAAGTGCGCCGACGGCGCGGAGGTAGTACTCGCCCGCCAGCTTGCTCACGCCGTACGGCGAGACCGGCAGCTTGGGCGCGGTCTCCGGCGTCGGGATGACCTCGGGATCGCCGTACACCACACCGCCGCTGCTTGCGAAGATCACCCGCTTCACGCCCCCCTCACCGGCGCCCTCCAGCAGATTCACGAGCCCCACGACGTTGATGCCGGCGTCGAACGCGGGCTGATCCACGGAGACGCGGACGTCGATCTGGGCGGCGTGATGGTTGAGGGCGTCGAACTTGCCGGTGGCGAGGAGCTGGCGTGCTTCGGGCGAGCGGATGTCAGCGCGCACGAAGCGGGCGCCCTTGGGCACGTTGCGCTCGTGGCCGCGCGACAGGTCATCGAGCACCACCACGTCCCATCCATCCTTGAGATAGGCTTCCGCGATGTGGGAGCCGATGAAGCCGGCACCGCCTGTCACCAGAACTCGCCCGCTCATGCGCTGCTGCTCGTCATGATCTCTCCAACCGGGGATTGCCGAAGGAATGGAATTACCGCCCCGCAATATAGATACGTGAGGCGAGGAAGGAACCGGGAAGTGCGAACGTGAAAGCGACGCGGCGCCGGGGAGCCCCCCGACGCCGCGCCACCGCCACACTCCCGGAGGTCAGGACGGGAGCTTGGCGACCTGCCGCGCGCCGGTTCCTGGCGCGATGTCGGGCGAGAGGATGTTGAGCAGCCGTCCCGTGGCCGAGTGATCGCGCACGTGGACGACCTGCAGCGTGGCCATCACGTCGTTGATGAGCT
Organism: Gemmatimonadales bacterium; assembly: GCA_035526925.1. Classification (GTDB taxonomy): domain Bacteria; phylum Gemmatimonadota; class Gemmatimonadetes; order Gemmatimonadales; family GWC2-71-9; genus CAVVWJ01. Next base: position 3,231 of record DATLBL010000105.1, read on the forward strand.
GGCGCCCGTCGGGCAGGCGCTTGGCCGTGCGGCGGATCTCGAACAGATCGCCCGGTGCGACGCCATCCTGGCGGCCCTTGTCGAGGAACACGACCATCTGCGGCGCCTTGATATCCTGGCGGCCAGGACCGCCGATGAAGGTGGCGCGAACGCCTTCCGTCACTGGGACCGCGTGGGCATCGCCCGACGGAGTGAACCGTTCAGTGGGCAGCACGCGCTGGCCGTTGCGGATCGGTCCGTAGGTGGCAACCACGCTCGCGACGTAGCGGCCCTGCACCGTATCGACGACGCGCACGAGGCCGGTGGGCATGACCACCGAGCCGTGCGAACCGAGCTCGGCCCCGAGCTGCACGACGAGGAGCGTGTCACCGATCTGGTAGGTGGCGCCGCGGGGCGCTTCGACGGCGACGGACGAGTATGGGAGCGCATTGGCGCCCAGGTTGCTGGCGCTCGTCTGCTGCGGAATGACCGGACCGAGCACCTTGCCGAACGGCAGATTCTGGTTCTCGGTCAGGAACCCGGACGAATAGAACTCGCTCTGGCGGAGTGGCCGGTAGGGCTGGTGCGTGTATGCGCGCAGGCTCTCCTCGAGCAGCTTGGTGCGCTTGGGTCCGAAGAGACCCTGACCGTCCTCACCCGCGTCGTTGGCCGACACGGTGGTGAGCTGCGCCAGCGACGCCTGCTGCGCGTCAGGGACGTCAGCCGCGCCAGCATCCGCCATGGCCGGGGGCGTGGAATCGGACGGCGACTCGGCCACCGGCGGGGGCGCGGGCGTGTCGGTGGTGGGCACCGATCGGACGCTGTCCCCACCGGCCAGGGCGAGTACCTCGCCGGGGTAGATCCAGTGCGGGTCTTCCACAACGCCGGTGTTCAGGCGATAGATGTCCGGCCACAGAAAGGGATCGCCACGGTAGTGCTTGGCAAGATCCCACAGCGTGTCGCCCTCGCGGACGGTATGGGACTGCGGCGCCGCCGCCTGTGCGAACGCCCGACAGGGCGCCAGAGACATGGCGAGCAGGCCCACCCACTTCCAGGGGATCGTACGCGGCATCAGAGTCTCCCAGCGACGTCAGTGTCGAATATGGAGAATTGGCATGGCGAACCAGGAACGGTTCAGGGCCGGCAGGCGCAAATTCAACGCCACCCGTGGAGAACGATCAGCAGGTGGGTCAACCCTCTATGCGACATGATGTTGAGGGACCAGACTCAAGCGGCCTGGCGCGGGTGGCTCTGGCGAATGGCGGGTGCTCTGGAGGAATCCGGCGGCGCCTGGCCGGCATGAAAAACCGGTGAGATCCCCGAGATCTCACCGGCTTGTCCACGGTTCGGGCCCGGCGACTCAGAACGGCAGATCGTCGTCTTCCGCGTCCAGCGCTTCGGGGAAATCCTCGAAAGACTCTTTCCCCTTGGGAGCCGCACCAGCGGCGGCGGCGCCCACCTTGCTGGGCGGGCTGTAGGACGACTCCGACCCTTCTCCCCGGCCGGAGAGCATGATCAGCTCGCGCGCCGTGACCTCGGTGGTGTACCGGGTCTGGCCTTCGCGATCCTGCCAGGAGCGGTACTCGATGCTGCCTTCGATGTAGACCTTATCGCCCTTCTTGCAGTACTTCTCGGCAATGTCGGCGAGCGTCGAGCCCTTGTTGTTCCAGAGGACGACGCGGTGCCACTCGGTCTTCTCCTGCTTCTCTCCACTCTGGTTCTTCCACTGACGGCTGGTAGCCACCGAAAGCGTGGCGACCCGGGAGCCGTTCGAGGTGCTACGGACCTCCGGATCCGCCCCGAGGTTCCCAATCAGGATGACTTTGTTCAGACTCCGGCTCACATGCACCTCCTGGGTTCGAACGATGGGGCCACACCCGCGGACCCACTGAAAATGTAGGCCCCGCAAATTCTTCCGTCAACCAAAGTTACGCGACCCCGAACACGATCACGCTCGCTGCTCGAGCTCGAGTCGGAGCACCAGCGCGTCCTCCCTCGGATTCCGGTAGTATGCGGCGCGCTGCCCGACCGGCCGGAAACCATACCCGATGTACAGCGCCTGCGCTTCCAGGTTCGACTCACGCACTTCGAGAAACACCTCATCCACTTTCCGGCGACGCAGCGCGGCGAGCCCCGCTTCGAGCAGCGCGCCACCGATGCCGCGACGACGGAATTCGGGCGCGACGGCGAGGTTCAGCACCTCGCCCGTGCCGGCGATCTCCCGCGCGACCAGATACCCCGCCATCCCCCGCGACGTCTCGGCCACGAGTCCGAACGTCCAGAGCGACACCAGCGCCTCGCGAAAGCTCGCCTCGCTCCACGGATCGCTGAACGCGCGGCGCTCGATGGCCACGAGGCGGGACGCGTCAGCCGCGACTGCCGATCGAATCCGGTAGGGGGCGTCCATGCGCGGTCTCCCAACGTGCCTGCGCCTCGGCCGGCCGGCCGTATGTCGGCTCCCAACCCTGCACCGCCTCCACTCTGGCGGCACCACCCGCGATGCCGACCAGGCCCAGCATCGTGCGGGCGTGCGGTGCGCCCGCGGGCGGCGACACCAGCTCCGATCCGGCCCAGTGTTCGAGCGCCCGTCGCAGCGGCTCCGGCGCCTCGCCGACGAGCAGGTCCGGCCGCGGTGTGCCGCCGACCAGCGCGTCCGTGCCATACACGGAGGGTTTGAGCACTTCGACGACGGTGCGACTGGTGCTGCCCTCCTCGAAGCGATACGCCGCCGCATACAGCTCACCCCGCAGCGCATCGGACACGGCCAGCACCGTCGTGCCCGCACGCCCTACACCGGCGGCGCGCACGAGCAGCGAGGGAACCGTCCACAGCGGGAGCCCGCGCGCCTGCACCAACGCCTTGGCTACGGCGGCGCCGACCCGAAGCCCGGTGAAGCTGCCGGGTCCGTCGCTCAGCACGAGCTCCGTGACGTCGTCGAGCGTCGCACCCGCCTCGCGCAGCACCGCGGACATCATGGGCAGCAGCGCGGCGGCGTGGCGGCGCGAGCCCGTCACCTCGCGCTCGAACGTTGCCGCCGATCCGCCGCCCAGGGCGACCGACGCGCGGTCGGAGGCGGTCTCGAGCGCGAGGCGCATCAGAGCGCCTCGAGTCCCCGGCGATCGGCGTCGCTCAGGTGGTGCAGGCGAAAGCGACGAGTGGGTCGCGGGAGCCACGCCCCGGCCTGCTCGGGCCACTCGACCAGGATCGCATCGCCTTCCGCCACCAGGCCTTCCCAATCGAGGTCGGCCGCCTCATCCGGCGACCGAAGCCGGTAGCAGTCCAGGTGAAAGACCGGACCGCGACGACCGCGATAGCGATGCACCAGCGCGTACGTGGGGCTTGTCGCCTGCCCGACGACCCCCAGCCCGCGCGCGATGGCCTGGATGAAGGTGGTCTTGCCGGCGCCGAGATCGCCCTCGAAGGCGAGGAGGGCGCGGGGCGGCAACGATCGGCCCAGCGTCTCGCCCTCGGCCTCGAGCTCCCGACGGGTGAGCTCGCGGATCACGCGTGGCGGCGCAGCCGCGGCGCCGGGCCGCGCCGGACGTCGGGAGCGGCCATGGCCTTGAGCTCGTTGAGCTGATCGCGCAGCATGGCGGCGAGCTCGAACTCGAGATTGGCGGCGGCCTCGCGCATCTGACGCTCCAGCGCCTGCACCAGCGCGGCGCGGCGGGCCGGGTCGCGAAGATCCACCTTGTCCTGCACGGCCAGCCTCGGCTCCGGCTTCTCGGTGCGGGCGTCGGCCACGTGGGTCGAGAGCCGCACTTCCTCCATCGACTTGACGATGGACCGCGGCGTGATGCCGTGCTCCGCGTTGTAGCGCTGCTGAATCTCGCGGCGGCGCGTCATCTCGTCGAGCGCGCGCTGCATCGACCCGGTGAGCCGGTCGGCGTACATGATGGCCCGTCCGTTCACGTGCCGAGCCGCCCGGCCGATCGTCTGGACCAGCGAGCGATCGCTCCGAAGGAAGCCTTCCTGGTCGGCGTCCAGGATAGCCACCAGGGAGACCTCCGGCAGGTCGAGTCCTTCCCGGAGCAGATTGATGCCGACGAGCACGTCGAAGTCCCCGAGCCGGAGCCCGCGCAGAATTTCCATCCGCTCGATCGCGTCGATATCCGAGTGCAGGTAGCGGACGCGCACTCCGGCCTGCTGGAGGTAGTCCGTCAGGTCCTCTGACATGCGTTTGGTGAGCGTGGTGACGAGCACCCGCTCGTGCCGCGCCTCGCGCACGCGAATCTCGTTCAGCAGGTCGTCCACCTGGCCGCGAACCGGACGCACGTCGACTTCGGGGTCCACCAGCCCCGTGGGCCGGATGATCTGCTCGACGACCACGCCCTGCGAGAGCCCCAGCTCGAAGTCGCCCGGCGTGGCCGACAGGTTGATCAGCTGCGGCACCAGCCGCATGAATTCCTCGAACTGCAGCGGCCGATTGTCGAGCGCCGACGGCAGGCGGAACCCGTATTCCACCAACGTGAGCTTGCGGGCGCGGTCACCGTTGAACATGCCGCCGATCTGCGGCAGCGTCACGTGGGACTCGTCCGCCACGACCAGGAAGTCCGGCGGGAAGTAGTCGAACAGGCAGGCCGGCCGCTCGCCCGGCAGGCGGCCGCTCAGATGCCGGGAGTAGTTCTCGATGCCGGCGCAGGTCCCGACCTCGAGCAGCATCTCGACGTCGAATCCGGTGCGTGACTCCAGCCGCTGTGCCTCGAGCAGCTTGCCCGCGCCCTTCAGCTCCGCCAGCCGCTCGGCCAGCTCTGCCCGGATGGCCGTCACCGCCCGCTCGATCTTCGGACGCTCGGTGACGAAGTGTTTGGCCGGGTAGATGGCGCACTGCTCGAGCTGGGCGATCGTATCGCCCGTCAGCGGGTTGATCTTGCTGATGCGCTCGACTTCGTCGCCCCAGAGCTCGATGCGGATGGCCTGCTCGGCGTAGGCGGGGAAGATCTCGATGGAGTCACCGCGCACGCGAAAGGTGCCCTGCTCGAACGACACGTCGTTCCGCGAGTACTGGATGCGGACCAGCTCGGCGAGAATGTCGTCCCGGCCGCGCTGCTCGCCGCGCCGCACGGTGACCATGAGCTTCCGGTATTCGACCGGATCGCCCAGGCCGTAGATGGCACTCACCGTGGCCACGATGACCACGTCCTCGCGCTCCATGAGGCTCGACGTGGCTCGGAGCCGGAGGCTCTCGATGTCCTGGTTGATCGACGCGTCCTTCTCGATGTACACGTCGGTGGACGGAACGTAGGCTTCGGGCTGGTAGTAGTCGTAGTAGGAAACGAAGTACTCGACCGCGTTCTTCGGGAGGAACTGGCGCAGCTCGCCGTAGAGCTGTGCCGCCAGCGTCTTGTTGTGCGAGAGCACCAGCGTCGGCTTGCCGTAGTTGGCGATGGTGTGCGCGAGGGTCATCGTCTTGCCAGACCCGGTGACGCCCAGCAGCGTCTGGTACTTGTCGCCCCGGTGCAGCCCGGCGGTCAGCTCCGCGATGGCTTTGGGCTGGTCACCGGCCGGACTGAAGGGGGCGAGAACCTCGAAGCGGGGGCTACTCATCGGGGAAATATACTCTGCCGGGCTTTCTTCGGGAACGACCGGGGTCGACGCCGGACCGCGCCTCGACCCCGCCCCGGCGTCCGCCTACGCGACGAGGGCCGTGCAGAACTGCGAGAACACCTCGATATACCGGTCGATGTCGGCCTCGGTGTGCTGCACCGAGAGCGTCCATTGCTCCTCGTCGCCGGGCGTCATGAAGATGCCCCGGTTGAGCAGCCACGGGTACGACGCCCCGAACAGCTCAGGCTTGGTGTCCAGAAAGTCGCGGTAGTCCCGCATCGGTGTCGGGCGGTACGAAACGCAGCCCTTGGCGCCGAGGTCGATGGTATGGGCCGGAATGCCATGCTGGTCGATGACGACCTGGCAGCCCTGGGCCAGGCGGCTGCCGATGCGGGCGAAGTGACGGTAGGCGTCGGGCGTCAGCACCTCCGTGAGCGTCACGAGACCGACGTGCGCGACGAGCGGATTCCCATTGTAGGTGCCCATCTGGGAGACGCCGCGCTCGATGAGCCGCATCAGATCCTCCCGCCCGCCGAACGCCGCGGCGGGCAGACCGCCCGAGATCGCCTTGGCGAGGCAGACGAGATCGGGCTGCACGCCGAACCGCTCGACGGCCCCGCCCGCGGCGATCGTAAATCCGGTCTTGATCTCGTCGAAGATGAACACTACGCCGTACTTCGTGCACAGCTCGCGGACCCGCTGCAGGTAGCCCGGCTGCGGGACGACGATGCCGATGTTCATCATGGCCGGTTCCATGATGAGGCAGGCGATCTCGTGTCCGCGCTCCTGGAGCACCCGCTCGAGATGGTCCGCGTCGTTGAAGGGCACCACCTGGATGTATTTGGCGGCGTCCTTGACCATTCCCTTCGAGACCGGCGCGCTTCCGGGCCGATCGCGTCCGCCCATCAGGTCGGCGTTGGGCACGATGGAGAACATCACGCTGTCGTGATGTCCGTGATATGACCCTTCGATCTTGCAGACGACGTCGCGCCCGGTCGCGGCCCGGGCCACCCGGATGGCGTCCATCGTGGCCTCGGTGCCCGAGTTCGCGAACCGGAGCATGTCGAGATTGAACCTGCGACAGATCTCCTCGCCGAAGGCTACGGCCGACTCAGTGGTGACGGCGAAGTGCGTTCCCCGGCTCGCCGCCTCATGGATCGCCTCGACGATCCGCGGATGCGCATGCCCCACGACCATCGCGCCGAAGCCGCAATGGAAGTCGAGATATTCGCTGCCATCCTGGTCCCAGACGTGACTGCCCCGCCCATGCGTGACGTAGATGGGATACGGCTGCATCTTCTGGAACGACGACACCACCCCGAACGGGAGCGTCCGGGCGGCGCGCTCGTACAGCTGGGCGGAGCGAGCCGAGCGGGTGAGCAGCCGGGCCATCTCCGCTTCGCCGATTTCCTGGGCCTTGGCCAGCAGCCGATCGCCGACCGACCGACCGCCGGAGGCGGGGAGGGTACTGGTCATCGGATCACGTCCTATCTTGGTGGAGGCGTCGGAGAGGCGGTCACCTCGGAGGGGTTGCTCGGGGCCGTCCGACTTGAGCTCGCTTGAGCTTGCGGCGCCGGCCGATGGTTGTCAACTCCCGAAGCCGGGTGCACATTC
>DATLBL010000106.1:0-2465 GCA_035526925.1 Gemmatimonadales bacterium
CCGCGTGATCGACGGTGACGGCACCACCGCGCTCGACAACCCGGTGCGAACCGAGCGCGTGATCTCGGAGGAGTCGGCGTTCCAGATGGTCTCGATGGTGAGCGATGTCGTCGATCGCGGCACCGGATCCGGGGCCCGGGCGCAGGGGGTGCGCTTCGCCGTGGGCGGCAAGACCGGCACGACCAACGAGTTCAAGGACGCCTGGTTCGTCGGCTTCTCGTCGTCGGTCGTGGTCGGCGTGTGGGTCGGGTTCGATCAGCCCAAGACGATCGGCCGGGACGCCTACGGGTCGCGCTACGCGCTGCCCATCTGGAGCGACTTCATGCGCCGCGCCGCGCGGCTGCGGGTGCCGCAGGCGTTCGAGCCGCCGGAGACGCTGCGCGACGAGCCGATCTGCCGCGTGTCGTACCTCAAGCCGGTCGAGGGCTGCCCGGTGTACACCGAGTACTTCAAGGAAGGGGATGCAATCCCGAGCCGCCTCTGCCCGGTGCACCAGGGGACGGTCAAGCAGCGCGTGGAGCGCGCCGTCAAAGGATTCTTCTCGGGGCTGGGGAAGCGCGTCCTCCGCGGCATCTTCAAGTGACTCGCGGCCACCGGCATCGCTTGCCGTACGCGAGAGTAGGCCTGACCTTCGGTCCGGGCGGAGTGTGTAGCGGGGGCCGCCCGACCTGGAAGTCGGGCCTACAAGGCAAGCGTGGGTGCCCGAAAACTCGCATGGAGGTGACAGGTGAAGATTCTGGCGATTCTGCTGATCGTGTTCGGTGTCGTGGCGCTGGCGTATGGCGGCATCAGCTACACGCGGAAAGAGAAAGTCATCGACATCGGGCCGATCGAGGCCACGGCCACTCGCCACGAGACCATCCCCCTACCGCCAATCGTTGGCGGCCTCGCCCTGGCGGGTGGAATCGCGATGCTGGTCATGGGCGGCCGCGGACGCCGGTAGGCTGGCATCGGAGCCCGTACGCACGCTGAGCTCCCCTGGCGGTCCAAGGCGGGTCCGGAAGCGCCGAGCTGTGGTTGAATGGGACCGTGCTCTCGACCGGGCAAGTCCTCGACGGACGTTACGAAATTCTCGCTCCGCTCGCCGAAGGCGGGATGGGCGCGGTCTATCGTGCCCGCCGAACCCTGCTGGGCGACGAAGTCGCGATCAAGATCATTCTCGGCGACGGGCTGTCGGGCATCTCCGGTGCGCGCGAACGGTTCATGCGCGAGAGCCGCGCCTCGGCGCGCCTGCGACATCCCAATATCGTCTCGATCTTCGACTTCAACATCGAGCCGGACGGCCATCCGTTCCTCGTCATGGAGCTGCTCAACGGGCGCAGCCTGAAGGACGAGCTGACCGCGGCCGGGCAGATGTCGATCGCGGACGTCCGCCGGATCATCCCGCCGCTCTGCACGGCGCTGCAGTTCGCTCATGGCCTCGGGATCGTGCATCGCGATCTCAAGCCGGCCAATGTCGTGGCGCACGAGTTCACGCCGGGCGAGCGGGTCTACAAGCTGGTCGACTTCGGGCTCGCGAACATCCGCGAAAGCACCGCGGACGCGCGGCTCACCGGCCCGCACGAGTTCATCGGCACCATCCATTACGCCGCCCCCGAGCAGCTCTCGGCCGCGGTCGTCGATGCCCGCTCCGACGTCTACAGCATGGGCGCGATGGTGTTCGAGATGCTGACCGGACGGGTGCCGTATCCGGGCGACGACCCGTTCACGGTGTTGAACGGGCACCTCAACTCGCCGGTGCCGCGCCCCTCGACGCTGCGGCCGGAGCTCCCGGCCTGGCTCGACGTGACCGTCGGCCGTGCGCTCGCGAAGAGCCCGGACGATCGCTGGACCGACATCGCCGAGTTCGGCCGTGCGCTGTGCGCCGCCGAGGGCGAACGCAGCACCACCAGCATCCAGGTGTCGCCGGCCGCGTCAGGCCTGCTCGCCACCTACGAGTTGGGCGAGCGGATCGGGCCGGGACGGCTCGGCAGCGAAGTGTTCCGCGGCGTCCATCGCGCGATGGGGCATCCGGTCGCCATCCGCCTGCTGCGCCGCGGCGGCGACCGCAACTGGGAAGGCGCCCGCGCCCGCTTCCTGCGGGAGGCGCAGTCGCTGCAGATCGCCCACCCCTCGATCATCCAGGTGCGCGACTACGGGGAAGAGGGCGGGCTGGTCTATCTCGTCACGGATTACATCGAAGGCTCCAGCTTGCGCGAGTTGATGCAGGCATCGGGACCGCTGCCTTGGAAACGGCTGCAGCGCCTCGCCGCGCAGCTGTTCGAGGCGGCGCACGTGCTGCATCGGCGCAAGGGGCTGCTCTGCGGGCTGAACCCCGACATCATCCGCATCGGGACGGATGATGAAGGGGAGCGGGTGATGATTTCGAGCGCGGGTGTCTGGCAGGCGTCGGATCTGCTGGCGACGCTGCAGGAGCAGACGCTGCGCGGCATCGGGCTGGCCGACGCCGAGTTGCGTTATGTCGC
>DATLBL010000107.1:0-2516 GCA_035526925.1 Gemmatimonadales bacterium
TCCCGAGGACGCCCTTCCTTCGCCAGAGGGCATGGGCATGGTCGTCGGCGAGGACCTCACCGCCATGATCCAGATGGAGAGTGGCGTCACCGCGACGTTGATCCATCACCGGCTCCCCAACGTCGGCGTGCCGCCCCTGAACTCCATTGTGGAGGTGACGGGCACCGAGGGACACTTGATGTGGAAGTCCAACGAGGCCTGGTACCTGCCCCACGGGCGGTTCGTGCCCGGCGGCAAGTTTGACAAGTGGGAGCAGCTGCCGCTCGAGTACCCCGAGGGATTCGACGAGCACATCAGCTCGTCGCTGAACGTGGGGTCGGGCATGTACGCCGCCGACGACTACCTCTACGTCGACGAGTACGTGCGCGCCCTCGACGAGGGTCGCGAGCACGAGTGCAGCGGAGCCGAGGTGACCCACGTCATGGAAGCGATGATGGCCGTCTTCGAGTCCGCGGCGATGGGCAAACGCGTGGATCTGCCGCAGGCCGAGCGCGAGCACCCGCTGCGGCGCTGGCGGCGCGCGAACGGATTGGGCGAGCCCGAGAAGATGCCCCGCAACTGGCGGAAGTGGCTCGAAGTCGAGGACCAGCGTCTCGCTGCCCGGAACGCGACCGCACCGGTCCCGGTGGCGGTCTAACCGCCTCGCACCCTCACCGCGGAGCGATCCCGCCCCCTACTGACTCCAGCGCGCCGTGACCGCCACTCGTTGGTGATTGCGGCGCAAATCCCGGAACGCCGTCCACTTCCGCACCACGTCTTTGGGGTGCTCTCGGCTGCGCACCAGGAAGTCGGCCTCTGGCGGATAACACGCCGCCGGGGCCTCTTCAGGCAGCGCCACGTTGAGCGCCCCGCTCGGCGCCTGATAGTTGGTGGGGAGCGTCGCGCTCTGATATCGCACGTCGGCGCTCCACCGAATCACGTCCGTCACGTTGTCGGTCGAACGGTGGGGCGTCTTGTTCGTCAACAGCAGCGCACCACCCACCGGCACCGGCACAGTCACCACCGCTCCCTCAGGTAGCTCGTCCTCCGGAATCTCGAGATAGCTCCCGCCCGTCATCCGGCGGTGCCGGAACACTTCCCCCGTGTGGGCCCGCGGCAGCACCTGCAGGCAGCCTCGCTCCGGCGTCGCGTCTACCATCGGAATCCACACCGTGAGCACCAGCTCTTTGTCGCAATACGGCTCGAAGTAGCCCGAGTCCTGGTGCCAGGGCACGACGCCATCGGCCCAGCCCGGTACTTTCGGCCGGAGTCGGTAGACCGATGACGCGATGATCTCGGGCCCAACCAGCGATTCGACCAGGTCCAGCAGCGCCGGATTCGTCAACAGATTGAACACGCCTTTGCCGTGCAGCTTCCCGTGCGCGATCGCCTTGTAGACCTTGTCTGTCTCTGCCGTGATCCTCGTCAGTCGAGTCTCGAACGACTCCTCCGCATACGATTGGCTGAGTGCGCCTTCCTCTATAGAGCGCGCCGACAGCCGGTCAATCGATCTCGTGATCTCGTCCCGTACCGGCTCGAAGTCGGCGGACGTGAAGAGCTCCTTGACGACGAGATACCCCTCACGGTGAAACTCAGTCTTCTGATCGGCCGACAAACGCATGGTGCTAGTCTCCCCTACCGCTACGGCGTGGGGTATTTGGCCTGTTGGATGTCCAGGTCCGTTTGGGCCCAGCCCCGGCAGCCGGCGTACAGGCCACCTTCGTTGAAGAGGGCGGCGTGCTCCGCCATGGTCATTTGATGGCACTTGGCGGCAGCGTAGTGGAATTGGATGGCGTGCCGGCGGTCGGACGTGTAATTGGGTGGCGTCCCGTGGTGGATCAGGCCGCTGAAGAAGAGGACTCCGCCCGGCGCAAGTGGGACCGCAACCGCGCGGTCGATCTGCACGCGCTCGTCGGGGATCTGGCAGTCGCGGTGATGGAAATGCGCCACGGGCCCCTCCAGATGAGTGCCCGGAATGACCTGCATGCAGCCATTCTCTACCGCCGCACGGTCGAGCGCGACCCAGCAACCGACGATGCCGCCGAGAGGCAGCCAGTCGAAATAGGCAGTATCTTGGTGCCACGGCTTCTCTGACCCGATCCGCGGCGGCTTCAAGAGCGCCATCGTCTGTATCAGGCGACTGTCAGGGTCGATCAGCTGGTCGATGATGTGGCGCAGGCGAGACTGCATCGTCATCGCCTCGATCTGGGGGTGATGATGCTCGAAGTTGAATGTGACGAACACCTTGCGCACGCGCAGCTCGCGCTCTTCCGGCGTCTCCGGCGCCGCTGTGCCGTCCGCGCGGAGCGCCGCGGGCTCCTCTTGGACGTACGTCATGCCCTCTTTCGGGGCGATCCTTCCATGGATAAGGTCAGACAGCGCGGCCTTGGTAGCCTCGACCTCTTCGGCCGAAAAGACGCCCTCAATCGCCACCCACCCCTGCTCGCGGAACTGGCGCACCTGCGCCTCGGTGAGCGACTCGGAAAACGGATCCGCTTGGACGGCCCGGGTCGTGTAAAGGCGCTTCGCCCGCTCCG
>DATLBL010000108.1:0-2378 GCA_035526925.1 Gemmatimonadales bacterium
CCAGGCGAACTTGACCGACAGTTCGACGCCGAAGGGACCCGAGCTGAGGCCGCCGCCGCCTTCCGCGAAGAGGCGCGTGCCGTCGCCCAGGTTGCTGCGAATGCGGCCGGCGCCGCCAACCACGAATGCCCGGCTGCCGAGCCCCCAGCCGGCGGAGCGATCGGCGACGAACAACCCCGCCCCGACGTCGTAGGCATGCGCGTCGAGCAGCTCGTAGCTGTCGAACGATCCAGGGCCGTCGAACGCCACGCGGACGGTCGGGAGCTGTTCGACGCTGGCGCGAATTCCGAGCGTGGTGCCGACGCTGATGCCAAATGGGTAGAGCGTCACGCCGGCGCCACGGGCGCGGCGTTTGAACTCGATGACGTCAATCCGCGTCAGCCCGTCACGCGTTTCGTAGTCGTAGTTCTGGAACTGCGCCTCCGCGACCGGCGCGCCGAGCAGATCCTGCAGTGGATGTTCGGCGAAGTGCAGCGGCTGGGTATTGAGCCAGTCGAGCGAGAGCGTCACGAACTGACGCCGCGGCCTGGACGGCTGATACGGTTGAGCGGACGCAGACGCCGGCATCCATGGCAGGAGACACAACGCGAGCAGGCAGGCCCTGAGGCACATAACGGTTACGCCCGGATGGTAAGCTGTTCCGCCACGTGTCCGGCGGCGTTCAAGGGTATCGTACCGACGTGAGCGACCGCATTCCCGCCGCCCCTGCCCGCACACCCGAGAGGCTCATGCGCCATACCAAGATCATCGCGACGGTCGGCCCCTCCAGCGACCAGCCGGAGACGCTCGAGGCGTTGATCCGGGCCGGCGTCAACGTCTTCCGCCTGAACTTCTCGCACGGCACGCACGACGGGCACGCCGCCTCGTTTCAGCGGATCCGCGCCGCCTCGCGCGCCTGCGGACAGCACGTGGCGATCATGCAGGACCTGAGCGGGCCGAAGATCCGCACCGGTCCGCTTGCCGGCAATGTCCCGATTCCGCTGCAAGCCGGTGAGGAGCTGCGGATCGCGGAAGGGGACGCGCCTGGAGGTCCCGGACGCGTCTTCACGCCCTTCGCCGAGCTCATTCGGTCCGCGCAGCCTGGGGCGCGACTGCTGCTGGACGACGGCCGTATCGAGCTGAAGGTGATCGAGCGCGCCGCCGGCGAGCTCCGCACGGTGGTCGTCCACGGCACCAGTCTCGGCGCGCACAAGGGCATCAATGCGCCGGGGGTCGCCCTGCCCACGTCGGCGTTGACCGACAAGGACGTCAACGATCTGCGCTTCGGTCTCACGCTCGGCATCGATCTCGTCGCGCTCAGCTTCGTCCAGACGCCGGACGATGTGAGGCTGGCGGCGTCGTATATGTCTGGTCTGGAGCGGCCGGTTCCGATCATCGCGAAGGTCGAACGGCCGGCGGCGATCGACAACCTGAGCGAGATCCTGAAAGTCGCGCAGGGCGTGATGGTCGCGCGTGGCGACCTCGGGCTCGAGCTCCCGTACGAGCAGGTTCCGCGGGTCCAAAAGGAGATCATTCGCGTCGCCCGGACCATGGGGCGGCCGGTGATTGTCGCGACCCAGGTGCTCGATTCGATGCGGGTGGAGCCGAGGCCGACCCGCGCCGAGGTCAGCGACGCCGCGAAAGCGGTGGACGAAGGTGTCGACGCGATCATGCTGACCGGCGAGACCGCGGCGGGGTCGTACCCGGTCGAGGCGGTGCACGCCCTGGACATCATCATCCGTGATGCCGAGTCGGTCCCGCAGTCGGTCCGGTTCGCCCCGGCCGTCGACCCGAGCGGCTTGCTCCACAGCCGCGCCTTGTGCGAGTCGGCCGTGACGCTCGCGGCAACCGGGCACGCCGACGCGATCATCGCCGTCACCCGCGGTGGCAAGACCGCGCGACTGTTATCGGCGCTGCGTCCGGGCGCACCGATCGTGGCGGCAACCGAGAATCAGTCGATTGCCTCCTCGCTGGCCCTCTACTGGGGCGTGATTCCGGTCCTCACGCCGGAACGTGACGTCGAGAAGCTCGAAGCGCTGGTGCTCGAGCGCGAGCTCGTCAAGCCCGGATCGGTCGTGGTGTTCATCAGCGTGCAGCCGGACTTGCGCCGCACGGATACCAATTTCCTCAACGTCCAGCAGATCGGCTGATCGCCGCGGGCGTCCTCCGCTGCCCGACTGGGGCAGGCTCATAACGGCGCGGCCACAGCGGGTGGGTCGGCAACCCGACTCGACTGCGCGCTGCCGGCAGGCCGGAATCCTGATCGGTCCCGTCCTGGCGCGTGACGCGCCTACAATGGCCGGATGGCCATCGCGCAGGAGGAACGCCCGGCGCCGACCGCGTCCTGGGACGAGCACTATCGCGACGAGCGAGATGCCGCCTTTCTCTACCGGCGTCTG
>DATLBL010000109.1:0-46271 GCA_035526925.1 Gemmatimonadales bacterium
GGTCCTGGCTGCGGCGATGGTTGTGGGCGCCGGGGCCCGGGGTGCGGCGGTCGAGCCCGACGCGCTCCTGCAGGTAGAACACCGGCCCGCGCGAGGTCAGCTTCACCAGCACCGCCAGCAGCACGAACACCGGCAGCAGCGATACGATGGCTAGCAGCGCGAGCACGAAATTCAGCGTTCGCGTGGGCCAGCGAGTGGAGGGCGACGCATCGACTTCCTCCGGCGCCGGAACCCGCGCCGCGTCCACGGTCCACACATCGGGCGCACGATGCACGGATGTGGCGTCAGGCCGATCCACGAGCGCTTCCATCCACCGCATCACATCAAGCGTCCGCCGCATGCTCGCCCGGGAAGTAGAGGTGGCCCATCTCGTCACGGACGAGCGGCCCCGCTTACGAAGGGAATGCGTCCGTCGCGAACGGGACGCGCGCCCGGATTTAGCACGATCTGTGCCCACCATGAAGGGCCCGGAAAGCACACTTTTGCACCGCCTTAAGCTATTGTGGAACAGAGATATAACCTACTTCCATGCAGGACTGAAACAGGAGGTCGAGGATCGCCCTGTTGTAGACCGCCAACAAGCGACTCACAAGGCGCTACAAGATCACGCGCGAAGCGCCCACCACCGTACGAGCAGAACGGTACCGACGGTCAGCAACAAATGTGTCACGCCCGAGGTGGTCGTTCGTCCGAACACGAGCACAGACCAGGTGACGAGCGCCACCAGCGCGGCCAGCAACGTCGGTGCCATCATGAGCGATTCATGAGCGAGTCCTCCACCTGTTGCGCGTGTTGATTCCATCGCCGGGCACACGTATTTTAGTGCATGCGGTAGCGGGGAGCCACATTATTGAGCCAACAGGTCCAGTGATGGGTCCGAATGCCGTGGCCGATGTCATGCCCCCCGGGGGAAGACAGGAGCCAAGGTGAGGGCGCCGCAGGTTCTCATTGGGCTTCAATAATCCTCCTCGTTGCCGTCTGCCGTGCGCCGATCGGATTCTTCCGGTCGGCGCACGTGTCTTTCGCGCCTTGACCTCGCCGCGGGCTCCCGCCTACTTCCTCTGAGCCCTGTGACCGGACTGCTGCATGCCGCGATGCCGAGTGACGCGGCGCGTGCACTTCAACGCCGCGCACCGCCTGAACAACCCCACCGCCACCGAAGCCTGGAACCAGGCGACCTACGGCGTGTGTAACAATCCCAACTTCCACGGGCATAACTATGAGCTGGACCTGTCCGTGGAAGGCGAGATCGACCCGCGAACCGGCTACGTGATGGACCTGAATCACCTGAAGGAGCTGGCCCAGGACCGGCTCCTTCAGCATCTCGATCACAAGAATCTGAACCTGGACGTGCCCTGGTTCCGCGAGCTGATTCCGACGTCCGAGAACATTGCCCTGGTCTGCTGGCGGGAGCTGCGGGCGGCGCTTCCGGCCGAACTCACGCTCCGTCTGCGCCTCTGGGAGACGCCAAGGAATTATGTCGACTTCGAAGGCGAGTAGGGACGGCCGCAAGACCGCGGTGCGGCCCGAGCGGACCGCGGTCACCCATCCGGCCTCGTCCGAGCCGCACCAGGAGCCCTTCGCCGACAAGATCCGCGACATGCTGGCGGCGCTCGGCGAGAATCCCGGTCGGGAAGGCCTGCTGAAGACGCCCGAGCGGGTCGAATCGTCGATGCGATTCCTCACCCAGGGGTACCACCTGTCCGTCGCGGACGCGATCGGCGACGCGGTGTTCGCCGAAAGCCACCAGAGCATGATCATGGTGCGCGACATCGAGCTGTACTCGCTCTGCGAGCACCATCTGCTGCCGTTCTTCGGACGCGCCCACGTCGCGTATATCCCGGACGGGAAGATTCTGGGCCTCTCGAAGGTCGCCCGGATCGTGGACGTCTTCGCCCGTCGGCTGCAGGTCCAGGAACGGCTCACCGATCAGGTCGCCGACGCAATCATGGATATCCTGCAGCCCACGGGCGTCGGAGTGGTGATCGAGGCGGCGCACTTCTGCATGATGATGCGGGGGGTCCAGAAGCAGAACTCGCGCACGGTCACGAGCGCGCTGCGCGGCATTTTCAGGGACGACTCAAAGACCCGCGTGGAGTTCCTGAGGCTGGCACACGGGGGGAAGCTGGCCGAGTGAAGCCGCTCGCCGGCCGGGTCGCGCTGGTGACGGGCGCGTCTCGCGGGATCGGCGCGGCGACGGTAGAGGCGCTGGTCGAGGCAGGCGCGCGGGTGGCGCGGGTGGCGCGAACGCTCACCCCCGCGCCCGGCCTGGTGGATTTCCGCGCCGATTTGACCGATGCGGGGCAGGTCGAGGGGGTGGTCGAACGGCTGGTGCGCGAGGTCGGCGTGCCCGACGTGGTGGTCAGCAACGCCGGGAGCTTTCTGCTGCGCCCACTCGCCGAGACCTCCATGGCCGACTTCGACGCCCAGCTCGGCATCAATCTGCGAGCGCCGTTCGCCCTGGCCCGTGCGCTGCTCCCGCGACTCGAGGCCGCCGGCGGCGGCCGGTACATCACGATCGGCAGCGTCGCCGACCATGCCGGATTCCCCGACAATGCGGCATACGCGTCGGCTAAGTACGGCGTGCGCGGCCTTCACGAGACGCTCGTCGCCGAGTATCGAGGCACCGGCGTGCGGCTGACGCTGATCTCCCCGGGGCCCACCGATACGGACATCTGGGAGCCGTTCGATCCCGACCACAGGGAAGGCTTCCCCACGAGGGCGCAGATGCTCCGCCCCGCCGATGTAGCGGAGGCCGTGCGCTTCGTCGCCACGCGGCCTCCACATGTCGCTATTGATTGGCTCCGACTCGGTCCCGCCTGATCTCTCCACCATCCGCCCTCGAACCCATCATGCCAGGTCGTCCTCGCCCCCCGCTGCTCTTCACCGGACTCGCGCGCGGATTCAGTGCCGTCGTCGTGAGCTTGGCCACGGCGGTCGCCCTGGCCGCGCAAGATGCGCCCCCCGCCGTCCCGGCGTTGCCCGACAGCACGGGATGGGGGGTCCACGTGCTCACCGTCGCTCGGGACCCGGGTGGCGCACTGTGGGTCGGTACGTATGGCCAGGGAATGTTCCGCCTGCCTCCCGGCGCGCAACAGTGGGAGCGGATCCGGCACGACACCACCGCCGCCTCCATTTCCATGGACTTCGTGCAGGCCATCGCATTCGGGTCGCGGGGCCAGGTCTGGTATGGCACGATCGGCAACGGCTGGGGACTGTCGCTTGACGGCGGGCGCACCTGGAAAAACTGGACCTACGATCAGCTTGGACCCGAGTGGCAGTACGTCATTCCCGATGGAATCGTCGCGCGCGGCGATACCGTGGTCGTGGCCACCGCCGACGGCCTGCAGATCACCACCGATGATGGCGCGCACTGGACGGCGATCGGCGACGCGGTCGGTCCGGCCGCCCGTGGACCGGCCGACACGGCGTTGCCCCTGCTCACGAACGAGTACGTCCGGCGCGTGGCTGCGGATCGCCGCGGGTGGAACGTCACGACGCTCCGCGGCAACCAGCGGATCTGGCATTCGGACGGGGGGTGGAAGGTACAGCCGGTTTCGGCCGCGGCATTTCCTCCCGCCAACGCCATCCTGATCGGCCGCCAGCAATATCGAGGCACGCGCTGCGGCCTGCGGCCTATCGTGGATACGCTGCCGTGTCTTCGACGGAGCGCGACCGCCGCGGGCGAACCGAAGACGCCGCTCACCGCCTGGCTCGCTCGGCCGATCGCGCGGACCGACAACGCCTTCATCGACCAGACCTACCGCTATGGCTCGACCATGGGCGGCTTCTTTCAGCAGCACCAGGGCGTCGAGTTCAACAACCCCGACGGGACGCCGGTGTCAGCTGCGCTCGGAGGCCGCGTGGTGTATGCGGGGCCGGCCGAAGCCGGCGCGCGCACCGTGGCCATCCGGCACGACACGACCGTCGTCAGCAAGGGTACGCGCTACCGGCTCTACTCCATCTACTACCATAACTCATCGCTGGCCGTGAAGGTCGGCCAGCGGGTAAAGACCGGGCAGACGATCGCGCGCGTCGGTAACACGGGGAGGGCGACGAACGATCATCTGCATCTGGAGCTGGCCGCGTCGCCGACCGACTCGACCGGCGCGATCGTGGATTCGCTGCAGCGCTTCCCGCCGTACACCGTCAATCCCGAGCTCTGGCTCGAGCCGCTCGCCGGGTCCGGCATCGTCGCAGGTCAGGTGCTCGATACGGCCGGGGCGCCGGTGCCGCAGGCCCGAATCTATGGCCTGGTCAAGCGCGATCCGATCGAGACGCCGTTCTCGTACGCGGAGACCTACGGGGACAAGGCGCACGGTCACCCGCTATACGGCGAACACTTCGCGGTCAGCGATGTCCCGGCGGGGACGTATGTCGTGGGCACCGAGATCGACGGCGCCAAGGTCTACCGCAAGGTGCGGGTCGAGGCCGGCAAGTTGACGTGGGTGGTCTTCAAGCCCTGATGTTCATCGAGCTCACCGACCACCTGCGCTGTCCCGAGGATCACGACGAGGCATTCCTGGTGCTGTTGCCGGACCGGCTGGATGGCCGCTCCGTGCGCTCGGGCACGCTCGGCTGTCCGGTGTGCGATCGGCGGTTCGAGCTCCGGGACGGTGTGTTGGACGTCGGAGGCGCGCCGGCAGTTCAACGTGACGAGGAGACTGGCGGGCTGACCCCCGACGCGATCGTGCCGCTGGCCGGCCTCGGCGGACCGGGCGGTTATCTGGTCCTGGTCGGTCCGCCCGCCGGCAGGTGGCACGAGGTCCAAGCACTCCTGCCCGGGGTGAGCCTGGTGGCGGTGAATCCACCGACAGGCGTGGTAGATGAAGCGGGGGTGAGCGTCCTCCGCGGCGGGCGGCTGGCGCTCAAGTCCAATTCGATGCGCGGCGTGGTGCTCGGCGAGCCATTCGGAGGCAACGCCGCGTGGGTGGCCGAGGCGGCGCGGGTCGTGCTGCCGGGACTTCGGATCGTGGGGGAGGGGCTCGATCCGTCGCCGGTGGTCGTGGACTTGCTGGCAAGCGCCACGGGCGTGTGGGTCGGTACTCCCCACCGCTGATCAGCGCCGCTGCCGTCCTGCCTCACGTCGCGTGTGGCTCGGCGTAGAGCGCTTCAATGGCGGCGCGATGGCGCTCCTCGACGATGCGGCGCCGCACCTTCAGCGTGGGTGTGAGCTCACCACTCTCCACGCTGAAGTCCCGCGGCAACAGCAGGAATTTCTTGGGCATCTCGAACTGCGCCAGGTCCCGGAGGGTCTTGCGGACTTCGCGCTCCAGCTTGGTGTGCACGTCCGGCAACGCCACCAGGCGCTCGACTTCTTCGGCCGGTAACCCGTGCCGCGCGGCCCACGCGCGGAGCGGTTCGGGGCTGGGCACGATGATCATGATGGGGAACGGTCGCCGGTCGCCGATCATGACCGCGTTCGAGACGAACTTGCTGCGCTTGGCGAGATTCTCGATCGGCTGCGGCGCGATGTTCTTTCCGCCGGCGGTCACGATCATGTCCTTCTTGCGGTCGGTGATCCGCAGGTAGCCTTCCGCGTCGAGCAGGCCGATGTCACCTGTATGGAACCAGCCGTCGGCGTCGATGGCGTCCGCCGTGGCCTCGGGCTTTCCGAAATACCCTCGCATGACGTTCGGGCCACGCGTGATGACTTCGCCGTCGGGCGCGATGCGGATCTCGACACCGGGGATTGGACGCCCCACCGTCCCGAGCTTTGTATGTCCGAAGGTGTTGACCGCCATGACGGGCGACGTCTCGGTCAGTCCATAGCCCTCGAGGATCGGCATCCCCGCCGCGAAGAAGAACTTCGCGATCTCCGCGGAGAGCGGCGCGCCCCCCGAGATGAAGAAGCGGATGCGGCCGCCGGTGCGGGCGCGAAGCTTGGCGAATACCAGCCGGTCGGCCAGCCGTCGGCGCATGGCGAGCGACGGCGGAATCGGCGCGCCTGCCAACCTGCTGTCCACCCACGTTTCGCCCACGCTGCGGGCCCAGGCGAACACCCGCCGACGCGCTGCGGGACTCGCCCGGACGCTGTCGAGGACGCGCGCGTAAATCTTTTCGTACAACCGCGGGACCGAGGCCATCATCGTGGGGCGCACGTCCTGCATGTCGGCCGCGACGGTGTCGATGCTGCCCGCGTAGTTGATGACGACCCCGGCGAAAAACATCGAGTAGTGGCCGAACATCCGCTCGAAGATGTGGGAAAGCGGCAGGAACGACAGGCACTCGTCGCCCTCCACGAACTGGAACTGGCCCACGCACGTCGTCACGTTCGACGCGATGTTGCCGTGCGTCAGCATGACCCCCTTAGGATCGCCCGTCGTTCCGGAGGTGTAGATCAGGGTCGCCAGGTCGTCCGGGGCGGCCTCGAGCGCATGCGCCCGCCATTCCGGATGGCTCCCGAGTGCCGAGCGTCCACAGGCCAGGAGCTCGTCGAACGAGAGCACGCCAGGCGCCGTCGCATCCGGGTCGAAGGCGATGACGTGGCGAAGCGTCGGCAGCTGCTCGCGGATCGACCGCAGCTTCTCCAGTTGCGACGCCGATGAGACCAGAACGGCCACGGCGCCCGAATCCCGAAGGATGTACTGGATCTGGCGGGCGGGGAGGGTAGGGTAGATCGGGACATCGGTACACCGGGCGGCCAGGCAGGCGTAGTCACTGATCGCCCATTCGGGCCGATTTTCCGAGAGGATCGCCACGCGATCGCCGTCGCCCATGCCGAGCTCGCGAAGGCCGATGCTCGCCGCCTGGACGCGCTCGGCGAGATCCCGATAGCTGAGCGCCGTCCAGCGACCTTCGCGTTTGATGCGCGTCGCCACTGGCCGCGTGGCCCGGGCCTGCACGGTCTCGAAGTAGAGCTCCGTCAGCGTGCGCGGCGTGAGACCCCCTAGGGCAGAAACCGAACGATGAAGCGCTGCCCCGAACCCGTCACGGGCGCGCCCCGGGTCCGCTCCGCCCGAACCGTGACGATCACGCTCTCCGGCGCGATCGCGCCCGGCACCAGGACCAGGTGCGTGGTGGCGGTTCCATCGGTTCCGGTGTAGAGGGTGTCGGCAGGGACGTTGCCGGTGAGCAGCACGGCGGCCGGGGGTACGGCCGGATCGGGCGAGGTGATCGTATAGATGACCCCGCGGCTGGCGAGCGGGCCGGCCGGATTGAAGCTGTCCAGCCGCGTGATGAGGTCGGGCAGCGGTTCGGTACCCACCGGGACGGCGGGCACCGAGTCGCTTGCCAGCACGAGCGTATCGGCGGGCGCGACGACCGCGAACGTGATCAGCTCGGAGCCGAGGGCGCCCACCGTAGCCTGAACCCTGGCGGTGCCGACGGCGACGCCGGTGAGGATCCCGCTCGCCGGATCGATGCTGGCCGTCGGGTCGCTGGAGATCCAGGTGACCGCGGTGGCGGCGCTGTCACCGTTCTTGTCGAGCGGGCGCGCGGAGAGCTGAATCGCCTCACCCACTTCGACGGTGTCGGGGCCGGGGACGCGGACTTCGATGCCGACAACCCCGCCCTCGCCTTCGGTGAGCCCACTGCATG
This sequence comes from Gemmatimonadales bacterium, assembly GCA_035526925.1. Lineage (GTDB taxonomy): Bacteria > Gemmatimonadota > Gemmatimonadetes > Gemmatimonadales > GWC2-71-9 > CAVVWJ01. Next base: position 7,540 of record DATLBL010000109.1, read on the forward strand.
CGATCGCGGCGCCCAGCAGCACCCAGCTCAGCTGGCCTCTCACATCGTCTCCGGCGCAGGGCTGCTCGCGATGTCGCGCAACGCGCTCTCGGCATGCCGGACCCACCGTTCGGCATCCGGACCCTTCGGCGGACGGGCGAGGAACGCACGGAGATGCTCCGCGGCCTGCTGCACGTCGCCGCGCTTGAGCAGCAGGAAGGCGACCCCGTAGTGCGCGCCGCCCAGCGTCTCGTCCAGCTCCAGCGCGCGCTTGTAGTGCCTGATGGCCTCTTCCGGCTGGCCGGTCTTGGTGAATGCGATCGCCATGTTGAGCAGGATACGCGAGTCGGTCGGGTTGTCGCGGAATGCGAGCCGATACGACGTGAGCGCCGCCTCGAAGTCCCCCTGCCGCTCGAGCGCCAGACCCTCATTCAGATAATCGAGCCGCTGCGGGCGCAGCGATTCGCGATGCTCCTTGCCGAACAGGCGGTTCCAGAAGGTCATGGTGGAGGGGGACTCTCCGAGCAAAGTCGAACGGGGACAACGCCTTGGCGTTCGGAAAGATACTCGTCACGGGAAGGTGCCGCAACGCAATCGACCTCGACCCGCACGCGCACGCGCTCGGTTGCTGCCGCGACGAGACGGGCGTAGGTTGGGGAAGACTCGATTGGAGGCAGTGATGCGTCGTTCGGTTCCCGCTGGCCCGCGCGGAGTGCTCGAGGTTGATTGGCCGTTCTTCGGCGAGATCTGTCGCGCGCTCGCCCTCAGGGTGGCCCGCGATTACGAGCCGGAGATCGTGCTCGGCGTGGCCAAGGCGGGGGTCATTCCCGGCGTGGTCGTCGCGTCCATTCTGCAGAGCGAGTTCACTTCCATGACCGTGACGCGGCGGACGGAGGGCGCGGCCCCGGTACTCGTTTCCGGCCCGCCGGCCAGCATCCGCGGGCGGCGCGTCCTGCTCGTGGATGAGACCTGCGATACCGGCAGCACCCTGAAGCTGGCCCTGAGCGAAGTCCGGGCGCTCAAGCCCGCCGAAGTGCGCACCGCGGTCTCGTTCAAGACCGGCGAGTACGCCCCGGATTACCACGCGTTCGAGACCGAGAATTTCATCGTGCTGCCCTGGGACCGCGAAATCGTCCAGAACGGTGAGCTCGTGGTCCGTCCCGACTACGCCGCGCGGCTTTAGCACCGGCGGTCGTACGGGGGCTGCAACCCTGCGGCCTCCCCTACCATCCAACGGGGGTCCTCTCTTACGGAGCGCTCCCTGATGCCGCGGTCCCCCGTCATTCCGATCTCCCTCATCTCGTCCGTAGCGGCCCTCGTGCTTCCCCCCCTCCTTCACGCCCAGCAGCCGGAGCGCTACGTCCTGGGCGACGACCCGGTCGCCATCTACAACCTCGTGGGCAACGTGCGCGTGGAGCCCGGCAGCGGGAACGGCGTGGTGGTCCAGATGACTCGCGGCGGCAGCGAAGCCGCCAAGCTTCGCGTCGCCCAGGGCGAAGTGGGCGGACGGTCGACGCTGCGAATCCTATACCCCGCCGACCGCATCCGGTGGCAGTCGGACGACGGGAACAACTCGACCCGACTGCGCGTCCGCGAGAATGGGACGTTCGGCGACGGCGACGGCGACCACGATTGGGGCCACCACGATCGGCACGGCTCAGAGGAAGGCCGCCGCGTCACGATCGAGAGTGGCGGCGGGCTCGATGCGCGCGCCGACCTCGTCGTTCAGGTGCCGCGCGGGCACCGTGTCGCGGTGTACCTCGCCGTCGGCTCGGTAGCGGCGACCAACGTCGAGGGCGCCTTGTCCGTCGATGCTCATGGCGCGCCGGTGACCGCCACCGGCATCAAGGGGGAGCTCAGCATCGACGTCGGCTCGGGCAACGTGCGGGTCTCGCAGGTCGAGGGCGACCTGAGCGTGGACACGGGCTCGGGGTCGGTCGAGGTCTCCCGGTTCCATGGCAGCTCGCTCTCCATCGACACCGGGTCGGGCGAAGTGACCGGGACCGAGCTCGACGGCGACGAAGTGAACATCGACACGGGCTCCGGCGCGATACGACTCACGGCGGTGACGGCGCCCCGAGTCTCTCTCGAGACCGGCAGTGGCGGGGTCGTCGCAGAGCTGAAACGGGACGTGGCCTCGCTCGAGGCCGAGACCGGGTCGGGCGATATCGCGATCCGCGCGCCCGCGTCGCTGGGCGCGGAAGTGGAGATCGAAACGTCGAGCGGCGACATCGAAACGGATTTTCCGCTGCAGGTGACCCGGCATGGCCGGGATCACATGGTAGGAACGATCGGCGATGGGAAGGGGACGATCGCGATCGAGACCGGCTCGGGTCAGATCAGCCTGATGAAGGGGTCGAACTGAGTCCGAGGGCGTCGGTGTAGCTCGTCCCCTGCGCCATGCGGTCATAGAGCGTGCTCAAGGTCTCGGGGGCGCCCGCCAGAAAACGGCAGCGGGCGTCACCGCGGGACCGGCACTCCACTTCCATGACGGCCACCAGCCCGTCGGACAGCCGTCCGAAGAAGTCGGCGAGCAGGCCGCAGGTGAGATGGCACGACGGGAACTCGCCGCGACCTTCGTCCGCCGCCTCCGCCCACTCGGTCGAGTCGAGCGCCAGCACCGCCTCGCCGAGTGTCTGGGCGGTGAGCTGTCCCCAGCCGAGCTCCGTGAAGAACTCCGACAGCACCTCGTTCAGGAACGCGGCGTCCAGGTCGGACGGGCGCTCGACGCCACGGGTAGCCAGCAGCCATTCGGCGAACTCGGCATAGAGCTCTTCGCCTCCGGCGAAGCCAGCTTCCTGCAGATAGCTGGCGGCCTGCAGCCCGGTATCGCGCTCGAGCGCCGCGCGAAGCTGATGGATGACCTTGCGCCCCAGGCGGAGGCCGGGTCGATGCGAGGATGTGGAGTGCATGCACGAAGTTAGATCGTGCGGCCGACGCGACGCAAGAGTTCCGCTTCGTCGATGATCTCGATGCCGAGCGCGCGCGCCTTCTCCAGTTTGCCGCCCGCCTCCGCGCCCGCGACCACCGCGTCCGTCTTCTTGCTCACGCTGCCCGCTACACGTCCGCCGGCACTCTCGATCAGCTCGGCGGCTTCGCCGCGGGGCAGCGTGGGAAGCGTCCCGGTGAGCACGTAGGTCTTGCCGGCGAGCGGACCACCCGCCGCGGTGGCCCGTGGCTCCACGAGGGTGAGTCCGGCGCCGTCCAGCCGCGCGACGAGCTCCACGTTGCGCGGCTCGACGAAGAACGCCACGACCGCGTCGGCGATGGCCTCGCCCACCCCGGGCACCGCGTTGATCTCGTCTTCCGTGGCGTTGGCCAGTGCGCGCATGGTGCCGAACCGGCGCGCCAGGAGCTGCGCGACCGTCTTGCCGACGTGCCTCACCCCCAGGCCGAACAACACCGACGACAGCGGCCGCCCCTTCGAGATTTCGATCGCCCCCACGAGCTGTTGCGCCGACTGCTCGGCGAAACGGTCGAGCGCGACGAGCTGCTCGGCGGTGAGGTCATAGAGATCGGCCACGTTCCTGATCAAGCCGGTGTCCAGCAGCTGGCGGACGCGCTCGTAGCCTAGCCCCCGGATATCCATCGCGTCGCGGGAGGCGAAATGGACGATGCCTTCGAGCACGCGGCCGGGGCACGACGCGTTGGGGCAGTAGCGCATCGCCTCGTCGGCGGGGCGCTCGACCGGCGTCTCGCACGCAGGGCAGCGATCCGGCATGCGGAACTCGCGCTCGGTGCCGGTGCGCTTGTCCGGGAGCGGGCGCACGACCTGGGGGATCACCTCGCCTGCGCGAATGACCTCGACCATGTCCCCGATCCGGATGTCTTTCTGGGCGATCAGCTCCTCATTGTGCAGCGTCGCGGCGCTCACCGTGACGCCCGAGATCTCGACAGGAGCCAGCACGGCCCACGGATTGAGCGCGCCGGTGCGGCCGACGTTGATGCGGATGTCCTCCACCCGCGTGACCGCCACCTCGGGCGCGAACTTTCGCGCGATCGCCCAGCGCGGCTCACGCCCGCCCACAACGCCGAGCTCGCCGTGCAGGTCGAGCCGGTCGACCTTGATGACGACACCGTCGGCCTGGAAGGGCAGCCGCGGGATCAGCTCCTCGTAGCTGGAAATGGCCTCCTGCACCTCCTTCAGCGTATCGAAGCGCCGGCGGTGCGGCTCGACCTGAAAGCCCCAGCCCTCGAGCAGCTGGAGCAGCTCGGCGTGCGTCCGCGCGGAGATCCGTCCTTCGACCGGTTCGACGGCAAAGACGAACATCCGGAGCCGCCGCCGACGCGTGATATTGGGGTCCAGCTGGCGCAGCCCGCCCGCCGCCGCGTTCCTGGGATTGGCGAACAGCGGCTGACCCTCGCGCTCCCGCTCCTGGTTGACCCGGGTGAATCCGGCGTACGGCATGTACACCTCGCCGCGCACCTCCATCAGGTCGGGCCATGCCGAGCCCTGAAGCGAGAGCGGCACGTCGGCGATGGTCCGAAGGTTGGCGGTGATGTCCTCGCCGATCACCCCGTTTCCGCGCGTGGCTCCGCCCGCGAGCCGGCCGGCCGCGTACGTCAGACTCACCGCCGCGCCGTCGATCTTGATCTCGGCGGTGTAGCCGGCCGTGCGCACCTCCGGCAGGATACGCGCGTTGCGCTCCTCCCAGGCGACGAGCTCCTCGGGTGTGAAGGCGTTGCCCAGCGAGATCATCGGACGGCGGTGGGTGACCTTGGCGAGCACGCTGGCCACCGGCGCGCCTACACGGCGGGTCGGGCTGTCGTCGGAACGCAGCTCGGGATGCTCGGCCTCGAGCTGCTGCAGCTCCCGGAACAGGCGATCGTACTCCGCGTCGGAAATCTCCGGCGCGTCCAGCACATAGTACGCGTGGTTGGCCCGATCGATCTGCTCGCGCAGCCGTGCGGCCTGCTGGGCTGCGCGGCTGGTCACCGCGCGGTGGATTCCTGGCTGAGCACCGCGTGCGCGACGCCGACGAGCCGCTCGATCTCGGGCGAGACGCCTTCGCCCACGCCGGGCTCGTCCGCGGACGGCCGGGGATAGCTCGAGAGCAGCTGGCGCATGAATCCGAGAAGCGCCGCCTGCTCGTGCTCGCGCCGGCGGGTCTCCTCGTCCTCGCCTTTGCGTTTCCGCAGCCGCTCGAAGCGGTGAGCGTTCCTGAGCGCCTTGGCGGTCAGGTTGGCGACGACCTGGCAAAACTGGAGATCGGCCGCCGAGAAGCTCGGGCCGTCACGGAAGGTGCGCAGGAAGATGGCGCCGATGGCACCGCCCCGCCACGAAATGGGGATGACGGTGATCGTCTTGACCTTGCGCGCCGCCAGCGCCCACCGCGCCGGGCCGAGCGATGGGTCGGTGGCCGCATCGGCGATGAACACGGTTTCGCCGGTCTGCAACGCCCGCCGGAGCTCCGGGTAGCGATCCAGGTCGACCACGTAGTTGCGGATGCCGGGATCCTCGTAGCTCGCCACGAGCCGGACGTTGCCACCCCCGCGCTCGGCGAGGAAGATGGAGCACCGGTCGAGCCCGAAGGTCTCCCCCAGCCGCAGGGCAACGGACTGGACCACCTCCGCGAAGTGCAGCGAGCCGCCGATGTCCTGGAGGATCTCGATGACCGCCAGCAGGTGCTTTCGCTCCTGCTCCAGCGCGGTGATCCGGGTCTGAAGCCGTTCGAGGTCGTCAATCGCCATGGCAGCCGAAGTCATTGCGCGTCCTGGTGAATGGGGGCCGGCAAGTTCCGCCCGTAGGGGTCCGCCTGCACCAGTATAAAGCGGAGGCCCCGGCCCGAAAACTCATGAAGGAATGTGCAGTCGATCTGTCAAAAGTCTATGGTGTCACAATGGTTGACGCCTCGCGTGAGTCGGGTAGGTTGCAGGAGAACCTCACCTGGGGCGAGAGAGGAGGCCGGCATGGCCGAGGACGAAAACACGTCGGACGTCGCGGCTGAGCGCACAGCCGACGACGGTCGAAGTTTAGGCGGCTTTGCCGCCGGTCTGTTGGTGGGCGCGATGCTCGGCGCCGGCCTCGCGCTCATGTTCGCCCCTGAGCGCGGAGATCGCACGCGGCGGCGACTCAGGCGGCGCCTCGAGCGGCTCCGTGAGGACACGTCCGAGGGTCTCGGCCGCGCCGGCGCTCTGACGCGCCGAGAGCTGCTTCGGCGGCGCGAAGGTCGCTGACATCACTCACCGTTTTCCCGAGAGCTTTCTGCCCAGCACTTCCGCCTGCCGCCGGTAGACATCGTCCATGATCTCCCGGTTCGGCAGGGCGTCGAGCTCCCGGAGCTGCGTACGCGCATCGTCGTACCGCTTGCGGTCGACGTAGATCTCGGCGAGCTCCAGTCGATGGTAGATCCGTCCCGGGTCGAGCGCCACCGCCTTCTCCATGTTGGAGACAGCGCCCTCCCAGGAGGCCTCGCCGAAGATGCCGGCGCCCAGCAGCCGTTTTGCGAAAAATCGGCTGAGGCCGGACAGGCGCATGATCTCCGCGTTCCAGCGGCCCAGGATGTGATAAGCGCCGTCGTGGCGAGGGTCGAGCACGGTGGCGCGCAGCGCCTCGTCCCGGATCTCCCGTGCCCGACGGATGCGATCCTTCTTGCCCATGGTGAGCGAAGCCCGACCCACTGCCGCGGCGAGCGCGAAATGTCCGTTCGCATCCATGGAGTCGGCGGCGACCGCGCGCCGCGCCAGGCGTTCGGCCCGCGCGTACAGCGAATCGCGGCCGGCGTTGCGCTTCAGACTGTCCGGAACCTGCTCTCCCTCGTCGAGCAGCACGAGGGATGCCCGCCAGTTGGCCTCGTAGCTGGACGAGTCGAGCGTCAGCGCCGCATCGAAATGGGCCAGTGCGGTGCGCAGGTCGTGGACCTCCATGGCGGACCTTCCCATCGCCACGTGGTCCTGCACGCTCTGCGCGTCCAGCGGCGCGACGAGCAGCAGCAGCGGCACTCCGGCCATAACGATTCGAAGCGCGGTCAGCGGATCATCCCGGTCAAGGGTGGTTACGAATGGTGATTCCGACGCTCATCGAGCACAAGCGCGACGGCGGCACGGTCGAGGCGGCCGAGTGGCGCGCGCTGATCCGCGACTATGTGGACGGCCGTGTGCCCGACTACCAGATGTCGGCGTTGCTCATGGCGGTGTTCTTCCAGGGCCTGGACCCCGGGGAGCTGGCCGCGTTGACCGATGCCATGATCGACTCGGGCGACCGCCTCAGGTTCGACGGCCACCCGGCGCCCGTGGCCGACAAGCATTCCACGGGCGGTGTCGGCGACAAGGTCTCGCTTCTGCTCGCCCCGATGGTCGCCAGCTGTGGTGTGGCCGTGCCGATGATGTCCGGACGCGGCTTGGGTCACACCGGCGGCACCCTGGACAAGCTGGAGTCGATCCCGGGATTCCGTACCAATCTCTCGCTTGCGGAAGCCCGTGACCAGGTCGAGCGACTCGGCTGCGCCATGCTCGGACAGACGCCCGAGATCGCACCAGCGGACAAGCGGCTCTATGCGCTGCGCGACGTGACCGCGACGGTCGAATCGATCCCGCTCATCTCGGCGAGCATCATGTCCAAGAAGCTGGCGGAGGGACTCAACGGGCTGGTGCTGGACGTGAAGACCGGGAGCGGCGCGTTCCTCAAGGACACGGCGCGCGCCATCGAGCTGGCGCGGACGATGATCGGCCTCGGCGAGACGCGCGGCTGCCCCACGGTCGCCCTGCTCACGGCCATGGACCGCCCGCTCGGCCGCGCGTGCGGCAATGCGCTCGAGGTCGAGGAGGCCATCGAGGGACTGCGTGGCGGCGGCCCCACCGACCTGATGGAAGTGACGTATGCCCTCGGCGCTGAAATGCTCGTGCTCGTGAAGGCCGCTCGGACGCTCGAAGATGCCCGCGCTCGCCTGGAAGAGTCGGTCGCGTCGGGCCGCGCTCTCGAGCGATTCGCGCGCGTGATCGAAGCGCAGGGCGGTAATCCGGCGGTGGTCGAGGACCCGGGTGTGCTGCCCCAGGCGCAGGCGGTGGAAGTGTACCGGGCGGAGCGTGGAGGCGTGGTGGCCGCCGTCGAGCCGCGGCGAATCGGCCGCGCGATCGTCGAGCTCGGCGGGGGGCGCTCCGCGGTCGAAGACACAGTCGATCCGACCGTGGGATTCGTCATCACCGTGAAACCCGGCGACACGGTGAAGGTCGGGGAGCCGATCGCGTCGGTGTTCGCGCGCGACGAGGCGGGCGTCGAGGCCGGCATGCGCGCGCTGGGCGAAGCGGTGAGCATCGGAGACACCGGGCGGCTCCTGCCGCTCGTCTCGCATCGAATCACGGCGCGCGGGGTAGAAGTGCTGGCGGAGAGTCCCTGATGCCCCTGGTGAGCGGCCCGGTCGGTACGCTGATCGTCGCGACGGCCGCCATCGCGGCGCTCATCGTATGGCTATTCCGCCGGCCACGGCACCCGGGACCCCGCCTGGTGGGGGATGACGGTATCGACCGTGACGAGTTGGAGGCCGCCGAGCGCGAGGTGCGAGACCTCGCGGGCGACCAGCAACCCGAAGGCGGCTTCGAGGGTGAGGACTGGGGGCCGGGCGCGGCCCGACCCCGGCCGCCCATGCGACTATAGGACCGAGAGGAGCACGCAATGACCCGATTGACACAGGAATTCATGCGGGCGCTGCAGCAGTACGAGGCCACCGGTGATCTGGCCCCGCTGCTCGCGCTGTTCGAGGACGATGCGGAGGCGCTCAACCTGGGTCGCACCGAGCCGGCACGCGGCGCCGAGGCCATCGAAGGATTCTGGCGCGACTACCGCTCGGTCTTCAGAGAGGTGCGCTCCGAGTTCACCCACGTGATCGAGGGAAAGGACGGCGCCGTGCTGGAGTGGGTGTCCCGCGGCTCGCTGCCGAACGGGGAGCCCGTCGAGTACAAGGGTGTGAGCGTCCTGGAAGTCTCGTCCAACCGCGTGCAAAGATTCCGGACGTACTACGATTCCGCGGTCTTCCTGCCCGGCGGCGCCAAGACGCAATAGACCCCCTCCCACGAACTCCAAATGGCTCAAACCCTTGACAAATGTGACCTGAGTCACGATTCTCTACGCGGCGCGAGCACTACAAGATGACGAGATGACACCACCTCGGTGATCATTCCTTCGCGCCCTGTGTGACTAGCTTCCCTAGTCTCAGCGGACCCACACCTCACAAACACACCATAAGGGAAGACAGACCTCCTGTCTTTCCCCGCTGCGCCAGGACTCATCACGATGAGCCGCCGCTTTGGCCGAGCCGAGCGTTGGCCCTCGCCTGCCGCAACCACTGTGTCCCTCCAACACCTGTGTGACGGAGAGAGGAACGCCCGCGTATGTTCAACCGTTTTGAGATGTTCCATCGGATTGGCCGGTTTCGAGCCCCGATGGCTGCTGCCCTGGTCCTTGCCTTCGCCGCGTGTGACAACAGCAGTGCCTTCAATTCCGACAGCAGCACCGAGCCCCAGGTAGGCGATCAAGGGATCGCCGTCGGGGATCCCGCCACCATGGCCGAAGGCGATTCCGCCGACGCCGCCCTCGCCGCTCCGGGCACCGAGATCGCTCTGGCCTCGTCGTCGTTCGACGGCGGCATTCCCATCGGCTTCTTCGCCCAGCCGAACACCGCGTTCGGCAGCACGTACAACGGCGCGATGCGGAACGATGCCGCAGGCAGCCTGCGGAGCAACCTCGCGATCATCAAGTCGCGTGGCGGCAAGATCATCATGAATTTCTCCGGCAGCGAGCGGTACTTCAAGAATTCCGACGGCACCTTCAGCCTGACCAAGTGGAAGCAGCGCATCGAGCGCTACAAGGGCGTCGACATCAACTCGTACATCAGCGACGGGACGATCATCGGCCACTACCTGATCGATGAACCGAACGATCCGGCCAACTGGAGCGGGCATCCGATCTCGGCCTCGACCGTGGACGAGATGGCGCGCATCAGCAAGCAGATCTGGCCCAATCTGGCCACGATCGCGCGGGTGGAGCCCGGCTACTTCAACAGTCCCCGCTACCTGGATGCCGCGTGGGCGCAGTACCTCGCCCGCCGAGGCAACGTCAACGACTACATCCGGAAGGTCGTCTCGGACGCGCAGGACGCCGGTCTGGGTCTCGTGGTCGGGCTCAATCCGCTCAAGGGCGGCACGCCCAACGGCACCCGGATGACGGCCAGCGAGGTCGAGAACTTCGGCTCCGCGCTGCTCAGCAGCACGTACCCGTGCGCCTTCGTGAGCTGGACGTGGACCAATGACTTCTCGGGCGGCAGCATGAAGGACGCGATGACCGCGCTCCGTCGAAAGGCCGAGAGCCGCAGCATGAAGAGCTGCCGCGGCTGACAGCCGGACGGGTCCGACTCGGATCCCGGCGACGCAGGAAGGGGGCAGCCTCGAAGCGAGGTGGCCCCCTTTATCTGTTGCCCCCTGAGGATGCGAGCTCACTGGATGGCTGACGCGCGGCCTGCCGAAACAACCATCCCGACCCGGTGAACAGCGCGACGAACACTCCATTCAGCAGCAGCAGCTCGGCCGGCGGGCTCCATGGGTCACCCAATCGCAGGGTCAGCGCGATCGCGCCGGCCACGGCCTGCGCCAGCGCCGTCGCGAACAGCGCGTGTGCCATGCCGCGCGGCCGGAGGCGCGCGATGACGGCGCCGACGCCGCCGACGGCGAGCACCCCGACGTACATGAGGTTGGCGCGATCGTCCTCGGTTCCGATGACGCCGACGGCGAGATTGAGCCAGACCAGGGTGAGCGCCGCCCCGAGTGCCACGGCGACCGCGGCGCGGTAGGCTCCGTTGCCCGCCCTCGTCGTGGCCAGCGCGTACAGCAGGCCGGTGCCGATCAGGAGGGCGCCGGCCGCGGCGAAATCGAACCGCGTCCAGACCATCTGATCGGTGAACTGCATCGCCACGATCAGCAGCGCCAGTATCACGGCCGCCAGGAGGACCACACGGGCGAGGCGTTGGGGGAGGGTGTTGCCCATCTTCATCGCGGGCTCTGAGGAGGGGAATGGATAGTCGCGCTGTTAAGGGGCACTGCGTCAAAGTACTTTACTAGACAAAGCATACCGGCGCAAGTCGGCAGGCTGCGCGGCGAGGGCTCACCGACTCGCGGAGCAAAAGTCCTCGGACGGGGTGGGTTGAGCGCCTGAGGATGCGAACCAACCGGGGGCGGCCTCTGAGCAGGCCGCCCCGGTTGTCCGGAATCTCTCGCGGCACCGACGCTTGCTGCCCCACGCCGCGCCACCGGCTGGCGCGCGCTACACGTCCAGGTTGTTCACGTACTTGGCATTGCGCTCGATGAACTGGCGGCGCGGCTCGACTTCATCGCCCATGAGCTCGTCGAACACCTTCGCCGCCTCGACGGCATCCTCCATGGTCACCCGGAGGATCGTGCGCGTCGCCGGATCCATGGTGGTCCGCCAGAGCTGGTCCGGGTTCATCTCTCCCAATCCTTTGTAGCGCTGCACGTTGACGTTGCGGGTGCCGTCTCCGTTGGTGAGCCGCTTGGTGTACTCGTCGCGCTCCGCCTCGGTGTAGGCGTAGAACTCCTCCTTCCCGCGGGCCACCCGGTACAGGGGCGGCTGCGCGATGTAGACGTAGCCCGCCTCGACGAGCTCCTGCATCTGCCGGAAGAAGAACGTCAGCAGCAGCGTGCGGATGTGCGCGCCGTCGACGTCCGCGTCGGTCATCAGGATGATCTTGTGGTACCGGGCGTCGTCGAGCTTGAAGTCCTCGCGCACGCCAGTGCCGATCGCCGTGATCATCGCGCGGATTTCCTCGTTGCTGAGGATCTTGTCGATCCGGGCGCGCTCCACGTTCAGGATCTTGCCGCGCAGCGGGAGGATGGCCTGGAACGAGCGGTCCCGGCCCTGCTTGGCGCTGCCGCCGGCCGAGTCGCCCTCGACGAGGTAGATCTCGCTCACCGCCGGGTCGTCAATCGAGCAGTCGGCCAGCTTGCCCGGAAGCACCATGTTCTCCAGGCCGCTCTTCTTTCGAACGAGATCGCGGGCCTTCCGGGCGGCTTCGCGCGCGCGTGCGGCGCTCACCGCCTTCTCGATGATGTTCCGCGCGACCGGCGGATGCTCCTCGAGATAGTTGCCGAGGTGCTCGTTCACGACCGCCTTGACGATGCCCTCGACCTCGGAGTTGCCCAGCTTGGTCTTGGTCTGCCCCTCGAACTGCGGCTCACGCACCTTCACGTGCAGCACGCAGGTGAGACCCTCGCGGATGTCCTCGCCCGAGAGGGTGAAGCCCTCCTTCTTCAGGAAATCCCGCCGCTTGGCCACGTCGTTGATCGTGCGCGTGAGCGCCGACTTGAACCCGGTGAGGTGGGTGCCGCCCTCGTGGGTGTTGATATTGTTCACGAAGGTGAAGGTGTTCTCGTTGTACCCGTCCTCGTACTGCAGGGCCAGATCGACCTCGACGTCGTCCTTGGTGGCGCTGAACGCCACCGGCTTGGGGTGCAACGGCTTCTTGTTCCGGTTGAGCCACTGGACGAACTCGATCAGGCCGCCCTTGGCGAAGAACGTTTCCTGCTTCTTCTGGTCCTCGCGCTCGTCCTTGATCGTGATCGAGATGCCCTTGTTCAGGAACGCGAGCTGGCGCAGGCGGTCCGCCAGGGTCGTGTAGTGGAACTCGAGCACGGTGAAGATCTCGGGGTCCGGCTTGAACCGCACCATGGTCCCGGTGCCGCGCGCCTTCCCGAGCACCTCGAGCTTCTTGACGGTCTTGCCGCGCACGAACGCCATCCGGTGCCGATTGCCGTCGCGGTCCACCACCACTTCCAGCCGCTCGCTCAAGGCGTTCACCACCGACACGCCCACGCCGTGCAGACCACCCGATACCTTGTACGTATTCTTGTCGAACTTGCCGCCCGCGTGCAGCACGGTCAGGGCCACTTCCACCGCCGGCATGCGCTCGGTCGGGTGCATGTCGACGGGGATGCCGCGACCGTTGTCCTGCACCGTGATGGAGTTGTCGGCGTGAATGGTGACGTTGATCGTGTCGCAGTGGCCCGCCAGCGCCTCGTCGATCGAGTTGTCGACCACCTCGTAGACGAGGTGATGCAGGCCGTTCTCGCTGGTCGACCCGATGTACATGCCGGGGCGCTTGCGTACGGCCTCGAGTCCCTTGAGGACCTGAATCGAATCGGCTTTGTACTGCGGCGTGCCGTCGAGGACGGCGGTGTCTCGCTTGGCCATAGGCTCCATCATTTGGGGCTGGGGCCACCCGGCACCCAGCGGATCTCCTTCACGCGCCCGGTGCGCCCCGCGTTCACGCGGGCGAGGATCCGGGGCGTCATCAAGCTCAACTCGTTCGCCCACGCGGCGGTGGCGACGCGGACCCGGAGTACCCCGTCCGGGGTGACCGATTCGGGGGCGGTGACCGCCGCGATCTGCGGTCCGACCAGTTCCGCCCACTGCTCGACGATGCCCGCCTGCTGCAGTCGCTTCGAAAAACCCGACTGCTTGAGATAGCTGGTCAGCGCCTCCGCCAGCGTGGCGGGCGGACGTCGCTCGCTCACGAAGTGCCCGTCATGTGGTGACCTTTCCCGCGTTCATCGTCCAGACCGGCAGCCCCAGGTCGGGCGGCAGCTCGTCCGTGCGCGGCGCGGTCAGGAACACCTGGCGCTCCGGCGCTCCGAACAGCCGCGCCGCCAAACGCCGTTGCCGCTCCCGATCGAACGCGGCGAAGACGTCGTCGAGGAGCAGCGCGGGCTCGCTCCCGCGCGCCTCCCGCAGGGCGGCCAGCTCGATCAGCTTGAGCGCCACCGCGGCTCCGCGCTGCTGGCCGTTCGATCCGAACTCCCGAAGCGGACGGCCGGCGATCTCCAGCACCAGGTCATCGCGATGCGGGCCGACCGTGGTCATGCCCCGAGCCTGATCCCTGGGCAACGCCTGGCTGAGCGCCGCGTCCCATGCGATCGGGTCGGCCAGGTCGGCGTTGCTCCGATACCAGAGCCGTCCGGCGCCGCCCTCACCCAGACAGTCGAACTCCACCGCAAACTGCTCGGCGGCACCCGCGGCCCATGCCTGCCTCGTGCGTGCGACCTCGGCGCCCGCGCCGGCCAGCGGCGCGTCGAAGGCCCGCGCCAGCTCCGGACGCCCCTGGCGCAGGGCGCTGTTCCGCTGCGCCAGCGCTCCCCGATATCGTGCGAGCGCTCGCAAATAGCGCCGGTCAGCGAGCGACAGCAGCCGATCGAGATAGCCGCGGCGGGCCGCGGCGGGGCCGGTGGCGAGCCCCACGTCGTCCGGCAGGAACGACACGGCGAGCCACCCGCCGACCGCATCCGCCACGCGCTCCGGCTCCGCGCCATTTACGAGGAGCCGCTTTCGCCGTCCCGGCATGGCGTAGGTGGCGCCCACGGTGCGAAGCGGCTCGGCGTCCAGCGAGGCGTCGACCTGAAAGCCGGGCCCGTCGAACCGGGCTACCTCATGATCCGGCGCGCCACGAAAGGAGCGGAACAGCACCGGGTAGTAGATGGCCTCGAGCAGGTTGGTCTTGCCCTGGGCATTGGCGCCCAGGAGGACCACGCCGGACGCGGGCAGCTCGGCGTCGAGGTCGTCCAGGTTTCGGAAGCCTCGAGCAACCAGACGGCGAATCCGCACTATTCGATGTGGATCTGCCGGCTGACGATGGGACCCTGGCTCCCCAGCAGGTCGACGCCGTACGCGCGGAAGAGCACGGTCGCGCCACTCAGGTTCAGGGTCGAGAGCTGCAAGGCGAAGGGCACCGTGTCGGCCCCCTCTCCGCGGACCGGTGAAAATCCCTGGTTGGCACCGCCGACCTCGAAGTACACGGTGTCGACCCCGTCGGCATCGAAGGTGCGGCCCTCGATGATGAGCAGGTCGCCCTCGATCACGACCGTGTCGGCCCTGGCCGGGTGCGTAATCTCGGTGCTGGGACCGTCACCATCCCCCGGATTCTCGCTCGGAAACGTGAGCCGGTCGCGCTCTCCACAGCTCACCGTCAGCGCCGTGCCGAGGCCCAGCACCACCCATCGAATTGCCCGCGGTGAATCCATGGAAAAATAGCCGGATGGAGGGTGAAATTGCAGGCGCAAGACCTGGGTCAGGCGCCCGTGAAGACGGCCTTGCGCTTGGCCAGAAACGCGGCGGTCCCCTCGCGCATGTCGGCCGTCGCGCTGAGAAGGCCGAAGTAGGCGGCCTCGAGCCTGAGCGCCTCGTCCACGGGCATCTCGAGGCCGGCGTCCACGATCTCGAGGCAGGCGCGCACCGCGAGCGGCCCGTTCTCCAGAATGCCGCGGAGCAGATCCTCGGACTCTGCCAACAGCCGATCCGCCGGAACGACACGATTGACGAGGCCGATCCGCCACGCTTCCTGCGCGTCGATCATGGCGCCGGTCAACAACAGCTCGAGCGCGCGACCTCGTCCCACCAGGCGAGGCAGCCGGACAGCGCCCCCGTAGCCCGGCCCGATCCCCAGCTTGACCTCGGGTTGTCCGAAGCGGGCGCTGTCGCTCGCGATCCGGATGTGGCACGCCATCGCCAGCTCGCAGCCTCCGCCGAGGGCGAAGCCGTTGACCGCGGCGACCACCGGCTTGCCGCACTGTTCGAGGCGGCGCATCATGCGCTGGCCCGCGAGCGCCCTAGCCTGCCCGTCCATGGCGCCCTGGCTCCCGATCTCGCCGATGTCCGCGCCCGCGACGAAAGCCTTGCTGCCCGCGCCGGTCAGCAGCACGCCACGGATCTGGTCATCCGTCCGGATGCGCTCGACCGCCTCGTCGAGCTCGGCGATGACGGTCGCGTTGAGGGCGTTGAGCTTGTCGGGGCGATTGATCGTGACCCGCGCGACGGTGTCGGTGAGGTCGAAGAGCAGGGCGGAGAAGGGCATCGGCGGCTCGGGAAGAGAGGCAGAGATGGCCGGCTGGAACCGGTCTCTAAGCTAACCCGATGCCCGGGGGCCCTCTATCTTTCCGCCTATGACGATCCCATCGCCCATTGCCTGGACGCCGGACCACGCGGTCCGCATCCTCGACCAGACGCTCCTCCCCGGCGAGGAACGGTATCTCGAGCTCGAGACGGTGGACGCCGTCGCCGAGGCCATCCGCACACTCCGCGTGCGCGGCGCGCCGCTGATCGGCATCGCCGCGGCGATGGGGGTGACGCTCGCGCTCCGCCGCGGCACGCCTACGCTGGAGGACGTCCGCGCGGCGAGCGCCGCGCTCGGCGCCACCCGACCGACCGCGGTCAACCTGCACTGGGCCCTCGCTCGCATGGAGCGCCGGGCGAGCGCGGCCGCGGCCGCCGGCGAGCCGCTCGCCGAGGCGATGCGCGCCGAGGCGACGGCCATCTGGGACGAGGACCGTGCGATGTGCGCGCGCATCGGTGCCGCGGGCGCCGAGCTGATCGGAGGCGATGCGCTCGTCCTCACGCATTGCAATGCGGGCGCGCTGGCCACCGGGGGCATGGGGACGGCACTGGCCCCCGTGTACACGCTGCACCAAGCGGGGCGGCATGTCGCGGTCGTGGCGGACGAGACGCGGCCGCTGCTGCAGGGCAGCCGGCTCACCGCGTGGGAGCTGGGCCGGGCCGGGGTGCCGGTCACTGTCATCGCCGACGGCATGGCGGCCAGTCGGCTCCGCCGCGGCGACGTGAGCTGCGTCATCGTCGGCGCCGATCGCATCGCCGCCAACGGCGACGTAGCGAACAAGATCGGGACCTATGGCGTGGCGCTGGCCGCGCACGCCCACGGAGTTCCGTTCTACGTGGCCGCGCCGACCTCCACGGTCGATCCCGCCACGCCCGACGGTGCGCACATCCCGATCGAGGAGCGCGCGGCGGACGAGGTGAGCGGATGGCGCGGCCACGTCGCGGCCCCCGCGGAGGCGAAAGTGTGGAACCCTGCGTTCGACGTCACCCCGGCGGCGCTCGTGACGGCGATCATCACCGATCGCGGCGTCTTCGCTCCGAAGGACGTGGCGGGGGCCACATGAACCGGCGCCCGGGCCTCGGCGGCTGAGAGCGTGGCATCCATCCTCGCCCTGGATCAGGGCACCACGGGCTCGACCGCGTTGCTCATCCACCAGGACGGAGCGCTGCTCGGTCGCGGGTACCGTGAGTTCACGCAGCACTACCCGCGGCCTGGATGGGTGGAACACGACGCCGAGGAGATTTTTCGCGTCTCGATCGAGGCCATGCGCGAGGCGCTGGCCGCATCGAACGAATTCCCGGCCGGCCTGGGCATCACCAACCAGCGAGAGACGGTCGTCCTGTGGGACCGCAGGAGCCTGGTCCCGGTGGCACCGGCGATCGTCTGGCAGGATCGCCGAACCACCGACCGCTGCCGCGAGCTTCGCGCGTCGGGCTGCGAGACCCTCCTCCGCGAGCGCACCGGCCTCGTCGCGGACCCGTATTTCTCCGCCACCAAGCTCGAATGGCTGCTGCGGGATCCAGGAGTTCGGCGCCGAGCCGAACGCGGCGAGCTGGCGTTCGGCACCGTCGAGAGCTGGCTGGTCGCGCGGCTCACCGGGGGAAGAGCCCATGTCACCGACCACACCAACGCGTCGCGCACGCTGCTGTACGGCCTGGCGTCGCGCGACTGGGACTCGGAGCTCCTTCGCCTGTTCGGAGTGCCGAGCGAAGTGCTGCCGAGCATCCTCCACTCGGCCGGTGTGGTCGCGGAGGTGGAGCCCGAGCATCTCGGCGTCGCGTTGCCGATCGCCGGGCTGGCCGGCGACCAGCAGGCGGCGCTCTTCGGACAGGGCTGCTGCAGCGACGGGCTGGCCAAGAATACGTACGGGACCGGTGCGTTCCTGCTGGTGTACACCGGGGAGCGGCTGACCGTCCCGCCCCCGGGCGTGCTCGCCACCGCTGCCTGCGGCCCGCGAGGCGAGCCCGCGTACGCGCTCGAAGGCAGCGTCTTCATCGCGGGGGCCGCCGTCCAGTGGTTGCGCGACGGGCTGGGCCTCATCGCATCCGCGGATGAGACCGAGAGGTTGGCCCGCAGTGTCGCCGACACCGGCGGCGTCCATTTCGTGCCGGCGTTCGTCGGGCTCGGCACACCTCACTGGGAGGCGGAGGCGCGCGGGACGATCACCGGCCTGACCCGCGGGACGTCGCGCGCCCATCTCGCGCGCGCGTCGCTCGAGGCCATGGCGTTCAGCAGCGCCGAGCTCCTGGCTGCCATGGCGGGGGCCGGCGGCCTGGAGGTGGCCGCGCTCCGTGTGGACGGCGGCGCCTCGGCCAACGACTGGCTCATGCAATTTCAGGCCGACGTCCTCGGCGTGCCGGTCGAGCGGCCGGACCTGATCGAGACCACCGCGCTGGGCGCAGCCGGGTTGGCCGGGATCGCGCTCGGCGTTTGGGGCAGCAGCCAGGATTTCCTGGGCAGCCGGCGGTTCCGGCGTTTCGAGCCCGCGGCGACGGCGGCGGAGCGCAGGCGGATGGCGGCGGGCTGGTCCCGGGCAGTCGGCGCGGCGCTCGCCTGGGCCCGTACCGCCGACCGGGTGGAAGCACAGTAGATTTCAAGCTCACGTGGGCCTTGTTTACGCCGGTGCGGCAGCGGAACTTTCGCGCCTCCCCCAGGTTACGAGCATCGGAGCGACCATGAAGGCAGGGCACAAGTTCCTCGTCGGCGCGTTGCTGATCGTCGGCAGCGTGGGGTTCCTGATCGCCGAAGGCGTGAAGGAGACGGGAGTGTACTTCCTCACTCCGGCCGAGCTGGCGGCCAAGACGGCCTCGGACCCGACGTTCGTGGAGAACGTCGGCTTCAAGGTGGGCGCCAAGGTCGTGCCGGGATCGATCCGGCGTGACCGTTCGAACCGCACGATCGATTTCAAGGTGTCCGACGGGGTGAAGACGTACCCGGTCACCTACCGCGGCCTGGTGCCGGATACCTTCACGGACGCGAACGACATCGAAGTGATCGTGGAAGGCCGTCTGGGACAGGACGGCACCATCCGGGCGACCGACGTGCTCGCCAAATGCGGCTCTCGCTACGAGGCCGTGCCCAAGGCTTGAGAATTCCATGACACTGCTTGGACAGTTCGCGCTCTGGGCGGCCTTTCTGGTCGGCCTCTGGTGCGTGATGATCGCGCTCACCGGTCGCTGGCGCGATCGGCCGGAGCTCGCCTCCTCGGTCACCCGCTCGGTGCACGTCGTGTTCGGCTGCCTGCTGGTCGCTTCGCTGGCGCTCTGGAAAGGCCTGATCTCCCACGATTTCAACATCGAGTACGTGGCGGCGTACACGAGCCGCAACCTGCCGCCGTATTACATCGTCTCGGCGTTCTGGGCAGGGCAGAAGGGGTCGCTGCTCTTCTGGGCGGTGGTGCTGTCGCTGTTCGCGAGTCTGGCGCAGCTCATGACCCCTCGGCGATACGCCGATCTGATGCCGTACGTGGCGGGCGTCACGTCGGCGGTGGTGGCGTTCTTCGTCAGCGTGATGCTGTTCGGCTCGAGTCCGTTCGAGCGGTTGTCGTTCACGCCGGCCGACGGGCGCGGCCTCAACCCGCAGCTGCAGAACGTCGGCATGGTCATCCACCCGCCGATGCTCTACCTGGGCTACATCAGCATCACCATCCCGTTCGCGTTCGCCGTGGCCGCGCTGCTCTCCCGCCGGCTCGATACGGGGTGGATCCACGCCATCAGGAAGTGGACGCTGGTGAGCTGGCTGTTCCTGTCGATCGGCATCACGCTCGGCATGTGGTGGGCGTACGTCGAGCTGGGCTGGGGAGGCTACTGGGCCTGGGACCCGGTTGAAAACGCCAGCTTCCTGCCCTGGCTCACGATGACCGCGTTCCTGCATTCCGTCATGATCCAGGAAAAGCGGGGCATGCTGAAGCGATGGAACCTCGGGCTCATCGTCGGCACCTTCCTGCTCAGCATCTTCGGCACCTTCATCACCAGGTCGGGCGTGATCGCGAGCGTGCACAGCTTTACCCAGTCGAACGTGGGCTACTTCTTCCTGGCGTTCCTGGTGGTGGCGGCGGTGCTCTCCTTCACGCTGCTCTACACCCGGTGGCCGCTGCTCGAAGCCGACGTCCAGCTCGAGTCGATGCTCAGTCGTGAGGCGGCCTTCCTGTTCAACAACCTCCTCCTGGTGGGGATCGCGTTCTCGGTGCTGTGGGGCACCCTGTTTCCCATTCTGAGCGAAGCGGTGCGGGGCACGAAGATCACCGTCGGGCCTCCGTTCTTCAACCGCGTCAATGTTCCGCTGGGCCTCCTGTTGCTGGCACTGACGGGCATCGGCCCGTTGATCGCCTGGCGAAAGGCGTCGGCGGCCAACTTGCGCCGTCAGTTCGTCGCCCCGCTGGCGAGCGGAGGCGCCGTGCTCGCGGCGCTCCTCCTCGCGGGCGTGCGTGACTTCTACGCGGTGGTGGCGCTGGCGCTGGCGGGTTTCGTCGCCGGCACGATCGCCCAGGAGTTCTGGCGCGGGGTGCGCGCGCGACGGCGCATGCACGGGGAATCGGTCCCGCTCGCGTTCTTCCGACTGATCGAGCGGAATCGCCGGCGCTACGGCGGGTACATCGTGCATGCCGGCATCCTGATCTACTTCGTGGCCTTCGCGGGCATGGCGTTCAAGGTCGAGCGTGAGGCGACGCTCAAGCCCGGAGAGTCGGTGGAGCTCAGGAGCCCGTTCGGGCACACCTACCGGTTCACGCACGTCGGTGTGTCGCAGTACGAGGCGCTCAATCGCATCGTGAGCGCGGCGACGGTGCAGGTGGCGGTGGATGGCCGGGCTGACGGACTGCTCACGAGCGAGAAGCGCCAGCACGTGGACAGCTTCAAGCGGCCCACCTTCGAGCCGTCGACGGAAGTCGGGATCAGGAGCGGGTTGCGGGAGGACCTCTACCTGGTATTTGCCGGCGCGGTCGACGGTACGGAGGAGGCGGTCTACCGGTTCAACATCAACCCGCTCGTCTGGTGGGTGTGGTTCGGCGGCTTCGTGCTCGCCTTCGGCGGCATCGTCACGATGTGGCCGGGCGGCGGGCCGACGCTGGCACCGTCACGACACGTGCAGGGTGGCTACGGTGTCTCGCTCGTCGAGGCGGGAAAGCCGTGAGCTCGCGGCGCGCATTCCTCCGGTGCGGACTGGCCTTCATCGTGGCGCCGCCGGTGCAGGATTCTCTGGCCGGCCGCGGGGCGGTCGGCACCCTCCGCGATCCCTCGGTGGCGGGCCGGCCGCGGGCGCCGACCGATCCCGGCGAGAACGCCGCGGAGATTCAGGCGATCGAGCTCAAGCTGGCGTGCAATTGCGGCTGCACGCTGGACGTGTTCACCTGCCGCACTACCGACTTCTCATGCACGTATTCGCCTAAGCTCCACCGCGAGGTGCTTACGCTTCGCAACGACGGGCTGTCGGCGCAGCAGGTCATCGACGCCTTCGTCGACAAATACGGCGAGAAAGCGCTGATGGCGCCGAAGCCGCAGGGGTTCAACCTAGCCGGGTACCTGGTTCCCGGAGCGGTCATCGCGTTGGCAGGCGGCGCGCTCGTGTTGTTGATCGGGCGTCGGAAGGCGACCGTGGCATCAGGCGCCGAGGATGTGCCGCGTCCGACGGCGGTGCAGGGGAGCCCGGATGAGATGGAACGGCTGCGCCGCGCCCTGAGCGAGGTGGACGACTGATGACCGTCGAGGTGATCGCGGCGGCGCTGGTAGGCCTCGCCGCGGTGTGGCTGGTGCTCCAGCCCCTCGTGATCCCACATATCGCGAGCCCGCCGGTGTTCGAGCCGCTCGAGCCGGAGGAGACGCCGAAGGGCGTGGCATTGGCGGCGCTCAAGGAGATCGAGTTCGACCGCGAAACGGGCAAGCTGTCCGACGAGGATTATGCGTTTCTGAAAGAGAAGTACACCGGTGCGGCGCTGCACGCGCTGCGCGTGGACTCGGCTGAACAGGCCGAGCTGGGCGCGGTCGCAGTGGGCGAAGTCGAAGACATGATCGCCGCGAGGGTGCGTGCGCTGCGCTCGGTGGCAGCCTCGACGCCCGCTGGCGCGCCGGCGTGCGAGTCCTGTGGTCCGCGGCCGGAGGCGGACGCCGCCTTCTGCTCCTCCTGCGGGCGCCGAGTGCAGGAGGGGGGAGCCTGCGCCAGCTGTGGTGTGGAGCTCGGCCCGGGCAGCAGGTTCTGCGCACAGTGCGGAACTTCCGTGGCCGCGTAGCGGCGCTCACAAGGCGTAGCTGAGCCCCGCCATTGCCTCGCGGCGCCACAAGGAGCGCGGCTCGAGGGTCTCGTCGAGATCCTGCTGTGCGAAGGGTGACGGGATCACGGCCGCGCCGAGGCGAGCCGACCCGCTCCACCGACCGCCGAACGGCACCTCCAGTCCCACCGACACCGATGCCCCCACGCGCAGGTGGGAGCCGACATCCGGCAGCCTCCACACCTCGAGCAACGGGCCCCCGAACACTCGAAGCACGGTGGCCGGTCCGAGCTGCCCGACCCGGACCGAGAGCTCGGGCGCGATGCCGTAGACGGTGATCGCACTCTTCACTGCCGCCAACGCATCGCGGCCCTCGAGCGCGAGACTGCTGGACGCGTAGTGCGCCCGCACCCCCACGCCCCAGCGACCTTCCACGCGACCCACACTGAGCTCCCAAACCGTTGGGCGGTAAGGCAGCAGCGAGCGACCCGTGGCCTGCTCGACGGCGCCCCCGGAGAAGCGGGGGGCCCGAACGCCCGCGCCGACAGACCACTGCGCGGCGCCGGACGTCGTCCAGGTGGCGAGGCACAGGATTGCGAGGCGTGCCGCGAGGGCGTGAGCGCGGGTCATGAGCCTACCGCATCTGAAGTTTGAGCCAGCCGTTGGTGACGTTGTTGTCACCCCGAACGATCCAGTTGGCACCCTCGTGGAACTCGCCGACGACCGTATCCTCGATGGCGTTGCCGATCAGATCGTCCTGCGAGGTCAGCCAGGAGTACGCCGCCCGGAGGATTCGCTGGAGGGCGTTGGCGCGCTTCCACACCTTGGCGAAGCCTGAGGTGCTGTCCTTGCCGCCCGTGAGGTTCGGATACGCGTTCTGCAGCGCGTTCTGAAAGCTCTTGAAGCGATTGCCGTCCAGCCGGATCTGGCAGGCGCCGTCGTCGTCCTCGAGCACGAGGATGCGAATGTTCTGGTTGGGATGCGCGAGCTTGTAGCTGGCCAGTTGCGTCTGGCTGAACAGGCGCACGTTGCCGCTCCAGTCGAGCTCGTTCTGGTTGAAGGTGTACCCGGTCGGGGCGTGCTCGCCCGCGCACTGATAGCTGGTAAGCGAGTCCGACGCGCCGGACTGACCCAGGATGTGGATTTCATATTCGGAGTCGCCCTTCAACCAACCCTCAAAATCCTGCGTGAAGTGCGCCGAGGTCATGTACAGGCCGGGCACGATCGTGGTGCTCGGCGGAGGCGTCGTTGTGCCGCCGCCGCCTCCGCCGCCGCCACCTCCGCCGGTTTCGTCAGGCAGCATCAGCGCGGTTTCGCGTGCGTCGAAGTCGGTCTCGACCGGCACCACGGCGAGCACGGGGAACGCCGGTGGCCGGTCGGGGTCGAGCAGCTGCCGCTTGCCGCGGACATCGAAGGCGACGGGCGCGTCGTCGTCATCGCGCGCGGTGGCGACCACGAGATCTTCCCCTCCACGCCAGCCGGCTCGATGCGCGGGTACCGGGAAGTAGAGCTCCAGGGCCGCGGCGGCCCCGGCATCGGACTCCACCGCAGCCTCGTTTTCCCCGGTGGCGCGAGCAAGGTCACGAAGGAGGCGACGGTCTGATCCACCGAGCAAGCGCTGGAAGTGCAACTTGTGCTCGACAACGGGAGAGCGGTCCAGCGCGTTCTTGAGGTAGGCGCGGAACGCGGGATCGCCGAGCGCGAGAGCCATCCGTCGGGCCAGTCGCTCCTCGGCGGCCCGGCCGGCCCGGTCGAGCCCCGGACGGGCGGCCGACGCTGGCTCGGCGATGTCCGACGGGGCGGCAGGCGTGGGGCCGGAGCGGTCGCTACAACCGGCAGTTCCGGCCACGACCGCCAGAATGGCGAGGTAGGATCGACGTGACATGGTTCCTCCTTGGGTGGAGCGTTGGCACGGCCGGATACACAGGCGTCCGACGGCGAGCCCAACGTAGGAGGAGCCCCGGGGGATCTTCGGATCGTCAATTTGCTGGCGGGAACGGAAAAGGGCGGCCGGGAGCCGCCCTCGACACCACGAGATCAAGCCTCGCGTTTACCCGCGAAGTGCAGCCCGGGCGGCAGCCAATGCACGCTCGGTGCCGTCGGAAGGGACATCGAGGTGCGTAACCGCGCGGACGAGCGTCGGGCCGAGTACGGTGAAGCGCACGCCCGCCCGCTCGGTGCGCCGGCCGAATTCCTCGCCGGTCAGGCCGGTGCCCCGGACATCGAAGATCACGATGTTGGTCTCGACACGTGCCGCGTCCACGGCGATGCCCGGCAGATCGGCCAGTCCATGCGCCAGCGTGCGCGCCCGAGCGTGGTCCTCCGCCAGCCGCTCGACATGGTGCTCCAGCGCGTAAATTCCGGCCGCCGCGATGATCCCCGCCTGCCGCATGGCGCCTCCAAAGCGCTGCTTGAACACCCATGCCTCGTCGATGAACGCGCGCGAGCCCGCCAGGACCGCGCCGACCGGAGCACCCAGCCCCTTGGTCAGATCGAGCCACACGCTGTCGACCGGCGCCGCGAAATCCCGCGCCGGTGTGCCCGACGCCACGACGGCGTTCATCAGGCGCGCGCCGTCCATGTGGCAGGCGAGGCCCGCCGCATGGCCCGCGGCGCACACATCCTGTACCTGGGCGAGCGGCCAGCAGGCGCCGCCGACGATGTTGGCCGTCTGCTCGATCGAGAGCGCGCGCGTCCGTGGCATGTAGTGCACGCGCGGACGGACCGCCTGACGGACCTGCTCCGCGGAGTACATCCCGCGCGCGCCCGGCAGCGGTCGCATCACGGCGCCGATCAGCGCGGCCGGCCCTCCGGCCTCGTACAACAAGGGATGCGCCAGCTCGTGCAGCAAGATTTCGTCGCCGGCGCGACAGTGGACCGCAAAGGCCACCTGGTTGCACATGGTGCCGGACGGCAGAAACAGCGCGGCCTCCTTGCCCAGCAGCTCGGCGACCATGGCCTGGAGCCGATTGACGGTCGGATCCTCGCGGTTCTGCTCGTCCCCGACCTCGGCCTCCGCCATGGCCCTGCGCATCGGTGCCGTCGGACGGGTGACGGTATCGCTGACCAGGTCGACTTCGAAGGCGCTCATGTCACCACTCCATGAGCTCGAGCCGCCGCGCACTCAGGCGCAGCGGCACCAGCGTCGCTGTGGCACAGATCCCCACGACGAGCAGCGCCGACCCCACCAGCTCGGGCGTGGCCTGGAGCTGGTCGCCTCGCTGCCAGGCCCGGAGCTGGGCGGTCACCGGAATGGCCTCGACCATGATGACGATCGCGAGCAGACACAGGCTCGCCATCATGTACACGATGCCGCCGAAGCTGGTCGGGATCTGAGCGGCGTTCTCGGTGCCGAACTGCGGATAGAACACGCCGAACGCGAGCGCCAGGGCGCTGACGGCCATTGTATACAGCACGATGGTCACGAGGCTGACCGCCATCATGAACGGACTGACCTTGAGCAGGGAGTTGGTCAGCGCCGTGATGCCGATGGCCAGCACCAGCAGCGGCACCGTCCCCATCCAGTACTTGCTCCACAGCATCGCGCGGGGATCGAGCGGGCTCGAGCGGAGCAGCCACATCTGCCGCCCCTCGAGCGAGATGCCCGGAAAGATGAACCGCGCCGCCACCGCGGCGAGCACGAAGCCCGCCAGACCGAGGTTCAGAAATGAGATGACGGTGATGAGCGCAAAGGGCACTCGCTCCCCCGAATGAATCGGGAGCGACTTGATGTTGAAGATGTAGATCATCAGCAGCACGACCAGGAGGATCAGCTGGCTCCACTGCGTGTTGTCGCGAAAGAAGAGCCTGGCGTCCTTGAACAGAAATTCACGCTTCTGGGGCGGCAGCCAGCCGAGCACGCGCGCCGCGGGACCGCGCAGCGGTCGGCGAACCTTGCGTGCCGCCCCCTCCTGCGCCTTGGAGTAGCCGAGCAGGAAGAACCGCCGGTGCACCGCCGCGCCGGCGGCCACCGCGAGCCCCCCGATGACCCACAACTTCACGATGGGCCATGGATCGGCCACGCGGGTGAGCCAGTTCATGATCATTTCCGCCGACCACTCGCTCGGCAGCCAGGGACTGGTGGGCGCTTTCAGCGCCGTGAGGTAGTCGACGAAGTTGCGGAATCCTTCGGGGCGGGCCAGCTGTTCCGGGCGGATGAAGCGAAGCAGAAGGACGAGCACCGCCATGGCGCCCAGGCCGACGAGGCCCAGCAGCTCACGCGTCCGGCGGGCTGGAAAGACATTCACCAGGATGACGGTGAAGATCGTGCCGGCCACCGCGGGCAGCACCAGATAGGGAACGATCGCGGCGGCGGCGACGAACGGAAACAGCAGCCCGCCGGAGAAGACGATCCCGTACGCCGTCAGAATGGGAAGGGCGAGAAGCCCCACCATCCAGGACGAGTGCACGACCGTTTCGAACAGCTTGGAGAGGTACAGCCGGAACCAGCCGATGGGCGCCGCCACCAGCAGGTCCAGGTCCTTGGCCAGGAAGAAGGTGGAAAGCGCCGTGATCACGTTCGAGAGCAGCAGGATGGACAGGAAGGCGAGCAGGATCACGCCCAACATCTTGCCGGCCAGCAGCGTGCCGAGATCCTGGACTCGCTCGATGTAGCTGAGGACGCGATAGGCGACCCCGAACACCGCCGTCCAGAAACCGAGTCCCGTGAGCGCCAGCAGGACGAACTTGGTGCGCGAGCCGGTGCGCTCCTGCCGCACGCGCGCGATCACGCCACGCCATTTCGGCGTGAGGACGGTCCACAGGCTCGGCTGGCTGCGGGCGACCTCGATGGTCACGCGTCGAGCACCGCGTCGAGGGGCGGCGTATGATGGCCTCCGGTCAGCTTGAGGAAGAGGTCCTCGAGGCCCATGCCCTCCGACGAGGTCTGCCGGCGGAGCTCGGGCATGGTCCCCTGCGCGGCAATCTTCCCACGGTAGACAATGGCGATCCGGTCGCACATGACTTCCGCGATCTCCATCGTATGCGTGCTCATGAGCACGGTCCCGCCCCGGCTCACGAACTCTCTGAACAGCTCCTTGAGCAGGCGCGCACTCTTGGGATCAAGGCCCACCATGGGCTCGTCGACGACGATCACTTCGGGTCGATGCACCAGCGCGCCGGCGATGATGAGCTTTTGTCGCATGCCGTGGCTGTACGACTCGGTGAGCTCGCCCTTCCACGGGCCCAGGTCGAACAAGCCGAGGAGCTCGTCGATCCGACGCTCCACCGCCGCGCCCTGCATACCGTACAGGGCGGCCGCGAACCGCAGGAACTCGCCGCCGGTCAGCTTGTCGTACACGAACGGGCGATCGGGGATGTAGCCCAGCCGGGCCTTGGCCTCGAGCGGGCGCGCCTGGATGTCGATACCGCCCACGGTCACGGTTCCGCTGGTTGGCCTCAGAATGCCGGCGATCATGCGGATGGACGTCGTCTTGCCCGCGCCGTTCGGCCCGAGCAGGCCGAAGAGCTCGCCGCGCGGCACGTCCAGGTCGATGCCGTCGACCGCGGTGAACTTGCCGTAGCGCTTGGTCAGCTCGGTCAACCGAATCACGTCTTCCTCCGTACAATGGCTTCGACCAGATCACGCTCCGCCGCGGCCTGGACCACGATCGTGAGCTCGACGCTGCCGGGCCCCGCGGTCGGGCCCGGCAGCGTTTCCACCAGCAGCCCCACCGCCGCCTCGACCGACACGCGTCCGCCGGCGAGACCGGTCACGGCGGTCGCCAGTCGAGACAGCCCCCAGTCCCCGGCGCGCTGCCACGCCGACACCAGCGCGCGACGCACCCGCTCCCGATCGGCCGGGCCGCGGTGGTCCGCGACGACCACGTGAACCACGTACCCGGCCGCCAGGTCGCCGCCGCCGGTCACGACCGCCGCCCCCGCCTCGAGCGGTGTGGCGGTGCGGCGTTGCGAGGCGAAGCCGGGTCCGCCGAGATCGTCCAGGTGACCGGCGGCCGACCCGATCGGAGCGAGAGTCGCATCCGCCGGGCGAAGTACCGCGTCCACTGCCTGTCGCGCCAGATCCCCTTCGACTACCCGGATCACGCGCCGGCAAGCTCCCGCGAACGCTGGTACATCTCACGAGCCTCGTCGGGGTACCCGAGCCGGTCGAGTACCCGGCCGAGCAGGTGGTGGGCCTTCGCGTCGTGCGGACTGAGTTGGACCGCGCGCTCGAGCGCGGTGCGCGCGCCCGCCAGCTCGCCGAGCTGATTGAGCGCGTCGCCAAGATAGTAGCAGGTGCGCGGGTTGTCCGGCTGGAACTCGAGCGAGCGCTGCAGGTGCGTGGCCGCTTCTGCGACCAGGCCGCGCCGCCAGAGCAGTCGTCCGAGCTCCAGGTGCGCCGGGGCGTGGGACGGATGCAGGCGAAGTACGCGCCGCAGGTCGGCGTCGGACTCTTCGTACCGGCGAAGCTGGCCGAGGATCCCGCCCCGGAGCACCAGCAGCTCCGTCTGATCGGGCGCGTGGCGGAGCGCATCGTTCAGCCAGCGCAGCGCTTCTTCCTGCTCGTCGAAACGAAGCAGCAGCCGGACCAGACCGGCGCGCGCGTCGAGATGTCCCGGCTCCGCGGCGAGCACCTCGCGATAGAGCGGCAGCGCGTCGAGCGGCTGCGCGCCGGCGGCCGCCGCCTCGGCGCGCTCCAGCAGTCGCGAATCTGACGCGGGCGCGCGCGGAGGCAGCGTTGCCGCGCTCTGCGAATCGTCGGGAGGTGATGTCATGGAGGCCGCTGAATGCTAAGGGCAGCCACCACTCACCGGAACCCGTTGACCCTGATCCACGGCTTCGGGTACTTTTCGGGGCTATGGCTCAGGAATATCTGGTAGTGCGTGGCGCACGCGAGCACAATCTCAAGAACGTCTCCGTCTCGATCCCGCGCAATCGTCTCACCGTGATCACGGGCCTGTCCGGCTCCGGGAAATCCTCGCTCGCCTTCGATACGATCTACGCGGAAGGACAGCGGCGCTACGTCGAGTCCCTCTCCGCGTACGCGCGCCAATTCCTCGGCCTCATGGAAAAGCCGGACGTGGACGCGATCGAGGGGCTCTCTCCCGCCATCTCGATCGAACAGAAGACGACCGGTCAGAACCCGAGGTCCACCGTCGGGACGGTCACCGAGATCTACGATTACCTCCGCCTGCTCTGGGCACGTGTCGGCATCCCGCACTGTCCCAACGACGGCACGCCGGTCACCCGGCAGAGCGCCGCCCAGATCACCGACTCGGTGCTCGCGTGGCCGGAGGAGACGCGCATCGAGGTGCTCGCGCCGATCGTGCGCGGTCGCAAGGGAGAGTTCCGCGACCTGCTCGACGACATCCGGAAACGCGGCTTCGTGCGCGTGAGAGTGGATGGCGAGACGTACGATCTGGGGGCGGTGCCCGCACTGAACCGTCGCCAGAACCACGATATCGCCGTGCTGGTGGATCGTCTGGTGGTGCGCGCGGATGACCGCTCGCGGCTCAACGATTCCATCGAGACCGCGCTCAAGACCGCCGATGGTGTCGTGGAGGTCGCCCGCTACGGCAAGGGCCCGGGCGACCGTGAGTCGGTCACCTTCTCGGAGCGATTCGCCTGCCCGGTCTGCGGGCTGTCGCTGCCCGAGCTCGAGCCGCGCCAGTTCTCCTTCAACTCACCGTTCGGCGCGTGCCCAGATTGTCACGGCGTCGGCACCCGGCGGAAGGTCAACGCCGACCTGGTGCTCGGCGACCCGAGCATCTCGATTCTCGAGGGCGTGGTCCTGCCCTGGGGGGAGCCGACCGGTTACCTCCGGAAGATCGTGCTGCCGACGCTGGCCAAGGCGTTCAAGTTCGAGCTGAACGCACCTTGGGGCGAGCATAGCGCCGCGGCGCAGCAGGCGCTGCTCCATGGATCGCCCGGCCGGTTCAAGTTCCAGACCGATGGCGCGCGCGGCCGCGGTGAATACGAGAGCGATTGGGAGGGGGTGCTCCGAAACGTCGAGCGGCGCTACAAGGAGTCCACCAGCGACGCGGTGCGAACCTCGCTCGAGGAATTCATGATCGAGCAGCCGTGCCAGACCTGTGGCGGCAAGCGCCTCAAGGCGGAAAGCCTGGCGGTGCTGGTGAACGGCCACAGCATCGGGGACGTCGTGGACCTTCCGGTCGAGCGGGCGGTGGAGTTCTTCGCGGGCATCCCCCTGCGCGGGCAGCCGGGCAGGGCGGGGGCCAGCGCCACCAACGGGCGGCCAGGCAGCATCGACGCCGACATCGCCGGTCCGATCCTCAAAGAGGTCGTGGACCGGCTGAGCTTCCTGCGGGATGTGGGACTCGATTACCTGACGCTGGGCCGAGGGGCCACGTCGCTTTCCGGCGGCGAGACGCAGCGCATCCGCCTGGCGACGCAGATCGGATCGCGCCTGGTCGGCGTGCTGTACATCCTCGACGAGCCGAGCATCGGGCTGCACCAGCGGGACAACGAGCGGCTGCTGGCGACGCTGCGCGGGCTCCGCGACCTCGGCAACACCGTCATCGTCGTCGAGCACGACGCGGACACGATCGAGGCCGCCGACCATGTGATCGACCTGGGGCCTCGTGCCGGCCGGTTTGGCGGTGAGGTGATCGCCGAAGGGACCGTGGAGGACGTGCGGCAGCACCCCGACTCGCTGACCGGCCGGTACTTGCGGGAGGAGCTTCGGGTGCCGGTTCCCGGCGGGCGTCGCGAGGCGCCGGCCAAGCATCGGATCCGGATCATCGGGGCGCGCGCCAACAATCTGCAGAATCTGACGGTCGACATTCCGCTGGGGGTGTTCACCGCGGTCACCGGCGTCTCGGGCTCGGGCAAATCGACGCTCGTCACGGACATCCTGTATCAGTCGCTGGCGCGGCATTTCTACCGGGCCAAGGTCGTGCCCGGCGCGCACAAGGGGATCGAGGGACTGGATCGGATTGACCCGGTCATCGACATCGACCAGAGCCCGATCGGCCGTACGCCGCGGTCGAACCCTGCGACCTACACTGGGCTGTTCACCCCGATCCGCGAGCTCTTCACCCAGCTTCCGGACGCCAAGATGCGCGGGTACGGACCGGGTCGGTTCTCGTTCAACGTGAAGGGCGGACGCTGCGAGGCTTGCCAGGGCGACGGACTCGTCAAGATCGAGATGCACTTCCTTCCGGACGTCTATGTCCCCTGCGAGGTCTGCAAAGGCCGCCGCTACAATCGTGAAACCCTGGAAGTGCGGTACAAGGGCCGGAGCATCGCCGACGTGCTCGACCTGACGGTGGCCGACGCGATGGACTTCTTCAGCAATCAGCGCCGCATCGCGGAAAAGCTCGAGCTGCTGAACGATGTGGGGCTGGGCTACATCCACCTGGGGCAGGCGGCCACCACGCTGAGCGGTGGGGAGGCGCAGCGAGTGAAGCTGGCGACGGAGCTGGCCAAGCGGGACACCGGTCGCACGCTGTATATCCTGGACGAGCCGACCACCGGGCTCCATTTCGAGGACGTCCGTCTGCTGCTCGACGTCCTCCATCGGCTCGTCGACAAGGGGAACAGCGTCGTCGTCATCGAGCACAATCTCGACGTCATCAAGACGGCGGACTGGATCATCGATCTCGGTCCCGAAGGCGGAGAGCGGGGCGGGAAAGTCGTCGCGGCCGGGATACCCGAAGATGTCGCTGGGGTAGCGGAAAGCCACACCGGGCGATTTCTACGGAAAGTGCTGGCACGATGAGCGCGTGCCGGCGCGTCGGTCCCGACGCGCCGGCTACTTGGGCGTCGGACCGAAGGTCGGAGTCGTGGCGGCGGGATCCACCTTGAACCAGATCCACATGCCGGAGAGCGCGTGCCCCGGCACGCCGCAGATCAGCCGGAAGGTGCCGCTGTCCGGGGCGGTGAACTTCATGACGTCCTTGGCGCCCTGCGGAAGACCTTCCACGACCTTGTTGGTGTACGCCCTGGGAATCGCGGGATCGCCCCCGGAGTTCGGCACGGGGCCGGTCCCGGTGCTGATCTCCGCGCTGTGCGGCGTCCCGTCGTTCTGCTCGAAGTTCATCACATTGTTGCTCGCCGGCGGTACTGTGAGCGTCGCGTCGCCGCCCTTGTAGCCGTTCCAGTCGAACGGGCCGGCGACCAGCCGAAACGTCACGGTCTTCGTGGCGGGATCCCACTGCACCCACTGGCTGTCCGCGGCGGCCGACGCAGGGCTCCCGGTACTGGCCTGCCTCGCCGGAGCGGATGGCTCGCCCGTCGTCTCGGCGACCGTAGCAGCGGTGGAGACCATGGCGGTGTCGTGCGCCGTCGCACGCGCGGTGTCGCTGGAAGGCGCCGGGGCCGCCGCGGCCTCCGTGTCCGGCGTGCGGGACGTGCAGCCGAGCAGGCCGGCCGCCCCCAGGGATCCAGCCAGCAGCACGGCGAGGCTCGGAGCGTCGAATACGGTGCGGAACGTCATACGGGCCTCGCCACGGAAGAATGATGAGCCTGCGCTGAAACCCTCGCAGGCCTGCCGCCGAAGTATGGAGTGTTTCCACCCTGCGGCGCGGGTATACTCGTTTGAAGGGATAGCCCCGCCTTTCCCCCGTTGCAACCAACGCCTCACCAGGATAACTCGTGATCCGTCGCCACCTTGCCTCTCTGCTGCCCGTTTTCATGCTGACCCTGTCGCAGGCCGTGTCCGCGCAGCAGGCCGACTCCAGCATGCTCTCGCTCGCCCGGATCTACGGATCAGCCGAGTTCGCGACGCAGCCGTTCGGGCCTTCCCGCTGGCTCGGCGACGGCGTCGCCTACACCACGCTCGAGTCCGGTCAGGGCGACGCCGGTCAGGACATCGTCCGGTACGATGTGGAGAGCGGACGTCGCGAGATCCTGGTGGCGGCCAGCGCTCTCACGCCCAGAGGGGCGTCGGCGCCGCTCGAGATCGAGGACTACGCCTGGTCGCCGGATCAGCGCATGCTGCTGGTCTTTACCAACACGCAGCCGGTGTGGCGTCTCAACACGCGGGGCGACTACTGGGTGCTCGACCGGACGAGTGGGGCGCTTCGCCAGCTCGGCGGGCGGGCGGCCAAGCCGTCCACGTTGATGTTCGCCAAGTTCTCTCCCGATGGCGGTCGCGTCGCCTACGTGCGGGAGAACAATCTGTACGTGGAGGATCTCGCCTCGGGGACTGTCACGGCGCTGACGACCGATGGGTCGCGGACGCTCATCAATGGCACCTTCGATTGGGTGTACGAGGAGGAGCTGATGAACTCCAACGCCGATGGGTGGCGCTGGAGTCCCGACGGCCGCAGCATCGCCTACTGGCAGCTCAACGCCGATCAGGTCCGGGATTTCAATCTCGTCAACAACACCGACTCGCTGTATTCGCGCGTCATTCCGGTGCAATACCCGAAGGTGGGCGAGGCCAACTCGGCCGCGCGCATCGGCGTCGTGCCGGCGGCCGGAGGTGCCACGCGATGGGTGGAGATCGCCGGGGATCCTCGCGAGCACTACATCCCGCGCATGGAGTGGGCGGCGAACTCCGACGAGCTCATCCTGCAGCGCCTCAACCGCGTCCAGAACGTCGACGAAGTCATGCTGGCCGACGCACGCACCGGCGCGGTGCGTACGGTCCTGACCGAGCGCGATTCCACCTGGGTCGAGGTCGTCAACGAAGTCGTCTGGCTGAATGGCGGGCGGCAGTTCACCTGGGTCAGCGAGCGCGACGGATGGAACCACGTCTACGCGGTCTCCCGCGATGGCACATCGGTTCGGCTCCTCACCAAGGGTGATTTCGACGTCCTGGAGATCGAGGGCGTCGACGACAAGGGCGGCTGGCTCTACTATGTCGCCTCGCCCGACAACCCGGCGCAGAAGTACCTGTTCCGCTCCCGGCTCGACGGGAAGGGCAAACCCGAGCGCATCAGCCCGCGCAACGAGCCCGGCACGCACGCCTACGACCGCTCGCCCAACTACAAATTCGCCATCGAGAGCTACTCGAAGCTGGGCGACCCGCCCGTAGTCCGCCTGGTCCGCCTCCCGGGCAACCAGATCGTTCGGACCCTGGTCGACAACGCGCGCCTCCGGAACCGCGTGGCGTCGATCCGCCGCGGTCCCGTGGAGTGGCTGTCGATCCCGAACGATGCCGGCATGAAGATGCCGGGCGTGCTGTTCAAGCCCGCGGATTTCGACTCGACCCGGAAGTACCCGCTCCTGTTCTTCGTGTACGGCGGTCCCGGCAATGCCGAGGTCGAGGACCAGTGGGGAGGGTACTACATGTGGCATACGATGTTGACCCAGAAAGGGTACCTGGTCGCCATCGTGGACAATCGGGGCACCCCGGCCCCGCTCGGCCGCGCCTGGCGCAAGTCGATCTACGGTCAGCTCGGAGTACTCGAGACGCGAGACCAGGCGACTGCCGCACGCGCCCTCATGCAACGGTCGTACGTCGACCCGGCTCGGGTGGGCATCTGGGGCTGGAGCTACGGCGCATTCATGACTCTGAATGTCCTGTTCCAACACCCCGACCTGTACCGCACCGGCGTCGCGGTGTCACCGGTGACGCATTGGGCGCTCTATGACAATGTCTACACCGAGCGCTTCAACGGATTGCTTGGGGAGAATCGCGACGGGTACGACCGGGGCTCGCCCATCAGTTACGTGAACGGCTTCCGGGGCAACCTGCTGCTGGTGCATGGCGGCGGGGACGACAATGTCCACTTCCAGAACAGCGAGCTGTTGATCAACGCCCTGGTGGCCGCGAACAAGCCGTTTCAGCTGATGGAGTATCCGAACCGGACCCACTGCATATGCCAGGGCAAGAACACGACCCTCCACCTGTTCTCGCTCGTCACGAGCTACCTGGATGAGCACCTTCTGGCCCCCGCCAGCGCACCGCAAGAGCGCGCCGCCGCCGGCCGATGAGCTGGTGAGGGAACGCGTTGCGGGTCCGCCCCCGCACGGCCTACATTAGGGGTCCCACCTCCAGGGGGACTCCATGACCTACGAAGAGATCGTCGCGCTCCTGGGTTACGCCGGCGGACACGACCATGCGGTCCGCATCACGACGACCGATCGCACCGAGGTCGTCGGCATCCCGATGAGCGTCGATACCCATGTCACCGCACACGAGGTCTATCTGCGTCCGGCCGGTCGCGACGATACCGAGATCGCCGTTTCCCTCGGCGCGATCGAAGCCGTCGAATTGGTCTGAGAGCACCCTGTTCATTCGACGCGTTGCTGCCTGAAACATTCGGTGGGCGGGCGGCGTAGGGGCGTTCCTTGTCAGCGTGGGTCTGGAGACTCGGGGGATGGATATGGAAGGCCTGTTCGCAATCACGTTCATTTTCGGCGGGGGAACCCTTTTTCTCCTGTCCATCAGTCCTGTGGGGAAGGCGATCGCCGAGCGGATCCGGGGCCACGGCGCCCAACCGGTCCAGGATCCCGAGCTGCTGGCGGAGGTCGACGCGTTGCGGGCCGAAGTGTCGGAGCTGCACGAGCGTGTCGATTTCACCGAGCGGCTGCTGGCCCAGCAGCGGGAACCAGGGAAGATCGGAGCCGGCGAGTGAGCCCGGAACAGATCGTGACGATCATCGCGATCGTGACGGCGGCATGGACCGGTAACCGGATCATCCGTCCGATTGCCGAGGCGCTGGCGCGCCGGATCGGGCCCGCCGAGTCGCGAAATGCCGAACACGAGGCCGAGCAGTCCCTTCAGCTCGCCGACGTCCGCCAGCGCCTGTCCGAGCTCGAGGAGCGACTCGATTTCAACGAGCGGGTGCTCTTGCAGGATCGTCAGGCGGGCCAGTTGCCGCAGGCGGACAGACCATGATGCTCCTGCAGGCCGTTCCGCCCATTCCGCCGATCCCACCGATTCCGCCGAGCATCCCGGTGGACTTCAACATGATCCTCGCCAGCATGGATTCACCGGCGATCGTCATGATCGTCCTCGCGGTGATGACGGCATTCACCATCGTGCTCTGGCCGATCGCCCGGGCGATTGCGAGGCGGCTCGAGGGGCGGAGCGCCGTGGATGCCGCGCTGAAGGGCGACGTGGAACAGATGCAGCACCGGCTCGGCGAGATCGACGCCCTGCAGATGCGGGTCGCCGAGCTCGAAGACCGCCTCGACTTCGCCGAGCGGCTCCTGGCACGCGGGGACGGCGAAGCCCCGCTGTCCAGGCGGATGCCGTGACGATCGCCGCGGCCGCATGACGCCTCAAATTCCTGCTCCTCCGGATCCTGGCGGCCACCTCAGCGTGGGCGGCTCACTCGGGGACGCGGCCGCGGTGGTCATCGTCCTGGCGATCTTAGGGACGGCCCTGGTCATCGTATGGCCGCTCATTCGCGCGCTCGCGCGGCGCCTGGAAGGCGGCGGATCGGCGTCGGCGGAGCTGCAGGCCGAGGTGGAAGCCCTTCGGGGCCGGGTGCACCAGCTCGAGGAGAGCCAGCTCCGTGTGGCCGAGCTCGAAGAGCGCCTCGATTTCGCAGAGCGCGTGCTCGGGCAGGCGCGGGAGTCGGACCGGCTTCAACGGTAGGAGGCAGGATGGAGCTGCAAGGGCAGGATGTCATTGTGTCGGTCGCGCTGGCCATCGCCATGGTCAAGATCTTCCGCGGACCGATCGGCGCCGCGATCGCCGAACGCATCCGAGGCGGCCCGCTGCCCGCCGAGGACCCGGCCATCGCCGCCGACGTGGATCACCTGCGTGGTCGGTTGGCGGAGGTGGAGGAGCGGTTAGATTTCGCCGAGCGTCTCCTGTCCCAGGCACGCGAGGCCGACCAGCTGCCGGGGGGAACGCATCGATGATCACTCGCGAGGACATTCAGTCGTTTCTGGACCGGCTCGACGGCGGCGGTCTCACGGTGATGGAAATCGAGCCGAATCTGTGGCTCGCCCGCACGCCCCACGACGCCGAGGTCGTGGTCCACTTTGCATCCCCGGTCGTCATTCTCCGGGTGCGGGTGATGGAGCTCCCCGAGAGCGAGCCGCGCCGGAGCGAGCTGTTCCGCCAGCTGCTCGAGTACAATGCCCGCGAGCTGGTGCATGGCTCGTACGGGCTCGAGGGTGATCACGTCGTGCTGACCGACACGCTCGAGCTGGAGAACCTCGATTTCAGCGAGTTCGAGGCCAGCTTCGACTCGATCACGCTGGCACTGGCGTCGCATCTCGCCACGCTCGCTCCGTTCCGGGAAAGGTGAAGCGAACATGGGACTCTTTGACCGCCTCTCGACCCTGCTCCGGTCGAACATCAACGACCTGATCTCGCGGGCCGAGAACCCGGAGAAGATGCTCAATCAGCTGATCGTCGACAGGAAGACGCAGCTGGCCAAGGCCAAGCAGCAGGTGGCGTCGGCCATCGCCGACGAGAAGAAGCTGCAAGCGGACGCTGAGAGCATGAAGAAGCAGGCGGAGGACTGGGAGCGTCGGGCCATGCTCGCCGTGCAGGAGGGGCGGGACGACATGGCCAAGCAGGCGCTCGGCCGGTACAACGAGCAGATGCAGGGCGCCCAGCAGCTCCACGAGACCTGGCTCAAGCACAAGGCGGAGACGGACGCGCTCAAGCTGTCGCTCCGCCAGCTCAACGACAAGATCGAAGAGGCGAAGCGCAAGAAGAACATCCTGGTGGCGCGCGCCAAGCGGGCCGAGGCGCAGCAGCGGATCCAGGAGACGATGTCGGGCATGTCCGACAAGAGCGCCTTCGAGTCGTTCGAGCGCATGACCGAGAAGATCGAGGCCACCGAGCGGAAGGCCATCGCCGCGGCCGAGCTGAACGAAGAGGTGTCCGGCGACAGGCTGGCCAAGCAGTTCGAGGCGCTCGAGTACAAGGGCAGCTCCGATCAGCAGCTGCTCGAGCTCAAATCGCGCATGGGCATGCTCGGCTCCGGGCAGGGCGGGCCGACGCGGCAGCTCAACAAGGGTGCCGGTGACGTCCACGATGCCGAGCTCGTGGAAGAGGGAGACGAAGGGTCGACTCGCTGATGGGCGTGACGGTATCCAGCGGCCGGCGGAGCTTCCCGATCGGGCGGCTTCTGCTCGTCGTCGCCTTGGTGGCCCTGGCGATCAAGACCATCGACGTGCTGCTGGTGCTCTTCCTGGCCATCATCCTGGCGATCTACCTCGACGCCCTGGCCGACCTGCTCTACAAACGCTTCGGTGTGCCGCACTGGCTCGGCCTGGTGGTGGGCGTGTCCGCCACACTCGGCGCGCTCGTGGGCACTGTGCTCCTCATCGCCCCCCCGGTCACTGAGCAGGTGCAGGACCTGCTCACCAACTTGCCGCGCTACCTCGCCAGCCTCGACGCCAACATCAACGGCCTCATCCGGCGCATTCCCGTGCTGCGGCGGGGTGCGTCCGCGGACAGTCAGGCACCGCCTGGGCTGCTGGCCAACGCGCTCAGCGAGATTCTCGGGTTCCTCCGAGGCGCGGCGGTGCCGTACCTGAAAGGCGGCGTCGAGATCATCATCGAGGGTGTGAGCGTGCTGGTGATGGCCATCTTCATGGCGCGCCACCCGGAGGTGTACGTGGACGGCGTCGTGGCGCTCGCGCCCCCGCGCCGCCGGACCCTCGCGCGGGCAATCCTCGTCGACCTGAACGTGACCATCCGCGCGTGGGTGCTGGGTCAAATTATCGCCATGGTGCTGCTGGCCGCGCTGACCACGCTCGGGCTGTGGGTCCTGGGCATGCCGTACTTCCTGGCGTTCGGGGTCTTCGCGGGCGTCGCCGCTATCGTGCCGTTTTTTGGC
>DATLBL010000110.1:0-7935 GCA_035526925.1 Gemmatimonadales bacterium
CCTTGTTCGCCACCCCCTTGATGATGTCCTCGGGGCGCTCCTGGTCGCTGAAAAAGGTGAAGTAGCCCTTGAGATTGCCCACCACCCCATAGCGGCTCAGCGCCATGGCCGGCGGGGAGTTCTCGGCGTCGGAGGTGTACATGTTGACGCCGATCTTGAGCTTCTTGAGCCGGGGATCGGCCAGTGAGTTGATGTCCTCCAGCCCGCTGCCTTGCCGGGCGACGAACACGTACCCCGAGCGGAAGTACGGCTTGGTGACGCCGGTCATGTCCAGCCCGGCCGGCGCCTCGAGCGCCATGTCGCAATACAACCCGTTGAGGATCCGGAAATAGCCCCGCCGGG
Source organism: Gemmatimonadales bacterium (assembly GCA_035526925.1). Taxonomy (GTDB): domain Bacteria; phylum Gemmatimonadota; class Gemmatimonadetes; order Gemmatimonadales; family GWC2-71-9; genus CAVVWJ01. Next base: position 343 of record DATLBL010000110.1, read on the forward strand.
TGGGGTACCAGACATAGCTCAGCTTGGCCTTGAGCTCACCGGCGATGAGCTCGGCGATCTTGTTCTCGAACCCTTCGCCCTTCTCGTTCGAGGACGGCATGTTGTCGGGATCGGCGCAGACCCGGATCAGGCCGGGATCGCGGGGGGCGGGGCGCTGGGCAGCGGCCGGCGTGGCCAGCCAGGTGACGCCGACGCCGGCCAGGAGAGTGAGACGAGCCAACTGCGCAACGGTCCGCGACATGGACATCACTCCGGTGGTGCAGGTGCCAGAGACCCAAAGACCACGGCGCCGGAGCTGACCGCGCCCCGGCGCCGTGCTCTTTTCGTAATCTACCCCCCTGCCGACCGGAGGCTATACCCTCCGGCCGACGGGGAACAGCGGTGTTACTTGGGCAGCGACGGGTTCTTGAGCCCGAAGACGGTCATGACGCCGCCCTGGGTCGAGAAGTTGCCCGCGTCACCGAAGGCGCCGAGCGCGCCGAGACCGGCGGTCGGATCTTCGGCCCCGATGCCGGCGGCCACGCCGATACCGGCCCAGCCACCGATGCCGGAGTACACGGCCACGTTCTGCGAGCCGTCCGGCGCGGTGTAGCTCATCGGGTTGCCGATGATGCCCGAGGGGGTCTTGAACTGCCAGAGAACCTTACCGGTCTTGGCGTCGACCGCCTTGAGCCAGCCTTCCATGGTGCCATAGAAGACCTAGCCGCCCGCCGTGGCGAGCGCGCCGCCGTACGCGGCGAGGTTTTCCTTGATCTCCCAGGCGACCTTGCCCTTCATCGGATCCCAGGCGATGAACCGACCACGATGGCCGCCGGGGCCCGGGAACATCCGCACGATCGCGCCGACGTACGGCTGACCGGCGGTGTACTTCACCTCCACACCTTCATAGTCCATGCAGATGTGGTTGGTCGGCACGTAGAACATGCCGGTCTGCGGCGAGTACGCCGAGGGCTGCTGATCCTTGAAGCCGATGGCGGCCGGGCAGATGCCCTCGCCGTTCTTCTTCGAGGAGGTGCCGTACTTCGGATCTTTCACCGGGACGCCGGTCTCGACGACGCCTTCGACCGGGGTGCCGGTGCCGCCGTTCTTGGCCCAGTTGATCGGGCCGTACGCGTTGCCGACGATGACCTTGCCGTTCGTACGGTCGACCGTGTAGCCGATACCGTTACGGTCGAAGTGGCCGAGCAGCTTCTTGCCGCCGCTCTCGAACAGGACGTTCTCATTGACGCCGTCATAGTCCCACTCATCGTGCGGCGTCATCTGGTAGGCCCACGCCACGTGCCCGTTGTCGGGATGGCGCGCGAAGATCGTCATCGACCACTTGTTATCGCCCGGCCGCTGGTCGGGGTTCCAGGTCCCCGGGTTGCCGACGCTGTAGTAGAAGAGGTCGAGCTCGGGGTCGTAGGAGTACCAGCCCCAGGTGGTGCCGCCGCCCCGCTTCCACTCATCGCCCTGCCAGGTCGAGATGCCGAGGTCCTTGCCCTTGTGCGACGGGTAGTTCACGTTCGCGTCGCCCGAGATGAGGACTTCGCTGTCCGGGCCCGTGCTGTAGCCGGTCCAGATGTGGGCGCCGGTGTTGGCATCGAAGGCCGAGACGCGGCCGCGGACGCCGAACTCACCACCGGAAATGCCCGCGATCACGACTTCCTTGCCCGACTTGGTCTTGATGTAGATCGGAGCGTTGGTCATCGTGGCGCCCTGCTTGTAGCCGGTGGCCTCGGGCTGCGAACCCGACTTCTCCGGGTGCTTGGCCTTCCACAGTTCCTTGCCGCTCTTGGCGTCAAGGGCGATCAGCTCGCCCTGCAGCGCCTGGATGTAGATCTTCCCGCTCGGGCTGTAAGCGGTGCCGCGGTTCACCAGGTCGCAGCACGCGATTGGAATCGCGTCGGGCGACTGGTTCGGCACGTACTTCCAGATCTGCGGCGCGCCGGCCTTGGACAGGTCGAGCGCGTACACGATGTTCGGGAAGGAGGTGTTGACGTACATCGTGGTGCCGACCACGAGCGGGTTGCCCTCGTGACCGCGGAGCGTGCCGGTCGAGAACGACCAGATCGGCCGCAGCTCGCCAACGTTGGACGTGGTGATCTGCTTGAGCGGGCTAAATCGCTGCAAGCTGGCATCACGACCGGTCATGTGCCATTCGCCCTCGGGAGCGTTCAGGGTCCAAGCCCCTGACCGCGCCGCTTGGGCGGTGGCGGATGCTGCGAAGGCTACGCTCAGCCCCGCCGCGATCCCGCCAGACACCACCTTCTGCGTAAAGCGGTTCATAACTGACCTCAGGATGAAGGGTGGTTCTACTGCTCTACTGCAATCGGTTGCCACGTGCTGGTAACGCATCAAGCGAAGGCCGGAGCGAGCAAAGCGGCGACTGGGCTCGAGTGCCGCGTGTGGAGACCGGTGGGTGGGCCGCGTTCGGCCACCGCGTGGTCCGCGCGCTCGCTGCGGGAGAGGGTTCGCCCTGAAGTACGCCTCGAGACGCCGCCGCGGATGTCCGCGGGGCGCGCCACGGCGTCAGGGCACCGGGCCGTGCTCAAGCACGAGGCAAAATGTATGGGATGTGTGGTACGACCGAACGGAGGGAGAAACGAGGATGCAGTGGTCGTGCACCAGCATGCCTGCCCCCACCCACCACCGGAGCACGCGTTGCCGATGCGCCACGCGCCGCGCCAACGCCACGGATGCATGGAGTCGGAAAACAAGATCGACATCGTGCCAACGGTGGAAGCGAACGGGAACAAGCCCATCTCACCCCTCAGCGTCGCCGCTGAACTACGTTGTGTGCTAGTAAGAACTGCAGCTGGGGAGGCGGTCGATCCAGTAGTACCGCCTGAACAAACTTCGTGTTCCCGCCTGGATATTCCCGCTGGGGGCCGGCGTTACGGTCCCGGCTCGATCGGCTGCGCAGAACTCAACTTCGAACGTCAGCCAAGTCGCCGACTGCGGGAGGCTTAGAGGGGCCAGTATACATCGTGCAAAATGAACTGTCAATCACGAGATCCGGCCACTTCCGCCCGCCAGACCCTGGCGCCGACCCCGGTGAACCCACCCTCGAAAACCCGCCCGTTTCCCGCCAGCAGCGCGGTGGCCCGCGCGGCCACTTCGCGACTCGTCGCTAGGTCGTCCGCCAGCGCATACACCGCAGGACCCCAGGAGCTCTGGCCGACGCCGAGCGCTCCCCATTCCGCCATGCGACGCACGAGCATCTCGGTCGGCCCCGGCGCGAAGGCGCCGCCCTGCTGCGGCGCGAACCAGCCGCCCGTCACGCGCTGGACCTCGGTGAGCGCGGCGCCGAAGCTGGTCAGATCCGCCTCGACGAGTGCCGGCAGGAGCTGCATCAGCACCAGATGCGCCACCCGTTCGACCTCCCGCTCGGGAGCCGGCGGAAGGCGCTCGAATGCCGCGGCCTCGGCGTCGCCGCTCAGGCCCGGAGCGCCGTCCGGGACCGCCACCACGCAGCGCCAGCCATCGGGAATGGGATAGCGGGCCAGGAGCGGCGCGATCTCGCTCGCGTCCAGCCTCCGGCCACCCTCCACGATGAAGCCCCCTAGGGCGAATGTCCAGGTGCCGATGGCCGAGCGCTTCCCCCGGTCCACAGCGCGCGCCAGTCCCACGGGGTCGGTGGGCAGACCATGCAATTCCGCGAGTGCACGTGCGACGGCCAGTCCCAGTTGCGTTCCCGACCCGAGTCCGCTGTGCGCGGGTATCCCGCGGTGCAGCGTGAGGCGGGCACCGGTGTCGTCCATCCTATGATAGGAAAGGAACTGCTTGGCGAACCTCATGACACGCTCGGGCTCTTCCCCGTGAGCGCTCAGCCGCTCGTCTGGCTCTACTTCGAGTAGAAGCGAGGGCTCGGGGACGGCGGCACCGAGGCCGCCAAATCGTCGGCCCAACGTACCTCGCAGGTCCAGCACCCCGAAGTGAAGTCGCGCCGCCGCTTCGACGAACACGCTGCCCCACGACTCAGCGGGAGCGGACATGCTCGGTCAGCATCGTCATCGCGTCGCGCTCCCGGGGGCCGGCGGTCTTGTCCACGATGATCTGCAGCCGGGCGAACTCGGCGCGGATCTCGTCGGCCGGCAACAGGTGGGTGCGCGTGGCGAGGATCGCCGCCTCGAGCACCGCGTGCCGGGCCCGATTGAAGCCGAGGAAGTCACGGCGCGTTCCGCTATAAACGACCCTGGCCTCGATCCGTGAACGGGGCGGGGAATCGTCGATCGACATGACTTCGAGCTCGCGCCAGGAAGTCGCCGCCTCGAGCACCGCGCCCCGAACGACGGTCGCTGGAATCCATGGGAACTGGGGGCTCGAGATGGCGCCCTGGGCGAAAAGCATCGCGTCGTCCGTCAGGTTGACGACGGCCACCCGGGACTCGCGCACGTTTCGGAAAGTCGTGGTCTCCAGGAACGGCTTGAGCACGATCGTCGTATCGCTCCACTCGACTCCCATGGGCGCGAAGTTGATCGAGCCATCCGCCGACATCGACGTCAGGATGGATTCGATGATCACCGCACGAGATCCACCGGCGGCGGATGCGAGGCGAGGGTGCTTGTCTGCGCTGCCGACGGCACGAGCGCTCCGTCGGCGGCCGCGGGCAGCGTGCGCGGTGCCGCGGGCACGCCGTGCAGGAAGTGATCGACGAGCCGGTAGCCGTGCTCGGTCAACACGGACTCCGGATGGAATTGCACTCCGTGCACCGGATGCCGGACGTGCTGCACGGCCATGATCTCGCCGTCCTCGGAGCTCGCGGTAACCACGAGCTCCGGCGGCACGGACGCCGGGGCGATGACCAGCGAGTGATAGCGCGTGGCACGAAAGGGTGTGGGAAGGCCCCGGAAGATCCCAGTGTCCCGGTGATGAATCATCGAGGTCTTGCCGTGCATGGGCTGTCCCGCGCGGACGATCTCACCGCCGTAGGCCGCGCCGATACACTGGTGTCCGAGGCACACGCCCAGGATCGGAATCCGGTCCCCGAGCCGCCGCACGACATCGGTCGAGATCCCGGCCTCCGCCGGGGAGCAGGGCCCCGGAGAGATGATGATGTGCGACGGCCGCAGCTCCGCCACGTCGTCGACGGTGAGAGCGTCATGGCGGTGCACCACGGGCGTCTCGCCAAGCTCACGGACGTACCGGGCCAGGTTGTAGACGAACGAATCGTAGTTGTCGAGCAGGAGGATCATCGCCCCGCCAGTGCCCCGATCAGCGCCCACGCCTTGTCCAGGGTTTCCCGATATTCCAGCTCCGGATCGGAGTCCGCCACGATGCCTCCGCCCGCCTGGAAGTATACCCGTCCTCGAATGGCCAGATAGGTCCGGATGACGATGCTGGTGTCCATCGCTCCGGTCGTGGAGAGGTAGCCGATCGACCCGCAGTAGACCCCCCGTTGGGCCGGTTCCAGCTCCGCGATGATCTCCATGGCCCGGACCTTCGGGGCCCCGGTGATCGACCCGCCCGGGAACGCGGCGCGCAGGAGGTCCACGGCATCGGTGGCAGGATCCAGCTCGCCGACGACGGTGGATACCAGGTGGTGCACCGTCGGGTGCTGCTCCAGCGCGAACAGCTCGGGCACGCGGACCGTGCCCGGCCGGCAGACCCGGGACAGATCGTTGCGGAGCAGGTCGACGATCATCACGTTCTCGGCACGATCCTTGTCGCTCTCGGCGAGCGCCCGGCCGAGCGCGGCATCGTGCATCGGACCCAGTCCGCGGGGGCGGGTGCCCTTGATCGGCCGGGTCTCGACGTGCCGGCCGTTCTCGTCGAGTCTGAGGAACCGCTCGGGGGACGCGCTCATGACGCGCAGGTCGTCGAAGACGAGGTACGCCGCGAACGCCGCCGGGTTGCGCTGCCGCAGGCGAGCGTAGAGATCGAAGGCGGGCTCGGCGAGCGGCGCCTGAAAGCGCTGTGACAGGTTCGCCTGGAAGATGTCGCCCGCGATGATGTACTCGCGCACCCGCGCCACCGCGTCCAGATACCCCCGATGGGTGAAGGTCGAGCGGAGGTCGATCTCCTCGGCCCCTTCGACGCCCAGCACGGGATAGGACGGAGCCTCGGACGCACGTCCCGCTGTGCCCGAAGGGCGGTGAAGGTGTCCCGGCTGCGCGGGACCGCGCAGCCGCGCGCGGACCATCTCCAGCCGCGCGGCGGCGTGCGCGGCTCGGGAGGCTCCCGACTCGGGCATCCCTGTCGACACGATCCAGGCGGTGTCGATCCTGTGATCCCATGCGATGACCCAGTCGTAGATGCCGAGCACGAGGTCGGGTATCGCGAGATCATCGAAGCGGGTCGGGGGCAGACGCTCGAGAATAGCGCCGTAGTCGTAGCCGATGTATCCGGCCGCGCCGCCTTGAAACGGCGGAAGCCCGGACACCGGCTCGGCGGGAAACGACTTTAGCAGCTCGCGGACCACGGTGAGCGGGTCGGTCTCCACCGGCGACCAGGGCTGGCCGGGCGCTCCCAGCTCGGTCAGCCGACCCTTGCTGCGCACCAGGCGTACGGGGTCGGCGGCGAGGAACGAGTAGCGACCGAGCTGGTGGCCGTCTCCCGCAGATGAGTGTCCCGTGGCGCTGTCGAGGAACAGCAGATAGGGAAGATCGAGGAAGCGGCTCACCGCCTCGATGGGATCGCCCGCCGCCCCGAGATTCTCGACCAGCGGCGCGAACGGCTCGCTCATCGCCGACGGCGCTGCGTGAGCTTCACGTGCTCGGAGCGAACGTCGTCCGGTGGAGTCAGGTAGCCCCACGCGAGCGCGCCCTCCTGACGGTAGGTCTTGCCGAGGGTGATGGCCAGCTTGGCCTTCATCAGCTCGCGGCCGAGGTAGAAGGCGTGCGTGGCCTCCTCGACGCCGAGCTGGCCGAAGATCTCCTGCGGGTCGGTGCCGCGCACGAACAGCTCGTCATTGAAGACGGTGATGGTGGTCCGGTCGGCGAAGATGCGGAAGTTCGAGTCCTTCACGGCCCCATGGAGGCGTCGGAGCTCGACCTCGTCGTACTCGAGGATCACCGGATCCTTGACGGTCACCAGACGGTCGTCCACGTTCTTGGGCAGCGTGCGCCGGCGCACGGCATGGTACATCAGCCGCCGGGCAATGTCGATCTCGCGCACGGCGCCCCGCGCCCAGGGTATCACCTCGGTGGTGAGGACCGCCCGCACACCCACCTCCTCGCAGATCGCCAGCAGCACGGCATGTACGCCGGTGGTATCGGCGCTCGTGAGCTCGGTGAGATTGCCCACGCCCATCATCTGCCCCGCTTCGGGCCAGCGTCGATGCACCTCCGCGTAGCGCTCCAGCGATGCCATGAAGCCGAAGCCGATCGGCTCGATGATCGGATCGATCAGATACCCGACACCCCATCGTTCGAGCGCGTCGATCGTCGGCACGAGCGTGTCGATGCCCTCGCCGAAATCCGGGATGGCCACCACGCGGGTGCTCGTGCCGCCGAGCTCGCGGGCGACGTCGAGATTGGCGCTGTTGACGCTCAGCACGAGCTCGGCGCCCGCCTCGACCGCCGTGCGGATCTCGACGGGATCGAAGGTGTCCACGCTGACGCGCATGCCGGCGGCCCGAAGGTTCCGCACGACGTCGCCCAGCGCGGGGAA
>DATLBL010000111.1:0-5874 GCA_035526925.1 Gemmatimonadales bacterium
TCGTCCCGATCGCGTTCATGTCCGGGGTGGGCGGCCAGTGGTTCAAGCCGTTCGCGCTGACCATCGCGTGCTCGGTACTCGTGTCGCTGTTCGTCTCCTTCTCGCTCGATCCGATGCTGTCCGCGTACTGGCCCGATCCGCACCGTCCGCCCGAGGAGCGGGGCCGGATCACGCGGCTTCTCGACCGATTCAACGCGTGGTTCAACCGTCTGGCGGAAGGCTACAAGGGCGTCATCGGGTGGGCACTCGACCACCGGCTCGCGATGGTGCTCGTGGCCATCGGCACCTTCCTCGGCTCTTTCACGTTGCTGGGGAAAGGGGTGTTCGGGCTGCTCGCGGTGCTCGGCGGCATCGCGGTCATGCTGCTGGTGCTTCGACGCACCGACCGACCATGGTATTTCAAGCTGTTGGGGATCGTCGGGGGTATTGCGGTCGCCCTCGCGTTGCTCCGCGTCGTCCCGACCGTGGGCAAGGTCGGCGTCGGGTTCTTTCCGCTCGACGACCGCTCGGAGTTCACCATCCAGATCGAGACGCCGCCCGGCTCGAACCTGCAGTACACGCGTGCCAAGGCGGAGGAGGCTTCGCGCATCGTGCGCGCACATCCGGAGGTGCAGTACACCTACACCACACTCGGGGGCGGCACCTCCGGCGCGGTGGACGTCGGCAGCATCTACGTCCGGCTGGTGCCCAAGCACGAGCGATCGATCGACGCGGAAGCGTTCGCTGCGGGCGTGCGAGACGAAGTCACCCGCCTCGCGGGCGCGACGATGGCCGTGTTCACGAGCGACTTCGGCGGCGGCCGGAAGCAGCTGCTGCTGCAGATCAAGGGCCCCGACCTGGCGTCGATCAACGAGGCGGCGGAGGCCGTGCGCCAGGCGGTGGCGTCGGTGCCGAACGCGGTGGACCTCTCGCTCTCCAGCAAGGGGCAGAAGCCGGAGCTCAACGTGACGCTCGATCGCGGCCTGGCCGGGTCGCTCGGCGTCACGGTAGGACAGGTCGCGCAGTCGCTGCGGCCCGCCTTTGCCGGAATCGACGCCGGCGATTGGGTCGACCCGTCTGGCGAGACGCGCGACGTCGAGGTGCGGCTGGCGCCCGAGGCCAAGCGCCGCGCGGAAGACCTGCGGCAGCTGCCGCTGGTCGTCGCGGGCGGGGACGGGCGGGCCCAGACGCTTCCGCTCGGCCAGGTGGCCCGGATCGACGAGAGCGTCGGGCCGGCGGTGATCAACCACCTGAACCGCGACCTGGTGGTGAACGTCGAGTGGAACGTCAGCGGGCGGAGCACCGGGGAGGTGATGACCGAGGTCCAGACGAAGGTGGCCGCGCTGCAATTGCCGGCCGGTGTGACCTATACCTCGGGGGGCGACGCCGAGCAGCAGGCGGAGGTGTTCGGCAACATCTTCGTCGCGCTGGGCGTTGCGGTCATGCTCATGTACCTGATTCTGGTCATGCAGTTCGGCTCGTTCGTGGACCCGCTGGCCATCCTGATGTCGCTGCCGCTGTCACTGATCGGTGTGATGCTGGGGCTGGCGTTCACCGGTCTCACGGTGAACATCATGAGCCTGATCGGGGTCATCCTGCTCGCGGGCATCGTGGCGAAGAACGCGATCCTCCTGATCGACTTCGCCAAGTGGGCGCGCGAGAGCGACGGCCTGTCGCTGCGCGAGTCGCTGATCCAGGCCGGTGCCATCCGGCTTCGTCCCATCCTCATGACGACCTTCGCCCTGATCGCGGGGATGATCCCGGTGGCGCTGGGGCGCGGCGAGGGTGCGCAGTTCCGCCAGCCGCTCGGGGTGGCCGTCATCGGCGGCACGATCACCTCCACGCTCCTGACGCTGCTGGTGATTCCGACCGTCTACGAGATCCTCGACGAGCTCCGCCACTGGCTGATCGCGCGGTTCCGGCGAGCGGTGCCCGCGGCGCACCCGGAGGCGGTCCCGGGAGCCGCTGCTGCCCGCGCGGAGTAGTCGCGCGCCGGCTGCCTCCGTCCCGTTGCCGCCCGCCGCCCGCCCCGACTAGCTTCCCGTCCGCGCCGCACGCCGCGGCAGCGATCCCATCACACTCTCGTTTCAGGGCTTATGCCGTTCGAATCCGCCGTCACGTCCGCCGCCCCGGCAGGCTTCGAGACGCCGCTCCTGGCCATCGCCGTCGCGCGCGGGCCGCTGCCCGCCTCACTCGTCGCGCTGGACCAGGCCACGGGAGGCGCGCTGTCCCGCCTGTTCGCGGCCGGCGACTTCAGCGGCAAGAAGGACGAGACGTCGCTGGTGTATCCGACCGGCCCGGCGGCCCGCGTGCTGCTCGTCGGCATCGGCAAGGCCGAAGAGTCCTCGCGGGCGGCGATCCGCCGAGCCGCGTCCGCGGCCGCCAAACGGGCGCGGACGCTTGGCGTTCCGCGCGCGGCGTTTCACCTGGCCGCTGAGGCGCTCGGCCCCGTGACGCCAGCGGAAGCGGGTCAGGCCATCGCCGAAGGGCTGGCGCAGGGTGCCTGGCAGTTCACCGAGATGAAGCGCCCGCCCGAGGACAAGGAACGGAAAGCGGCGCTCGAAGCGATCGACGTGCTCGCGCCGGGAGCCAATGATGCGGTCGCGGCGGGCCACCGCGTGGGCGCGGCGATCGGCGCGGGGCAGACCGTCGCGCGCGGCATTCAGGTGCTGCCGGGCAACGTGTGCACGCCCGCCTATGTGGCGCGGGCGGCCGAGGAGATCGGCCAGCGATACGGCTTCGGGATCACCGTGCTCGACAAGGCGGCGATCGTCCGCGAGGGGATGGGCGCATTGATGGCGGTGGCCCAGGGAAGCGACGAGGAGCCGAGGTTCATCGCGCTCGAGTACAAGGGCGCCGAGGGCGCGCCGGTCGTCCTGATCGGCAAGGGGGTCACCTTCGACAGCGGCGGGATTTCCATCAAGCCGGCCCAGAACATGGAGGACATGAAGTACGACATGTCGGGGGCCGCGGCGGTGCTCGGCACGTTCGAGATGCTCGGGCGTCTCCAGCCGAAGGTCCACGTCGTCGGGTTGATCCCGAGCACGGAGAACATGCCGTCGGGGACCGCGGTCAAGCCGGGCGACGTGATCACGAGCCTGTCGGGCAAGACAATCGAAGTCATCAACACCGACGCCGAGGGCCGGCTCATTCTCTGCGACGCGCTCGTGTACGCTCGGCGGTACCAGCCTGCCTGCGTCCTCGACATCGCCACACTCACCGGCGCCATCGTCGTCGCGCTCGGCCACACGGCCAGCGGGGTGATGGGCAGCGACGACCAGCTCGTCGACGAGGTGCGGACCGCCGGCGAACGCTCGGGCGAGCGCGTCTGGCCACTCCCGTTGTGGGACGAGTACCGCGATCTGATGAAGTCGGACATCGCCGACGTCAAGAACGCCGGCGGGCGTCCCGCCGGCAGCATCTCGGCCGGGTGGTTCCTGCGCGAGTTCGTCGATGGCTTTCCGTGGGTGCACCTGGACATCGCAGGGACGGCGTACACCGAGCGCGAGGATGCGACACGCGTGAAGGGACCGACGGGCGTCGGCGTGCGGCTGTTCAGCGAGTTCGTGCTCGGCCGACAGGGCTCGGGGGCCCGCTGACCCGCGACAGGAGCTGCGCCCGCGCCCGGGCACTGCGCCTGCTGGGGGCGCTGTGCATCCTGCTGGTGTTCCCGCGAACCGTTGTGGCGCAGATCTACGACGACACCCTGGCCACGGATTCGCTCGAGGCCGATACGGTCGACTATACCGCGCGCTATCTCCGTGCCCAGGAGCAGGAGGAGGTGCGGGTTCCCATCCTGCAACAGCTCGCCGCCCCGGGCCCACGGCCCGCGCTCACCCGACTGGTCTTCACGCGCGACTCCATCGAGTGGCTGAGCGGTGCCACCATCGGCGATCTCCTGCTCCAGGTGCCGGGCGTCTTCCTCTGGCGGGGCGGGTACACCGGCCGGCCGGAGCCGGTGAACTTCCAGGGACGCGGGGCCAGCTCGGTCGAGTACTTCCTCGACGGGGTGCCGTATCTCGCGATGGGCGTGGACAGCGTGGCGGTCGATCCGGCGCAGGTGTCGATCAGCTTTCTCGATCGCGTCGAAGTGGAGCGCTGGCCGGGGCTCCTCCGAGTACACCTGTTTACCCGGCGGCAGGACCGCCTCGCGCCGCGGTCGCGGATCGCGATCGCTCGCGGCGACGACGACTTCGCGCGCTACGAAGGCGACCTCGAGCGTCGGTTTCCCTCGGGGCTAGGGTTCGCCCTGGCGGCGGACTACCTGAACTCGCCGACCGCCAGCGGTGAGAACAGCGACTATTCGAACACCCAGGTCTGGGTGCAGGGCGGATACATCCCCTCGTCGAGATTCGGTCTACAGTATCAGATCATCCGCTCGCGCCCGAAGCGCCAGGCCTTCAGCGTCGTCGACGACGCGGGCCCGACGGATACGCTGGGCCTCGGATTCAGCGCGACGCGGACGGACGCCCAGCTCCGGTTGTCGCTGCACTCGCGCGATGATGGCTCGGGTCCGGCGCTCGACCTGATCTACGCCCGCTCCGCCTGGGACGGCGCAGGACTCGACCAGCAGAACAACCAGCTCGGCGGGTACGCATCGCTGGTGCGCTCGCCCACGCTCACCATCGCCGCGTCCGGCTTTCACCGCACCCGCTGGACCCCGCTCGACGCGCGTGGAACCTTCGGGTGGACACCCTCCGGGGTGTTCACCGCGAGTGCCGAGGGGGTGTTGCAGCACCACTTCGGCGGACGAAGCTCCAAGTACGTGTCGCTCACCGCCGGCATGTCGCCGGTCAAAGGACTGGCATTGACCGGGAGCGCGCGGTTCGGCGATCTGGTCGCCGCTCCGTCGATCGTGAGCGATACCGTGCAGGATCTCCGCGACTTGGAGGTCCGGCTGGGTTGGGATCGCGAACGGCTCGGGTTCGAGGTGGGTTACACCCGGACGTCCGCGTTCAGCCCGTTCGGATATGCCGAGTTCGTGCGAGTTCCCGCGCTGGCGGCTTCGCCCGACGTGGAATGGCTCACCGTCAGCGCCCGCGTCGCGCCGCTTCGCTGGGTGACTTTGCAGAGCTGGTACAGCGACCCGCGGAAGGGCAGCGTCGATGGCATTCCGCCGACCCATTCCCTGACGACGGCCACAATCCGGTCGAAGTTCCTGCGGAAGTTTCCGAGCGGCATCTTCGATCTGAAGCTGCAACTGAGCATGGAATCGTGGGGGCGGGGAACCATCGGGCGTGATGCCGGCGGCGCGCCGATCAATCTCCGCGGGGCCACCTTCTTCAAGAGCCTGGTGGCGTTTCAGCTGCAGAGCTTTACGGTGTACTGGGATCGCGGGAATTTGACCGGCACGGACCTGACGTATGTGCCAGGGTTCGAGATACCCGCATATGGCAGCAATTTCGGGGTGAGGTGGGAGTTCATGAATTAGATTAACGCTTACGCGTAAGCACTTGACTCTATTTGTGTTAGCTTGCAGCAAGCTCATGCCACTCCAAGGGCGTTGTTGCCGGAGCCCACCCGGCTGGCGCAGCGATTCAATCGCCTTTGACGAACAACGGCACCCTCGCAGCCGCAGGCCACCGCGCAGCAACACCTACCAGCAGCCCCGATTGAGAAGTAAATTTCGCGGCTTTCCCGGGGACTCGGAGGCTCGGTGCCCAACAGCATGACGGGATTCGGCGCGGCGGAGGGGCCCGCGGGCGGCGGGCGTCTTCGGGTCGAGATTCGGACCGTCAACCACCGCTACTTCAACCTGGCCCCGAAGCTTCCCGGCGAGCTCAGTGCGCTGGAAGGCGACCTCCGCGAGCGGCTCCGGCGGGAATTCGATCGCGGGCACGTGGCGGTCCAGGCCCGCTGGACCGAGACCCCTGAGCGGGGGGGTGGCTTCGCGAT
>DATLBL010000112.1:0-92742 GCA_035526925.1 Gemmatimonadales bacterium
CGCCCGACGCGCCGATTAATGAAGAGGTGATCACGCTGCCGGCGGACGACGGAATCAACTTCCGGGTCTCAGGCGGGCAGTACATCTTTAATCTGGGTACCAAGGGCTGGACGGCGGGCACCTATCGCATCACCGCCAACCTCGACGACGGTACGAAGATCACGGCGGACGTGGACGGACGCTCGAAGTAGGTCCGGCGCTGGTCAGGCAGTACGGGCGGCAAGCACCACATCCGGCACGTTCGTCACGATCCCCGCCACCCCCCGCGCCCACAGGCGGCGGGCGGTGGCGGCGTCGTTGATGGTCCAGACGTGCACCGGGCAGCCGTAGCGCCGCGCGGCGGCCACGAATGCCCGGGTCGGCACCGGCAATCCTTTGTAGCGGAGCGGCACGCTCAGCGCCCGGTAGCGCGGCCAGGGCCGTGCGCGCCGGAGCATGACCGACCAGTAGAGCTCGGATATCTCGGCCCCCGACGCGCCGCACGCGAACGGCTCCTCCCGGAACAGCTCGAGCGCGCCAGCCTGCTCGGACGCTACCACGCAGCGCTCGCTGGCACGCTCCTCGAGCAGCACCCGCCGCACCGCGTCCTGAACCTCGGGCTCTTTCACCTCCACCATGACCGGCGTGGTCGGAAAGGACCACAGCACCTCTGCCAGGGTGGGGATCCGGAGGCCGGCGCCGCGATAGGGATAGGTACGGCCGCCGTCGGCCGTGAACCGGTGGCCCGCATCCGCCTGGCGCAGATCCGCCAGCGTGTGGGCGCGGACCGTGCCGGTGAAGTCCGTGGTTCGGTCCAGGACCTCGTCGTGGACGACCACCGGCGCGCCGTCCCGGGTGACCCGCACGTCCAGCTCGAGCGCGTCAGCTCCCTGCTTGAGGCCCAGCTCGAACGAGGAAAGGGTGTTCTCGGGCGCATACGCCGAGGCGCCGCGATGGGCAATGACCGGATGCGCCGATAGGTCGAGGAGCGGATTCACAGAATTCTCGTCACTCCCCGGTGTAGTGGGTGCGGAGCGCGGCGCGGAGGGCCGACTTCAGGAACTTGCCCGTGGACGTGCGCGGAATGGCAGGCACGAACACCACGTCGTCCGGCAGCCACCATTTGGGGAAGCGCTCGCCGAGCCAGGCGACGAGTTCGGCGGCTGCCGCTTCGCGGCCTTCGCGCAGCACCACCGCCGCCAGCGGCCGCTCGATCCATCGAGGGTGCGGCACCCCCACGACGGCCGCCTCCGCCACCGCCGGATGGCCCATCAGCGCACCCTCGAGCGCGACGCTGCTGATCCACTCGCCCCCCGACTTGATCAGGTCCTTGGTGCGATCGCGAATCTCGAGATACCCTCGGGCGTCGATCGACGCGATGTCGCCGGTCCTGAACCAGCCATCCGCCGTGAACCAGCCGCCATCCTCCTCGGCGCGGTAGTACGCCGAGGCCACGTAGGCGCCGCGGGTCTCGAGCTCGCCCATCGTACGACCGTCCCAGGGCACGTCGCCGCGCTCGTTCCGCACCCTGAGCTCGAGCAGCGCGCCGGGGATGCCCTGTTTCATCCGCAGCGCGTGGCGCTCGTCCGGCGGCAGCGCCTCACCCTCGGGTGCGAGCCGGCCGATCGTCCCGACCGGCGCGATCTCGGTCATGCCCCACGACGTGAGCGGACGCAGGCCGTGGCGCTCCTCGAGGCCCCGCACCAGCGACTCGGGCGCCGCCGCGCCGCCGATCACGATGGTCCTGAGCGCGCCGAGGTCGTACATCCCGGGGCAGGCGTCCAGCGTCTCGAGCACGCCGAGCCAGACCGTCGGGACGCCGGCGGTGAAGGTGACGCGCTCGCGGTCGCACAGCTCGAGTAGGACCGCCGGCTCCGGATGCGGTCCGGGCAAGACGAGCCCGGCGCCGGTCAGCGCGGCGGTGTACGGCAGCCCCCATCCGTTGGCGTGGAACATCGGGACCACGGCGAGCACGGTGTCGCTCGCGCTCAGGGCGAAGCTCCCCGCCATCGCAGTGGCCATCGAATGGAGCACGAGCGCCCGGTGCGAGTAGACGACGCCCTTGGAGCGGCCGGTGGTGCCCGAGGTGTAGCACATGACCGCAGCTGCGCGCTCGTCGGGCGCGAAGGTTCCGGGCGGCTCGTCCTCCGCCGCGGCGAGCAGCGCCTCGTAGTCGAGCATGCCGGCCGGGACGGCGCCACCGTCGCCGAGGACGACGATCTGACGAAACCCGGCGCGCTCGCGGAACCGCTCGAGCAGCGGGAGCAGCGAGTCGTCCACGAGCACCACGCAGTCCTCGGCGTGGCGCGCGATGTAGGCGAGCTCGTCGGCATGAAGCCGGAGGTTGAGGGTATGCAGCACGGCGCCGAGGCGCGGGACGCCGAAGTAGGCCTCGAGGTGGCGATCGTGATTCCAGCAGAGCGTGGCGACACGATCGCCAGGTCGGACGCCGAGGCCATGGAGAGCGGCGGCAAGCCGGCGAGCCCGGCGAAGGCACTCGCGATAACTGGTGCGATGAAGCGAGCGATCGGCGCGGCGGCTCACGACCGGACGAGCTCCGAAGAGCGCCTCGGCGCGCCGGGCAATGACATCCAGGGTGAGCGGGTAGTCCATCGTCAGGCCGTGCATGGTCGTCCCGATGAGCGCATTCTAGGGCTTCGGATGCTCGACGAAGAAGCGCCAGATCACAGCCGTCGCGTCAAGCTCCCGGCTGACCCGGCCAACCGACCGTCCCGCCGCCGGCCCACCGGGCCAGGTGTGCCCGCCGCCGACGATCGTCCTGAGCTCTACCGCACGCCCCTCCTGGCATCCCTCGTAGGTGCTCCGCCGCACGCGCGTCCCGTCGGTCACCCGGTCCGGCTCGTCCACGGCCACCGGCTCCGACCCGCAACCGTTCACGCCCGCCCACAGCGCGATACTTCGTTCCGCCGAGAGCACGCGCCGGTGGGCCGTGCCCCCGCCGGCATAGGGCATGAGCGGATCGCCGGTTCCCTGGATCGCGAGCACGCTCACCGGGCCGGTGCGCGCGCAGGCGGGCGCAAGGTCCGCCGGCGTCGCGCCCGCCACGGGTGCTACCGCGGCGAAGATGCCGGGCAGGTCGCAGGCTAGACGGTACGAGAACATCGCTCCATTCGAGATTCCCGTCGCGTAGATCCTCCGGGGATCGATGTCGAGCTCGCGCTCCAGCGTGTCGAGCAGCGCGCGAACGAACCCCACGTCGTCGTGCGCCGCCGTCGCGAACGCGCGCCCGTCGTTCCATCTCCGGTCGAGGCCCTCGGGATAGGCCACCACGAACCCCTCTCGCTCGGCGAGCCGGCTGAACCCGGTGTGGGGCGCGATGCCGCGCGCGCGCCCGCCGCCGGCGTGAAACACCAGCACCAGCGGCACCGGCTGGCCACGGCGGTAGGTGGTGGGCAGGTACAGCAGGTAGTCGCGCTCGACCCCGTCGACCCGAAGGGTGCGCGGCGTCTCGGCGTGCGCCGGCTGCTGCGCGGGAAGGTCATCGGCGATCGCAGCGGCGAGCGCGCAGCAGAGTACGGCCACCGCGAGGAGCGGCGACCGGATCGAGCGGGACATGAAGACTCGGCACGAAAGTGAACATTCGCGGATGGCGTCGGCCGCGCGTTCTTCCGCAATCTAGTGGGTGCCTGCCCGGTCCCTTCGGGCCGCGATCGCGTCGGCGAGGCGTTCGGCGTCTCGCCCGACGCCGTGGATCATCGTGGAGGACAGCGCGTACAGAAAGTGAAGGCCGACGAACGACAACCCGGGCTCCTGCGCCAGCAGCCCGCGCTCGTGCAGCGGCTCCCCCCTCGCGTCGAACACCGGAAGGTCGATCCACGAAAAGCCCGGGTGGAAGCCCGTGCACCAGACCACGTTCGTCACGTCCATCGCCGCCCCATCCTCCAGCACCGGACGGCCGTTCGTGACCCCCGCCGTGCGGCCCACCCGTCGCACGCCCGCGGCGGCGAGATCCTTCGGCTGGACGCGGATGAGCGGCGCTCCGCCCGTCATGACCTTGGGTCGCACCTTCCGTCCGATCGGCGTGTCGACGGTGAGCACCCGGTGGAACACGAATCGCAGCATCAGCGGCGCGAGCACCAGGCGCGCGGCGTTGCCGCCGATCCGGAACGGAAGATGGCCCGTGTCGCGTCCCGACAACCACGTCGGGTGGCCGGCACGTGCCAGCTCCAGGGCGATCTCCGCTCCCGAGTTGCCGGCGCCCACCACCAACACTCCCCCCGGCCGAAGCTGTGACCGGCTTCGATACTCCCGCGAGTGGAGCTGCACCACGTCCGCCGCGAGCTCTCGGGCAAAGGCCGGGATCCTGGGTTCCTGGTAGGTTGCCATCGCGACAACCACATGCTCCGCCTCGAAGCGCCGCACTCCCGCCGTCACGACGTAGCGGCCGCCCTCCTTCGAGAGCCGATCCACCTGCACCCCGGTGCGCACGGGAAGCTCGAACCGCGCGGCATACGCTTCGAGATAGTCGGCCATCTCGTTCTTGGTGGGAAAGGCATGCGCCGCGGCCGGGAACGGCATGCCGTCGAGCCCGTCGAACCGGGCCGGCGTGAACAGTCGCAGCGAGTCCCACCGTCGTCTCCAGGTGTCGCCGACGCGGTCGTTGCGCTCGAGGATGACGAAAGGAACGTTGCGTCGCGCGAGATGGTGCCCGACCGACAGGCCCGCCTGGCCCGCGCCGATGATCACCGTGTGGACGCGCTCGGTCTCCTGGATGCCGCTCATCGCGTGCCCCCCCGCCGAGCTCACGCCTCGCCGGCCGCGAGCTCGGTCTCGAAGTCCTGCCTGGTGATCGGGCCCGTATGTCTCCTCACGAGTGGCGCCCGGTTGGTCGGTGGGAATATCCAATCTAGCCGCGCGGTCGGGCACCCTGCTAAGGTTCGACCCATGACCACATCCATCGCCGATCTCCGCCGGGAGTATGCCCGCGCCCGCCTCGACGAGGCCGACGTGAGCCACGATCCCTTCGTCGAGTTCGCCCGCTGGTTCGCGGAGGCGCAGGAGGCGCAGGTGCCCGAGCCTAACGCGATGACGCTGGCCACCGCGACCGCCGAAGGAGCGCCATCCGCCCGCATCGTCCTGCTGAAGGCGTTCGACGAGCGCGGCTTCGTGTTCTTCACCGACTACCGAAGCCGGAAGGGTGCCGAGCTCGAGACGAATCCGCGGGCGGCCCTGGTGTTCTGGTGGGGCGAGCTGGAGCGGCAGGTCCGGATCACCGGCGGGGTGGGACTCACGTCCCGGGAGGATTCGGAGCGCTACTTCGAAAGCCGGCCGATCGGCAGCCGGTTGGGCGCCTGGGCGTCGCACCAGAGCGACGTGATCGCGGGCCGGGCGGCGTTGGAGGCCGACCTGCGCGGCATCGAGGCGCGGTTCGCGGGTGGCCGGATCCCGCTGCCCCCGCACTGGGGCGGATTCCGCGTGGTGCCCGATACGATCGAGTTCTGGCAGGGTCGGGAGAGCCGGCTGCACGACCGCATCCGCTACGTCCGGGAGGGTGCCGGTCGGGGATGGAAAATAGACCGGCTGTCGCCGTGAGGGGGCTCGAGCCGGATGGTGACGGGAACGAGACCGGTTCGTGACGAGCGGGTCGTAGGCTCCACGTCGCTGAAGCCTTCGACTCTTTCCCGTGAGGTCGCATGCGTCGTCGTCCCGCCGTACGCTGGTCCCCGTTCGCCCTTCTCTTCCTTTCCGCCGCGTGCACGGGTCTGAGCGCCGGTCCTGAGGTCAGCGCCTCGATGCCGGTGCCGGTCAGCAGGGATTCAGCCTGGGTGCGCGCCAAGCGGGCGCTCCAGGCCGAGGTGTTCTCCATCAGCGGCGAGGATTCGCTGCAGGGCCGCATCTCCGCGATGCGCTACCCGAGCACCTCCGCCAAGGTGGGCACGGCGGCGGCGTGCCGGGTCCAGATGTCGCTGACGATCGGCGGCGCGCCGGAGTCGGCGGAGCTCGTCAGCACGACTCGCTGGATCGCGCCGACCGGCATGGCAGCGCACCCCGACGTCTGCGAGGAAGACCGCCAGGAGACGCTTGACCGGATCGCCCTGACGATCGCGCCGCCGGCGCCGTAGCGGCCGGCCTACGGCTCCGTCCGCATCGCCGTCTGCATCGCTTCCGGCGCCCGGCTGATCCGCCGAAGGATCGTGGCCCGGTCGGCCGAAGCGAGCAGCGGTGAATCGGCGAGCATTTCGGCACGGTGCCCGAGCTCCCACACCTGCCGTGGATTCCTCTGCTCCTGCGCGATCCACGCGGCGTCGAGATAGGCAAGCGCCGCCGCTCTGAGATCCCCCCGTGAGAGGGCGTGACCCGCCGCGCGGGCCATGTCCGCCCGGGCGCCCGACCGGTCGCCTGCCGCGTAGGCGAGCGCCGCGGCCTCCCCCAGGCACCGAAATCCGAGCGGATCGTCCGCGCCCCTGAGCTCCGCCGAGCGGCGGTGCAGGCGGGCGGCGTCGCGCCACCGATGGGCCGTCGCCAGCGCGACGGCCGCGTCGTGCAGGCTGTCGGCCCTGACCGAGCTGATCAGAACGGGAAGACGGTACTGCGCCGAGGCAGCGGCGGGCAGACCGAACGTCGCGAGCAGCACGCCGGCGACGGCCAGGCGGCTGGTGAGCGTGGGCTTCATCGTGCACCCCCAGAATGGAGCGTCGGGTTCATGGCATGCTGCGAGGATCTCCGGTGAAGGTGGCTCGCGGGTCGGATGCACGCAGGGGACGTTCGTCCCACGATTTTGCCGGATGCGGGTTGCCCACCGGACGGAAACTTCACACCGCCTCCGGCGCGTAGTGGAAGGATCTTTCTTTTGGCTGGTGCCATGCGCATGGCGGCACTCGTTCGAGCGGTCGAACTCCTGACGTCTCCCCCGGAGGGAAGCAGTCGGGACGCGTGGCTCGACGAGTGCCTTCGGCAAGTGCGCGACGCGATCGAAGCTCCGCACGATCCCGCGTCGGACGATGCGGTCCAGGAACTCGAGCACCTGCTCCTTCTGCCGAACGACCAGCCCGGGTGGCTCCGCGCCGCGCTCGACGCTCCCGACCTGAACGGCCGGACAAGCCACCTGCCGGCCGGGCTGGATGCTTCCGCGGCGCTCCTGCCCGTGCTCTCGCTTCGCTGCGCGCTGATTGCCGGGCTCGCGACCATCGGGCGATTGCGCGGGTGGAGACATACGCTCGGGCAGGCGTTCGACGAGGTCGGGACCGGGATGATGATCTTCGGGTCCGATGGTCTGCACGAGGTCGCGCGGAACGCATGCCTCGACGAGCTGCTCGAGGAAGAGCCCGCCCGCGACGGGCTTCTGGCCGCGCTCGCGGCGGAGGCGAGGCGGGTGGCCGGCTCATCGGAAGCGTCTCGCGAGGCCGACCGGGAGCTGGCGCTCGTGGGTGGGACCTACCGAGTGGTGGGGAGTCGCGCCGCGGCCGGTGCGCTGCTGCCCGAGGCCGCCGTGCTCCTCCTGATCGATCGGCTGAGTCAGGGGCTTCCGACCACACAGGAGCTGCGGATCACGTTCGGGCTGCGCGGCCGTGAGCCTCAAGTCGCGCTGCTCGCGGCGGAAGGGCTGTCCAATGCGGATATCGCCGACCGGCTGCGCCTGAGCTCGCACACCGTTCGGCACTACCTCGAGCGCGTGCTCGAGCGGCTTGGCCTTCATTCGCGGAAAGCGCTGGCGCTGCACCTCATGGCGGGCGGCACGGAGCGTCCGCCGTCCACCCAGCGCAGGCCCCACTGACGCACTCTTGGAAGGCCGCTGCGCGGCCGTAAACGTTCGAGCTCCTCCATGACGACTGTCGACAATGGTCGACAGGGGCACGCGCTCAGGGCCGGAAGCGACTGCTTCCGGCCCTCGAACCTGCTCGGCGTGCCGCTGCCATCGAGCGACGGGCTAGTGGTGCTTAGTCTTGGCCGGGTGGTGGCCGTAGCTGCAGAGGTTGTTCCCGGCATAGACCGGATGCCCGAACTCGCACATCCGAACCGCGGGCTCGGGTCGCTTCTCCGCCGGCTTCCCGAGCGGCAGGCTCCACTCGTGCTTGCGCTGGATGAACGCCAGAATTCCCATCGTGTTCTCCCCCGCCGATCAGCGGCGTGCCACGACCGCCAGATCGTCGTGTGCGTGAACGAAGCGTTTGAGGATGGCCTCGCGCTGCTCGCGGCTGAGCAGCGGAGAGACCGCGAGGACTTCGGACTGCCGGCCAAGCTTCCAGACTTCGCGTGGCTTGTGCTGCTGATCGGCGAGCCAGGCCGCATCGGCGTAGGCGTCGGCGGCCTTGACGATGTCCCCACGGGCAAGCGCCTGGGCAGCTGCCTTGACCATGCTGGCGCGCGCGCTCGAGAGATCGTCCTTGCCGTAGCTGAGCTGCGCGGACTCCCAGTAGCAGCGATATCCCATGGTGTCTTCGGGCGCCCGGAGCGCGGCCGATTGGCGGTGAAGACGGGCCGCGTCTCCCCACCGCCCCGGCGTGCGGCTCATGGCGATCGCCGCCAGATGGAGGCTGTCCGCCCTCGCCACGGAGACCAGGTCAGGGAGCCGGTACTGTGCCGACGCAAGGGGAGGCAAGGTCAGCGAGGTGAGCAGGGCCGCCGGCAGGAAGAATCGTTGCACCGATGTCGGTTTCATGGTCGTCTCCAGGCTGCTCGGAGCATGGGCGGACCGGTGGCTGGCCGGGGGCACCCAGGCCGCGAGCTCGTACGGGGTGATCTGGTGTGGATGGCTACAAACGACGCTGGCAACACTACAGGTGGGCTCGCGGACGTGCCATCGGCCGGACGAATGAAAGATGGCCTACGCCGACCGGTCTGCTCCCCGCGGGCGATGCATCCTGGGGATTAGCTCGTTGGTTGGAGGCGGGTAGAGGGCCCGATCACTCAGACTTCCGGTGGGCGTACGCGGCGATCTCCAGCCGCGTGTGGAGCGCCAGCTTTTCGAGGATGATGTGCACATGACTCTTGACCGTGTGCACCGCGATGTGCAGGCGGTCGGCGATTTCCTTGTTGCTGAGGCCTTCGGCGATCAACGCCACGACCTCGCGCTCCCTGATCGTCAAGGCGACCGCCTCGCGCGCCGCATCGGGGCCGTGGTTACCGGCACGCCGGACGACATACGCGAAGATCGTCTCCGCCAGGGTCGGCGGCAGGACCGCGACGCCCTGTGCCACCGAGCGGATCGTGGCGATGAAGTGGTCGAGGGTGGCGTCCTTAAGGATGAGCCCGGAGCATCCCGCCTTGATGAACTCCACGACCTCCTCCGGCGCGCCCAGCAGGTCCATGACGATCATCCGGGGCGTCGGCCGCAGCTCCTTGACGATATTCAGCAGGCGCATGGTGTACGGGGGGCCGAGCGAGGAGTCCAGGAGGATCAGCTGAGGCCGTGACTCGTACACCAGCAGCTGGACGGCAGACCACGCCGGCGAGACGGCGATCGCGGAGAGATCGGGCTGGTCGTTCAGCAGGTCCGCGATGCCGTCACGCAGCAGCCGATTGTAGGCGATGATCAACAGTGACACCCGTTGACCTATCGACGACATGCTCACACCGAGTCTCTGCGCGCCCGGGGCACGGCCCCGGTGTCATAGGGCGAATGGAGTGACACGGCAGCCGGCAGCCGGTCGCGGGCAAACCTATTCCCGGCACTAGTATAGCAGCCGGTACGGCGGTCCGAAACGCTACGGTCCCCCGAGACCATGCGCAGATACCCGTCTGGTCGCTAAGTCATTCCCATTTTACACGATAACGACACACCGAGCCTCCCCTGGCCCGGCACTCTTCCTCGGTGATCCGGACGTTGGGGACGCCGCACATTTCGAGCGCCCTCCGGTACCATCCCACCACGGTCAGGCAGTCGGGCGCGCTGAAGATTTCGGCGTCATATGTGGTGAACACGCCTTCGCGAGGACCCGCGGGCGTGTACTCCCGCCGCCCGGTTTCGTAATACAGGGAATAGAAGGAGGGCGACTTGGCCAGGAACGCGTGCGCGTCACCCGTGGTCAGGAAGCCGCTGTGCACCGAGCTCAAATTCTTCTCGGCCGAGGCGGCGCCGAGGCGCTCGAAAAATTCGGGGCGGCCTCCACCGAGCACGCGGACGATAGCGTCGTCGAGCGCACGGCCGAGCTCGAACGGGTACCAGTTCGAGGTGAACAGCATCTTCATCGTGCGCCGATCGCCCTCGGGCAGCGCCGCAAGCACGCGCTCGAGCCCCTCCGTGCCCGAGTGATCCTGCACGAAGGCCAGCCGCGACTTGAGCACAGCACCTTTGATCTGCTGCACGCAGGGCTCCAGGTAGAGATGCGGAACGTTGAAGACCGGCCGGCGGGCGCGCAAGCCGAAGCGACGGTAGCTTTCCGCCGTGCGAACCGACCCCACGACACGGCCCGAACCGACGAGCACGCCATGACCCCCGGGCGGGATGGAGCGTTCGCCTCTCCGCCGCTGACGCTCGACAACGCTGCGCTGTTCACCGACCTGTACGAGCTGACGATGGCGGCCGCGTTCTTCCGCGAGGGGATGGGCGGCACGGCCACCTTCAGCCTGTTCGTGCGCCGGCTGCCGGCGGCGCGTGGGTTTCTGGTCGCGGCCGGGGTCGCCGAGGTGCTCGAGTATCTCCGGACGTTCCGGTTCGGCCCGGACGCCGTGGCGGCGCTGCGGGCGCTCCGGCGGTTCGAGCCCGCCTTCCTTGACTACCTCGCCGGGCTGCGCTTCACCGGCAGCGTGCGTGCGGCGCCCGAGGGCACCGTGCTGTTCGCCGACGAGCCGCTGCTCGAGATCACCGCTCCCCTGGTCGAGGCGCAGCTGGTCGAGACGGCGGTGATCAACTTCTGCCACGTGCAGACCGTGCTGTCGAGCAAGGCGGCCCGGCTGGTGCTCGCGGCGGGCGGCCGGTCGCTCGCCGAGTTCGGCTTGAGGCGGAGCCATGGGATGGATGCCGGGCTCAAGGCGGCGCGAGCCGCACTGCTGGCCGGCTTCGACTCCACGAGCAACGTGCTCGCGGCCCGCACGTGGGGGCTGCCGCTCACGGGCACGATGGCGCACTCGTTCGTCACCTCGTTTCCGAGCGAGCTCGAGGCGTTTCGGGCCTATGCGCGCACGTTCCCCGACGATGCCGTGCTGCTGCTCGACACCTACGACACCGTCGCGGCGGCCCACAAGGCGGTGCGGGTGGCGCACGAGCTCGCGGCGGGCGGGCATCGCCTGGCCGGGGTCCGGCTCGACAGCGGCGACCTGGGCGCCCTCAGTCGCGAGGTCCGGCGCATTCTCGATGCCGGGGACTGTTCCGGCGTCAGGATCGTAGTGAGCGGCGGACTCGACGAGCACGACATCGCGCGGCTCACCGCCGAGGGCGCGCCGATCGACGCGTTCGGCGTCGGCACCCGGCTCAACGTCAGCGCGGACGCGCCGTCGCTCGACATGGTGTACAAGCTGGTGCGTCTCGACGGACGTGACGTGCTCAAGCTGAGCGAAGGCAAGGCCACCTGGGTGGGCGCCAAGCAGGTCGTGCGGCGGCTCGGGACGGACGGGACGCTCGCCGGTGACACGCTGGCGCTCGACGACGAGCCGGTGCCCGCGGGCGAGGCGGGGCTGCTCGAGCCCGTGATGCGTGACGGCGAGATGCTGCGGCCGCATCCTTCCCTCTCCCGGATGCGCGCGTACTGCGCGGCTCAGCTCGCCGCCCTCCCAGACGGGCTGAAGCGGCTGCGTGACCCGGCGCCGTACGCCGTCACCCCCAGCGAAACACTGCGGGCGCGGCAGTCGGCGGCTGAGGCCGCCGCGCGCGTGAACGCGTAGCCGCCAGGCGGCCGAGTCCTTCTCTCCTCGACAACAGAGATTCGATGTACGCCATCGCCCTGATCCGGTACCGCCGCCCGCTTGAGGAGGTGCTCACCGTGTCCGACGCACACCGCGCGTACCTGCGCGGACTGAAGGAGCGGGGCCTGCTGCTGGTGTCCGGGCCGCTCGACCCGCGCACCGGCGGTCTGCTGCTGCTGCGGGTGCCCGACGACGAGGCGCGGGAAACGCTCGATCGAATCCGGGACGAGGATCCGTATACCCGGGCCGGGATGGCGCAATACGAGCTGCTGCCATGGGCCCCGAACCTCGGGGCGGAGGCGCTCGACAAGCTGTAGCCTGCCCGGCGCGAACCTAGAACGTCGCCGTGATCCCGCCGAGCACCCGCCGGCCGATCACCGAGCCGCCGTAGAGCTGGAACCGCTGCTGATCGAACAGGTTCGTCGCCGTGGCGTGCACGCGGAAGTAGTTGTTGACCCGGTATCCCGCGCTCAGGTTCACGAACTCGTTGGACGGCACGTACCCCTGGAACACCCCCGCCGACCACGCATAGCCATCCACCAGCCGTACGGACAGGTTCGCGTCGAGCCCCTGCTCCCCGGTGTAGCTGAGCGAGAGCGTGCCCTTCTTGCTCGGCGTGTTCGGCACCAGCTGGTCGCCCACCTGCTGCGACTTCACCGTGAAGTCGAACCCGGTGAACGACACGTCGCCGCGGAGCTCGGGGGTGAACTGATATCCGACCCCGAGCTCCACGCCGCGCTCGGTGACGCGGCCGGCGTTGGTGTACGACAGCACGATCGCGCGGCTGCCGTCGGGGAGCGTCGCCAGCGCGTTGGCGCCCTGGATGGTCGTGCCGGCCTGCAGCTGTGCGTAGCCGCCGAGGAGCACCGGGATCGGCCCGCGCAGCTGGCCCGCCTGCTGGGGCGTCAGCGCGCCCTGCGCCTGCAGTCCCTGGATCCGCTGGTCGAGCGCCGCCAGCTCGGCCGCGACGTCCACGCCCGAGCTCAGGCTGAAGGTCGGGTACTGGGTCTGGTTGACTCCCGGCAGCAGGTCGGTGACGAAGTCCTTCAGCTCGTTGATGTAGGCGTCCGCCGTGACGTAGATGCCGTTGGGCAGACTGCCTTTGTATCCGAGCTCCCACCCGGTCACCTTCTCCACCTCGAGGTTCGCGTTGCCGAGCGCGAGGGCCTGCGTCTGGGGCGAGAAGTCCCAGGGCAGGTTGTCCGTGATGGTGAGTCCGGCGAGCGCCTGCGGCGGCAGGCTGGCGCGGATGGCGGCGTAATACTGTTCGATGCCGCCCTCGAGCGTGCGCGGGCTGGCGGTCGGGGCCGCCACCGGTACCTGCAGGAAGAACTCCGAGTAGTTCGGCGTCTGGAACGCCTTGTTGACGGAGAACCGGAAGGAGTGGTTGTCGTTCGGGCTGAAGACCAGCGCCCCCTTGGGGGAGAACTGGCGGTCGAAGAGGTCGCCGTCGTCGAAGCGGAGCGCGCCCACCACTCGGAGCTGCGGAATCAGCTTGTACTCGACCTGGCTGTAGACGGAGTACAGGTCGTCGCTCCGGTCGTCGTTGGCCAGGTTCATCAGCGTGCCGCTGGTGTTGACCCGGGTATTCCTGAGCGACGCGCCGTACACCACGCGGCCGCGATCCTGCATGAAGCTCCAGTTGTTCTGACCCTCGACGTGGAAAATGTCGCTGCGCTCTTCGAGGGGCAGGCCCGACTGCAGCGAGAACTGGGGCTCGATCGAGGTGCGGCTGTGCCAGTAGGCGAACAGGTTGTAGCGGTCGTGCGCCAGCGCGACGCGGGCGTACGGCTTGATCGCCTTGGACACCTGCACGCGGCCGATGCCGGTCACGAAGATCTCGTTCTGCACCTGGGAGGCGCCGCCGTCCGCCGAGAGCACCGCGCCGCTGTTCAGGTAGTAATCGAGCCGCGCCGAGCCGTAGCCGTTCACGAGAGGATCGCGCTCGCCGACCGCGTCACCGGTCGTGGGATCGGTCGTCTGGCCATTGAGCGCCCGGACCTCGCGGCTGAGCCCGATCGGCTCGTCGGTCGCGTCCTCGTACTCGAGCGCGAGCGAGCTGCCGTCGAGCCGGGCCCGGGTTCGGGAGTAGGTGTCGCTCCGGTTGTAGCCGGCGTTGATCCGGAGGCCCAGACGGTCGTCGGCGAACAGGCTGGCGTGGCGGAGGTCGCCGCGGACCGTCTCCAGCTCGCCACCGGCCAGGGTCAGCTTGCTGCCGATCACCTCGCGGGCCGTCGGGGTCGTGATGTTGACGACGCCGCTGAACGCATTGGCCCCGTAGAGCGCCGAACCGGGGCCGCGCACCATCTCGACCTTGCCCAGGTCCTCGAGCGGCTGCGTGAGCCCGTTCCACTCCTGCGAGCCGAGGAAGGCGATGGCGAGATCGCGGCCGTCCTGCAGGACGAGGACGCGCCGGTTGAGCGACGAGTTAAAACCGCGGGCGTTCACGTTGAAGTCGTTGACGCCGCTCTGCACCACGTCCACGCCCGGCACCGATTGCAGCGCCACCGGGGCCTGCCCGGTGATCGAGACGCTCTGCAGCACCTCGGGGGGCACCACCGAGATCGCCGCCGGCGCCTCGACGATTCGCTCCGGGGCGCGGGAGGCGCCCTGCACCACGATCTCGCCGAGCGAGATGGTCACCGCCTCGAGCCCCGCATCGGCGGTGACGGTGCCGCCCGGCTCGACCGTCACGTCCACCGACGTCGGCCGGTAGCCGAGCCACCGGAAGACGATGCGCTGCGGGCCGGCCGGCACGCGCCGCAGCGTGTACTTGCCGTCGGCACCGGTCACGGTGCTCACGCCGCCGGTCTCGACGCTGACCGAGACGCTGCTCAGCGCGGCGCCCTCGCCGGCCCGCGTGACGGTGCCGGTGACGGTGCCGGTTTCCTGGGCTGCAACGGAGGGGACGGCGAGGAGTGCGAGCGAACAGCAGAGGGAGAGGAGTATGGCGAGCACGGCCGACGAGTTTCGGCGCATACCGGGATCCTCGAAGCAGAGGCGAGGCTGGTGCGAGAGCGCCGGGGCGCCACGCGGGAGTCGTTGTGTCCGAGCGGATCGGGGGGTAGCTGATAGTATACCCGGCACCGGCCGGAGGGGAACAGTCCCGGCCGGTGCGGCGATCCGACGATCAGGCCACGCCCGCCTTCTGCACCACCAGCGCCGTCACCATGCCGAACATCCCATGCTCCGATTCGGCGTGCGGCAGGATGTGGCAGTGGAACGCCCAGGTGCCGGGATTGGTGGCCTTCACCAGCACGTCCCACCGCTCGCCCGGCGCGATGTTGAGCGTGTCGCACTTCCAGGGCGCGGGCTGATCCCAGCCGTCCTTGGCGATCACCGTCATGTGCATGCCGTGCAGGTGCATCGGGTGGATCATCATCCCTTCGTTCATGAACCGGATGCGCACCGTCTGTCCCTGCCGGCAGGCCAGCGGCTCGGTGGCCGGAAAGCCTTTTCCGTTGAGCGTGTACCCGTGCGAGCCGTCGTTCAACACCATCACGTGATCCACATCGGCCCGGTGCGCCGCTCTGGGGCGCTTCGGCTCGACGATGAAGGCGCCGAGAAGCCCGTTGCCGACCTGCACGGCGGCGTTGTGGTGAGAGTGGTACATGTGGGAGCCCGCGTTGGGCACGGTGAACTCGTAGGTATAGCTCTCACCCGGCTTCACCGGCGGCTGGGTGACGAACGGGACCCCGTCCTGGTCGTTCGGCAGCTCGAGCCCGTGGAAGTGGATCGCGGTCGACTGCGACAGCTTGTTGACGAGCGTGACGCGCACGCGGTCGCCCTCGCGCACGCGGATCTGCGGGCCCGGCACCTGGCCGTTGTACGCCCACGCCTTCACGCGGCGGCCCGGCTCGACTTCCCACTGCACTTCCTCGGCGGTCAGCTCGTATACCTTCACTCCCTTCTCCATGCGCGGCGCAAGGAGCTGGTTGCCCTTGCCCTCGGTCTTGGCCGGAAAGGCCTTCACGCCCTTCTCGTGCATGGCGTCCATCGCGTCGGCCTGCTCGCGGGCCGAGCGGACGGCGGGCTTCGCTGCGGTGGTGGTGTCCGTGGTGACGGGAGCCGCCGCGGCCTTCGTGTCATCGCACGCGCCCATGACGCTGGCCAGCGCCGGGAGCGCCACCGCGGCGGCAACGCCCCTGCGCAGGAAGCCGCGGCGGGAAGTTTCGGGGGTGATGGACGCGTTGTCGGGCACGGGATCCTCGGTGGCTCGATGGTGAACGACGAGTGCTGCGTAGGTCACCACGAGTGTATCAGCCGGACCATGAAGCCCGGGTGGAGCGATCATGATGGTCTCTTCATACTCCCGTGCTGACCCCGGTGGACATTCGTCCTAACCACGCCAGCTTTGGCGCGGGAGCTGGCCGGTGAACGCGGGGTTCGGCGCGGCGTCTTCATGAGGAGCGGGGCCATGTATCTGCGCGCGGTGGCGGTATGGTGCGGGATTCTGGTGCTGGCCAGCGTCAACGGGGCGATCCGGGACCTCGGGCTGACCCCGGTCCTGGGCGACACGGCGGCGCGTGCGCTGAGCACCGTCGTGCTGGCCGCACTGGTGCTCCTCGTGGCCTGGGCCACGATCGGCTGGATCGGACCTGGAGACAGGAGGCAGGCACGTCGCATCGGTCTGCTGTGGCTCGCCCTCACGCTCGCCTTCGAGCTCCTCGCCGGCCACTATGGCTTCGGCAAACCATGGGCGGAGCTGCTGGCCGATTACGATCTGAGTCGCGGGCGGATCTGGATCCTGGCGCTCCTCGTGACCCTCGGGGCGC
This sequence comes from Gemmatimonadales bacterium, assembly GCA_035526925.1. Lineage (GTDB taxonomy): Bacteria > Gemmatimonadota > Gemmatimonadetes > Gemmatimonadales > GWC2-71-9 > CAVVWJ01. The sequence continues at coordinate 16,557 of DATLBL010000112.1, forward strand.
CGATGTGGGCCGCTTGGCGGCGTGGACTGCCGAACGAGCCGGGCCCTCGCTAACGTCGAAACGTCGCTCGAACCTGGTCGGAGCCCGGCCCTTCGTCTCCATACAACAGCGTGACCTGCTGGTCGTCCGCGGATACGGCGCCCGGCGCGAGCAGATACGGAAAACCTTCGCCACCCCCGCCGGTGCGCGTGAAGGTCAGCGTGCCGCCCTGCCGGACGAACGTTCCCTGCTCGCTGTTCTCGAATTCGGTCCCGTTGTTCTTGTTCCGGTGCGAGGTGCGGAGATCGTAGGCCGGGCCCGCGAAGGTCACCGAGCCGCTCAGCGTGAGACAGCAGCCGAACGGCGCCGATGGATCGGATGGGAGCGGCTGGCCGTTCTCCGCCACGAGCGTGAACGTGCCGTCGAGCGAGGCCGGAGCGGTGCCGTCGCCGCAGGAGGCGAGGGTGAACGCGAGAGTGGCGGTGCGCAGCACGGCGCGAAGCATGGAGGCTCCTGGCGGAGGTCGATCAGCGGCCCGGCGAGATCTCCGCGTCCTGGCCTCGGCGCAGACTGAAGCCCACGCCCCGCACCGTGGCGAGCAGCGGCTCGCCGGCCGTCTGCATCAGCTTCCGCCGCAGATTACCCACGTGCACGTCCACGACGTTGCTCTCCGGGTCGAAGTGCATGTCCCACACCTTCTCCAGGAGCGTGGTCCGGCGGACCACTTCCTCCGGGTGGAGCAGGAAGTACTCGAGCAGCTGGAACTCTTTCGGCGTGAGATCGAGCCGGGCGTCGTGGATGGTGGCGACGTGGCGCAGCCGGTCCAGGGCGATCGGCCCGTAGCGGAGCACCTCGAGCCGCTCGGCGCCGCCGCGGCGATGCAGCGCCCGGATCCGCGCCATCAGCTCGTCGAACCGGAACGGCTTGGCGAGATAGTCGTCCGCGCCCGCGTCCAGCCCCCGCACCACGTCCTCGACCGCGTCGCGAGAGGTGAGCATGAGGATCGGCGTGGTGCGGCCTTCCCGGCGCAGCTCGCTGGCGATCTGGAACCCGTTCTTCTTGGGAAGGACGACGTCGAGCAGGATCACGTCGTATTCGTACACATGGGCGAGCATCGTGGCCTCATCGCCGTCAGGGGCGACATCCACGACGTAGCCCTCTTCCTTCAGCCCCTGCTCGATGAAGCCCGCGACCTTCCGGTCGTCCTCGACGACGAGAATCTTCATGGCTCCCAATCTAGGCCCGGTGACTGAATGGTATCGAAAGGCTTCATGAAGAAGACTTCATGAGGCTGGCGCAGCCGGCAGCTGCAGCACGAACAGGCCGCCCTCTCCCTCGGCCGCCGGGACCGCGTGCAGCTCACCGCCGAGCAGGCGAGCCAGGCGCCGGGACAGCGGCAGCCCGAGCCCGGCACCGCGGTTGTCGCCCGCCGCCTTGGTTACGTAGATGTCAAAGATCCGCTCGATGTCGCTCGCGGGGATGCCCGGCCCCTCGTCCCGCACGGTGAACCGGACCAGCCCGTCACCGGCGCCGATGCCGAGGTGGACGCCGCGGGTCTCGGGCGTATGGTGGATGGCGTTGCCGAGCAGGTTGACGAGAATCTGCTCCACCCGGCTCGCGTCGGTTTCGCAGCTCGGCAGAGTGGGCGGCCGATCAAGCTCGAGGCGCACCTGCTTGGTCTCCGCAGCCGGCGTGACCCGCACGAGCGCCCGCTGCGCGATCGACACCGGATCGACCGCCCGGATCACCGGCTTCAACCGATCTTCGTCCAACCGGCTGAGGTCGAGCAGGTCGTTGATCAGCTCGACCGCCTGCTGGGCGGAATCGAGTACCTCGAACGCCGCGCGCGGTACCGTTGCCGGGTCCTTCTTCCGCACGAGCATCTCGGCCCACCCGTACACCGCCGCCAGCGCGTTCCGCAGCTCGTGGTTCACCATGGCAAAGAACCGCTCCCGCGTGCGGTGCAGCTCCTGCACCTCCTCGAGCAGCCGCGCGCTCTCCTCGTGCAGCCGGGCATTTTCCACGATGGCCGCCGCCGTGGCGGCAAGCAGGACGGCGATGTGCTCGTCCTCGTCGCTGAAGGCGTCGGCGTCGAGCTTTTCGGTGAGGTACAGATTGCCGAATACTCCGCGGCGCCCGACGATCGGCACGCCGAGAAACGAATGCATCGGAGGATGATGGGGCGGGAATCCGTAGGAGTCCGGGTGCGTGGCAAGGTCCGGCAGGCGGATGGGACGCGCGGCGCGGATCACCAGGCCCAGGATGCCGTGGCCGCGGGGCGGCGGCCCGATGGCCGCACGCTCCTCCGGCGTCATACCATGCGTGACGAAGCTCTCCAGCAGCCGGCCGTCGGGCGCGAGCACGCCGATAGCGGCGAACTTGGCGCCGATCACGTCGGCGGCGACCTCGACCACCCGCTGGAGGACGCCCTCGAGCGCCAGCTCGCCGATGAGCGAGGAAGTGGCGACGACGAGCGCCTCGAGGCGCTCGGCGGTGCTTCGGGTATGGTGGGAGGGCCGAACGGTCATGCACGAAAGCTACGGCTGGGTGATCGCTCCGCGGAAGCTCAGCGCCCGGCGATTTCCGAGTGCTTTCATCGTTTCTTCACTGCGCCGCGCCTACCATGGAGCACCTGGAGGAACGCGTGAAGATACAACACGTCGTGGCGGCGGCCGACGAGTCGGAGGCAGGACGAGAGGCGGTGCGGGCTGCCGTCGGTCTGGCGGCGCGCACCAGCGCCCGGGTCACCGTCATGCGAGCCGTGCCGGCACCCCATGTGGTGCCGGCCGGGCCCCTGCACGGGCTGTCCGAGTGGGACGCGAACGACGTCGAACGGCTGCAACGCTGGGTCGAGGCCGATCATCCGCCATCCGGCCGGCGGCCTCTCATCTCCTACGGTGTGGCCTGCGGGCTGGCGGGCGTGGAAATCGGCCGGTACGCCGAGCGCCACCATGCGGATCTCGTGGTCCTCGGCCGCAAGCGACGCTCCCTCAAGCTCCGGCTGGCTGTGGGGGATACGGCGGACGCCGTGGCCCGACGCTCGCTGGTACCCTGCCTGTTCGTGCCGATCGCCGCGCCGCCGCTCCGGCGCGTGCTGGTGGCGGTCGGCGGCTTCCAGCGCGGCATGACCGTGGTGACGGCCGCGATGGATTTCGCCCGCCAGGCCGGCGCCGAGCTGACGGCGGTGACCGTCGAGACCGAGCACCCCGACGAACCGGCGCACCTGCGCGGCACGGTACAGGCCGCGCTGAGCGTGCGGCTCCAGGAATCCGTCCGCGCCGTCATGGGCGAAACCCTCGACGTGCGGCGGGGGGACGCGGTGGAGCAGGTCCTGGCGGCCGTGGACGAGCGCGGCGCGGATACCCTCGTCATCGGCTGCCATCGGGGCGGCCCGCCAGGAATCATCGACGCGGGGAGCACGGCGCGGCGGCTCGCGCACACCGCCCCGTGCACGGTCCTCACGGTCCCCTTGTAGGCCATGCAGCCGACAGAGCGCGCGCACCTCAGCCGGCTGGGGGCGGGCCCATCATAGCGGCCCGGACGCAGGGAGGCGGGCAGGAACCTATCCCGCCGCCGCCACGGCGAACTCGACCAGCGCGGGCACGCCGCCCGGCTCGACCGCCGTGTCCCCCAAGGCGGCCACCGCACCGATGACGGTCACCACGGGGTTCTGCAGCCCGTCGCGGTCCGCCGCTTCGGCAATCGTAGCGAGGGTTGCCCGGGTGACCCGCTGCTCCGGCGTGGTCGCGCTCTGAATGCAGGCGGCAGGCGTGTCCGGGTCGCGTCCCGCCTCCACGAGCTGGTCGGCGATCGCTCGGAGGCTCGCGCGACCCATCAGGATGACGAGCGTGTCGACGGCCGCGAGGCCCCGCAGGTCAGCGGTCTCGCCGTCAGGGTTGGCGGTATGGGCGGTGACCACCGCGAACGAGCGCGCGAGCCCGCGCGCGGTGACCGGAATGCCGGCCGCCGCCGGGGCCGCGATCGCGCTGCTGACGCCCGGCACGACGGAGACAGGCACGCCGGCCGCTCGGCAGGCCGCCGCCTCCTCGCTCCCCCTCCCGAACACGAACGGATCGCCGCCTTTGAGCCGGACCACGATGCGCCCGCGCGCGGCATGCTCCACGAGCAGCGCATCGATCTCGGCCTGCGCATAGGGCGCGTGCCCCGGCCCCTTGCCCACATCGATCAGCTCGGCGCCCGCGCGGACCTCGTGGAGGAGCTCGGGACCGATGAGCCGGTCGTGGACCACTACGTCGGCCGTCCGCAGCAGGTCGAGGCCGCGCGAGGTGATGAGCCCGGGATCGCCCGGGCCGCCGCCGACGAGGTGCACGACGCCCGCCGGCTCCTTCCGCTGGCTCATCATCATGCGAGGCCTGAACCTGGGGGCCGGCGGCGGCGTGTGCTTGCGAGCGAGATCCACCACGATCTCCTCCAGCCCCGGGTAGGTGCCGACGGCGTCGTCGATGAGGACCAGCCGGCCGCCGACCTGGCCGCGGCGCAGAGCGGCGCCCTGGGGAAATCCGACGAGCCGGGGGATGTCCTCAAGCGTATGCGCGCCCCCGCCGATGAGGAACGGAACCACGAGCACCGTCGAGCACCTGAGGCCGGCCACGACTTCGTCGAGCGGAGGGTCGTCGTCGATGAACGCCGCCACCGTCTGGCCGGCCACGCGCCGGCGCTGAAGCGTCTCGGCGAGCTGCTCGGTCGCGGTGCGGCTCTGGGGATGGCGCCTCGTCCCATGACCGACCAGCACGAGCCCGACGGTGTCCCGCGACGCCTGTTGCTCGCGCAGGAGCGCGGTCACCCGGCGCGCCACGAGCGGCGCCACGCCGGCGTGTGTGCCGACCGGCGGGGTCTGCCGGAGCCGCACCTGGGTGAATCGATGATTGCGCCTGAGCGCTTCCGGCAGCACCACCTCGCTGTAGTGACCCGCGCTCGTGAGAAAAGGCACGACGGTCACCTCGTCGGCCGACAGCTCGTCGAGCACCGCGTCGAATCCCGGCTCGCCGTGGTGGAACGCCACGGCGATCTCCTCGAACAGCCGGCGTCCGCGGAGCGCCTCCGCGAGCCGGCGCACCAGCGCGTTCGCGGCCGGGTCGCGCCGCGAGCCGTGCGCGGCCAGCACGAGCGCTCGCCCGCTCATCGTGCGACCTCCAGCGGCACGAGGTCCATCGTCGGCAGCTCGCGTCCCGTGACGACCGTCCGCCTGGCCCGAAGTCCCATGAGTCGCTGATAGAAGTCGCCGAACCCTTCGGCGTTGGCGCGCTCCGACGCCCAGCGCGCGAGCAGCGGGCGAACGGTCCCGAGCAGCTCCTCGACGGGCACGTCGGCCCGGTAGAGGTCCACGAGCCGGTCCCCGGCGAGCCCCCCGCCGACGTAGACGTTGTACAGCCCGATCGACCGGCCGACGAAGGCGATGTCGGCGGTGTACGGCCGGGCGCAGCCGTTGGGGCAGCCGGTCATGCGGATGGTGAGGGGCGCGTGTCGAAGCCCCAGCTGGTCGAGCTCCGCCTCGAACTGGTCGAGGACGCCGGGGATGGCGCGCTCCGATTCCGCCACGGCGAGCCCGCAGGTCGGAAGCGCGGGGCACGCCATCGAGAACCGCCGCGCGGCCGAGAGCTGGGTCGGCAGGGCGACACCGTGCGCTTGCAGAATCCGCTCGACGGTCTCGATGCCGTCGGGGTCGAGATCGGTGAGCAGCAGATTCTGCTGCGCGGTGAGCCGGATGCCCGGACGCAGCCGGGTCACGATCTCGTGCAAGGCCGTCTTGAGTCGGTGATCTCCGGTATCGACGATCCGTCCGCTCTGGATGAACACGCCGTAGAACCAGCGGCCGTCGTGCTGGCGGTGCCGGCCGAGGTGGTCGTGAAACGGCAGTGGCGGCAGGTCGACCGCGGGGCCCAGGGTGAACGATGCGCGTCGCTGAAACTCCTCGCGAAACCGGGGCGTGCCCCACTCGGCGAGCAAATATTTGAGGCGGGCGTGCCGACGGTCGCTCCGGTTGCCGTGATCGCGGAATATCGCGGCGACCAGGCGCACGGCCTCGACGCCGTGCTCGGTCGGCACGAATCCGAGCGGCTCGGCCAGGCGCGCGGTGGTGTCGCCCTTGTTGTGAGTCATGCCGAGCCCGCCGCCCACGAGCAGGTTGAAGCCGGTGAGGCGCCCGTCCACGACGATCGCGAGGAGGCCGACGTCCTGCGACCAGATGTCGACGCAGTTGTCGGTCGACAGGCCGACGGCGGTCTTGAACTTCCGTGGCAGGTAGCGGTCCCGGTAGAACGGCTCCTCGTGCTCGGTCGAGACCTGCTTCTCGCCGTCGAGCCAGATCTCGTGGTACGCGTGCGACGCGGGCCGGAGCTCGAGCGCCATCGCCTCGGCCACCTGCTTCACCGCGGCGTGATCGGCATCGCCGAGCGGGGCGGAGCAGCCCATCACGTTGCGCTGGACATCGCCGCACGCCGAGATGGTGGTCAGCAGCGACCGATTGATGCCCGCGATGGCCGGCTTGAGGTCGCCCTTGAGGATGCCGTGGAATTGAAAGCCCTGCCGCGTGGTCACGCGGAGGGTGCCGTTGGCGTGCTCGTCCGCGAGCCGCTCGAGGTCGAGATACTGCGCGCCGGTGACGGCGCCCGCGGGAATCGCGACCCGCACCATGAAGGAGTACGCCTTCTCCAGCCCGGCGGCCTCGAGGCCCTTCCGCCCGTCGCGGTCGTCCTGCTGATAGGTGCCGTGGAACTTGAGCAATTGGATGTCATCGTGTCCGAAGTGCGTGCGCTCAGAGGCCAGCGTCTCGGCGATGGTGCCGCGAAGGTGCCGCGACTGCCGCTTGGCGATCTCGACCTTGGATTCCGGTTTTCCGGTCATCGTTCGCTCATGCCTCTCGCGCGAGGTGTCGTGGAGAATCGAAGTGCAGGCCGCACTCGGTCTTGGGGCTGCCGGCCCAGCGTCCGGCGCGGGTATAGTCCCCCGCGCCGACTCCTGCCACCGCCACGGTGCAGTGCGTGCAGCCGAGCGTGGGATACCCGCGCTCGTGGAGCTCGTTGTACGGCACCTCGTGGGTGACGACGTAGTCCCAGACGCGGCGCCGGTCCCAGCCGGCCAGCGGGTTCACCTGCACCAGCTCGTAGGACTCGTTCCACTGCAGCTCGCGCAGCGCCGAGCGCGCGCCGCCCTGGCTGCGCATCAGGCCGGTGAGCCAGACCTCCACGCCGGCGAGGGCCTGCCGCATCGGCTCGACTTTCCGCAGGGCGCAGCACCGATCGGGATCGCGGCGCCACAGCTCGGGGCCGAACCGATCGGCCTGCGCCTGCGGGGTCAGCGTGGTGCCCCGGTTCTCGAACCGGAGATGGGGGTAGCGGGCCGCCATCCGATCCCGCAGCGCGTACGTTTCGGGAAAGAGGAACATGGTGTCGAGATAGACCACGGGCACCGTCACGCCATGCCGCGCCACCATGTCGATCAGGGCGCATCCTTCCATCCCGAACGACGTGGTCAGGACCAGGTTCCGGCCCTCGAAGCGGCGGAGGGTCCACGCCACGATCTCCTCCGGCGTGGAGGGGCCGTCGGCGGATTGGTCGGCGAGCTCGAGGACTGCGGGCGTCTCGTGCGTCAGCATTCGTGTTCCTCTCGAGTACCCAAAAAGAAGAAGCCCGCAGGACGTTGCCTGCGGGCTTCACACCTATGCGCGTGAACTTCGAGCCGTCAGGTCGTCCGGTCGGGGAGGAAGCTCCGCATACAACAACACGCCATGGCGCCCGAGCGGGGCGCGGCAGTGTCGAACGGGGACCATACAGCGGCGTGCATAATCATGCTATCAGCCTAGCGCACACAGGTTGGGTTGTCAACCGAGCCGGTCCCGGCCTACTGGGCGGAGTCCGTCGCGGTGGGCTCGACCATCGTGGCCGAGTCCGGCATCGCGGTCGCTGCCGAATCGGTCATCGCGCTGGTAGCCGAGTCGGCCGCCATCGGCTCAGTGACCGTAGCCGTTGCGGTCGTATCGGTCGCGGTCGTCGAGGCTTCCGGGGTCGGTGCGCCGGCAGCGGACGGGGTCTGCGAGCAGGCGGCGGTGAGCAGCACGCCGGCGAGCGCGGCTGCGAGCGAAACGGTGCGCATTCGGAGCTCCTGAGAGAATGGAAGTTGGGGGGACTTCCGGGGATATGCAGGCAATCGGCGTTTCGCGCTAGACCCTCGGCAAGATTTCGGGGAGTCCTGGTCGAGGGCGCCGTTGCAAAGGGGGACGAAATCGGGATGGATCTGAGGGCGGCCCGACGGCCGGGCGGGGCGACAGAGTCGAACTTGACGTCTCCAGACAGGGTGACTCGCACCTGACTTCCGCTTACCATTCAGGTGCCGCCAGGGGCATCCCTCGCCGTGCACGCGCACGGCCGACGGATTGAGACGTCACCCTTGGAACCTGATCCGGCTGATACCGGCGAAGGGAGCGCGGCGCCCGCGCGACCCGCGCGCCAGCGCTGCGCTGCCATCGCCCGACCCCTGGAGCGACAGCGATGGCCACCCGCACCTCCCGAGCGCGCTCCACGCGCGCCCCCCGACCAGCTTCCGTACCCGCCGCCGAGAGTTACGCCGAGGCGTTCCCCAATTCCACCAAAGTGTTCGTCGAAGGCGGCCGCGGCATCCGGGTGCCGATGCGCGAGATCGCGCTCGCGGGCGACGAACCGCCGCTCCGGGTGTACGACGCCACCGGTCCCCAGGGCGCCGACGTGCGCTCGGGTCTGCCGCCGCTTCGGCGCGACTGGATCCTCGCGCGCGACCTCGAGGACACGGGGCGCCGTACCGTGGGCCAGGCGGCGCTCGTGCCAGAGAGCCTACGTCGGCCGGTGCTTCGCGGCCGCGGCGCGATCACCCAGCTGCAGTTCGCCCGCCGCGGCGATATCACCGAGGAGATGGAATTCGTCGCGCTGCGCGAGGGCGTGCCGGAGGAGCTGGTGCGGAGCGAGGTCGCACGCGGCCGGGCGATCATACCGGCCAACATCAACCATCCCGAGCTGGAGCCGATGGCCATCGGCCGCGCGTTCCACGTGAAGATCAACGCCAACATCGGCAACTCCGCCGTGCGGTCCTCCATCGAGGATGAGGTGGAGAAGCTGCGGTGGGCCACGCTCTGGGGCGCGGACACGGTCATGGACCTCTCGACCGGCGCCGACATCCACGAGACCCGCGAGTGGATCGTGCGCAACTCGGCCGTGCCGATCGGCACGGTGCCGATCTACCAGGCGCTCGAGAAGACCGGCGGTGTGGCGGAGGATCTGACCTGGGAGCTCTACCGGGACACCCTGATCGAGCAGGCGGAGCAGGGCGTCGACTACTTCACCGTGCACGCCGGCGTGCTGCTCCGGTACGTGCCGCTTACGGCCAACCGCGTGACGGGCATCGTGAGCCGCGGAGGCTCGATCATGGCCAAGTGGTGCCTGGCCCATCACCAGGAAAGCTTTCTCTACACCCGGTTCCGGGAAATCTGCGAGATCATGGCCGCGTACGACGTCTCGTTCTCGCTGGGCGATGGCCTCCGCCCCGGCAGCATCGCCGACGCGAACGACGAGGCGCAGTTCGCCGAGCTGCGGACGCAGGGGGAGCTGACGCGAATCGCGTGGGAGCACGGGGTGCAGGTGATGAACGAGGGCCCGGGGCACGTCCCGATGCATCTCATCAAGGAGAACATGGAGAAGCAGCTCGAGTGGTGCGGCGAGGCGCCGTTCTACACGCTGGGCCCGCTCACCACCGACATCGCCCCTGGGTACGACCACATCACCAGCGCGATCGGCGCGGCGATGATCGGCTGGTTCGGAACGGCCATGCTCTGCTACGTCACCCCCAAGGAGCACCTGGGACTGCCGGACCGCGAGGACGTGAAGGCGGGGGTGATCGCGTACAAGATCGCCGCGCACGCGGCGGACCTGGCCAAGGGACATCCCGGCGCGCGGGCGTGGGACGACGCGCTGAGCCGGGCGCGCTTCGAGTTCCGCTGGGAGGATCAGTTCAACCTGGCGCTCGATCCGGTGACGGCGCGCGCGTACCACGACGCCACCCTGCCCGCCGATGGGGCCAAGGTGGCCCACTTCTGCTCGATGTGCGGCCCCAAATTCTGCTCGATGAAGATCACTCAGGACGTGCGCGACTACGCCGCCGAGATGGCGGCCAAGTCGGCGGAGTTCCGGGAGCGGGGCGGGGAGCTCTACGTCGCGCCATAGACGGCCTCGCCCGTCGTTGTAGCTTACGGACGACCCATGTCATCCGAACGCATCCCCACCGTCATCGTCGATGAGCCGGACGACCTGGGCCGCCTGGTCGCGCGCCGGATCGCGGAGGTAATTCGCGCGAAGACGGCTGTCGGCGGCCGTCCGGTGCTCGGCCTCGCGACCGGGTCGACGCCCATCGGCGTGTACCGCGAGCTCGTCCGCATGCACCGGGCCGAGGGCCTCAGCTTCGCAAGCGTCCTGACGTTCAATCTGGACGAGTACTACCCGATGGACCCGCAAAGCCTGCACTCGTACCACCGCTTCATGTGGGAGAATCTCTTCGCGCAGCTCGACATTCCGAGGAGCAGCGTCCGCATTCCGCGCGGCGACCTGCGGCGAGACGAGGTCGACGACGAGCTCCGCCGCTACGAGGAGGACATCCGGGCCGCCGGGGGGATCGACCTTCAGCTGCTGGGCATCGGTCGCACCGGGCACATCGGCTTCAACGAGCCCGGCTCGGGCGCCGAGAGCCGCACGCGACTCATCACGCTCGACCTGGTCACCCGGAAGGATGCGGCGGCGGATTTCTTCGGCGAGGAGAACGTGCCCCGGGAGGCGCTCACGATGGGCGTCGCCACCATCCTCGAGGCGCGCGAGATCCTGATTCTGGCCACCGGCGAGCACAAGGCGGCGATCGTCCGGCGCGCGGTGGAAGGCGAGGTCGACCACGAGGTGGCCGCGACGTTCCTCCAGCGGCACCCGCGCACGACGTTCTACATCGACCGGCCCGCGGCGGCGGCGTTGACGCGCGAGGCCACGCCGTGGCTGCTGGGCGCGGTCGAGTGGACCCCGGAGCTCGTGGTCCGCGCCGTCGTCTGGCTGTCGCGCCAGGCCGGCAAGGCTATCCTCAAGCTCACCCAGCACGACTACGCCGAGCACCGCCTCTCGGCCCTGGTGGCGCGGCATGGCTCGCCGGGCGCGCTGAACGGCCTGGTCTTCAACGCGCTCGGCGCCAAGATCCGCGGCCGCTCCAAGCTGCCGCGCGACCAGCGGATCATCTGCTTTTCGCCGCACCCCGACGACGACGTCATCTCGATGGGCGGCATCCTGCGGAAGCTGGTGGAGAACGAAAACGAGATCACCGTCGCCTACATGACGAGCGGCAACGTGGCGGTGTTCGACCATGACGTGCGCCGGCATCTCGATTTCCTGCGACGCCTGGCCATGGAAGGCCATATCCCGGCCGACGCGATCGACGCGCTCGGCCGCCGGGTCGACGCGTTCCTGGCGGCCAAACGCCCGGGAGACGTGGACACGGCCGAGGTGCAGGACGCGAAGCGGATGATCAGGGAGACCGAGGCCGTGGCCGGCCTCCGGACCCTCGGCCTCGACGAGGGTGCGGCGCGGTTTCTCAATCTGCCGTTCTACCAGACGGGCAGGGTGAAGAAGGCCCCCGTCGGTCCGGCGGATGTGGCAAGCGTTCGCGCGCTGCTCGGCGAGCAGGAGCCCGACCTCATCTTCGTCGCGGGGGACCTTTCGGATCCCCACGGCACGCACCGGATGTGCAAGGAGGCGATCGACCGCGCGCTGGCCGAGCACGTCGCCGCCCGCCGCCGCCGGCCGGAGGTGTGGCTGTACCGGGGCGCCTGGCAGGAATGGCCGGTGACCGAGGCGACCTGGCTGGTGCCGCTTTCGCAGGAAGAGCTTCGGCTCAAGATCCAGGCGATCTTCAAGCACCAGAGTCAGAAGGACTCGGCGCCCTTCCCCGGACCCGACGAGCGGGAGTTCTGGCAGCGGGTCGAAGCCCGGAACATCGGAACCGCCGCGGAGCTCGACCGGCTGGGGCTCGCGGAGTACTTCGCGATGGAAGCGTACGTGGTGGAAGGGGGTAGCGGTGAGCGGTGAGCGGCGAGCGGTGAGCGCTGAGCGCTGAGCGATAGAAGGATTCGGAATCCGCCCGACTGCTGTATCGGCTACCGCTTACCGCTCACCGCTGACCTCTGTCAATCCGTACGGAACACCACGTGGCGGAGGCCGGCGTGCCGGACGTCCCGCTCGCGCACCAGCGCCGCTTTCCTGAGGACGCGCTGGGAGGCGACGTTGGTGGGGAGGGTGAGCGCGACGACCGAGTGGAGTCCCAGCCAGTCGCGGCCGATCGTCACACAGGCGCGTGCGGCATCCGTGGCCAGGCCGCGGTTCCAGAACTCCGGCATGAGCGCGTAGCAGAGCTCCACCTCGACCATGCCTTCGAGCGTCAGATGCTGCAGGCCCGCTCGGCCCACCGGCTCATCGGTGATCCGGTCCCTCAGAATCCAGATGCCGAAGCCGTGCTCGGTCCAGTGAGCGATGCCGCGATCGATGTATTCCTTGGTTTCCGCGTCGGTGCGGCCCCCGCCCAGGGTGGCCATGACCCGTTCGTCGGTGTGCATCCGGCGAAGGAACGGGGTGTGGGTCTCGTCGAGCCGCTCCGCCCGAATCCGGCGCAAGGCGAACGTCGGGGGGGCGATAACTACCCCATCCCTTGTGCGGCCGAGTGCCGGGTCGGCGCCCAACGAGCGCCCCAACACGTCGTCCATGGTGGCGGTCATGTCGCCCACCGCAGCACCGGGGTGATAAGTCCTATTTCGTTGTCGCTCAGGCCTTTAGGGTCCTGAGCGGAGCCTTCGGCAGGATCATGAGCGGCCACAACTTCAACCGGCGACCGACCCCGAAGAACCAGGGCCGAGTAGGAAGTATCGAACAGGGCACTACGCCGAGGGATCAACATGAAACACTCCTCCCAAGATCAGAGTCGGTACTAAGTGCCCCATTTTGCACTCGGGCTATCAAGTGGATCTCAAGAGGACCGCCTATGTGACGCTTATCACGTTGCGCCGTGATGGTTTCGCCTGCAGAATTGTCTATGACGGAATAGGCCGACCTCGACGGCGGATCCAATGTCTGCGATTCTCACGTGTCTGCACTGCGGAGGCGATTTAGAGTCGGGCGATCGCTTCTGCGCGCAGTGCGGCGGCGAGTCCGTGGCATGTAGCTCCTGCGAGCGACTGATCCTCCCCGGCGATCTGTCCTGTCCGCACTGCGGCGCTCCCGCCGAGTCCTCCATCCCGCACGATCTAGCGTCGAACCCGTCCGATCCCTCGTCCCCGATGGCCGACATCGTCGAGCGGCTCCGGCGCGCGACCCTCGGCGAGTTCGAGATCGGACGCGAGCTGGGACACGGCGGCATGGCGGCGGTCTTCCTCGCGCACGAGATCCCGCTCGACCGCAAAGTGGCGATCAAGGTGATGTCGCCCGGGCTCATGCTCGGCGACGGCATGGTGGAGCGCTTCAAGCACGAGGCGATCACGATCGCCCATCTGCACCACCCGAACATCGTTTCGGTCTATTCGGTGCGGCAGGCCGAAGGTCTGCACTTCTTCGTGATGCGGTACGTGCACGGGCGCTCGTTGGAGCAGGTGGTCCAGAAGGCGGGCCGGCTGCCGCTCCCGATCGTCCGATCGATCCTGCACCAGGTCGGCTCCGCGCTGACGTACGCCCATCGCGCGCGGATCGTGCATCGGGACATCAAGCCCGCCAACATCCTGATCGACGAGGACGGCAATGCCGTCGTCACGGACTTCGGCATCGCGAAAGCGGCCGAGCGGCCGAGTCAGACGCTGACCGGCGCGCTGGTCGGTACGCCGGCCTACATGAGTCCCGAGCAGTGCAGCGGCGCGGAGGTGTCGGGAGCGTCGGACCAGTACGCGCTCGGCGCCGTGGCCTACGAGCTGGTGACCGGCGCTCCGCCGTTCGCGGGCTCCACGCTCACCGTGATGCAGGCGCACGTCGAGCGGGCTCCGCGGCCGGTGCGCGAGCTCAGCGCCGACTGCCCGCCGGAGGTCGAGGCAGCCATCCATCGGATGCTCGAGAAGGATCCGGAGGCGCGGTGGCCCAAGCTGTCCGACGCGATGGCCGCGCTCGGCGCCGCTCCGCTCGACGAGGACGATCCGCTGCGCGCGGAGCTCATCCGGTACGCCGCCTTCGACGGGGCGGTGTCGCTCTCGGACGCGCCGACCCCGACCAGCCCGGCCCCGCGGACGCGGGCGTCGTCGGTGGGTGGCGCGCCGGCCCGGCCGGTCGGCGGCATCTCGATCATGCCCGCGCCCGCCGGGCTCGAGGTAGGCGACAGCTTCACGCTCGTCGCGGTCATCCGGGGCCAGCACGGCACCCGGCTGCCACCGCGGTCGGCCCAGTGGAGTACCGACGCCCCCGATATCCTCCGGCTGGACGCTGCCGGCGGACTCGCGACCGCGCTGGCGCCGGGCTCCGCGATCGTCACCGCGACCTGCAAGGGGATCACGGCGCTGCTCCGCGTGGAAGTCGCCTCGCCACGGGCGGACGACATCGTCATCGAGCCGATGAACGAGCCGCTCCACGCGGGCGACGAAATCCGGCTCGAGGCCACCCCGAAGGACAAGCGGGGATGGCCCGTCTACCGCCAGGTCTCCTGGCGCTCGGCTGACCCGGAGGTCGCGGCCGTCACCGAGCACGGCACGATCGCCGGTCGACGCCCGGGCACCGTCCGGATCACGGCGGCGCTGGACGACGCGCGTGCGAGCATCGTCATTCCGGTGCTGCCGCCCCGGGTTTCCGCGGTCGACATCGTCGAGCCGCCGACCTCCGTGGCGGTGGGCGGGAGCTTTGTGCTGGCCGCGACGCCGCTCGACCATACGGGTGCGCCGCTCCCCCGGCGCGCGGTCCTCTGGAGCACGAGCGACGTGAGCGTCGCGATGGTCACCTCCGAGGGCTGGGTGGCGGCACTCCGACCGGGATCGGTGGTGCTGACCGCGGCCTGCGAGGGCGTCCGAGCATCGGTCCGAATCGGCGTCACCGCGGCGCTTCCGCCTGCGGCGGAGGAGGAGAAAGCTCGTCCGCCGTCGCGGCGGCGCTCGCGTCGAGCCCGGCGGCGGGTGCTGCTGGCGGGCGCCGGGGCGTTCGCGGCCGGCGCGCTCTGGCTGTGGCTCCGCCCCACGCGACCGGCCGAACCGGATCCCGCGGCCGAGGCGAGCGCACCCGCGCCGTCCGGCTATGTGAGCAGCAAGTCGGGCGTGGACACGGCTCCCTCGTCGAGCGTCTCCATCACCCTGCGGCCGACACGCGCGCTCCGGCCCGACAGCGCCCTTCGATTGACGGCTCAGGTGAAAGACGCCGCCGGTCGTCCGGTCGAAGGCGCTCCGCTCGCATGGACCTCGGGCGACTCGACCATCGCGCGGGTCGATCGGACGACGGGACGCGTGGTCGCGGTGCGTCCGGGGCGGGTGCAGATCGTGGCGGCGAGCGGCGCGGGACGGGACAGCGTCGTGATCGCCGTGCGGCGGCCTGGTGTGCGGGTGCCGACGGTCGCGTCGATCACGATCGGCCCCACCCGGCCCCTGCGAGTCGGGGACTCGACGACGCTCCGGGCGCTGGCGCTCGGGCCGGGCGGCGACACGCTGACCAACGCCGACGTCACGTGGGCATCGAACAGTCCGGAGATCCTCACGGTCGAGGCGCTGACGGGTCTCGCGCGCGGACACGCGGCCGGCACCGCCCGGGTGCTCGTGAGGAGCGGCGATCGGACGTCGACCGCGGAGCTGCGGGTGATGCCGGGGACCGTCGGCGCGCTCCAGGTGCTCGGGGCCAGGCCGATGGCCGTCGGAGAGACGCTCGCGCTCCGCGCATCGGTGCGCGACGCGGAAGGCCAGGAGGTGAGCGACATGCCCGTCGCCTGGACCACCAGTGATTCGGCGGTGGCGGCGGTGGATGCGTCGACCGGCGAAGTGACGGGCCGCGCGCCCGGCGCGGTCACCATTGCGGCCACCACCGAGTCGGCGTCGACGAGGGTCCGGCTCACCGTGCTGCCGCGGCCGGAGCCGCTCCGGACGGCCGGACCGCAGATGGAGGAGGACGCCGCCGACACCTGGATCGCGGCGGGCGTCGATCGATGCTACGACGCGGTCCGGGCGCGGGACCTGGATCGGCTGCGCTCGCTGTGGCGTCCGACGTCGAAGTCGGATGAGGAGAAGTTGAAGCGGTTGGGCCGCATTCTCCTGACCAGCGGGTGGGGGGCGATCGTCGGCGAGCACGTCGACCGCGCCCCGACCATCGGGCTCGAGTCCGCCGTGATCGATTTCAGCGTTCCCCTGACCTGGCGAGAGTCGTCCGGCTCGCGCACGAAACGCCCGGTGTTCAGGGCGGAGTTCGCCCGGAGCGCGGGCCGCTGGGAGCTGTCGAGCTGCCGCATTCTCGGGTCCTCGGGGCTCTGAGCCACGGCGGTGATCGTCTGCCGGACGCTCGGGCCGATCGAGGTGACCGTGGACGGCGCCCCCGCGCCTCCCGAGCTGCTCTGGCGAAAGCATCTCGCGCTTCTCGTCTACCTCGCCAGATCTCCGCGTCAAACCCGAAGTCGTGAACATCTGACGGGCCTGCTCTGGGCCGATCGGAACGAAGCCGCCGCGCGCCACTCGCTCAGCGAGGCGCTGCGCGTGATCCGGCGGCACGCCGGCCAACTCGCCGTCGAGGCGACGGTCGGCCAGCTCGGGCTCACCGAAGGCGCGGTCGAGCTGGACGTGGATCGGCTCGAGCAGCTCGCCGACGCCGGCGACTGGACGGCGGCGTCGGAGCTGGTGGCGGGCGAGTTCCTCGAGGGCTTCGGCGTGCCGGATGCCACGGCGTTCGAGGACTGGCTGGCCACCGAGCGCGAGCTGTGGCGCCGGCGCGGCGTCGAGATCCTGGTCCGCTGCGCGGATGCACTCGCGCGTTCGGGCGAAGCGCAGGAGGCGTGCGCCGTCGCCGCGCGGGCGCTCGCGATCGAGCCGCTGTCGGAGATGGCCTTTCGGGCATCGCTCCGCTGCCTGGCCCTCGCCGGCGATCGCACCGGAGCGCTCGAGCTGTCGGATCGATTCCACGAGCGGCTCGCGGAGATGGGCGTGCAGCCGGACGAGGAGACGCGGGCGCTGGTCGCGCGCGTGCGACGGGAGCGGGGGGTCCGGCGCGACGTGCAGGAGGGCGCCGACGAGCTCTCCCTGCTGAGGCCGCCCCTGGGCGGCCGCACGGAGGAGCTCGCGCGCCTGCTCGAGGAAGCCGCCCGCTCCGCGCGCTCCCGGCGATCGGTGCTGGTACTGCTCGAGGGCGAACCCGGGGTGGGCAAGAGCCGCCTGCTCGGCGAGGCGCTCACGCTGCTCCGGCTCGACGGCACGTCGGTGGCGGCCGCGCGCGCGGTCGAGGGCGATCGCGCGGATCCGTGGAGCGGGGTTCTGGCCCTCGCGCGCGGAGGACTCATCGACGCGGCCGGGATCGGCGGCGCGCCGCCATCGGCGCTCGCCTCGTTCGGCGGGGTGCTGGCCGAGTGGTCGGATCGATTTCCGGGCGCGCGGTCACCGGCGGGCATGGCGCTCGGCCGCGCGTTGGTGGAGGCGGTCCGGGCGGCGGCCTCCGAGCACCCGGTGGTGCTCGCCGTCGACGACGCGCAGTGGCTCGATGCCGATTCGGCGCTGTCGCTCGGCACGATGCTGCGCGACCTGCAGACGGCACCGCTGACGCTGGTGCTGTCCACCTCGCCGTACCCGCCGCGAGCCGAGCTCGACGAGCTGCGGAGCCGGATCGGACGAGACCTGGACGGCGGCGTGGTCCGGCTGCGACGGCTCGACCGCGCCGCGCTGCGCAGCCTGGCCGAGCGGATGCTGCCCGGCTACGACTCGATCTCGCTCGATCGGGTGGTGCGCCGGGTGGCCACCGATTCCGCGGGTCTTCCGCTGCTCGCCGTCGAGCTCCTCCGGGCCGTGGCGCTGGGACTCGATCTCGGGACGATCGCGGGGACCTGGCCCGAGCCGCTGCGCACGCTGGACCAAAGCCTGCCGGGCGATCTGCCCGACGCGGTGGTCGCGGCGATACGGGTGGCGTTCCGACGGCTGAGTCCCGCCGCCCAGCGGGTGCTCGTCTCGGCGGCGGTACTCGGCGATCTCGCCGCGCCGCCGGTGCTCGAGCACGCGCTCGAGATGGAGCCCGACGAGCTTGGCCGGGCCCTGGACGAGCTCGAATGGCATCGGTGGCTGGTGACGGAGCCGCGGGGCTACTCGTTCGCCGCGCGGATCGTGCGGCAGGTGGTGGAGCGGGATATGGTCACGCCCGGTCAGCGTCGCCGCGTCCTCGAGGCGGCGGGCCGCAGCCATTCCGTGTAGCGACACCACGGCAGCCGGTGGATCCGGATCATCGGACCATTCTTCGGAGGTCCGCCAGCAGGGCCTCGGGCGAGACGGGACCGCCGAGGAATTCGCCGAGGACTTCGCGGGTGGGGCGCTCGAGACCGAAACGCAGCAGTCGGGGCGCCACCCAGCCGTACCAGGTCGAGTCGCCGGTCACGAACGGCCCGTGCAACTCACGGATGCGCGCGCGTACCGCGGCGATGAGGATCGCACCCGCCGCGTAATTCATCATGTAGCCCGGCGCATCCACGAGCTGCCCGCGCATTGCCCACCACGAGAGTTCGGGGTGGGGCCGGATGTGGAGGTAGTCGCGGGTCAAGCCGGTCCATACGGCGTTCGGATCAGCGCCCGGATCGCGCAGCATGCGGGATTCGAACAGCGCCCACGCGACATCCATCACGATCCCGCCATACCGGCTCCGGATTCCCTCGGCGAGGGGCACTGAGTCGCCCAGCCAGCGCTGCTGCCAGGCCGGTTCGTACACGTCGAGCGCCGCGACGTCGGCGACCGCTTCGGTGAAGGGATCGCTGTCGGGCCAGTCCCGGAAGGCGGGGCGGGTGCGGATCGCCCCGATATGCGCCGCGTGACCGGTTTCATGCAGCAGCTCGTTCAGGTTGTCGAGCCCGCCCGTTCTGTACGTGGCAAAGACCCACGGCTCGATGAGCGGTGCGCGCGCCCCGAACGTGGTGAAGGCCACCGGGTCCTTCCCGTTCCGCGGCTCCAGATCGTAATGGACCCGAAGCGCTCCGACATCCACGCCAAGGGCGGCCCAGACGGCCGCGTTCAGCTCGATGAGGCGCTGGCGGCTCACCTGCGGCCCGAGCTTTCGGCTGGTGCTCCCGGTCTGGTAGTACCAATCCCATGGCTCGACGAGCGAATCGGGAGTCGCGTCGCGCCAGGTCTCCAGGATGGCCATCAGCCAGTGCTCGAGCGAATCGGGATCCAGCCCCGACGCTCGCGCCTGCAGGGTGGCCGGGGAATCGTCCGCGCCGCGGGGACGAGCCTCGAGGGCGATGAGAGCGCGGTAGGGACTGTCGGAGCGGTTCGTGCCGTTGACGCTGCGCCACACGGGCTCGAGGGCGAGGAACAGTTCCCGGCGGCGGTTCGCGCTGTCGGTGCGTCCGAGCGCGCCGAGGATCGACAGCCGGTCCATCGTATCGGCTCCGGCCACCAGGTGCGACTGCGCCCAGCCATAGCAGGCATAAGTCCGCGCCCGAAGCGAGTCGAGCGCGCGTGGACCGCCCGCGATCGCGCCTGGATCGAAATGGCAGTCGGGAGGAGCCGTGTCGCCCGACTGCCCGCTGGCTGCGGCGAGCGGCCCCAGGTCGCGCTCGAGCGTTCGACGCATCAGGCCCAACGCCCGGAGATCGTCGCCCGCCAAGGCGGTCGAATCGACCGCGCTCAATCGGTGCGCCAGGTCGGTCCGGGCGGCATCGTAGCGTGCGGCGAGCACGTCGAGTGGGGTGCCATCGGCGGCCACCCACGATCCCGCCGCGGCGGTCACATCGATGTGGTCGCGCAGGTCGCGCGTCACCGCGTAGGAGGATTCGGCGGCGCTGACGGCGCGACCGGAATCTCCCGGGCCCCGCGATGGAGTCGGTGCGGCGGAAGGCGCGGCGCACGCGACGGTGAGCGCCAGCGCCGAGGCCAGAGATCGGAGGTTGGGTCGCATCGGTCCAGGGCTGGAGGATGTACGAGCATACATCGGGCCCTGCCGATAGGCGACGGGAGGAGCGTGAAACGGTGCGCAGGAACATGCAGACGGGGCTGTCTCCGCCGGCGTTGATCCGCCGGCGGGGACAGCCCCGAACTCTGCGCTTATGACCGACTGTTTACGCGGTTACCGCCGAGCGGCCAGTCGGTTGACCCGAGCCTCCGCGATATCCGTCAACTTGGCGTCGGTCGCCTTCTCCTCGACCAGCGTCTGCTCGAGCACGCTCGCGCAGTCGTCACGGCCCAGCTCCCGGGCCCACGCGATCAGGGTGCCGTATCGCGCGATCTCGTAATGCTCCACCGCCTGCGCGGCCGCGGCGGCGGCCGCGTCGACGACGTCATTGTCCTTGGAATCACCGAGGATCTCGTTGGCTTCGGTGATGATGCCGTCGATTGCCGGACAGGTGACCGCCTTGGGGGTCTCGCCGTGCATCTGGAACACCTGCTCCAGCCGCTTGATCTGGTTCTTGGTCTCGCCCAAGTGCATCTCGAAGCCCTGCTTGAGCTGAGGATCGCTCACCTTGGCGATCATCTTCGGCAGCGCCTTGGTGATCTGCTGCTCGGCGTAGTAGATGTCCTGAAGCGTGTGAACGAACAGGTCGTTCAGTGAGTCGATCGGCTTTGAAAGCAAACCCATGATGTTCCTCCGTAGTTCAAGCGTTCCGCATGCCGGAGCCTGCCCGGCAGGGCGCGCCGTTTGGTTGCGAGGGAGGAAAGTGGGGCTAAGGCCGATTGCATACCGTGAGGTCGGTCACGGCGATGCCAAGGGCCTTAATGGGTCAAACCGGTCGGTGCGTCGCCCACCATTGGCGGGCTTCGACCTCGGTCCACCGGGTCGCGTCGGCCACCTCGGCCAGGCGGAGCGATAGCTCACGCGCACTCTGGGGGCGGTCCGCGGGGTTCTTGGCCAGGCACTCCATCACCAATTGCTCCAGGTCATGAGGGATAGGCAGCTCGACACGTTCGGAGGGAGGGGTGGGCCGGCTCTGGGCATGGTGGATCAGCACGCCCATCGACGTGTCGGCGGTGAACACGTGCTGGCCGGTCAGCAGCCAATAGGCCACGCACCCGGTCGCGTAGATGTCGGCTCGGCCGTCGACGCCGTCGTCGCCCATCGCCTGCTCCGGAGCGATGAACGCTGGCGTGCCCTGGACCATGTTCTCCATGGTGAGGCCCGGAGCGGCCTTCCCGGCCCGGCCGTCGAGCGCCTTCACCAGGCCGAAATCCAACACCTTCACGAAGTCATGGTCCTCGCCATACCGGCAGAGGAAAACGTTGGCGGGCTTGATATCGCGGTGGACCAGGCCGCAGGCCTGCGCCTCCGCCAGCGAATGACAGATCTGCCGGAGCAGATAGACGGTGCGGGCGGCTGGAAGGGGGCCATGCCGCCGTACGAGGGCGTCGGTGTCGAGACCGTCGAGCAGCTCCATGACGTAGTAGAACGCGCCGTTCTCGGCCACGCCGAAATCATAGAGCTCGACCGTGTGTGGCGAACGGAGCCGCGCGATGGCCTGGGCCTCCTGCTCGAATCGGCGCTGAAGCTCGTCGGTCACGCCTTGCCCGCCAGCCGGCGGCCGGATCACCTTGATGGCTGCCGGGCGGGCGAGCATGCGATGCCGCGCGCGCCACACCTCACCCATGCCGCCTTGTCCGAGCTTCGCTTCGAGACGATAACTGCCGAGCTCACGCGCGGCCGCGACCTGACGACCGAGGCGGTACACCACGCGAGCGCCCATGTAGGCGAAGCCGACCCCGAACGCCGAATTGACCACCGAGCGGATATAGTCGTCCGTCGTCGGCGTCACCTTGTTCCAGAGATCGAGCAGGAGGAGCGCGAGCGGAGCCGTCAGGCCGGCGGCGATCGCCGCGGTGAGCATGCGCCGCGGCGGGCCCGGCATGACGAGCGGGAACAGGACGATGACGGTGGGGACCCAGATGAGCGGCGGAATGGTGCCCAGATCCAGCGTCCACTGCCAGTAGGCGATGAGCGACAGCGCGAAGCAGATGGCGACTTCGTAGACGAGACCCAGGGTGAGCAGCCGGGACGGCGAGACACGGCCTTCACCGGCCATCCACCAGACACCCAGGGACGCCAGCACGACGCCCAGGTCGGTGACCACGAAGCCCGTGTTGCCGAATCGTACCGGGACACCGCTCAGCGTCCCGACGGTCCAGCCGATGAGGAAAATCGCGGGATCGAGCGCGAAGCCGATGAGGAGGAGCAGTGCCAACAGGCGAACGCGCCCGCGGACCTGCTCGAGCAGGTCGCGGGGAAGGGCCGAGAGGCGGGGTGTCTCCCCCGCCGCCGGTTCGGGGCCCACCAGCGTGACGTGCTCGTGCATGCCGTGCCGCCGGCTCGAAGATGATCGATGAGGGGAGCAGCGTAGAGTTGCCACGGGACCCTCGATTGCGCCAGTGTCGAGCGCCCTCGGCACGCCCGTTCGATGCGAGTAGAATGGACCTATGCCCCCGACATTCTTTCCCACGCCGGCCGCCTGGCGGGCCTGGCTGGCCCGGCACCATGCGAGCGCCGCCGAGCTCTGGGTCGGCTTTCACAAGAAGGACTCCGGCCGGCCGAGCATCACCTGGCCCGAGTCGGTGGACCAGGCGCTGTGCTTCGGCTGGATCGACGGCGTGCGGAAGCGGATCGACGAGACACGCTACATGATCCGGTTCACCCCGCGGCGGAAGGGGAGCATCTGGAGCAGCGTCAATGTCGCGAGGGTGGCGGAGCTGTCGAAGCTCGGACTGATGGAACCGGCCGGCGCGGCGGCGTATGCCGCGCGAAGCGAGGCCAGGTCGGGCATCTACGCCTACGAGCAGCGCCAGCGCGCGGAGCTGGCTCCGGCCATGGAGCGGCGATTCCGCCGCAATCGAAAGGCGTGGACCTTCTTCAACGCGCAGCCTCAGGGATACAGACGGACGGCCATCCACTGGGTCGTGAGCGCCAAGCGTGAGGAGACGCGGGCGCGCAGGCTCGAGGCTTTGATCGCCGACTCGGCGGCCGGACGGCCCATTCAGCCCCTCGATCGCACCAAGGCCCGCTAGCCAAGCTCCCGGACCTCTTCCAGCCGGCGCGCGAGAAACCGGCGCTCGGGCTCCTGCTGAGCCAGGGCGAGTGCCTTCCGATAGGACGCCCGAGCCTCGACCGTCATCCCCAGCCGCCGACACAGCTCGGCATGCGCGGAGTGGGCTAGGTGATAGTCGGCCAGGTCGCCGCGGGCGAGAATGGCGTTCACCATCGCGAGCCCCGCCGCGGGGCCGTCCCGCATCGCCACGGCCGCCGCGCGATTGAGCTCGACCACGGCCGAGGGCTCGACTCTCAGCAGTACATCGTAGAGAGCCACGATCTGGGGCCAGTCGGTCGACTCGGCACTCGGCGCGTCGGCGTGCACCGCGGCGATCGCCGCCTGCAGCGTGAACGGCCCGAACCGCCGGGATCGGAGCGCTCGTTCCACCAGTTCCGAGCCCTCAGCGATCCGCTCCCGGTTCCAGCGCGTGCGATCCTGCTCGTCGAGGAGCATCAATTCGCCCGACTCGCTCGTACGCGCCGCACGCCGGGATTCGTGCAGGAGCATCAGCGCGAGCAGCCCGATCGCCTCCGGCTCCGCGGGCTCCGGCAGCAGCTCGAGCACCAGACGGCCGAGCCGGATTGCCTCGGTCGAGAGATCGTGCCGGGTGATCGCGGCGCCAGACGAGGCGGAATAACCTTCGTTGAAGACGAGATACACCACGCGAAGGACGCTCTCGAGCCGGTCGGGCAGATCCGCGCGCGAGGGAATCTGATAGGGAATGCGCGCGTCGCGGATCTTGGATTTGGCGCGTACGATCCGCTGGGCGACGGTGGGCGGGGAAGTGAGGAAGGCGTGCGCGATCTCCTCGGTGGTCAACCCGCACACCTCGCGCAGCGTCAGGGCCACTTGCGCGTCGGGCGGCAGGGCGGGATGGCAGCATGTGAAGATCAGGCGCAGGCGGTCGTCCTCGAGCGTGTCGTCGTCCCCGGCTCCGGGGCCGCGCGCCTCCCCGGCGAGCTGCTCGGCGATCCGGCCGAGCGACGCGTCGAAGCGCGCGCGACGGCGGAGCCCGTCGATCGCCTTGAAGCGGCCGGTGGAGACCAGCCACGCGCGCGGATTGTCGGGCACGCCGTCCCGAGGCCAGCGCTCCACCGCGGCCGTGAAGGCATCGTGCGTCGCCTCTTCGGCGAGATCGAAATCGCCAAGGAGGCGAATCAGCGTGGCGAGCACGCGACGCGATTCGCCGCGGTAGACGGAGTCCACCGCGGCGCGCGCGAGTTCGTCGGGCGAGGGGTTCCCGCCCAAGCTACTGCTGGCTGAAATCCACGACCGGCCGCACCTCGACGCTCCCGATCCGCACCGACGGGATCTTGGCCGCCACCTGCAGCGCCTCGTTCAGGTCCTTGGCCTCGATCAGGTAGAACCCGCCGAGCTGCTCCTTCGTCTCGGCGAACGGTCCGTCGGTCGTGCTGAGCTTGCCGTTGCGCACCCGTATCGTCGTGGCGGTCTCGACAGGCTGCAGCGCCTCGCCGTGGACCATGTGGCCGCTCTTCCGGATGTCCTCGGTGAACGCGAAATACTCGCCCATGAACTTGTCCGATTCGGCCTGGGACATGGCCCCGACCTTCCGCTCGTCGTCATAGATCAGGCACAGATACTTCATGGCTTCCTCCGATTCGGGTGAGCCAGCGGTGGATGCCAGATAGACGAACGCGGGGCCCCGATTTCGACAGGCCACCGAAGTCGTTGGCCTGCCGCTCTTACGGCAGGGGGATCTCGCTCTTGTGCCGGTCCAGCCACTGGTCGAACGACTGAAGCTCGGGATTGAGGCTCCGGGTAAAGGCGATGTCCCGCACGCCGACGAAATAGTCGTTGAAATCGCGCTTGAACTGGAACATGTTGCCCAGATCATCCGCCCCGGGAAATGCGAAGCTCCGGTAGACCTCGGGGGGCACGTTCGTGTACCGGATCTGCCGGCCCAGAGCGCGGCTCAGCTTCGAGGCCATCTGTGCGCCGGTCAGGTGCTCACCCGCGATGGCGACGGTTTTCCCGATCAGCTCCTTGCCGCGCTTGAAGATGCCATACGCGCTCTTGCCGATGTCCTCGACGCTGATGCTCGAAAGCGGCTTCTCGGCCATCGGGAAGACGATGGCGAGCTCTCCGTCCGGACCGCGCTGCGGCCCGGAGCCGAAGTAGATCAGGTTCTCCCAATAGAACGCGGTGAGCAGGAACGTCGTCGGCACCCCTTCGCGGCGGAACAGCTCGTCCGCTTCGCCCTTGGCGTCGAAGTGGGGGACCTTGTACTTGCCCTGCAGCGTAGGCATGCGATCGTCGCTCAAGGGAACCCACTTGCGGGTGTCTTCGAGCGTGGACCAGATGGCATGCTGCACGCCGGCGACCTTGGCCGCGCGCGCCATGTTGCCCGCCTGCACGAGCTCCTTCTCCGGCGAGAAATGCTCCCAGAAGTTGGTGAGGCAGAACGCGCCGTAGGCGCCGGCGAACGCCCGTTCCAGGCTCTGTTCGTCGTCCAGATCCGCCGCGACCACGTCGGCGCCCGCCGCGGCGAGGGCCTGGGCCTTCTCCGAATCGACCTTCCGGGTGATGGCGCGCGCGGCGAAGCCGCCGGCCTTGTCGGCGAGAATGGCGCGCACGACGGCGCCGCCCTGCGCCCCGGTCCCACCGACCACCGCGATGATTTTTCGCTGCTCTGCCATGACCATCTCCTGAGCTTGCTGAGAGTTGAAGACTACGGCACCAGCGCGTCGCACAGCCGCACGAGCCGTCGAAGATCCTGTTCACCGAGCGCGGCGGTGACCGCCGCCTGCACCTCGTGCACCTCGGGGTCGATCCGATCCAGCAGCGCGAGCCCCGCCGGGGTGATCGTGGCGATGGATTCCCGCCGGTCCTCGGGGTTCCGGACCCGCGCCACGAGCCGCTGGCGCACCAGCCGGTCGAGCATTCGTGTGACGTCCGGCGCGCGGTGGATCATGCGGCGGGCGATCTCGTTACGCGGGTGTCCGCCCGGGTGCACTCCACGAAGAATGCGGAGCACGTTGTACTGGTCCGCCGTGACTGCGTACCGCTCCCAGACGGGCGTGACGGCCTGCTCGAAGTGCTCGGCCGCGACCATCAGGCTGACCACCGCCTCGTCCGCGAGGGTGCGGAACCGGCGCTGCTGAATCCGCTCACGGATCGGCATGGGCGAATTATGTGTTGTCAACACGCTTTGTCAAGCGCCCGCCAGCGCCCGGCGCAGCGAGCCGAAGCGTTTCCGGTACTGCGACGGCGTGAGGCGCACGTGGCGGCGGAACAGGCGGCGGAAGAACGCGGCGTCCTCGTATCCGACCTCGAACGCGACGGCTTCCGCCGGCTGGTCGCCCGACTCGAGCAGCTCCTTGGCCGCCTCGAGCCGGAGCATGTGCACGTACTCGAGCGGCGAGAGCCCCGTGGCCGCGCGGAACCGGCGCTTGAGCGAGCGCTCGGCGATGCCGCTCATGCGGATCATCGCCGTCACCGGCGACGGCTCCCGGTAGTGATCGGCAATCCATCCCTGGCAGCGCGCGATCACGGCGTCGCCGACCTGGCGGGTCCGTGCCAGCCGCGCGAACGGCTGCTGGCCGACCTCGTGCCAGTCGATCAGGTTGATCCGCGCCACCTGCATCGCGGCATCGATCCCCGCGAACCGCGCGATCAGGTACAGCGCGACATCGTGCCACGACGTGCCGCCGCCCGCCATCACGAGCCGCTGCTCGTCACCCGAGAGGACGAGCGCACGCTCGGGATGGACCCGGACCTTCGGATACGCGGCGCGCAATACGTCGCAGTAGGCCCAGTGCGTGGTGGCATCCTGGCCGTCGAGCAGCCCCGCTTCCGCCAGCAGCACCGCGCCCGAGCAGGCGCTTGCGAGCGTGGCGCCCGCCGCGTAGCGCTCCTGCAGCCATTCGATCTCGCGCGCGAACCGTCCGCCGATCGGCGCGGTCGGCGGCACGGCGAGCTCGGGCACGCACACGATGTCCGCGGGCGCCGCGTCGAGCGTCGTCTGCGGCACGATGATGACGCCGTTCGCCGCCTCGAACGCCTCCGCGCGCACCGCCGTCACGACGGGCCGCATCAGCTCGGGTCCGGGCTGCCCGTCGACCACGAATCCCCACTCGCGACCGGTCGAGGCGAACAGATCGTACAGGCCATAGACGACCGACGCCGTCGTCTCGGGAAAGGCGAGGATGGCCACCGTGACGGGGGGAGCGGATCGCATGGCCGATTTGCCTCGGTTCGAGCCGGAATGACTTTGGTGGCGCTCCGACGCGCGCGCTACCTTGGTGGCGTGGGACTACCCGAACAGAACGGAGAGCGACGACGATGAGCAAGTACCGTAACCGGCTGCCGCAGCTCGGCGACACGCTGTTCCTGACGGACGGCGGGCTGGAAACGACGCTGGTGTTTCACGAAGGTCTGGCGCTTCCACATTTCGCGGCGTTCGATCTTCTGAAGAACGCGCAGGGCGTCCGGGTGCTGCGCGAGTATTTCGAGCGGTACGCGCGGATCGCCCGCGAGCAGGGCGCCGGGCTGGTGCTCGAGACGCCGACCTGGCGGGCCAACCGCGACTGGGGCGCCCGTCTCGGGTACGACGGCGCCGCTCTCGCGGACGCCAACCGGAGCGCGGTCGGGCTGCTGCTGGAGGTCCGGTCGGCATTCGAGCGCGGGGGCACTCCGATCGTCATCAGCGGCAATCTCGGGCCGCGCGGCGACGGCTACGTCCCCGGCGCGCTCATGAGCGCGGCCCAGGCCCGCGACTATCACGCGGCGCAGATCGAGACCTTCGCGCAGACCGACGCCGATATGGTGGCGGCGTTCACGATGAACTATCCAGAGGAAGCGATCGGCGTCGCGCTCGCCGCCCGGTCGGCCGGCATGCCCGTGGCGCTCTCGTTCACCGCCGAGACCGACGGGCGACTGCCCTCGGGCGCGTCGCTCGAGGACGCGATCGCCCGGACCGACGAGGCAACGGGCGGCTATCCGGCCTACTACATGATCAACTGCGCGCATCCGGAGCACCTGGCGAGCGTAACAGCGCAGGAGGGCGGGTGGCGGGATCGGGTGCGTGGTCTCCGGGCCAACGCGTCGCGCCGAAGCCACGCCGAGCTGGACGAGAGCTCGAGCCTGGACGAGGGCGATCCGGCGGAGCTTGGCGCGCAGTACCGCGAGCTGCGACGCTCCTTCAGCCGCCTGTCGGTGGTCGGCGGATGCTGCGGCACCGACCACCGGCACGTGGAGAAGATCGGCCGGGCCATGGCCGCCGGGGCCACCGCTCCATCGATGGCATAACCGGAGCCATGAGCTGGCGTGGCGCTTGCTCATCGGGCGCAGCCCCTACCTTCAGGCGGCGTCAGGATGCGGTGGAACCGGGCTGGTCTCGTGGTTTGCGGCGCGCTCGCGCTTTCGGCCTGCGGAGCGCACTATGCGCAAGTTCCTGCACGGCTGTCGCTCCAGCCCTATGGCCGGGTGGCGCTGGTGACGTTCGCGGCGGAGGATGCCAACCCGGACCTGAGCGTCCTCGCCACGCAGCGCTTCGCCGATGAGCTCCTGGCCAGCCAGTCCGGCATCGAGCTGATGGAGCTCACGAGCGCCGACACCGCGCTGCACGCGCTCGCCGCCGCCGGCGACGCCACGGCGCTGGCTCAGGCGCTCGGCCGCGAGAAGCACGTGCCTGCCGTCTTCCTGGGGCAGCTCAAGGTCTCCGGGGTGAAGCCTCGCGGGCGGATCAGCGCGGCGGGCGGACTCAACGTCAAGGCGTCGGTGTCGGCCGAGCTCACGGTGAAGCTGGTGTCGACCAGCACCGGCGGGACGATGTGGCGCTCGAGCTCGGCGACGGACGGCACGGTCGGCCGCCTGGCCATGGCCGGCAACCTGCCCTCCGTCGCCGTGCGAGATCCGAACGAAGCCTACGGCGAGATGGTGGGTGACCTCGTTCGCAACGTCACGCGCGACCTGCGGCCCACCTGGGTGAAGCAGTAGCCTGACGCTCCGCGTTTCCGCCTGAGCGCGACGAGGGGGCACGCTTCCGGCATGCCCCCTCGTTCGCGCGAAGCTCCCTCCCGTTCGACCTTCTCTCGCAGACATGCCATCTTCCACCGATACGAATGCTGCCTTTCCGGCGGCCCATGGAGGATGGACGATGCTGACGAAACGGAAGCTGGGCAGCCAGGGTCTCGAGGTGTCCGCCCTCGGGCTTGGCTGCATGGGCATGAGCCAGTCGTACGGCGCGCCGAACGACGAGGAATCGGTGGCCACGATTCACCGCGCGCTCGAGCTCGGCGTGACGCTGTTCGATACCGCCGAGGTGTATGGTCCGTACACCAACGAGACGCTGCTCGGCGGTGCGCTCGAGGGACGGCGCGAGCGGGCCGTGATCGCGACCAAGTTCGGCTGGGAGATCGGGACCAAGGGCCGCGGCGGTCTCGACAGCCGCCCGTCGCATATCCGCGAGGCGGTCGAAGGTTCGCTGAGGCGGCTCGGGACCGACTACATCGACCTGCTCTACCAGCACCGGGTAGACCCGGCCGTGCCGATCGAAGACGTCGTCGGCACCATGGGCGACCTCGTGCGGGAGGGCAAGGCGCGCTTCCTCGGGCTCTCCGAGGCCGGCGTCGAGACGATCCGCCGCGCCCATGCCGTCCACCCCATCTCGGCGCTGCAGAGCGAGTACTCGATGTGGGAGCGCAACCTCGAATCGGACGTGCTGCCCGCGCTGCGCGAGCTCGGAATCGGCCTCGTGCCGTTCAGCCCGCTGGGGCGCGGGTTCCTCACCGGCACGGCGCGGCGGGCGGAGGAATATCCCGAAGACGACTACCGCCGAGGCGATCCGCGATTCCAGGGCGCCAACTTCGACGCCAACGCGCGTGCGGCAGCGGTGGTAGGGCAGGTGGCGGCGGAGCTGGGCGCGACCCCGGGGCAGGTGGCGCTCGCCTGGGTGCTGCAGCAGGGCGAGGACATGATACCGATTCCGGGTACGAAGCGCCGCCGTTATCTGGAGGAAAATGTGGCCGCGGCGGAGCTGCGCCTTGGCGCGGCCCACCTGGCGCGCCTCGAGGCCGCGCTGCCGCCGGCGGCGACGGCCGGTCCCCGATACGGCGACGGCATGATGGCATACATCGACCGCTAGGCCGCGTCAGCCGGCCAGCCGGTCTCGCACGGAGCGAACCTCGGCCACGAGCTCGCGCACGATCGCGGCCGCCGGCTGCTCGGTGCCGGCCAGGCGGAGGCCCTGGCCGGCGAAGAGGGTCGCCCATTCGCCGTCGTCGGCCAGCGACGCCCGGTAGATGTCGAGCGCCGACGCGCCCTGCCGAGGGTAGGGCAACGGGCGCGCGCCGCTCTCCTCGAACGCCCGGGCAAAAGCGTTCCTGAGGCCGCGCGCGGGCCGTCCGCTGAACACGTCGGTGATGAACGTGCTGGTCTCGTCGGCCCGCAGGAGCTGCCGCCGATAGCTGGGCGGCGCGCCACTCTCGGTGGCCAGCAGAAAGCGGGTGCCGAGCTGCACGCCGGCGGCGCCCAGGGCGAGGGCCGCAACGATGCCGCGCCCGTCCATGATCCCGCCGGCGGCGAGCACGGGCCGCGCGACGGCGTCCACGACCGCCGGCATCAGCGCCATGGTGCCGACGAGCGGCATCGCATCGAGCGCGGCGGGCGCGAACGTGGAACGGTGCCCTCCCGCCTCCGAGCCCTGCGCTACCACCACGTCGGCGCCTGCCGCCGCG
This sequence comes from Gemmatimonadales bacterium, assembly GCA_035526925.1. GTDB lineage: Bacteria > Gemmatimonadota > Gemmatimonadetes > Gemmatimonadales > GWC2-71-9 > CAVVWJ01. The sequence goes on from DATLBL010000112.1 coordinate 47,435, forward strand.
ACCTCGAGCGCCTCGTCGACAGTCGTCACCGTCGCCACTACGATCGCGCCCGCCGCGTGCACGCGCTCGACGTACGCTCGCGGCGACCCCATGGCGAAGCTGATGACCGGCACCCGCGCGGCGAGCGCGATCTCGAGCGCCTCGTCGACGGAGGCGGGTGGCAGCGTGGGTGGCGGCGGCTCCGGCAGGCCAAGCCGCTCCCGGAAGCGCGCGAGCACGCCGGGAACGGCGGGATCGTCGGTGCGCTCGGCCTCCGGCGCCGGGATCAGAAAGTTGATGCCGAACGGCCGCCGGGTGCGCCGGCGCGTCTCCTCGATTTGCGAGCGCAGGTCACCGGCCGCGACCCGGCCGCCCGCCAGCGTGCCGAGGCCGCCCGCCTCGCACACCTCCGCCACCAGCGCCGGCGTGGTCCAACCGCCCGCCATCGGTCCCTGGACGATGGCGACGTCGATGCCGAGAAGATCGCAGAGCGCCGTGCGCATGACTTCCCTCCGGTCAGCCGACCGCCACGGCGGCCTCGCTGCGCGTCCACAGCTCGCGCGCGAGCGCCGGGTCGTCGGCGAGCGGGTTGCAGCGCGCCTCGCGCGACTTCACATAGTAGCGGCCGGTCTCGGTGGCGAGCTCCGGGGCGGTGGCGCAACGGAGCTGGGTCAGCGCGCCCTCTTCATTGGAGATCAGAAAGCGCATGAGGATCCAGCGGAAGGGCTGCGGGACCGACCGCCAGATGTTGGAGGCGACCCCGCCAGGATGGACCGCATAGGTCGTCACACGCGTTCCGGACAGCCGGCGTGCCAGCTCCTTGGCGTGGAGCACGTTCATCAGCTTGGTGACGGCGTAGTCGCTGAACCCCGCGCGTCGCGCCTGCGGCAGACGCTCGAGCATCGACCAGTCGATCCGCTTCGCCTGCATGTGTCCAACGCTCGAGACGTTCACGATGCGGCCCTGCGGTGCCCGCTCCACCGCGGGCAGCAGCAGATTGGTGAGCAGAAACGGACCGATGTGATTGGTCGCGTAGGTCATGTCGTATCCGTCGGCGCTCAGGGCCCGCGTGCCGGCGACACCCGCGTTGTTGACGAGCGCATCGAGCGGCCGGCCGCTGGCCAGGAATACATCGGCGGCGCGTCGCACCGAGCTCAGGTCCGAGACGTCCAGCAGGGCGAGCTCCACTCGCGCGTCCGGATGCCGGGCCCGGATCGCTTCGAGAACCGGGCCCGCCCGCGCCTCCGAGCGCGCGGCGAGCACGACGCTCGCCCCGCGCGCGGCCAGCGCCTCGACCGTCGCCCGCCCCAGGCCCGAGTTGCCGCCGGTGACGTAAAACGTCCGATCCTGCAGGTCCGTGCCGGCCATGCTCAGCTCGTGGGTACGGCGTCGGCGCCGACGTCGGGTGCGGCGGCCGGCCGGGCGTGAACGCCGGACTCCACGTCGGGCAGCCACGCCGTGAGCAGTCCGAGCACCGGCAGGTACGCGCACAGGTGATACACGAGCTCGATGCTCGTGTGGTCGGCCAGCTCGCCCAGCGCCGCCGCGCCGATCCCGGCCGTGCCGAACGCGAACCCGAAGAACAGACCCGAGATCATGCCGACTTTCCCGGGCACCAGCTCCTGCGCGTAGACCAGGATGGCGGAGAACGCGGAGGCGAGGATGAAGCCGATGAGCACGCTCAGCACGCCGGTCCAGAACAAGTCCACGTAGGGCAGGGCGAGCGTGAACGGAAGCACGCCCAGGATCGAGCACCAGATGACCAGCTTCCGCCCGAAGCGGTCGCCGACGGGGCCGCCCACGATCGTGCCGGCGGCCACCGCACCGAGAAAGGCGAACAGGTGGAGCTGCGCGCTCTGCACGCCGATGCCGAAGTGGTGGATGAGATAGAAGGTGTAGTAACTCGTGATGCTGGTGAGATAGATGTACTTGGAGAATATCAGCACGATCAGCACCACGAGCGCCAGGCGCACCTGGCCGGGTGACAGCGTCGGATGCCCCCGACCGGCGCCGGCGCGAAGCGCGGCCGCGGCCCGCCGATGGCGCTGGTACCAGGCGCCCACCTTCCACAGCACGGTGATCGCCAGCAGCGCCGCCACGGAGAACCACGCCACGCTGCGCTGCCCGCGCGGCAGCACGACGAAGGCGGCGACGAGCGGGCCGATCGCCGAGCCGGTGTTGCCGCCCACCTGGAAGAGCGACTGCGCGAACCCGTGTCGCCCGCCCGACGCCATGCGCGCCACGCGGGAGGACTCGGGGTGGAATACGGCCGAGCCCAACCCGACGAGGCCCGCCGAGAGGAGCAGGCCCGGGTAGCTGCGCGTCACGGAGAGCGAGAGCAGGCCGAAGAGCGTGAACCCCATGCCGGCCATGAGCGAGTACGGCTTGGGGTGATGATCGGTATAGAGCCCGATCAGCGGCTGCAGCAGCGAGGCGGTGAGCTGGAAGGTGAGGGTGATCAGCCCGATCTGCGCGAAGTCGAGCGCGTAGGCGGTCTTGAGCATCGGATACATCGCCGGCAGCAGCGCCTGCATCATGTCGTTGAGCAGGTGGCAGAAGCTGATGGCGAAGAGGACCGGAAGCGCGGTGGCGGGCGGCACGGAGACAAGGTAGCGGCGGCTCGCCGCTACCTCAACGTGCGTCAGTTGGTGGAGCGGCTCTTCTCCCGGAGCACGGCCAGGCTCTTGGAGCCGATGGTGAGGAGCGCCTCGAAGACGCCCTTGGCGGTGATCTTCGATCCACTCGGCGGCGGAGCCGACGTCTCGCTCACCACGGTGAGCTGACCGGTGTCGTCCTTGATCTGATACGCGCCGCGCCCGAGCAGGCCGGCCGATTCCTTGACCTCGCCTCTGACGCTCACCGTCTTGCCGTTGTACTTCGACGAATTCTGGAGCAGCTCGCTGATCGGCGTGACCCCGGCGCATCCGGCGAGCAGCATGAGGGCGCCGGCCAGCGCGACCCGCGTGGTCGGCCGGCGGAGAGAGCGTGCGAACGTAGGCATGAGCGGCGGCTCCGGGACAGGGATCTCGAACGGGACCATACGGTGCCGAATCTACCCGGCCGCCGGCGGCGCGACCAGCGACGCGGATTCGGACGGGCTAGCGGGACGTGCCCGCGATCAGCGCCTCGAACGCCGGATGACCGTGCAGCGGGACGAGCGTGCGATCGATCGCGAGCCACCCGCGCGACTGCTGCGCGGGCCGCGCGAGCACGGAGTCGAGCCGCGCCGCCGCGCGGTCCGGGTCGCCGGCCATCGCGTCGACGCGGCTCCGCACGTACGCCACGTACGGGCTCTGCACCCCCGAGCCGAGCGGTTGCAGCTTGCCCGCGAGGTCCGCCTCGAGGCGCGCCTCGTCAAGTCTCCCGGCCAGGGCGAGCGCGAGCGCGCGGGTGACGACGATCTGCCCGCGGTCCCGGCGCGCGCCCCAGCGCCCGAGCATGTCCGCGTAGGCGCTCACCGCGCTGTCCGCGTACGCCCGCGATCGCACCGCGTTCCCGAGGAAGCCGTGGGCTTCCGCGACGGCGAGCGCCCAGTCGGCGCGGCCGCCATCCAGGTCTGAGGGGGAGAGTGACGTCAGGATGCGCAGCTGATCGTCCTCGAGCACCCAGATCAGGTCCTCGCGAAGCGCGACGAACGCGGCGGCGGCACGCGGGCCGGCCGTGGTCTCCATCTCCCGGAACACGCGCCGCGCGGCGGTCAGGTCGCCCTCGGCGGTGGCCAGGCGCATGCGGGCGTACGCCAGGCTGAGACTCGACGGGCGCAGCTCGCGCGCGCGATCGATCTCGCGGCGCGCGTCGTCGTAGCGGCGAAGCCGCAGGTACGCGGAGCCGAGCGCGGCGGCGGCGTCCGGCGAGCGCGGATCCAGCCGGGCCGCGTGCTCGAGATCCGAGACGGCTTCCGCCCATCGGTCGAGCTCGAGCTCGACGGTGCCGGCGGCGCTCAGCAGGTCGCTTCGATGGGGCTGCGCCCGGAGCGCGTCGCGGTACTGCCGCAGCGCCTCCGCGAAATTGCCCTGCACCACCAGCGCGTAGCGGGCGCGCGCCGCCAGGACGTCGGGTGCGGCGGGGGCCAGCGCCTCGGCGCGCTCCAGCGATGTGCGCGCGGCCTCGGCGTCGTCGATCATCAGCCCGCCGTGCCGGAAGGCGTCCACCTGCACCTGCGAGAGATCCGCCCAGGCGGCGACGAACCCGGGATCGAGCGTCACGGCCTGCCGGAGCTCGTCGATGGCCGCGCGCAGGGCGTCCGGCGACACCTCGCCCGAGCGGAGCTCCCGGCTCCGGAGATATCGCGCGTAGGCGTCGAGGCTGCGCGTGGGGCTGGCATTGAGGCGGGCGCGGGTCGAATCGGCGAGCGCCAGGTGGAGCGCGCCCGCCACCTGGCCCGCGATGTCGGCCTGCACGGCGAACACGTCGGTGAACGCGGCCGAGAACGGCTGCTGCCATCGAGTCACGCCGGTGCTGGCCTCGATCAGCTCGGGGCTCACGCGCACCCGGCTCCGCTTCATGCCCTTCTCCCACCGTACGGTGCCGGTGAGGATGTAGCGCACGCCAAGCTCCGCGCCGACCTGCGTGGGCGTCTTGCCCCCGCGCGGATACTGGTTCGAGCTGCCCCGCGCGATCACCTCGAGCCCGGGAAGTCCGGCGAGCTTGCCGCGCACTTCGTCCGCCATCCCGTCCGCGAAGTAGGCATCGGCGCTGTCGCCCAGGTTCTCGAATGGCAAGACCGCGAGCCGGGTGCCGGCCTCGGCCGGCCTCGGCCTCGCGTCCGCGGCGAGCGCGGTGCCCGACCGGCCGGGCGCATTCCCCGCACGTGCCGCCAGGGCGATCGCGAGGCCGGTGGACAGCGTGGCGACGGCGATCCATGCGAGGCGCGGGACCCGGGAACGCGAACCGGCCGCCGCGCCCGGCTGCGCCAGCGCGGCGGCGAACTCCCCGATCGAGTCGAACCGCTCGGCGGGCCTCAGCGACAGCGCGCGCTCGAGCGCCTGCTCCACCGCCTCCGGCACCTCGGCGCGATACTTTCTGACGCCCGGGGCCGGCGCGGTGAGCCGCCGTGCGAGGGTCGCGTGAATGGTCGGCCCCGCATGCGGCGGCGTTCCGGCGAGCATCTCGTAGCAGACCGCGGCCAGGGCGAACTGGTCGGCCTTGGGGCCCGCCCGTTCGGCCATCGCCTGCTCGGGCGCCATGTACATGGGCGTCCCGACATGGTGGCCGGCCTCGGTCAGGTGCTCGCCCGAATGCTTGTCGATGTGGAGCGCGATGCCGAAGTCGGCCAGCATCGGCACGCCGTCCTCGGTCAGCAGGATATTTTCGGGCTTGACGTCGCGGTGCACCACGCCGGCCCGGTGCGCGTAGGCCAGGGCGGTAGCGGCTTCCCGCGTGATGCGGAGCGCCTCGGCGACGGCCAGCCGGCGCTCGCGTCGGAGCCGGTCGCGGAGCGACTCGCCCCGGATGTACGGCATCGTGAACCAGAGCTGCCCGGCGTCCTCGCCCGAGTCGTACACCGAGCAGATGTGGGGATGCTGGAGCCCCGCCGCCGTGGCGATCTCGCGACGGAACCGCTCGGTGTCGAGCGAGGCGATGATCTCGGGCCGCAGCAGCTTGAAGGCGACCGGCCGGTCGTGCCGAAGATCCTGCGCCAGATAGACGGTCGCCATGCCGCCGCGCCCGAGCTCGCGCTCGAGATGGTAGCGCCCAGCCAAGGCCAGCAACGGCACCGATCCGGTCACGGAACGTCGTGGAAGAGGATGCCGAAAATTGTCGGGGTCGGCCCGGGGGCGCCAGCCGCCCTGCCCGGTGGCCGGGGAGGTCGGGACGGCGCCTCGGAGGCCGGGAATTCGAGCGCAAGAAGCGGGGTGCGGCCGCCGTGACCCACCGGTAGACTTATGACACGAGCCGGCCCCACACGACACCGAAGGGAACCGAGAGCATGAGCCCCACCGCCAAGCACGCCGACGAGGCCGCCGCCACCATCAGCGATTCCCGCTGGGGCGCCGTCGTTGCGCGTTCCGCCGATGCCGACGGCACCTTCTTCTACTCGGTCCGGACGACCGGAGTCTATTGCCGGCCCTCGTGCGCGGCCAGGCTGGCGCGGCCCGAGAACGTCCGGTTCCACGCGACGCGGGTGGACGCGGAGCGGTCCGGGTTTCGCCCCTGCAAGCGCTGCAAGCCCGACCAGCCGTCGCTGGCCGAGCAGCACGCGGCCAAGGTCACGGCCGCCTGCCGGCTCCTCGAGACCTCGGCGGACGTCCCGGGCCTCGTGGCACTGGCGCGGGCGGCCGGCGTCAGCCCGTTTCACTTTCACCGCGTGTTCAAGTCGGTCACGGGGCTCACGCCCAAGGCGTACGCCGCGGCGCACCGGGGGGAGCGGGTGCGACGCGAGCTCGCACGGACGCCGAGCGTCACGGCGGCCATCTACGAGGCGGGGTACAGCTCGAACGGCAGGTTCTACGACGAGGCCGAGGAGGTCCTGGGCATGACACCGACGACCTACCGCGCCGGCGGGGCCAGTGCCACGATCCGCTTCGCGGTCGGCGAATGCACCCTGGGCGCCATCCTCGTCGCGGCGAGTGAGCTGGGCGTGTGCGCCATCCTGATGGGCGACGACCCCGACGCGCTCGCGCGCGACCTGCAGGACCGGTTTCCGCGCGCCACGCTGCTCGGCGGGGATGCCGAGTTCGAGCAGCTCGTCGCACGTGTGGTCGGGTTCGTGGAGGCGCCGGGGCTCGGGCTCGATCTGCCGCTCGACATTCGAGGTACGGCGTTCCAGCAGCGCGTGTGGCAGGCGCTTCGCGAGATCCCGGCCGGTCGCACCGCGACCTATACCGAGATCGCTGGACGCATCGGCGCGCCGAGCGCGGTGCGGGCTGTCGCGGCCGCCTGCGCGGCCAATTCGATCGCCGTGGCCATTCCCTGCCACCGGGTAATCAGGAACGATGGCGGGCTGTCGGGTTATCGCTGGGGCGTGGAACGGAAGCAGGCGCTGCTGAGCCGGGAGGCACGCGCGTGAGCGCGGCGCCGGCGTACGCGCCGGTGGAGAGGGGGGCGAACACCGTTCCGCGGATCCAGCTGCTCGATGGGGAGCGGATCGGGCGCGATCTCGACGCCCGAGGGTGCGCCGTGCTTCCGGGGCTCGTCGAGTCGGAGGACTGCCGCGCGTGGGCAGGCCTCTACGCGAATGACGCGGATTTCCGGAGCCGGATCGTCATGGCGCGCCACGGATTTGGACGTGGAGAGTACAAGTACTTCGGTTACCCGCTGCCGGCAGCCGTCCAGCGCTTGCGGAACGCACTGCACTCTCTACTGGCGCCGGTGGCCAACCGCTGGAATCAGGCGATGGGTCCCAAGACCCGCTTCCCGGACGCGCACGAGAGCTTTCTCGCGCACTGTCACGCGTCCGGGCAGCGGCAGCCCACCCCGCTCCTGCTGCAACACGAGGCCGAGGACTACAACTGCCGGCATGGCGTGAGCCGCATCCGATCAGGACGGCGGCACACGATGGGGATCATCTTCCACGACGCGCGCTGACGCCCTCGTTCCGAGGTACAAAACCGCCGCCGACAGCCAGGCATGTCGGCGGCGGTTTCGCCTGCTTCGAGATGGCTCGCCTAAACGGCTCGCCGGCCACTGAAGAAGTTGATCAGGAACACCACCAGGGCCACCACCAGGAGAAGGTGAATCAGGCCACCCGCGACGTGGAACACGCCCCAGCCGAGGATCCACGCGATGACCAGGATTGCAGCGAGCCAGACCATAGATCCCTCGATGTTTGGGGTAGGCACGAACGTAGGACGCGCTCACAGTAACCCGTGGCGACCTTCCTGTCGGTGACCTGACCCACGCGCGGGCGGTGTCTCACCGCGTCCCCGCTTCGAATCGCGCGGGTGCTTCCCCATGCAAGCTCTCGGGCCCGGCTGATCAGGTGGCGGGGCAGGTATCTCCCCGTGGAACGTCCTCGCGGCGTATCGGATGTCCGAGGGCATCGAACGGCGCGGCAAACGCGAAGCTGTACGCCGTGGATCCCTCGCGCTCGAGGTGGGCGAGCCGCTCTACCGCCTCGGCCACCGTCGGTCTATGGCCCGCGGGCACCCACCACAATGCCACGAAGACGCGGTCGAACCGCTCGAACCAGTCCCGCCGCTGGCGCATGACCGCCGCGTGCGGGCTCCGGTAGACGTAGGCACGGAGCGAATCGATATCGACCCACACCGACAGGTTGATGAGAATCCGCGGATCCGCGTACGGCCGCACCGCGGTGGCGTCGCCGTCCTCGGTCTGCAGACGCCATACGCAGCCGGGATCGCGGTCGGCCAGCGCGTTGATCTCGGCGAGACGTGCCACGAAGCCCGCCATGACGGCGTCGCTCATCTCGCCGCGGGCGCGGCCGATGTTCACCTGCGCCAGGTGCATTCCGTGATCGGTCATCGCTGGTCCTCACCGTGGGGACGGAAGACGGTTTAACGCCTGCGCTGCAACAGCCCGAGCTTCTCCATGCGCGATCGCAGCGTGTTCGGGTTGATGCCCAGCATCACGGCCGCGCCGCCCGCGCCGTTGATGGTGCCGCCGGCCGCGTCGAGCGCCCGACGAATGTGGTGCTTCTCGGCTTCCGCCAGCGTGAGGATTCGATCGGTGGCACCCTGGTGGGCCGGCCCGTCGGCCAGCGCATCGGGCACGCTGAGCACCGGCCCGCCCGCCAGCACGCAGGCTCGTTCGATCACGTTCTGCAGCTCACGGATGTTGCCGGGCCACGAGTAGCGCCGCAGGCGCTCCATGCCTTCGCGCGACACGCCTTCGATCGACTTGCCGAGCCGGCGCCGCTGGTGAGCGACGAAATGGTTCACCAGGGTCGGGATGTCGTCCTTCCGCTCCCGCAGTGGCGGCACCCTCGCTGGGAAGACGTTCAACCGATAAAACAGATCCGGCCGGAACCGGCCCGCGGCCACCTCGGCCTCGAGGTCCCGATTGGTCGCGGCGATGAGCCGGACGTCGACCCGGATCGGGTGGTTTCCGCCCACCCGTTCGAACTCCTGTTCCTGCAGCACCCGCAGCAGCCGGGTTTGGCTCTCGGGAGGCAGCTCGCCGATCTCGTCGAGGAAGAGCGTGCCGTTGTTCGCCAGCTCGAAGCGGCCGATCCGGCGCTGGAGCGCCCCGGTGAACGCGCCCCGCTCATGGCCGAACAGCTCGCTCTCCACCAGCCCCGGCGCGATCGCGCCGCAGTTCACCTTGATGAGCGGACGTTCCCTGCGCGGGCTCAGCTGGTGGATGGCGCGCGCGATGAGCTCCTTGCCGGTGCCCGTCTCGCCGAGCAGGAGCACGGTGGAATCGGTGATCGCCACCTGTCGAATTTCCTGCAGCAGCGCCCGGAGCGCCCGGCTGTCACCGACGATCTCCGAGAATCCTGCCTCGGTTCGGATCTCCTCCTGGAGGTAGGCGTTCTCCACCAGCAGCCGGTCCCGGAGCTGTCGGTTCTCCTCGAAGATCTGGGCACTCTTGATCGACATCGCCGCCTGCTGCGCCAGAATGCCGAGATGGGCGAACTCCTCGTCGTCGATGTCGCGCCGGGTGAGGCTGCCGAGCACGCCCACGAGCTCGTCGCCCTGGACGATAAGGGGAAACGCGACCGCCGAGCGGATGCCCAGCTCGTGCGCCCACTGCAACTCGCTGTCGGGCTCGCCGCCGTCGCCTCCGAGCTCGGGTGCCGACGCGCGGTCGGCCCGATACCGCTGCAGCACCTGATCGGCGTTGCGAATCAGCATGGGCCTGCGACTTACCATCACCCGGCCGGGCAGGCCATATCCGGCCGGCATCCGGTGGTGCCGCCGTTTGGCGTCCTCGTCCTGCAGTCCGGATTGCGCGCAGGCGTGGATGCCCGGCTGCCCGCCATCCAATCCGCTTCGACCCTCGGCAAGGCACGTCGGACAGCGATCATCGGTGGTGTACAGCCAGATGATCGACACCGTCATGTCCGCCTGCTCCACCAGTTCCTGGGTAATGGCGTCGAGGACCAGCCGGATGTCGCGCGGATTTTTCAGCGCGGTCATCCGATCCATCACTCTCCGCAGGACGGCGAAGTGGCTTGACTGCACGTTGGTCCTTGTGTGGGCTGGGTACCGCCAAGCTACGGCATTTCGTGCATTCACGAAATACCGTGACGTGCAGTCGTAGACCGGGTGGCCCGCGGCAGCCCTACCCGAAGGTCCAAGTGACATTGCCGCGCTCGCTTGCGGGCAACTGCCACAGTCCGCCTACCCTTGGCCCCCGTGTTGCCTTCCATGGCGAGCGGCAGGAGGAGCAGATCACCCCAGGCGGAGACAATCTGTGCACGACCGAGCGGTGGAAGGTGGAAGCAAAGAGGAGCGCTTTCGCAGCGCCGCGCACGAGTTCGCACGAGTTCACGTGGCTCCGGCTTGCAGCGCCCTGCCGCTCGGTCGCGCAGTCGATCAGCTCTGGAATTTCTGCGGACGGGCGTGGGAGATCCTCCACACGCCGACCTACGCCGAGCTCGAGCGGATGGCGGTCGGCGAGGTCGACGGGCACCCCGAATTGAGCCGACTCTTCGCTGAAAAAATTGACGGTGCGATCTACGCGACGCTCACCGGCATCATCGAGCGTGGCATTGCCGACGGGCAGCTCCGTCCGATCGCGCCACGGGCGGCCGCGAGGGTGCTGCTGGCGGCGCTGGCCAAACAGGCGTCCTGGTGCAACCAGGCCGACGCGTTCGGCTCGCCGATGGGAGGCGGATGCAATCGCGTCGTCGCCGACTCCTTGTCCATCCTGCTCGGGGGATTGCAGCTCTCCCAGCCCGACACCACCTCGTGACCGGATGACATTCATGACAGGTTCTTCGCGCCTGACGGTGGCCGCGGTCCTACTGGTCGTCGCAACGGTGCAGGGCCGGGCCCAGCAACCCTCCGCGAGCGCGGCGGATTCACTCCGGCTCGGCGACCTTCACCAGCAGGCCGTCGCAGGAGACCCGCGCCAGCGCCAGTTCGGATTGCTGGCCAAGCAGACCGAGCTTCGGCTCCGAAGCCTCTCGGCGGAGCGGCTGCCCTCGTTCAGCGCCGAGGCGCATGCGCAGTATCAGTCCGACGTGTTCAGTGCGCCCGACGGGGTCTCGCTGCCGACGCCGCCCAAGGACACGTACGACAGCCGGCTGGTGGTCGAACAGGCCATCCTGGATCCGACCATCGGGGTGCGGCAAAAGGTCGAGCAGGCGCAGCTGGCGGAGTCGGAAGCCGGCTTGCAGACCAACCTATTCGGGCTCCGCGAGGAGGTGAACCAGGCGTTTTTCGGCGCGGCCCTGCTCGCCGAGCGCGGCCGGATCATCGCCGCCACGATCGGGGAGCTCGAAAAGCAGCTGCACGAGTCCTCGGTTCGGGTGCGCGAAGGCGCCGCGTTGCCGAGCGATACCGCGGCGATCCAGGCGACACTGCTCGAGCGGCGGCAGGACCAGGCCGAAGTCGAGGCGCACCGCGGCGCCGCGCTCGTACGGCTCACCGATCTCGTGAAGCGTCCGATCTCGGTCGCCGAGCCGCTGGCCCTCCCGGACCTGGCGGGGCCGGCGGCGGACGCGCGCCGGGGACTTGACAGCCTTCGCGTACGCCCGGAATTCGAGCAGTTCGCCCGCACACGGGACGTGCTCGCGCGCCAGCGGGACGCCGTCTCGGCCGACCAGAAGCCTCGGCTCTCCGCATTCGGACACGCCGGCTACGGCCGTCCCGGCCTGAACCCGATCAATACCAGCTTCGACGCCTACTACGTGGCCGGGCTGCAGGTGAGGTGGACGCCGTGGAACTGGGGCAGGACCGGCCGCGAGCGCGACGCGATCGCGCTGCAGCGCCAGATCGTCGCGTCGGAGGAGGCGGCGTTCGCGAGTCGTCTGACGCGCGACGTGCAGAACGACCTGGCCGACATCGATCGGCTGGAGACCGCGCTGGCGCTGGACGATCAGATCATCGCGCTCCGCGAGCGGGTCGAGGCCGAAACCGCCATCCGGTTCCGGGAAGGGGTGGTGACGGCCTCCGAGTACGTGGACCGGAGCACGGATGTTCTCGAGGCCCGCCTGGCGCGGGCGACACACCGCGTCGAGCAGGTACAGGCTCGCGCTCGCTTCCTCACCGCTCTCGGACTGGAGATTCGGTAATGCGACCCGCTGATCGATCCGCGCCAGGCGCTCTGCTGCTGCTGGTGCTGGCCCTTCCGCTCGGTGCCGGCTGCGGGCGAGACGAGCAGCCGGATGCGTACGGCAATTTCGAGACGACCGAGGTGGTGGTGTCCGCGGAGGCCGCCGGCCAGCTCCTGGCGTTCACGCCCGATGACGGGGAGCGCCTCGATTCCGGTGCGATGGTCGGGCTGGTGGACACGGTGCAGCTGAGTCTTCAGCGCGAGCAGATCGCAGCCCAGCGCGGCGCCGGCACCTCGCGCGCGAACGAAGTGGCCAACAACATCAAGGTGCTCGAGGCGCAGCGCGAGATCGCCCAGCGCGGCTACGACCGCACCCTGCGACTGCACCAGCAGCAGGCAGCCACCGCCCAGCAGCTCGATCAGGCGGAGCGCGAGTTCCGCGTGCTCGGCGACCAGATCGAGGCGGCCCGGTCCCAGCGCGCCGGCGCGCACCACGACGTGGCGTCGAGCGCCGCGCAGATCGCCCAGATCGAGGACCGCATCCGGCGGAGCAGCATCGTGAACCCGCGGGCCGGGACCGTGCTCACGACGTACGTCGAGCCGGGAGAGTACGTGCAGCAGGGGCAGCCGCTCTACAAGCTGGCCAAGGTCGACTCGATGGATCTCCGCGCCTACGTGACCGAGCCGCAGCTCGCCCTGCTCAAGGTGGGGCAGGCGGCTCAGGTGACGATCGACGCGGGCAAGGACGAACGGAAGACGCTCACCGGGAAGGTGACGTGGGTGTCGTCGGAAGCGGAGTTCACGCCGACGCCTGTCCAGACGCGCGAGGAGCGCGCCGATCTGGTCTACGCGATCAAGATCGTGGTGCCCAATACCGACGGGCAGCTCAAGATCGGGATGCCGGCGGACGTGCGCTTCGCCGCCGTAACCGAAGCGTCGAAATGACCGACGCGGTGGTGGTGGAAGGCCTGACCAAGCGCTTCGGCTCGACCACGGCGGTCCACGAGGTGTCGCTGGTGGTCCGGACCGGCGAGCTGTTCGGCTGCATCGGAGCGGACGGAGCCGGGAAGACCAGCCTCTTCCGGATGCTCGCAACGCTGCTGCTCCCGGATGCGGGCACCGCGCGGGTGCTGGGCCTCGACGTTGCCCGGGATCTGTGGGCGCTGCGGCCCCGGCTGGGCTACATGCCCGGACGGTTCTCGCTCTATCCCGACCTCAGCGTGGAGGAGAACCTGCGGTTCTTCGCTTCGGTGTTCGGGACGAGCCTCGAGCGGGAGTACGACCAGATCGCGCCGATCTACGTCCAGCTCGAGCCCTTCCGCCAGCGGCGGGCCGGCGCGCTCTCCGGCGGCATGAAGCAGAAGCTGGCGCTCTGCTGCGCCCTGGTCCACCGGCCGGACATCCTTCTGCTCGACGAGCCGACGACCGGCGTCGACGCCGTGTCCCGCCGCGAGTTCTGGGAGCTGCTGGCCCGCTTCAAAGCGTCGGGGCTCACGATCATCGTGTCCACGCCCTACATGGACGAGGCCACCCGCTGCGACCGGATCGCGCTGATGCAACAGGGCCGGATCCTCGCGCTCGACACGCCGGACGCGATCACCCGCGCGTTCGCTCGGACGCTGTTCGCCGTGCGCGCGAACGATCGCTACCGGACGCTGCTCGCGCTCCGCGAGTATCCTCACACCCACACCATCTACCCGTTCGGCGAGGTGCTGCACTACACCGACCGGCGGACGGGGCTGCCGGCCGGCTCGGTCGCCGAGGGGGTCACCGCGTTTCTTGCGGGCCGCGGATTGACCGGCGTCTCCGCCGGGACGATCCCCGCCACCATCGAGGACAGCTTCATCGCCTACCTGGGAGGCGGCGCGGAGTCGTGGCACGCGTCGCCATGACCGACCAGATCGCCATCGAGGCGCGGGAGCTCACCCGGACCTTCGCCAGCTTCACGGCGGTGGACCGGATCAGCCTCGAAGTGCGGGCCGGTGAGATCTTCGGATTCCTGGGCGCCAACGGCGCCGGGAAGACGACCGCGATGCGGATGTTCATCGGGCTGCTCGCGCCCAGCAGCGGCACCGCCCGGGTGGCGGGGCACGATGTCTATTCCGGGAGCGAGGCGATCAAGCGGTCGATCGGTTACATGAGCCAGCGGTTCTCGCTCTACGAGGATCTCACGGTTCGCGAGAACATCCGGCTGTACGGCGGTGTCTACGGCCTGCCCGACAAGGAAATCCGGGCTCGGAGCGAGGGGATGCTGGCCCGGCTCGGCATGGAGCAGTCCGCCGACACGCAGGTGCGCGCCATCCCCCTCGGCTGGCGGCAGAAGCTGTCCTTCTCCGTCGCGCTGCTGCACCGGCCGCAGATCGTCTTCCTCGACGAGCCGACCGGCGGGGTCGATCCGATCACGCGCCGCCAGTTCTGGGAGCTGATTTATCAGACGGCCGCCGAGGGAACGACGGTGCTCGTCACGACGCACTACATGGATGAGGCGGAGTACTGCGACCGGATCTCGATCATGGTGGCGGGGCGGATCGGCGCGATGGGCACGCCTGCGGAGCTCAAGCGGGAGTTCGTCACCGACTCGATGGACGAGGTCTTCGTGCGGCTGGCTCGGCCGAGCCAGGTGGAGGCCCCATGAAGGCGCTGCTCGGCCTGCTGTCGAAGGAGATCTACCACATCCTGCGCGACCGGCGGACGCTCGCGGTCGTCGTGCTGATGCCGGTGGTGCAGGTGATCCTGTTCGGCTTCGCCATCCGCACGGACGTGAAGGACGTCCGGCTGGCCATCGTGGACCCATCTCCCGACCACGTCACGCTGGAGATCCGCCACCGGCTGGAGGCCAGCGAGGCCTTCACCACGGTGGCGGTGCTCCCCACGACCGCGGCGCTCGACGGCTTCTTCCGCCGTGGCGCGGCGCAGATGGCGGTCGTGTTCGAGCCCCGATTCGCGACCCGGCTCGACCGCGGCCTGCCGGCCCGAGTGCAGGTCATCGCGGACGGAACCGAGCCCAACACCGGCAGCACCCGGCAGAACTACGTGCTCGCGGTCCTTCGCGACTACGACCGCGAGCTCGGCACCGCGGCCGCGGGCGTGCGCATCGTCCCCAGCATGCGCATGCGATTCGATCCCACCGCCGAGAGCTCGCACCTGTTCGTGCCGGGGCTGATGGCGTTCGTGCTCACGGTCATCTCGGCGCTCATGACGGCCATCTCGCTGACCCGAGAGAAGGAAACCGGCACCATGGAAGCGCTGCTGGTCTCGCCGCTCCGGCCGTGGCAGATCATCGTCGGCAAAGTGCTGCCGTACCTGGCGATCGGCTTCGTGAGCATGGTGCTGGTCATCCTCGAGGCTCGACTGGTGTTCGACGTGCCGCTCCGGGGCAGCCTGCCGCTGCTGCTGTTCGAGGGGATGCTGTTCATCCTGGTGTCGCTCTCGCTCGGGATGCTGATCTCCTCCAGGACGTCGTCGCAGCGCGTGGCCATGATGGGCGCCATGATCGGCACGATGTTGCCGACCATGCTGCTGTCGGGCTTCATCTTTCCCATCGAGAGCATGCCGGAGATCCTGCGGTGGGTCTCCAATGTCATCCCGGCCAAGTGGTTCGTGACGATCGCCCGGAGCATCATGCTGAAGGGCGTCGGGCTCGACTACCTGTGGCCGCAGACGCTGGTCCTCTGCGGCATGGCCTGTGTCCTCCTGGGGCTCAGCACCCGGTCCTTCCACATCCGGCTGGAATAGAGATGCGAGAGATCCTTGCGCTGGCCCGAGCCGAGGTGCTCCACGTCGTCCGCGACAAGGCGACGCTGGCGCAGGTCGTCATGGTGCCCGTCGTCCAGCTGCTGGTGCTGTCGAACGCGGCCACGTTCACGATCCGGGAAACGCCGGCCTACGTCGTCGACCTCGATCATACGACCACCTCACGCGGGCTCGTGGACCGGCTGGCCGGGTCCGGTCATTTCCGAGTCACGGGCACCTCCGAATCGGCGGATCTGGCCAACGAAGCGATGCTCCGGGACGATGCGACGCTGATCGTGATGATACCCGCCAAGTTCGAGCAGTCGCTGGTGCGGACCGGCACCGCCGAGGCGATGCTTTCCGTCAATGCGGAGAAGGGATCGGCGGCGGGCATCGTGCAGTCGTACGCCTCGGACATCATGGCGGACTACTCGCGCGAGCTGAGCGCCCGGCTGCGGCCGAGCCTGGCCACCGTGGTCGAGCCGGGCCGGGCCGGGCCGGTTGCCGGCGTCGCGCGGATCGAAGGGCGGGTGCGAAGCTGGTACAACCCGACCCTCAACTACAAGCACTACATGGTGCCGGGCATCCTAGTGGCGCTGGTGACCATGATCAGCACCCTGCTGAGCGCGCAGAACATCGCGCGCGAGAAGGAGATCGGGACACTGGAGCAGCTCAACGTCACGCCGATCACCAAGGGCCAGTTCATCACGGCGAAGCTGCTTCCCTACTGGGTGCTGGCAATGGCCGATCTGGCGATCGGGCTGCTCATCGGGTGGGGCGTGTTCGGGGTGCCGATACGCGGAAGCCTGTTGCTGCTCTTCGGGGTGGCGGGCGTGTACCTCGTGGTCACGCTCGGCATCGGACTGCTGATCTCGGGCCGGGTGGATACCCAGCAGCAGGCGATGTTCGTCACGTTCTTCATCATGATGATCTATCTGCTGATGAGCGGGTTGTTCACGCCGGTCGACAGCATGCCGCGGTGGGTGCAGCTCGCCGCCGAGCTCAATCCGGTCAAGCATTTCGTCAGCATCTCGCGAGCGATTCTCATCAAGGGGGCGGGTGTGGCCGAGGTAGCCCGGCCGGTGGGCATTCTCGTCTTGTTCGCGGTGGGAACCTTCTGGCTGGCGGTGGGGCAGTATCACAAGCGGACGGCGTAGCGGGGGCCGAGCGAAGCCGGCCATTCACTCCCTGGCCGGCTGACCGAAGCCTTCCCGGACCAGCCGCAGCCTCCAATCCGCGGCGAGCGCCGCACAGCCCAGCAGCGCCAACGCCTGCGCCCTCTCCGAGCTCCGACGCATCATCGCCAGCCCCGCCCGGCGCACCGTCATCTCCGGGCAGCGGCGTTCGACCAGCTCGATCGACGCGCCGGCCTCGACGCGCCCCTCCGCCAGCACCCGCAGATACCATCCTGACCTTCCGGTCTCCCGAACGCGCCGGATCAGGTCGTCGCGTCTCTGGTACCATGCCAGCCGATTGCACGGGCTCCGGGGCTTGGTCACTTCGAGCAGCGCGCCGCCGATGCTCCAGCGATCTCCCAGGCATACCGTCGCCTCGTCCGCGCCCTCGACCGTCAGGTTCTCGCCGAACCCGCCGTGGCCGACGTCCTCGCGGCCCCACTCGGCGCGCCAGCGCGGGTAGTGCGCCGACGCGTAGGCGAGCACCGCCTGGTCGGGCCCGCCGTGCACGCGGGTGTCCTCGACTTCATCGCCAGCGAGCCCGAGAGTAGTGAGCCTCACGGGCCCTGCCACCGCCTGCTTCGCGATGGCGCTCCGGAAGAACTCCTGCTCGCCGCCCTCGTGACCGGGCACCGGGTGCCTGGCCGGCCGGCCCACTTGAACCGCCACGATATGCATGCCCGCCTACGAATCGTAGTGTGACTGTTGCCCGGGAAACCGGAGGATTGACGCGCTCGTAAATTGTCATGACCGCTTCCTCCTGAACAGAACCAGCTTCCCGCTCCCAAAGGCCATTGTGCTCGCGTTCCTGCTGCTCGTCCAAACGGTCACCGGTGTTCCGGACTCGGGAGCGGCCGCTCCCACCGGCACCGTTGTCGAAGGCAAAGGCGCTCCCAGGGCCGACATCCCGCGGATCGAGGACGCCGAGGTCCGGATCGACGGCCTGCTCGACGAGGCGGTCTGGGCCCGCGCCACGCGGCTGACGGGCTTCTGGCAGTACCAGCCGGTAGACGGGCGCGTCGCGGAGGAGAAGACCGAAGTGCTGGTGTGGTACGCGCCCGACGCGATCCACTTCGGCATCGTCGCCCACGACCGGAACCCGGCCGCCATTCGCGCCACGGTGGCCGACCGCGACAACATCGACAACGACGACCAGGTCGTGATCGACCTCGACACCTTCCACGACCGCCGGCGCGCGTTCTTCTTCGGCGTCAATCCGCTCGGCGCCCAGACGGACGGCGTCCGGAGCGAGGGCGCGGGCCAGGTCAGCAGCCTCCTTCCCGGCAGCGTCGACAAGAATCCCGACTTCACGTGGGAATCGAAGGGGCGGGTCACCGGGCAGGGATACGAAGTGGAGGTGCGCATCCCCTTCAAGAGCCTGCGCTACCCGGCCGGCAGCGCGATGGCGTGGGGGATCAACGTCACCCGGATCGTTCAGCGCACCGGCTACACCGATACCTGGACCGACGTCCGGCGCGCCAACGCGAGCTTCATCGGACAGGAGGGCGCGATCGGCGGCCTGCACGATCTTCGGCGCGGGGTCGCCATCGAGGCCCAACCGTTTCTGGCGGCGACGGCGAACGGCGCGCGCGACCTCTCGAACGGCGGCTTCACCCGCGAGGATGTGAACCCGGACGCCGGTCTCAACCTGCGGCTCGGCTTCACCAGCTACGCTCTCGACGCCACGATCAATCCGGATTTCAGCCAGGTCGAGAGCGACGAAGGACAGGTGACGGTGAACGAGCGGTTCGCCCTCTTCTTCCCCGAGAAGCGGCCGTTCTTCCTCGAGGGGATCGAGCTCTTCGGCTCACCGCAGACGCTCGTGTATACCCGACGCATCGTGAACCCCAAGGGCGGCGCCAAGTTCACCGGCAAGCTCGGCCAGCTCGGCATCGCGCACCTCACCGCGGTGGATGAAACCGGCACGGACGACGCGTGGTTCAACGTCACCAGGCTGCGCCGCGATTTCGGGCGCAACTCGATCGCGGGCGTGACGTTCACCAACCGCGACCAGGGCGCCCTGCACAATCGCGTACTCGCGGGCGACTTCCGCTACGTGTGGGGACTGTACTACGCGCAGGTCCAGTACGGCGCGTCGTTCACGCGTGACGCGGCCGGCAGCCGTACGGCACCGATCTGGCAGGCGGAATACGATCGCACGGGGCGTACCTGGGGCTTCAACTACCTGATCAACGGCCTGGGGCGCGGCTTCGACGCGCAGGCCGGCTTCGTGAACCGGCTCCGGAGCGACGTGGTGAACGCGCACGGCTTCAACCGTCTGACCCACTATGGCGCGCGCGGCGCGCTGCTCGAGAACCTGACCGTGTTCTTCGGCCCCGAGCGCACCTGGCGCTACGAGGATTTCGGGTTCCAGCCCGGCCTGGAGGGCGACGAGCAGGTCGACGCCACCTTTCAGCTTCGCGGCGGGTGGGAGCTGAACGGACACATGGAGCGCGACTTCGTCAACTTCCTCGATACGACCTTTGCCGCGTATACGTACGGTGACGCCAATGGGCCGGCGTATCGCCCGGGCGAGGACTTCTCCGGATTCGTCTGGAAGACGCGCGTGAGCACGCCGACCTGGCGCCGGTTGGGCGGGAGCGTCACCTACAGCCGGGGACGGTTGGCGATCTTCGAGGAGGGCACGACCGGGCGCGGGTGGCAGCTGGCCGGCGCGGTGGATCTGCGGCCGACCTCCACCGTGCGCGTGGCGCTCACGGGCACGGTATTCCGACTCGACCGTGTGGATGGCGCCGAGTTCGCGCGCTCGACGATTCCCAGGCTCAAGGTGGAATACCAGCCCAGCCGGGCGCTGTTCTTCCGCGTCATCGGCGAGTATCGCTCCGAACGCCGAGCGGCGCTCGTCGCGCCCCGCACCGGTGAGGCGCTCTTCGTGGGCGGGGCGGCGCAGCCGGCCACCGAGTTCAACGGGTTCCGGCTGGACCTGCTCGCTTCATTCGAGCCGACGCCCGGGACGGTGGCCTTTCTCGGGTACGGCAGCTCGCTCGAGACCGATGCCGAGTTCAACTGGTCGCGGCTGCAGCGCCGGAGCGACGGCTTCTTCGTGAAGCTGGCCTACCAGATCCGGCAGTGACGCAACCGCCGCGCACCCTGCCCCGACTATGCTCCCGGGGCGCGATACGCGACCGTTTTCTTGGCGGCCGCGTCGAACTCCTCCGGCGAGAATAGCTGCGTCGACTCGAGACGCACCGCACCGCTCGCGTTCACCACGAGGCTCAGCGCCATCCCGGTCGTGGCGTCCGGCAGCTCGGCGATGACGTACACGTCATCCTGGCCGAGCGCGAAGTAGAATGCGTGGACCTTGCCCCCGGCCTGTTCGACCATCTGCTGCACCGCCGCACGACGCTTCGTACCCCCCTCCTTGGCCAATCCCTTCGCGCCTTCCGCGGTATACGAACCGCGCAACAGATACGACGGCATACGCACCTCCGATGGGGTAACGAGACCTCGGGTCATGTCGCACGGGGAGATTCCCGCGCCGCCGTGCACGGGCGCTGCATGAATCGACTGGGGCGACTGCCGGTGGGGAGACGATGCAGCGGGATGCCGAACCCCGCAAGTACGGCCTCAGCGCCTGGGGCGGCCCACGACTCCCAGGGGCACGCCGCGCGTGCCCGGCCAGGTGCGAGCCGGGCCGTCCGCGCCCCGCACCAGCATCTGGCCTGAGATGCCGCCGTCGAGCAGGAGGGCATGACGGCATCCGAGGCCGCCCATGACCGCGGCCATCTCGGGCGTCGTCAGCCCGAACGGCACGCGGCCCATCGTTTCGCCGAGCACGTCGAACCGCGTGAGCCCGATGAGGATCCTGCCGCCCGCCGCGGTGCAGAGCGCCAGCCGGGCATCGCGGTGCGCGAGATCGACACCGCGACCGCCTGAGCGGAGCGGTGTCGGGACGACGCCGTTCTCGAGGAGCATCGGGTAACTCTGAAACGCTTCGCGCGCGGTGCCGCGCGCGCGCTCCACCGCGACGCTGTCCGGCGCGACGATTCGTACGCCGCCCGCGGCGTCGACCACCACCGCTCCGGCGAGCGGGGCATACTGCGGGCGGAGCACCTCGCGGCCGCCGCTCACCACCCAGCCCCACGGCAACGACTGCCGGAACTGTCCCGCGTCGAGCGCCAGCACGGCGTCCTCGCCGGCGTCCCGGATCGTCCAGCTCCGCTCCCCGAGGAACGCCGCGTCGAGCGAGAGCGCCACGCGACGGGGATCCACCCGGACCACCACCAGCCGCGTCCGCCACGCCTCGCTGGCGCCGCGGAGCTGCAGCTCGCCCCACTCGATGCCGCTCGCCCCCGGCCGCCACACGATCCGTTCCGCGAGCGGTGACGTGCCGTCATACCGCACCGGGGCGGCGTTCCGCCGCCACCACGTCACCCAGCGCTCACCCTCGCGGACGGCGAGCGCGTCCCCTGGTCGGCCGGCATCGTTGGCCGCGCCCGCCGAACCCATCACACCGCCGGCCAGGGCGGCCGCCGCGACCGCCACCAGCGCTGCGCTGACGATCGCGCGCATCCGTTCAGCGCCCGGCCATGCAGCCGGCCATCTGGATCTGCTGCAGCGTGTCCGCGATGGCCATGAGGCCCGCCTGATTGCCGGCCTTCTGCGCCGTCTCGGCGCGCTTGGCGAGCGCCTCGATCTCCTTCTGGTGGGTCTGCGTGTTCCGCGACATGCAGGCGTTCATCGCCGCCATGCCAGCGGGGGCCGCGGGCGCGTCTGGCTGAGCCGCGGGAGCCGGGGACGGCGCCGGCTTGGTGGCGCCGGCGGGTGGTGCTTCCCGGATCCCCAGCAGCGGCTTGAGCTCGGCGGCACGGGCGGCGACGGCGCTCTTCTCCGACGCCGACGCGTCGCCCGGGGGCGTCCCACCCCGCAGCAGCCCTTCGGCGCGCTCCCGCGCCTGCGCGAACTCGCGCGAGGACATGCCCGAGGATTTGACCGCCGTCTTCTCGGCGCGGCCGTCGATGGCTCGCTGGGCCTCGTAGTAGTCGTCGGGCTGCGTGGGCTGCTTGACGACGCAGCTCGGGTCCTGCATGGCCATCGCGGAGTCGCTGTACAGCATGGTGGCCTTCTGATCGCCGCGGGTCTGGGCCGCCACCATCTTGTCGACCATCGCGCTGTACCTGTCCATCAGCTTCTCGTCCGACGCCGCCCGGGTGTGGAAGGACTGCTGCCCCGCCTGGCACTTGGGCTGCGCGATCTCGTAGGCGGTCACGGCCCGCTGGTACTTGCCGTACGGCGTGTCCTCTTTGGCGGCGGCCTGGCGCTCGGCCTCGCCGGCCTTGAGTCCCGTCACGAGCTGGTCGACGACGTCGGCCGTCAGGACCAGGGTGCCCGCGTCTGCCACGGCCGTCTCCTGAGCATCCCGGGCCTCTGCCGGCTCCGCCGACTTGCCGGCCTCCGCGCCCGCCGTGGACCTGAGCTTCTTCTTGAGGCCGCCGAACTGCGCCGCGGCAGGGGTCGTGACGATGAGGGCGACGCCGACCAGCGCCGCCGACCGCGCGATGGCGGCGAGCCGCCCATATCGATTCTGCATTGTCTCTCCTTGAGGATGTCGAGTCATCAGGTCACCTCGGCCGGGGCTTCACCCGAAAGACGCGGCGAGCGGACCGGGATTCTCAGCTCGGGATGCTCGGCTTGGATGCGGCCACCACGAGGCCGACATTTTCGTTGGATTGGGAAGCGGCTCGACGGACGGGAATCTCGCAACAGGTCGTGCGGCGCGCCAGCGGCACGCGCGCGGAGTGCGGCGCGAACTGGCCCTCGGGCGTCGCCGGAGCGATATTGACCGCTCACTCCGACAACTCGCGGTGCGTGACCCGCACCTCGACCCCAGCAGCCATACGGGGCATCGATGAACGACACCACTCGCCTCACGACGGCTCTTGAAGAGCGCTACCGTATCGAGCGGCAACTCGGCGCCGGTGGCATGGCCACCGTCTACCTCGCGACCGATCTCAAGCACGATCGCGAGGTCGCGCTCAAGGTGCTCCGGCCCGAGCTGGGCGCCGTGCTGGGCAGCGAGCGGTTCCTCGCCGAGATCAAGATCACCGCCCGGCTCGACCACCCGCATATCCTGACGCTGATCGACTCCGGCGCCGAGGCCGGCTTTCTCTACTACGTGCTGCCGCTGGTGCGCGGCGAGTCGCTGCGCGACAAGCTCAACCGGGAGCATCAGCTCGGCCTGGAGGAGGCGCTGGCCATCACGCGGCAGATCGCCAGCGCGCTGGACTACGCCCACCGGCAGGGCGTGGTGCACCGGGACATCAAGCCGGAGAACATCCTGCTGCTCGAGGGCGAGGCCATGCTGGCCGACTTCGGCATCGCGCTGGCCGTCAGCGAGGCCGGGGGCAGCCGACTCACCGAGACCGGCCTTTCGCTCGGCACGCCGCAGTACATGAGCCCCGAGCAGGCCACGGGCGACCGGCAGCTCGACGCCCGAAGCGATCTCTACTCACTCGCCGCGGTGCTCTACGAGATGCTCGCGGGCGAGCCGCCGGTCACCGGCCCCACGGCGCAGGCGATGATCGCCAAGCTGATGACCGAGCGGCCGACCCGGCTTCGGGTGGTCAGGGGCTCGGTGCCGGAGGCGATCGACAATGCCGTGGCCCGCGCGCTCGACAAGACGCCGGCCGACCGGTTCGCGAGCGCGGGCGAGTTCGCACGCGCGCTGGAGGTGAAGCCGCCGGCCGCGACGGTTGCCGTGACGGCGCCCGGGACCGGCATGTCACGGGGTGTCCTGATCGCCGCCGGCATCGTGGCCGTATTGGTGGCGGCGGGCGTCGCCGCGTTCGTGATGAGCCGGCGCACCGAGCAGCGGGAGCCGTCGTTCGCCCTCCGGGATCGGACCCAGCTCACGTTCAGCGGCTCGGTGTACGCTTCGGCGGTGAGCGCCGACGGCAAGCAGCTGGCATACATCACCCACAACTGCGACGCCCAGGGCTGCTCCTATTCCGTCGATCTCCAGGACGTGGGAGGCACCGCGACCCACCGGGTGCTCGACCGTGCGTCGGCGGCCTATGGCCTGGAGTGGAGCCCCGACCGACGCAACCTGATCTTCACGGGAACGGTAAAGGGACGGTGGGGCTTCTATCTGGTGTCCGCCCTCGGAGGCCCGCCACGCTACCTCTCGTCCGGCGCGGCCATGTTCTGGGCGGGAGGCGACTCGCTCCTGGTCGGTCCACAGCTGACCGGCGGCGACTCGGTCTTCCAGATCAAGGTCACCTCGATCGACGGCGCCGTGCACGACAGCATCCGGCTGGCGGGTCCGGGCGTCGGACTGACCGCCCTCAGCGTCTCCCCCGGCGGGCGGTGGATCGTGGCGCTGGTGGTGCAGGCGGGTCGAGGGTTGTGGCAGGTGTTCGATCGCAGCGGCAAGGTGGCCGACAAGGTGGTCAACTCGTGTACCTGCCCCGGACGGATCACCAGCGACGCGCTCTGGCTCACCCGCTCAGGAACGGGCGCCGAGTCGATTGTCCGGATCGGCATCGACGCCTCGACCGGCCGGCTCGCGACCCGGCAGGACACGCTGCTCTCTGGCAACTTCAATAATTTCAGCGTCACGGCCGACGGCTCGACGCTGGTCATCGACGACGGGACCCAGGACTACAGTCTCTGGGCGCTCGGTCTCCCCGCCGCGCTCAAGAACAGATTTGCGGACTCCGAGCGGCTGGCCAAAGCCTCCACCCGCCTGTTCGCGCAGCTCTCGCCGGACGGTGAGCGGCTGCTGCTCGCTCGCAACCTGCCCGCCGGCGGGGGTGGCGGCAGCGAGCGGCGGCTCTCGGTCCTGCCGTTCGGAGGTGGGAGCGAGACCCAGCTCAGCGTGACCGGCCGGGAGGCGTACTGGGCCGACTCGGTCACACTGCTGGTGACGAAGCAGACCGACGCGGGCGTTCGGGTGAGCGCCGTGGATGTCCGATCCGGCAGTACGGTCGGGAGCGTGGACATCGCGGATTCACTGTTGGCGGGCGTAACCCGGCTTCCCGACGGGTGGGCCTGGATCCCGGCGACGCATGACCGGATCGTCGTGCAGCGGGGCGGCACGAAGACCGACATCCCGAAACCGGCGTGGTTCGGCGAGCTGGTCGGACTGTCCGCCGACCCGACCGGCAGGCGCATCGCGATGACGGGCTGGAACGCAGCGACCTACGACTCGATCGGACTCGCCGTGGTGCCGGTCGCGGGCGGTGACCCGACGCTTTGGACGGCCGACGCCGCCGAACAGGGCGGCATGCGCTTTCTGGACGACGGCTCGGTGCTCTTCATGCCGTGGGACACTCCCGAGTCCGCGGTGCTGTACAAGGTGAGCGGCGCCGGCCGCGCGGAGCGACTCGGCAAGATCCCGCGGCCGACCGCGGGCATCAGCATCTCACGGGACCTCAAGCGCGTGGCCTTGCTCGAGAGCACGTACCATGGCGACGCGTATATGAGCCGGATCGTGCGACCCTAGCCCGGGCGAGCGCCGGGCCCCGCGCCCGGCCTACCGCTCCTCGACGATCTCCACCCGGGCGATCTGGTCCCACTCCAGGATCCGCTCGGCCACTGCCCGCCCGCCGTCGATACGCCCGAAAATCGTAAACTCGTGATCGAGGAGCGGATTGTCCGCCAGGTTGACGAACCATTGTCCGTCGCCGGTGTCGCGGCCGCGAGCCGAGATGCCGACGGTGCCGCGGGCGTGGGTACGCAGGGCGAGCTCGTCCCGCATGAAGGTCGCGTCGCCGACGTATTCGTTCGCGTCGGGTCCGCCGCCCTGGATCACGAAGTTGGGCTCGACGCGCTGAAACACCTTGCCGTCGTAAAAGCGCTCGCGCACCAGGCGCAGCACACGCGCCACGGTCGCGGGGGTCTCGCCGG
Organism: Gemmatimonadales bacterium; assembly: GCA_035526925.1. Taxonomy (GTDB): domain Bacteria; phylum Gemmatimonadota; class Gemmatimonadetes; order Gemmatimonadales; family GWC2-71-9; genus CAVVWJ01. Next base: position 73,312 of record DATLBL010000112.1, read on the forward strand.
GCAGGAGCCGCACCGTGAAGCTGCCGCCCCCGCTCGAGGGGGCCATCATCACGCGCAGGCGGACAGTGCGCCGCAGAAAGACCGACCCGAGAGACTCGGCGCGGATCGGTAGCGGAGCGGGTCGTGCGGTCACCGGCTCACCTGTCCATCGGGACAGTGTGGCTGCGGCCAGCGTGGCCACCGTGGTGTCGTAGTCGGCGAGGTAAGGTTGGAGCCGCGGGGCCGTCGTCGAGGAGCCCAGCTCGCCGATGCGCTCGAGCATGGCGACGCGCGGATCGCGGGCATTCTCGCTTCGCCGGGCGCTCAGCGAGTCGAAGGCGTCGAGCAGGGCAGGGAGAGCCCCCGGGTATGCGGACCCTTTGAGCGCGGTGGCGGCCGCGAGCGACACCTGGTGGCCGCTCGAGCCGAGTGCCGCCACGTAGATGCTGTCCGCCTCGTGGCCGGCCACCGCGGCGAGGCCGGTGATGGCGGCCTCCTGGACGTTGCGGTCCGCGTCCGCGGCGAGACGGAGCAGCGTCGATCGTTCGCCCGTCGCCGCGGCTGACCGAGCCGCGTAGATGCGGGCGGCAGCGCGTGGCGAGCCCGTCAGTCCCGGCAGCAGGGTGACGGCCGCGGCCGTATCGAGACGCGCGAGCGAGAGCAGCGCGTGGGCTCCCGCCTGCCAGAGGTGATCGGGAGGCCCACGCTTCGGCGGGCGCGAGACGAGCCGGCGCAGCGCATCCACGGTGGCGGCGCGGTCGGCACAGCCGCCGCCGAGCGAGTCGATCGCGGTGAGGATGACGTACGGGTCCCGGTCACGCGTGGCGGCGAGGATCGTCGTGCAGTCGGGCAGGCCCTCGCCGAGCCGCGCGGCGGCGATGGCTTCGAGTCGCACGATGGCGCTCGGATCCGACGACGCCCGGCGAACGAGCTCCGCGCGCAGCGGGGCGGCGAGCACGCGGGTGCCGCGCAGCGCCATGCGCCTGGTCTCGTCGTCCGGGTCACGCGCCGCGCGCGTCGCGGTGACGCTGTCGAGTCCATCCGCCGCCGCGAGCGTGAGCAGTGCCAGCCGGCGCACGAGCGTGTCGGGCGCACCGACGGCCGCGCTCCTGAGAAGGGCGACCGTGGCCGGCGTGACGTTGCCGGTGGCACGCCGCACCCGTGCGAGCGTGTAGAGCCCGTGCACCAGCCCCGGGGTCACCTGCAGTGTCAATCGGCCGCGAATCGCGTTCTCGGCGGCACGGGCCGCCGCACTATCCGGTAACGGCAGCCGCCCGAGCGACTGCGCCAGCGCGTCCACCACCGTGGGGTCGGACTCGGTGGCAAGCCGGCGGACCAGCTCCGCCGCCGCCCGGTCCGCCATGGACCGCGTGCTGTCTTTCTCCGCGCGGCGCACTCGCCGCATCGACTGCGCGATCGCGTTCGCCGTCTCGGCGCGAATGGCGGGGAGCGGGTCGGCGAGATACGGCACCAGGCGGAGACCGAGCTCGGGCCGCTGTAAGCGGCCGATCCCGCGCACCGCCACGCGCCGGAGCAGCGTGTCGGCCCCGTCGAGTGCAACGAGGAGCGGCTGCAAGCCCGCGCGCCCCGTTCCGCGCTCGTCCTCGGCGACGAGCAGCCGGTCCAGCGCCGCGGTGTCGACGGCCACGCTCACCGGGGACCCGGTCGCCTCGGACTGTCCGGCCGCGCGGTGGGCGTGAAGAAGCAGGGCAAGCAGGAGCGCGAGCAGGCGGGCGCGTGACGGCATCGACATTCGTCCGGGTAGAGACCGGGGCACTACGAAGCGGAGCCGCCCGAGTTCCATCGAGGTGGACACGGGGCACTCCGTCGGTCAGTCGACCTCGATGAACCCTTCGCTTACGAGAATGCTCGCCCCGCTCACGCGGGTCGCGACCACCGTTCCATCACGCTTGTCCGCCCGCACCTCCAGCACACTCGGCCGACCCATCTCGACGCCCTGCGCGACGCGCCACCGGAAGCTTCCGCTCGCCTCGGGAGCGTGCGCGGCGAGCAGCGCGCCCAGCGCGGCGTTGGCGCTGCCAGTGGCGGGATCCTCGGGCACGCCATCGAGCGGCGCGAACATTCGGGCACGAAGGTCGAAGTCGTCATCGCTACGGACGTAGAGATGCACGTCTGGCGTCACGCCCGCGGCGGCGAGTCCCTCGAACCGTTCGGTCACCGGCCTGGCGCGCTCGAGCGCCGCCCGGTCGCGGAGCTCGGCCACGAGGAACGGCAAGCCCACCGAGGCGGTGCGCGGCTCGTGTGTGGAGGTCACCATGTCCTCTGGAACGAGCGACACCGCGCGCGCGAGCGCTTCGACGGAGACGGGGCTGCCGAGCGTCAGGGACTCGGGGGCGGCGACCTCGCACCGGATGACGCCATCCGGATGCCGCGCGATCGTCACGGGGACGAGGCCGGCGCCCTCCTCGAAGGTCACGGTGAGGGGCCCGTCGAAGGGCCCGAGCGCGCCGCTCGTGGCCAGCACGAACGCCGTGCCGACGTTCGGATGCCCGGCGAACGGCACCTCCATGGTCGGGGTGAAGATTCGGACCCGCCGGGTGTGCCCGGCTTCCGCCGGCAGGACGAAGGTGCTCTCGGAAAAGTTGAACTCGCGGGCAATCTGCTGCATGCGCCGGTCGGAAAGGCCGGCGGCCTCCGGCAGCACGGCCAGCGGGTTCCCGCCGAAACGTGTCTCGGTGAAAACGTCACAGGTGAAGTACCGGTAGCGCACGCCGCAAGGTAGCCGGGACATGTCGATTTGGCCGCCCCTGGCTCGACGTGTAGGTAGGGCCTAGGTTGTCTGCGACCCGTCTTCACCCGAACCGGGAGATCCCCGTGCTCAAGACCATTGCCATCGTCGTGGCGCTCGCGCTCGCCGCGGTGCTCGTGTCGGCCGCCTTTCAGCCCGATTCGTTCCGGGTGCAGCGCGCCACCACCATCGCCGCCCCGCCCGAGCGCGTGTTCGGGCTGATCGATGACTTCCACAAGTGGGGCGCCTGGTCACCCTGGGAGAAGATGGACCCCGCCATGAAGCGCACGTTCAGCGGGGCCGACCGAGGGCCGGGCGCGGTCTACGAGTGGCTCGGAAACTCGAAGGTCGGTCAGGGGCGGATGGAGATCATCGAGGCCCCCGCGCCGTCGAAGGTGGCCATCAAGCTCGACTTTCTCGAGCCGTTCGAGGCGCACAACGTGGCGACGTTCTCGCTGACGCCCGAGGACGGCGCCACTCGCGTCACCTGGACGATGGACGGCCCCTCACCGTACGTCACCAAGGTGATGCACCTGTTCTTCAACATGGACCGCATGGTCGGCAAGGATTTCGAGGCGGGCCTGGCCAACCTGAAGGCCGTCGCCGAACGCTGACGCGGTGATGGATCGCCTGGCACGCCTTCATCCCGCGTGACGACCTCCGAGACTCACCGCACCGTCGAAGCGGTCTGGCGCATGGAATCGGCCCGGCTCATCGCCGGGCTGACGCGGCTCGTGGGCGACGTCGGTCTCGCCGAAGATCTCGCGCAGGACGCGCTGGTGGCCGCGCTCGAGCGTTGGCCGACATCGGGCGTGCCCTCGAACCCGGGCGCCTGGCTCATGGCCACCGCCAAGCACCGCGCGATCGACGTCCTGCGCCGGCGCCCCATGCTCGACCGCAAGCACGAGCAGCTCGGCCACGAGCTGGAGGCGCGGCAGGAGGCCGCCGTGCCGGACCTGGACACCGCGCTCGACGATCACGTGGGTGACGACCTGCTCCGCCTCGTCTTCATTTCCTGTCACCCGGTGCTCTCCACCGAGGCCCGCGTGGCCCTCACCCTCCGCCTGCTCGGCGGGCTCACGACCCAGGAAATCGCGCGCGCCTTCCTGGTCCCGGAGACGACGATCGCGCAGCGGATCGTCCGCGCCAAGCGCACCTTGTCCGAAGCGCGCGTGCCGTTCGAGGTACCGCGCGGCCCCGAGCTAGCCGCACGGCTCTCGTCGGTGCTCGAGGTGCTCTACCTGGTGTTCAACGAGGGCTACTCCGCGACCGCCGGAGAGGATTGGGTGCGCCCATCGCTCTGCGAGGAAGCTTCCCGGCTCGGCCGGGTCGTTGCCGGGCTGATGCCGGAGGAGCCCGAGGTGCACGGGCTGGTCGCGCTGATGGAGATCCAGGCGTCACGTCTTCGGGCGCGCGTGGGGCCGACGGGCCGGCCAGTGCTGCTGCTCGACCAGGATCGGGCTCGCTGGGATCAGTTGCTCATCCGCCGCGGCCTCGCGGCGCTCGAGCGCGCGGAGGGGTTCGGAGGCGCGCTCGGCCCGTATGCGTTGCAGGCGGCGATCGCCGCATGCCACGCCCGGGCCGCGGTGGCGGCCGAGACCGACTGGGAACGGATCGCGGCGCTGTACGACGCGCTCGCGCAGCTCGTGCCGTCACCCGTGGTCGAGCTGAATCGCGCCGTCGCGGTCGCGATGGCGTTCGGGCCGGCGGCGGGGCTCGAGCTAGTGGACGCGCTGGTCGATGAGCCGTCGCTCGCGAAGTACCACCTGCTGCCAAGCGTGCGGGGTGACCTGCTGGTCAAGCTGGGGCGGCCCGCCCAGGCGCGCGAGGAGTTTCAGCGTGCGGCGGCGCTCACGCGGAACGCGCCCGAGCGGGAGCTGTTGCTCGAGCGGGCGGCGGCGTGCGGGAGGGACCGGCCTCCCCACGCCGGCCGGAGGCAGGACCGGCGGGGCTGACCACCGGTGGGGCGGCAGTCGAATCAGGGCGACGGAAAGCCGCGGAACACACCGTCGTCGCCGACGGCCCCCGCGAACTCCTCGAAATCCATGTTCGCGATGGAGAGGTTGTTTTCGATCGACTGAACGGCGGAAGGCACGGCCCGGAACTCGCGCCCAGGCGCGTGTCGGAGATCCACCACGAGCAGCGGGTGGTCGGGACGTGTCATCGTCATGCCATCGGCGATGAACGCGAAGCCCTGGTGGTGGCCGGGCGGGAAGAGCGCGAGGAGCCCTGCCGGATCGAGTCCCCGATACTCGGGGTCGTCCACGAACTCCACATAGGCGAAAAACCCGTCCACGGGCCGGCCGATCTCCTCACGGAGCTGCTGCCAGGCAGCCTGGTCGGAGAAATCCGTCCGGATGACGGGCGCGTCCCGCCCGGCCGAGAGCGGCTTCATGGCATCGGTTCAGGAATCGCGGTGGGCGCCGGCGTGATGGTCCTGGCGCTGAAAGGCCAGGAAGTCGTGGATCGCGCGTACCACCGACGGGTCGGCGCTGCGGACGCGCAGGGCGGCGCCCCGTGGCAGCGCTTCCACGGCGTAGCTGATCTCCGCCCGGCGCGCGGTCATTACGTCCGTACCGGGAACGAGCCGGGCGTGCACGTAGCCCGGCAGTCGGAAATCTCCCGCCGCGAACTGCGCGGCGATCTGTTCCATGTGCAGGCGAATCCGGGCGATGCCGGCGCTGTCGTCGACCTCACGCTGCAACTCGATCCAGCCGCCGTCCGGCAGCGGAGCAAAAACGTGGCGCGACGTGTACTGGTTCACACCCATGGCCGCCGCGCCTCGGGACTGCAGCCCGGCGAACGACTGGTCCTGTGCGCGCTCCTGGCCGCAGCCGGCGAGCGCGAGCGCGAGTGACACCATCAGCAGCTTTCGACGCATCCGAGTCGCTCCGTTCCGGGGACGCTCCTACCGCAAGCCGACCTTCGTGTCGCCATTCAGAAACTCGACGACACCCGTCTCCAGCGAATACTCGGCGCCGACCACGCGCACGCCCTCGTCCTGGATGAGCTGCTCGAGCACCTCGGAGCCGTGGCGTAGGTGATCCACGGACGCACGGATGTTCGCCCGGACCGCCTCCTTCACGAGCGCGTCGGTATCGTGCCGAAGCTCGGTGCGCAGCAGCCCCTCGACGGAGGGACGCACCCGGTCCACGATCGCCCGCAGATTCCGGGACTGGTTCTCGGTCGGCTGACGCAGCTCCTCGATCGTCGCGGTGATGGCGCCGCACTGCGAGTGGCCGAGCACGACGACCAGCCGGGTACCGAAGCGGGCGGCGGCGAACTCGACGCTTCCGACCTGTGACGGGGCCACGATGTTGCCGGCGACGCGAATCACGAACAGGTCGCCCAGGCCCTGGTCGAAGATGATCTCGGCAGGCACGCGCGCGTCCGAGCAGCCGAGCACGATCGCGAACGGCGCCTGCGCCATGGGCAGCTCCGCGCGCCGGGTCTGATGCAGAAATTGGTCGGGTCCCTGGACGCTGGCTGCGAACCTTCGATTACCGTCGCCCAGTCGCTCGAGTGCTTCGCTTGCTGGTACCATCTCCGGCTGACCTCGCTGTGATTCGAATGATGACGGACGCCGCGGGTGTGTCGCAGCCGACGCCATGCTCGGCCGCGCACCGACCGTCCCAGCAGGCGCCGCCGCTTTGTTGCCGACTGAAACCCCACGGCCAACCTACCGTAGGAAGCAACGGCTTGGCGCGGGATCATTCGGCGTGAGTCCGAACGGCGTCGTTGCCTCGTGTGAGCTTCGAAAAGTACCGGAAGCCGTCGATGAGCCACCCCTGCGAGACGCGGCGATAACTCAGCCGATAATTGCCCCACGTCTCCCAGAGGCCGTCGGAGAGCGCAGGGACCAGATTCCAGGCGTATCCATGGGCCCACACCTCGGCGCGCTGGGCGTCCAGCGTTATCCGGTAGTTGGTCGCCTGGTGATGGCTGACTTTGCCCGGATGCAGTCCAACGCGGAACGCGCCGATGAGCTCATCCGCCGACATCCGGACCTGTCCGCCGCCCGCCAGCGAGCTCATGTCTACTTCGATGGGCCCATCGACGAACAACGCGCGGGCGGCGGTCCAGTCCTTGAGATCGGTCGTGATGAAGAGCTCATCCGTCAGCCGGCGGATGGTGGTCTCATCCTCGTCGGCTCGTCGGTCCGGCTTGACCATGGTCCCTCGCTCCGTGAGTCGCTCGGCGAAAGGACCGGAATCTGCCCCTCGTCCTCGCCGCCAGGGAAGGGGCCGGGCTCCCGGGAGGGCCACTGGCGCTCTCACGCCGGGCGCGTAAGATCCTCCACCGGCGAAAGCAGGCGGCCGCTGTCGGCCGGGTAACGGCGGCTCCCGTCTCTCGCCCGGGCGCGACTATTTTTGACTTCGATGACAGGCAAGGACTTCGGCCTCGGCCGCTCCACGGAAGAGTAGAGAGATGAGAGGATTTCAGCGCCGTGGGGCTCCCACGTGCATCGTGGCGGCGGCGTGGATCGTGACCGCGTGCGGCAGTGGTTCGCGCGAGCCCGCGCAGCCCGCTCCGCAGCCGGCCATCGCGGAAGCGAGCGCGTCCGGGATCGCCAAAGCCAGGGCCGACAGCCTTCGGTATCCATACACCGAGGCCGACGTGCAGTTCATGGGCGCCATGATCGGCCATCACTCGCAGGCACTGGTAATGGCCGGGTGGGCGCCGACGCACGACGCCAGCCCCGCCGTGCGCCGGCTGGCCGACCGGATCACGAACGGACAGCAGGACGAGATCGCCAGCATGGAGCAGTGGCTTCGGGAGCGACGCCAGCCCGTGCCGGACCCCCGGGCCGCGGGGACGATGTCGATGCACGGCGACGGCCACGAAGGGCATGCGATGATGCCGGGCATGCTCACCGAGCCCCAGCTGCGGCAGCTCGATGCCGCCCGGGGGCCGGAGTTCGACCGCCTGTTCCTCACCTTCATGATCCAGCATCACCGCGGCGCCGTATCCATGGTGCAGAGCCTGTTCGGCACCAACCGGGCCGCACAGGACGAAACCGTGTTCAAGTTCGCCAACGACGTCAGTGCCGATCAATCCACCGAGATCGCCCGCATGGAGACGATGCTCGCCGCCCTCCCCCCTGAGAGATGATCCCCGTGACATCCAAGGACACCTTCATGGCCCGCGTTTCAGTCCGGTCGCTTCCCCTGGCGCTCGCGCTCTCGTCAGCGGCGTGCGCCGGGTCCACCTCGTCGTCCGACGGCGGCACCTCCCCCAAGGTCGACATGTCCACCGAGGCGCCCAAGCCCGATCCGCGGGTCGGCCTCCGCGCCGGGCTCATGGACGCCCAGGAGGCCACCTGGAACCTGCGCGTGGTCTCGGAGACCCCGCCCTCCAAGCAGTTCGAGGGCATCACCAACTCCGACCTGGCGTTCACCGGACCGTATGCCATCCAGGGCAGCTATGGCGGTTACCAGGTCTGGGACATCTCCAATCCGAAGAAGCCCGCGCTCAAGACGGCGTATGTCTGTCCGGCCTCGCAAAGCGATGTGTCGGTGTACCGGAACCTCCTCATCGTCTCGGGCGAGGGGCTCAGCGGCCGCATCGACTGCGGCACGCAGGGAGTCGAGGACACGGTCAGCACGGCACGACTCCGCGGCGTCCGCATCTTCGACATCAGCGACATCACGCGTCCACGAAACGTGGGCAACGTGCAGACGTGCCGCGGGTCGCACACGCATTCGCTGCTCGTCGACCCCAAGGACACGGCGAACGTGTACGTCTACATCTCGGGCTCATCCCAGGTGCGCTCGCCGAGCGAGCTGCCCGGATGTGTGAGCGCGTCACCGTCCCAGGACCCCAATTCGGCGCTGTTCCGCATCGAGGTCATCAAGGTCCCGCTGGCCCATCCGGAGCAGGCGGCCATCGTGAGCTCGCCGCGGATCTTCAACGATCTCATCGAAGCCCCGACGCACGGCGAGAACCCCGAAGACATCGCCGCGAACGCGAAGGCCGTGGCCGAGGCCAAGGCGACCGGCGGGTTCACGGCCGTCATCGACGGCCAGGAGACGGTCATCGACTCGGATAACGTCGCGGAGTTGCTCGAGGGCGTGGTCAAGGCCCGTGGAGGCGCCGGGGCGCCGACCGCCGCGGACAGCGCCATGCTCCGCCAGGCGCTGCCGGCGATGATCGCCCAGATGGAAGGCCCGCCGCCGGATACGCTGGCGTCCGGCCAGCGTCCGGGTCCCACGCAGTGCCACGATATCACGGTCTATCCGGCGATCGGCCTGGCGGGCGGCGCCTGCGGCGGCTACGGCCTGCTGCTCGACATCAGCGACCCCGCCAACCCGAAGCGCATCGGCGCGGTCTCGGACTCGAACTTCTCCTACTGGCACTCCGCGACGTTCAACAACGATGGCACCAAGCTGCTGTTCTCGGACGAATGGGGCGGCGGCGGCCAGCCGAAGTGCCGGAAGTCCGACAAGCTCGAGTGGGGTGCGGATGCGATCTTCACCCTCACCGACCGGAAGCTGGAGTTCCAGAGCTACTACAAGATGCCGGCGCCCCAGACGCAGACCGAAGTGTGCGTGGCGCACAACGGCTCGCTCATCCCCATCCCGGGCCGCGACGTGATGGTGCAGGCGTGGTACCAGGGCGGGATCTCGGTGTTCGACTGGACCGACGCCGCGCATCCGAAAGAGATCGCGTTCTTCGACCGCGGGCCGGTCGATGCGACCCGGCTCGCGAGCGGCGGGTCGTGGTCGGTCTACTGGTACAACGGCGTCATCGTCAGCTCCGAGATCGCCCGCGGGCTGGACATCTTCGAGCTGGTGCCAAGCGGTCTGATCTCGAAGAACGAGATCGACGCGGCCAAGTCGGTCAAGCTCGACTACCTGAACACGCAGGGCCAGCCGCAGCTGGTCTGGCCGCCCAGCTTCGCGCTCGCGCAGGCGTACCTCGACCAGCTGGAGCGCTCGAAGGGGCTCGAGGCCGGACGCATCGGCGCCGCGCGTGAAGCGCTCGCGACCGCCGAGAAGGCATCGAGCACGGAGCGCCGTGACGCGCTGACCCAGCTGGCCACGCAGCTCGAGGCCAATGCCGCGGGGGCGGGGGACGCCGCCAAGGTGCGCAAGCTGGCGAGTGCCGTGAAGGACCTGGCGGTGCAGACGACGGCGGGGCGGTAGCGGAAGCCCGTTTGCGGGTAGCACGGGATCGACGAACGGGGCGCGCCGGATGGCGCGCCCCGTTCGTTTGCCGCGTGGATCACCTGGCGGCCGGCGCATCGGCCAAGACGACGCTTCTCGAACTACTCCTCGACCACCAACGTCGGCCCCTGCTCCCGCGGGTCCACGCCCGGAGCATCCACCTTCGCGGGGCCATCCTCATCCTCCCGCTTGTCCGCGCCGATGGCGGGGAGCGCCGCCGTCGCGATCCACCCGTGCTCCGCCGCGTGCCTGGCCGCCGCGAGCGTGTCATCCGCCAGCACCATCGACGATCCCGCGTCCACGACGCGCTTCGCGAGCTCGCGGAGTGCCGCCGAGCGACCGGGGTGCGCCGTCACGTTGCGGACGTACACCGCGAGCACCCGGCCGGGATAGCGCTGTACGACGTCGGCGTAGATCTCGGGATCCTCCTGCGCGCTGTCGCCGATCAAAATGAAGGGAAGCGCGGGGTAGGCCTCCAGCACTTCCGCGATGCGTTCGCTCTTGTACTGCCGGTGGCCGAACATCGACCGCCCGAAGTCCCAATCGCGCAAGAGCAGCGGCCCCGCCGGGATGCGTTGCTGATCGAGGAAGTTGCTGATGACGTCGTACAGGTTCCAGGGACTGCTCGATACATAGAAGATCGGATTGCCGCCGCCGTCGGCCTGGGTTCCGCGGAGCGCGCGATAGAATTCCGCCACGCCCGGAAACGGCAGCCGGGTGCGCGCATTTTCGAGCAGCACGATGCGGGCCGCCCTGAGAAAGTGCCGGACTTCCGACTGCAGCACGGTGTCGTCGAGGTCGCTCACGACCCCGAAGCTGGCGCCCGTGGCCGGATGCAGCACAGGCGCTGTCGCCGATGGCGCTGTGGCCGATGGCGCTGTGGCCGATGGCGCTGTTGCCGATGGCGCTGTCGCGTGCTCGGCGCCGAGCAGCTCCAGTTGTATCGGCTGCCAGCCGGCCGTGAGAGGCTGGGCCAGCGGAATCCACTCCCGCAGGAAGCCTTCGTCGTCGGCGACGAGGTCGCTGGTATGCCCGCCGAAATGGGCGCGAACCCGGGCGAACGGGAGCGGATCGCTCTCCAGCCTCCGGAGCGCGTCCAGCAGGTTGCGCCAGTCCGAGTGCACCAGATCCGCCGGCCGAAGGCCCTCGTCCTCGAGGACGCGCCCTTGAACGAGCGCCCGGCCGGCCGTGGCGTAACCGCGATAGCCGACGATGTGGTAGGGATCGCGGTCGATCACGCGCTCGATGCGGTTGCCGGCTTGCCGGAGTCGGGAAGCGATCCCGGCTGCCAGGTCGCGCAAGTCGCCCTTCCATTCCTTCGATGCCGAACCGCCGGTGTCGTCGGTCCCGCCGATCATGGCCGCCGCCAACGGTCCGGCCAGTCGTGAAAGTCGCCGACCGGCCTGTCCTCGACGATCAGCGTGTACATGATCTCGTCGGGAAAGTCGTTCAGCCTCACCCGCCAGCGCGAGCCGCCGGGAGCCGCCGCCCACGGGTAGTCGAAGTCCTCGGTCGCCGTCCACTCGACGGTCTGGCCGAGATGGGTCGCCAGCTCCGGATTGGCATGCGCGCGGCCCTTCTTCTTTCGACGGTCTTCCTCGTCCCATCCCGCCGGCCGGTGGCGTGCCCAGTCCACGATCTCCCGCCAGGCCTCGCGCTCCGACCGACCGGCTCGCCTGGCCGAGGCCCATAGCATCCGCACCGACGGACCGTAGCCGTGCAGGTCGTGGACCGACCTCACATCGAGTCCGAGTCCGGACGTGGCCAGTATCAGGTCCACCATCTCCCGGACCTCCGGCGTCCAGTCGGGCGGCGTGGGCTCCGACCGGTCGCGCGCATGCTGCCGGCGGACGAGCGCCGCCTGGCCCGCCCCGTCGGCGAGCTTGCCGTAGTTGCCCGACGCGAGGTCGAGCCGACGCTTGTAGCGCCCCGCCCACTCCGCGAACCAGAGCATCGCAAGGGTGGCGGGGCCGACGCCCGGCATGTCGTCGTCCCGCCGGCCGCGGGTGTCCTGCTCGACGATCGCGCGGTACTGCTCGAACACGTCCTGATTGGTTCTGAGGGGCGGGGCGGACGGTGGCCTGGCTCGGGGCACGGCACCGGCGAGCGCCGCCCCTGAGAGCTCGCGGCGGAACGCGTCCACCGTCGCCTCGTCGAACGCGGCGATCCCGCCGATCCGATCGAGCACCTCGAGCTGTTTTTCCATCTCCTTCCGCACCGGCGCTCGCTGCCAGAGTCGGGGTTGCGACTCGGGATCCATCGACCAGTCCGGCATGACCGCCTCGAAACCGGAGAGCGAGGCCTGCATGGTCGGACCCACATTGTCAGCCGATGCACACGACTCCAGCGCCTCCTGGACCATGACCGCCGCGGCCAGCGCCTCCGGCGCGTCGAAGTCGTCCATGTGGGGCGTGACGTCCCGCACCAGCGTGAGATGCCGGCCGCGATCGCGGGAGGTGAGCGGCTCTCCGCGCACCTGCCGCCACACCGCGTCGATGGCCTGCCGAAGCGCCATCGGGTCACCCCAGTCCTCCCGCTTGGAAAACTTGCTGTAGACCGGCAGCCATCGGTCCGCCATCGCGGCGGCGAAGGCCGTGCGGCGCTCTCGCGGCCAACGGGCGAGCGTGTCGTTCAGATGCCGATCGTAGTCGTCGAGGGTGTCGAGCCGCTCACGTACCATGGTCGTGACCTGTGAAGTCGACGCGGTTCTTGCAGTTCTCTGACATCCGAACCCGGTTTCATGGCCGGGCTCCGTCGTCCTAGGCTGAGCAGGCTCGTGCAGACGCTGCGAACCATCACCTGACGCAGGAGACCGGACCATGCGCAATCTAGTATTTCTCGCGTTGCTCACCGCCGCCACGGGAGCATGCCGCGACGCCGTGTCACCGGGCGACGCGGCCGGGGCAACCCTCTCGGAAGCGAGCGACCGCGCCCATCTCGACCTTCGGGAGGAACGGGCCTCGCTGATCGCGGCCGGCAACGCGCTTTCGGCGGCGATCGCGCAGCAGGGTGTCGTCCCGGCGCTCGGCGCGGCGTTCGCCGAGGACGCGCTCTTACTGACGCCGCGGGTCAATACCATCGTGGGCCGCACCGCCGCGCTCGCGTTCCTGACCAGCGACCCGCTCAGGGCGACGGCGCTTCGGTGGGAGACGATCGTGGCCGATGTCGCCAACGACGGGACGCAGGGCTACACCTGGGGCCAGGGCTTTTCGACGGTTGATCTGGGCACGGGCCCGCTCGAGCGACCGACCTACTTCCTCACCTACTGGCGGCGTGCCGACGGAGGCGAGTGGAAGATTGCGGCCATGGTGGTCAGCCTGCTCGGCGGACCTCCCGGGGCATCGGTCCCGGCGGAGTTCGGCACCCCGACGACGAAGCACCGCCGGAATTTCCCGAACACCGAGACCACGCAGCAGCGCGCGGACGTGCTGGCCGCCGACGGCGCGTTCAGCGCGCTCTCCCTGAGCCGGGGCTCGGGTCCGGCGTTCGAGGCGTTCGCCGCACCGAACGCGATCGCGGTGAGCGGCCCGAACTTCGTGTTCGGTCCTCCGGCCATCGGCGTGGAGTTCAGCTCGGGCCCCGACGACGTCATCAGCTGGGTGCCGCGCTTCTCGGATGCCGCCGCGAGCGGAGATCTCGGTTTCAGCGTCGGTGATGCGACCTTCGTCTTCGCGGGGATCGGGACCTTCTATTCCAAATACCTGACCGTGTGGCAGAAGCAGAACACGGGCGAATGGAAGTTCGTCGCCGATCTGGGCAATAACCGCCCGGCGCCGACGCCCTGATCGACCTCGATGTTTGACGAATCTCTGACGCCCGGGTGCCCGAGGTCGGCGCTCGGGCGTCTCCTCCGTCATGCACACGATCTCCCGGGCACGGCCCTTCCTCGGTGAGCCCGCCGTACCCGATCGCGCCGACGACGTGGCCGATCTGGAGCCGGGGCCGGCACGGCTCGACGACCTGATCGGTGTCGGCCGGCTGTTTCTCTATGCCCTCGGCTTCTGGAGCGCGTTCGCCCTGGTGTTCGCCGTCGAGCGTGCGGTCATGAGGGCGCATGCCGGCGCCCCCCTGCCGATGCTCCGGCTGCTGGCCGAGGAGCTGGCGAGCTGGTGGCCGGCCGCGGTGCTCACCCCACCGTTCGTCGCGGCCGCGCTCCGCCTGCGCGCGCCCGGAGCGCCGCTCGTCCGAACTCTTGGCGTCCACGCGGCCGGCGCCGCCCTGTTCGTCGCGGTGGGCGGTGCGCTGATGGGGCTGAGCGAGCGGCTGCTGCCATGGGCCGACCGAACCGAGAGCGCGGCGAGCGCGGCCGCGTGGGGCATTCTCCGGTACCTGGGACCCGACCTGCTGCTCTACGCGCTCATCGTCGTGGGGGCGGAGGCGGCGGCGCAGGCCTGGGAGTCGCGGCAGCGCGCCGTCGCGGCTTCCACCTATGCGCGCCAGCTCGCCGAAGCGCGGCTGCACGTCCTGAGCGCGCAGCTTCAGCCGCACTTCCTGTTCAACGCCCTGCACGCGATCTCCGCGCTCGTCTGGCTGGACCCCGGGCGCGCCGACCGTCTGCTGGTGCGGCTCAGCGAGATGCTCCGGCTCACGCTCCAGAGCGGCACGCGGGTCGAGACCACGCTGGCGGAGGAGGTCACGCTGCTCGAGCGGTACGCGGAAATTCAGGAAGCTCGCTATGGCGACCGGCTGCGGGTCTCGTTCGATGTCGACTCGCGAGTGCGCCAGGCGCTGGTGCCGCGGCTCATCCTGCAGCCGCTGGTGGAGAACGCCATTCGGCACGGCGTGACCAGGCGGATCACTCCGGGGCAGGTGGAGGTGCGGGCGTGGGAAGGCGCCGGCCGCCTGCACCTCGCCGTGCAGGACGACGGTGTGGGGCTCGGCGCGCGCACCGTGCCGCGCGAGGGCGTGGGATTGTCGATCACGCGCGCGCGTCTCCGGCAGCTCTACGGACGTGAACAGCGGTTCGCGTTGCGACCGGCGCCCGAGGGAGGCGTGATCTGCAGCCTCTCGTTTCCGTTCCGGACTGTAGGAGGGGCGCCTTCGTGACCGTCCCGCGGATCCGCGCGTTGATCGTCGATGACGAGCCGCTCGCCCGCGCTCGGCTACGAGGTCTGCTCGCCAAGCATGCCGACGTGCAGGTGGTCGGCGAGTGCGCCGAAGGTGTCGAGGCCATGGCCGCCATCGATCGTATGCACCCGGAAGTCGTGTTCCTCGACATCCAGATGACGGAGACCAGCGGCCTCGACGTGGCGACGAGTCTGGGCGTCGAGACGCGGCCGGCGATCGTGTTCGTCACCGCGCACGAGCGATACGCGCTCGAGGCCTTCGGGGCCGAGGCTCTCGATTACCTGCTCAAGCCGTTCGAGGAGGAGCGATTCGCGGCGACGCTCGATCGGGTGCGAACCTATGCCTCGGCCAGGCGGGCGCAGCGTTCGCACGAGCACCTCGTCGCGATCCTGCGTGAGCTGTCGGTCACGCCGTTGACGGAGCTGGAACGGCTTCGTTCTCCGGCCATGCCGCTGCGGTTCGCCGACCTGGAAGCGGACACGACCACGCGCGAGGTGAGGCGATCGGGCCGGGCGGTGACGCTCCGGCCGAAGGAGTACGAGCTGCTCGTCGCGCTGATGCGGCGGGGCGGGGCGCTGGTGACACGGCGCGAGCTGCTGGCGGAGGTATGGCAGTACCATGAGGACGTGAGCAGCCGGACGGTGGACACCCATGTGGCGGTGCTGCGGAAAAAGCTCGGGCACGCCCAGGACGAGTCCGGGTACATCGTCAACGCGGCGAAGGTCGGCTATCGCCTCCGCGAGTGACGTGCGCCGGCCAGGGTGGCGGCGCACGCCCTGCATCGTCAGCTCGCCAGCGGGACCAGGTACTGGAGCTTTCCGCTCGGCGCGTTCGGGATCTGATCGACGAACTCCAGCTGGATGTGGAAGTCCTGGCCCACGGCCGTCTCCACCGAGTTGCGCAGCGCGTGATGCTGCGCCGCCGACGGGGGCCGGCGAGCGTCGAGCAGGAAGCGGAGCTGACGGCCCGGCTCCTCGCGCACCTGGAACCGGCGCACCCAGTCGTGCGCATCCACCCGGCCGAACAGGCTCGTCACGTACGGGGTGGTGATCAACGCGCCGTTGGGCCGGCGGATCGCATGCGCGGTCCGTCCCTGCACCCGCGTCAACAGGCCGAGCCCGCGGCCGCATTCGCACTCGCCGGTGATGCGCGCGGCCATGTCGCCCATCTTGTAGCGGATCAGCGGCATCGAGGTGAGGCCGAGGCTCGTGATGACCAGCTCGCCGACCTGCCCCGGCGCGGCCGCGCTGCCATCGGGGCCGATCACTTCGACGATGAAGCTGTCGTCGTTCACGTGGAGCAGGTCCCGACGCACCGGGCAGGACCAGGCCACGACGCCGAACTCGTTGGTCACGAACACGTCCACCGCCGGCGCGTGAAAGGCCTGTTCGGCGAGCTCGAGGCAGCGGTCGGTCACTTCCATCGCCGTGCAGAAGACCGCGCGCGGCGGGGTGATGCGGGCGCCGGTGGCCAGCACGTGGTCGGCCAGCGCCTCGATCGCCCCCGCGTAGCCGGTGAGAATCGGCGGGTTGACGGCCAGCACGCGCTCCAGCACCTGGGCCGGCGGGGTGTCGGAGCCCACGCGCTCGATCCGTGGCAGCATGCCCATGCGACGCAGCACGGTGATCGGCCCTGGGCGATCGGGCTTGTCCACGATCGCCACGTTGACCTGGGGATCGCGCGCGCTGCAGCCGTAGGCCTGGTACACCCGCCACCAGCGCGCGGAGTAGTCGGCCTCCTCGAGCTTCGAGCGCAGGAAGCGGCCCGGCGTGCCCGTCGACCCCGAGGTCTGCACCATCACGAGACCCGCGCGATCGACGGTGAGGAAGGCCTCATGGCCGTGCTGCGTGATGACCTGCCGGTCGAGCAGCGGCAGCGAGGCGAGGTCCCGCTCCTCGAAGGTGCGCGGGTCATCGACCCCGGCCTCCCGCAGCATCGAACCGTAGTAGCGCGTGCGCGCCGCCCGCGCGAGCACCTGGCGAAGCCGGGTGCGCCGCCGCTCGGCCAGCTCGTCCGGGGAGAGCCACTGCTCCTTCTCCAGCCGGTGCATCGAGGCCATCAACGTGCCGATCGTCAGGATCGGTCCGGTCGTCGTCATGAACGGGACGGACATGCGGTCGAACTCCCGGGCTCGTGGGTTGAGGTCGGTCGATCCCCTGCCGTCAGGGCAGGTTGTCCACTGGCAGGCCGCTCGGAACGGTCAGCGGCACGACCTGACGCATGTCCCGCGCGCCGGGGTCGGTGAGCGCCTTCAGGAATTCGGTGATGTCGTCGACGGTTCCGGGCGCGAGCACGAGCGTCTTGAGCTTGATGTCGCGCGTCGCGATGATGCCGGCGCTCGTGGGCTGCAGCGTGCCCTGCAGCAGCGGCTCGAGCTGACTGGGGTCGTAGAGCGGCAGCTTCGTGGTGGCCTGGCTGTAGTGATCCACCCAGGCGCGAAGGCTCGTCACGGCGCCATCGTGCCCGTACGGCCCGGTGAGCTCCACATTCCGAAGCGGCGGCGTCCGGAACTGGTATTTGTTGGCCGTGTTGTTCGTCTGGCGCATGCGCCCGAAGTCGTCGTGGCCGTCCGTGCCGTTGCCGAAGCCGGGGCCCACCTGCGGCGTTACCACGTTGTGGAACTTCTGATCGGTGAACGCGGGCCCGTTGTGACACTGCGAGCACTTGGCGGAGCCCATGAAGGCGAGGGCGCCGCGGATCTGGGTCTCCGTCATCGCGTCGTCGTTGCCCGCGAGGAAGCGATCCCACGGGGAGTTGGTGGAGGCGAAGACCGCCGCGATCCAGCCGCCCATCGCGTTGCTCGCGTGCGCGAACGTCATGCTGTCGAACGGCACCCCCGGATAGGCGCTCTCGAACATCGTGCGGTATTCGGGGATCGCGCCGAGGCGGGCCATCAGCCCGCGCCAGGTGCGCTGCGGCTTGTCGTCGGCGAAGGTCGCGAGCTCGTTGCCGGCGTCCCCACGCATCTCGGCGCGCGAGAGCACGGGGAACATCGGGAGCGCCGAGAGCGGGCCGAACTCGAAGGTGGCGCGCTGGGCGGCGTTCACCGGATCGGGTCCGCGGATCACGCCATTGGATGTCCGAAGGACGCGACCGTCCCAGGTCAGCACCGACATCGCGTGCAGGTTGAACAGCGGCGGCGCGTTCCGGTGGATGAACTTGCTCTGTGGATGGACGCGCCCGGCGCCCAGGCCCGTCGCGCCCTGACCGATGGCGACGCTGCGCCCATCGATGGTCGCGTTCTTCGCCAGGTGGCACGTCATGCATGAGATGTCGCGGTTGCCGCTCAGGACTTTATCGAAGGCGAGCGCCTGGCCGAGGAGCGACAACTCGCGCCGCACCGGGGCCGGTCGCTGCAGGGCGGTGATGCCGTTGGTGGTGGCAAGCTGCCGGACCTGCGCGGCCATGGCGGCGACTTCGGCCGTCGCAGCCTCGATTCGCGGAGGCGATGCCGGAGCCGTAGTGTCGTCGCCGCAGGCGGCGAGCAACAGCGTGGCGCAGATTCCGAGCACGCATGTCAAATTCCTGCTCATCATGGATCGCCTCTGTCAAATAAGTGCCCAGCTTCGCGCTTCCCCTGCACAAGAACGCTGTGAGGGACCGTGCCTTCGATTGCACTCTGGATCGGGAGTCTGATGCCTGTGGGGTCGCCTCGATCCTGCGGTGCGCTAACGGCTGCACCGAGAGTTTCGAGACGTCCCTCTGCGGAGAGGGGTAAGTGCGACTCTCATGCCATTGGCCGGCGGCACGCATGAGGTGCGAAGGCTTGCAGCGGTGGGCCAGGATCAGACGCTCGGTAGGCGGGGCCTATGCTGCCACGGCGCTGCTCACCGGAGGGCCGGCGTGCTCGGCGGTGACGACCACCGAAGGAGTCTCCGGGCGTTCGCTCCTCTTCATCGGGAACAGCCTCACCTATACGAATGACCTCCCCGCGATGGTGGCCCGGGTCGCGGAGGCGGCGCATGACTCGGTGCGCGTAACCATGGTGGCGGGACCGAATCTCGCCCTCATCGATCACACCGACGGCGCGAGCGACGCCATCGCGCAGATCGACCGCGGCGGCTGGACGTTCGTGGTGCTGCAGCAGGGCCCCACGCCGGCCGGCATCTGCCGGGACACGATGGTGATCGCCGCGATGCGTCTCGCCCCGCGGATCGCGGCCGCGGGAGCGCGCGCCGTGCTCCTCGCGCCGTGGGCACGGCGCGCATATCCCCGATCGGTCGAGTGGGCGGCGGAGTCCGCGGAGCTGGCCGCGCGGTCGGTGGGCGGAGTGGTCGCGCCGGTAGGAAGCGGATGGACGGTCGCGCTGAAGGCCGATCCGTCCCTGCCGCTGTATGGCTCGGACGGCTACCACCCCTCGCCGGCGGGCACGCTGCTCGCCGCGCTGACGCTCTACGATCGGCTGTTCGGGTGGGACGTCCGACAGGTGGCGGCGGAGCCGCTCGCGTCGCTACCGACGGTGCGGCTGAC
>DATLBL010000113.1:0-16931 GCA_035526925.1 Gemmatimonadales bacterium
GTGGACGCCCGTCCATCGCAGCAACGGCGCGCGGACACGGACGCGCCGTCGACCCGAGTACGCGCCCCAGACGCAAACGGATGGACCGGTCACCGCTCACGGGACCAATCCGAACCGGAGCGGCCGACGTACGCCGATCACACGACGCGAGCCGGAGGGCTCGCCTGCACGGCGTCTCATTCCGTCAAGGAGCTAGTACCCCATGCACCTCAGACCGACTTCGTCCCACTGGGCGCTGGCCGTCGGCCTCGTCGCCATCGGCGGGCTCGCCGCCGGGGGCCGCTCCGCGATCGGCTCCGATCACCAGGACACGCCGTTCGTCGAGCTCAATCCCAAAACCGATCTGACCGACGTCTATGCCTTTCCCGGTGGTTCGGGACGCACCGTCCTTGCCATGAATACGCGCGCGTTCCTCACGCCGGCCGGTGCGACCGACCCGGCGCAAGCGTCGTTCGACCCCGATCTGCTGTACCAGTTCAAGATCGATACAGATGGCGACGCGAGGGAGGACAAGGTCATTCAGGTGACCTTCACCGGCGAGGGCGCCGAGCAACAGGTCGAAGTCCGCGGTCCGGTCGCGCCGCCCGTTCAGGGCGCCATGGGAAATGTCGTGGCCGACGTCACGCCAGTGACCACCGGCGCGATCAACTCGGTGCTCGGCTCCGCGAGCGACGTCCAGGTGTTCGTCGGGCCGCGGGACGATCCGTTCTTCATCGACCTCGAGGCCGCCTTCTGCATCCTGCCGGACCGCAGGCCGGTCGGCGGCGAGCTGGCAGGCTCCTGCGCGCTCACGCCGAGTCAGCCGGGCACGCCGTTCTACTTCCGGACTCCGGGCGTCAACTACGTCAACGGCTTCAACGTCAACGCGATCGTGGTGGAGCTTCCCACTGCGATGCTCGACGGCGGCATGCCTGGCCGTCTCGGCGTCTGGGGCACCGTCAGCCAGTGATCATCCACACGGACCGAACCACCAAGGAGTCCACGATGCAGCGCAGCATATTTCCCGCGATCCACCGTCTGGCGCTCGCCGCGGCCGTTGCCGCGGCCGGCGTGACAGCCACGGCGTGCAGCGACGACGGCACCGGCCCGGGCAGCGCCCGGATGTACAACCAGGTGCAGCGGCTCGGCAATCCGCTCGTGAGCGAGGTACTCCTCGCCAAGCGCAGCCATCCGACGCACGGCTCGATCGGGCCTGATCAGGACGCCGCGCTGGTGGCCCCCGAAGTCGTCGACTTCCTCACCACGGTGGCCGGCCGCGACCCGGCCTACATCAGTGCGATCGCCCCCGCGTTGATCCCCGACGTCCTGATCGTCGACACCAGCAAGGATCCGTCGACCGCTTCCTGGCTTTCGACCACGCTCTCGGGCGGTTGGGGAGGTCGCAAGCTACAGGATGACGTCGTGGACCTCGCACTGACCGCGGTCTTCGGCAGCGCGCTCGGTGACGCCGCGCATGCGACCCCCGCGCTCACCACGGACAACGTGGGCGACGACTCCCCCGGGATCACCACCACGTTTCCCTATCTGGCCACCCCGAACTGACGGTTTCGGGCCGGCCGCTCGACCGCGCGGCCGGTCCACGCGCAAAGGAGGGATGGCCATCGATGGTACGCAGCGTCCGGTATGCAGTTCCTGTCGCACTGGCCTTGATCGGGGCCGCGGGCATCGTGACGGTCTCCGGCTCCGATGTCCGGCGCCGGGAGTTCGCACGCGAGGTGCCGTCGGCCGCGCGCATTCGTGATCTCGACATCGAGTTCTACAAGGGGCGGGTCGGACGCGATCCGCGGAGCGCACGCGACTTCACCCAGCTTGCCAATCTCTATCTGCAGCGCGCGCGCGAGACGGCGGACAACGAGGATCTCGGCCGTGCCGAGCAGACCGCACGGCACTCGCTTGGGTTGCGCCGCAGCCGAAACGACGAGGCCTATGGAGTCCTGGCATCGAGCCTGCTCGCACAGCACCGCTTCGGGAAAGCGCTCGCGGTGGGACGGCAACTGCTCGCCGCCGACACTGCTTCGATTGCGGCGCGAGGGCTCGTCGCGGAAACGGAGCTCGAGCTGGGCCGCTATGACGACGCCGCGCGCCGTTTCGGCATGCTGGCCATGTATCGCGCAGAGCCCGCCGTAGCGCCTCGCCTCGCACGCTGGGAAGAGCTTCGCGGCCGTCCGGCGGAAGCGCGCCGCCTGCTTCGGGGCGCAGCCGAGACCGCGGCGCGGCGTCATGGCGTGCCGCGCGAGCAGATCGCCTGGTTGCATCTGCGGCTGGCCGACCTTGCCATGCGTGCCGGGCAGCTGTCCGAGGCGGCGCGAGAGCTCGAAGCCGGGCTCAGCATGCTGCCGACCGACCACCGGCTGCTCGCTGCGCTGGCCCGGCTCCACGCGGCTCGCCACGACTGGAAACGGGCCGCGGAGACCGGGGAGGCCACGGTGGCGCGCGCGCTGGACCCCGCCACGCTCGGCCTGCTGTATGACGCCTATGTCGCCCTCGGCCGGCTCGACAAGGCCGACGAGTACTACCACGCCATGGCGCTGGCCGTGCTCCACCAACCAGGACCGTACCATCGGGCCTGGAGCCTGTTCCTGCTCGATCATGACCGTGAGATCCCGCGCGTGCTGGCGAACGTCCGGGCCGAGCTCGAGACTCGCCGTGACGTCTACGGCTACGACCTGCTGAGCTGGGCATTGTACAAATCCGGGCGGCCGGACGAGGCCGCCGCTCCCATGCGACGGGCACTTGCCCTCGGCACCCGCGATGCCATGCTCTTCTATCATGCCGGCATGATCGAGCTGGCGCGCCACGATACGGCCGGCGCCCGCGCACATCTGCAGACCGCGCTGAACCTGAATCCCTCCTGGCATCCGTCGCAGCCCGAGCAAGTCCGTGCGCTGCTCCAGTCCCTCGCGCGTTAGGAGCCGTCGATGTCGGAGCTCATGGCGTTTCTACACCTGGGATTTCGGCACATCACCGACCTGGCCGCGCTCGACCACATCCTGTTCCTGCTCGCACTCGCCGCGATCTACCGTGCCCGGGACTGGCGCGACTCGCTTTGGGTAATCAGCGCCTTCACCGTCGGACACTCGGTCACGCTGGCCCTCGCGGTCACCGGGACGCTTCGACTCCCAACCCCGCTGATCGAGTTCCTGATTCCCGTGACGATCGTGGTGACCGGCCTCGAGAACATGGTGGTACGGCGACGCGACCGGGCGCCGCTTCGGGGACGCTACCGGCCCGTGTTCGCAGGCCTCTTCGGCCTGGTGCACGGTGCCGGGTTCGCCACCTATCTGCAGAGTCTGTTCACCGGGTCGATCGCCGTCCCACTGCTCGGCTTCAACATCGGCATCGAGCTCGGCCAGATCGTCGTTCTCGCCATCGCCATCGCGACGCTCGCCGGTCTCGACCGTGCGCTCGCCGCGACGCGGAGCTCCGAGGCATCGCTGTCCGTCTATCGCCTCCGGGTGCTCTCGGTCTCCGCTACCGTCGTGCTCGTGGCAGGCCAGATGGCCGTCGCACGTCGTCCGTGGTAGCGTGACGATGCCCTGGTCCGTCCTGCTGGCCCTGTCGCTCGGCGCCGGACGGGCGCATCCGATGCACACCACGGTGACCGAGCTGGACCAGCCCGACCGGGCGGGCACCGCTACGATCCGGGTCCGCGTCTTCGCCGACGACTTCGAAGCAGCCGTCGCGCTGCCGGCCGACCCGGCCGCCGCCGACACGGCGATGGCCCGCTACCTTCGAGGCACGCTCGCGCTCGCCGACCGCACCGGCCGACCGGTCCGGTTGACCTGGGCCGGCGCGGAACGCTCGGGCGACGTGGTGCTCCTGCGGCTTACGGGGTACGTGCCCGCGGGCCTGGCGGGCGCCCGTATCGCCAGCCTGGTGCTGTGCGAGCGGTTCGCGGACCAGATCAACATCGTGCGGGCGACCTACGACGGACGAGTGGCCACGCTGCTGTTTACCCGAGGCGAGGTGTCCAAGGCACTCCCGTGATCGGGACTGCTTGTGGACGCTCTACGCTGGCGTGTAGACTCTCTCCTGTTCCGAGAGTCACTGGTGCGCCACCGAGGAGCGTCACTCACCGATGCCCGATGCCTGACACGGCTCCACGAATCGCCGCCGCCGACGGCGATCTCGTCGCGCAGGCCGCCCGGGGCGATGAGCGCGCGATGGGGGGGCTGTACGACCGCTACGGCTCCGTGCTCTACGCGGTGGCGTTCCGGATCGTGGGCCAGCGGGCCGACGCCGAAGAAGTGGTGCTGGAGGCGTTCGCGCAGGCCTGGCGCGAGGCGTCGCGGTTCGAGTCGGCCCGAGGCTCGGTGGCGGGATGGTTGACGATGATGGCCCGGAGTCGCGCGCTCGACCTGGTGCGGGCGCGGGCCAGGCGCGAACGAATCACGGCGACCGCCGCGGCCGATCGGCCCGACGCGCCGCCGGCCATGAGCGACTTCCGACCCGACCCGGCACGCGCGCTCGACCACGAGGAGCGCTCCCGCCAGATCCGGCACGCGCTCGAAACCCTGAGCCCACCGCAGCGGCAGGCCATCGAGCTCGCCTATTTCGAAGGGCTGTCGCAGTCCGAAATCGCGGAGCGCCTGCACGAGCCACTCGGCACGGTCAAGACCAGGGTGCGTCTGGGCATGCAGAAGCTGCGCGAGTGCCTCCGGCCCTTCTATTCCGAGCGTTCCCCATGACCGGCCCGGTTCCTGAATCGCCGCAGGATCTCGCCGCCGCGTACGCGCTCGGGGCGC
Organism: Gemmatimonadales bacterium; assembly: GCA_035526925.1. Lineage (GTDB taxonomy): Bacteria > Gemmatimonadota > Gemmatimonadetes > Gemmatimonadales > GWC2-71-9 > CAVVWJ01. The sequence goes on from DATLBL010000113.1 coordinate 4,746, forward strand.
TGCCGGACGACGAGGCACGGCGGTTCGAGGCGTACCTGGCCAGCTCGCCCGAGGCGCAGCGTGAGGTCGCTGAGTATCGCGAGGCGGCAGCCCTGCTGGCGCTTGCGGGGTCCGACGCGGTACCGCCAGCGGGGCTTCGAGAACGCGTGCTGGCCCGCCTCGGCGAGCGGCCGGGGCCGGCCCCGCGAGAATCGCCTGCCCGGCACTCGACCGCTCCGATCCGGACATCCGCGCCGCGAGGCGGCGGCATTCCGTGGCTCGCGCTCGCGGCATGCGTGCTGCTGGCCGTCGGACTCGGCGCGGCGCTGCTCTCGGCGCGAAGCCGCCTGGCCTCGGTCGAGACGGAGTTGGCGGCCCGCGAGCAGGCGCTGGCGCAGACCAGGCAGCAACTCACCGAGCGGGAAGCCACGCTCGACGCGATCCTCGAGCCGGGCGTTCAGCTCGTTCAGCTCACGGCGAGCGGCGATCCGGATCCCGGGATGCAGCTGTTCTGGAATCGTCAGCGGAACCGCGCGATCGTGCACGGTTATCGGTTGAAGCCGGTGCCGGCCGGTCAGGCATACCAGCTCTGGTTCATCAAGGACGGGAAGCCCGTGCCGTCCGTCACCTTCAGACCCGAATCGGACGGGCACGCGAAGGTCGAGGAGGTCCCTGTCCCGGCCGGTGGCTCGATCAGTGCGGCAGCCGTGACCATCGAGCCCGACTCGGGCTCGACCCAACCCACCTCGCCCATCGTGATGGTGGGAGCGCTCCCGAAATCCTGAGGCCGGCGTACGTGAACTCGCCTTTCCGCATGGCCGCGCGCCAGGCCGGGATCTGCGCACTGGTCCTCGTGCTGCTCGACGTGCCGGCAGTTTGGGCTCAAACCAGTGGTGTGGCGGCGGAGCGCGCCGAGTACATGGCGTGGCTCACCACGGCTGCGGTCTCTCCGCTCCGGGCCATCGCGCAGCAGCCGATCGGTTCGGTTGTACGGCTCGGGCCGTCCAATTCGGATGTGCCGCTGGCCGGGGTAGCCGAGCACCGTGTGCGTCAGCAGGGCGGATCGGTGATGCTCGAATCGGACGGCGGCAAACGCGCGATGCCTCGGGGCCTGCCAATCCGTGTCGGTGCGTATACGCTGAGCGTCGGCGGAGCGGCCGGACGCGCGGTGCTCACCGTGTTCGGAGATCACCCAAGCGACAAGCGCCCCGAGTACTACGAGCTTCAGCCGGCGCTCGTGTTCGTCGGCGCCCTCGCATCGCCGGAGCAGCGCGGAACGGTACGGGTGCTGGGCGTCGACGGGACCGAGGTCGAGGCCGCCGAAGCGGGCAGCGTGGTCGTGGCGTTGGGTGACGAGCGGGTGCGGCTCCGAGTACTCCGAATGCCGACCCAGGGCAGCGAAGAATCGGAGCTCGAGATTTTTTTTCGTGACGGCACCAACGGCCGAGGCACCTACCCGGCGGGGCGCTTCGTGCAACTCGTGCCCGAGAGCGGGAATCGTTACCGGCTCGACTTCAACCGTGCGCGGAATCCGTTCTGCGCCTACAGCTCCGCCTACCCCTGCCCCGCGCCGTGGCGGGGAAACGCATTCCGGTCGCCGGTGGAAGCGGGCGAGCGGTACGAGGGCGTCGGGACCGCCGGACCCGAACCGCCGGCAGGTGCGCGGTGATGACGGCGCCCTGACATGAGGGCCACGGGATGGGCGGCATGGGCGACGGCCGCAGCGCTCATGATCGGAACGGGCGAGTCTCCCGTCGGACCCTGGCGGGCGGCGCTCGACCTGGCAGGGGGGCCGCTGAGCTTCTCGGTCACGATCACTCGCCACGGCTCGACGTTCGCCGGCACGCTCTGTAACGGCACCGTGTGCCAGCCATTCTCGGCAATTGGAGTGCGCGGCGACAGCATTCTGCTGGAGCTGGCCGACTACTCGGCGACGATCAGCGCCCGGCTCGACGGCGATTCCCTGACGGGCGTTTACCGGAACGTGGGAAACCGTGGACCCCGGGTGATCCCGTTCCGCGCCGCCCGCGGACGACGGCAGCCCTCCCCCGCCCCGGCGCCGCTTCTGGGCCGGTGGAACGCGACCTTCTTCTCGGACTTCGGCTCCAGCCCACGCGTCCTCGAGCTACGCAACGGTACACAGGGACTCGAGGGCACCATCATCTCGAATACCGGCGACTACGGCCACTTCGCGGGCAGCGTCCAGAACGACAGCTTCACCCTGACCCATTTCGACGGCTCTTTCGTCTACATGGTGACGGGCACGCTCCGCGGTGACACCCTCCGCGGGGTCTTCCATGCCGGTCTTCGCAGCCAGACGACGTGGCTGGCGGTGAGGGCCTCCGGGGCGCCGCACCTCAAAGCCCCGACCGAGATCACGAGTGCCGACACGAGCGCACCCTTCCGGTTTGCCTTTCCCGACCTGAAGGGACGGCTAGTCCGCAACACCGACCGCCGGTTTCAGGGCAAGGTGGTCATGGTCGACATTTTCGGGAGCTGGTGTCCCACATGCCACGACGCGGCACCCGAGCTGGTACGGCTGTACCGCAAGTACCGGGACCGGGGACTCGAGATCGTGGGACTGGCGTACGAGGTCTCGGGGGACACCGCCGTGGACGGCCGGCAGGTACGACGGTATAGAGAGAAGTTCGGAATTCCGTTCCCGCTTCTGCTCGCCGGCATCAACGACACCGACGCCGCGGCCGCGACGCTGCCGCAGCTTCGAGGCTTCACCTCGTTTCCCACTACGGTGTTCCTCGGTCGCGACGGCAGAGTGCGGCTGGTGCGGGCGGGGTTCTACGGGCCGGCTACGGGGGCGCAGCACGCCCGGCAGCGTCTGGAATTCGAGCGCGAGGTAGAGCGGCTGCTCGCCGAGCGAGAGGGTGCGCGCGAATGAATGTCGAGCGAGTGACGCCGAGCGAAGCTATTTCCGCTTGACCGAGGCCGTCGTCGCGCCGGGATCGACGCGCAGTCCGATGTATTCCCCATTGAGGGCATGGTCGGGCACTCCGCAAAGCACCCAGAACCATCCGGCCTGATCGGCGGTGAAGGTCGTCCGGTCCGCTTGACCGGCAGGGAGCCCGGCCGTGACCATGCGGGTCATCGCGTTCGAGAACGCCGGCTGGCCCCCTTGCAGCGGCAGCTTCTCGCGCTCCGCCATGACGACGAGGCTGTGCGCCTCGGTCGAATCGCCCGATCGCCAATCCCACTGCACCGTCCAGTTGAGGGGCACAACCACCTGCAAGGCGCCGCGTCGAGACCCGTTGATGAGCGCGGACCCTCCGTCGGTCGAGGGCGTGACCTGCAGCGCGATGGTGACGGTCTTGCCCGCGTCGTCGCTGACCAGCCATGCGGGCGGCGCCGTGTCCGCGCTCGTCGGGCCTGCGCCCGTCGTGCTGGAGCTCGCCGTGTCGAGGGTCGTCGATGCCGGGGCTGGCGCCGGTGCGGCCGGCGACGCGGGGCTCGGCGTCTGCGCCGATGCGCACGCCGTGACGAGCGCGGCGGCGAGCAACGTGAGCGCGCCGCTTGGCGAGCGAGGTGTATGCAGAGGCAACATCGGTCGGGCTGGCCCCCTCTTCCGGTCGTCGGTACCTTGAGTGCTTCCCGATCGGAACTTAATCGAGGAGCGTTGCGATGGCGGAGCTACTGTCGAGAGCGCGAATCGTTGCCGGCCCGGGGTTCAACCGCTGGCTCGTGCCGCCCGCCGCGCTCGCCATCCATCTCAGCATCGGCCAAGCCTACGCGTTCAGCGTCTTCAAGCTGCCGCTGACCAAGGTGCTGGGGGTCACCGAATCCGCCCCTGGGGATTGGAAGCAGACGGAGCTTGCCTGGATCTTCACGATCGCCATCGTGTTTCTCGGACTGTCGGCGGCGCTTTTCGGACGGTGGCTCGAGCATGCCGGACCCCGGAAGAGCGGGGTCGTGGCCGCGTGCTGCTGGGGCGCGGGCTTCTTCATCTCGGCCGTGGGCATCCAGCTCCATGAGATCTGGCTGTTGTACCTCGGCTACGGCGTGCTCGGCGGATGCGGCCTCGGGCTGGGGTACATCACGCCGGTCTCTACGCTCATCAAGTGGTTCCCCGACCGCCGGGGCATGGCCACCGGCATGGCGATCATGGGTTTCGGCGGGGGTGCCATGATCGCCAGCCCGCTCTCGCAGCTGCTGCTCGATCACTATCGCTCGCCGACCTCGGCGGGCGTCGTGCCGACCTTCGTGACACTGGGCATCATCTACCTCGTCGCGATGCTGTCGGGCGCCTTCCTGTTCCGGGTGCCCGCCCCCGGCTGGAAACCCACCGGGTGGGAGCCGCCGCCGGCGACGAGCGGCGGGCTCATCACCCGGCGGCACGTGCACGTGGACAACGCCATCAAGACGGCGCCCTTCTATTTCCTGTGGGCGGTGCTCTTCCTGAACGTCACGGCGGGCATTGGCATCCTCGAACAGGCCTCGCCGATGATCCAGGAGATGTTCAAGGGGACAGTGAAGCCGAGCGCGGCCGCAGGGTTCGTGGGACTGCTCAGTCTGTTCAACATGGCCGGCCGGTTCGGCTGGAGCTCGCTCTCGGATCGGATCGGGCGGAAGGCTACGTACGCCGCCTTCCTCACCCTCGGCCCGCTCCTCTACGTCGCCCTCCCCTATGCCGGCCGGATCGGGAGTGTGGCACTCTTCGTGGCGTGCGCCGCGCTCATCCTTACGATGTACGGCGGCGGCTTCGCGACCATCCCGGCCTATCTCTCCGACCTCTTCGGCACCCAGTACGTCGGCGCGATCCACGGCCGGCTGCTGACAGCCTGGTCGGCGGCCGGGGTGGCCGGCCCGGTGCTGGTGAACTACATCCGCGAGTATCAGATCGCGCGCGGTGTTCCCGCCGCGCAGGCCTACAACGTGACCATGTACCTGATGGCGGGACTTCTGGTCGTGGGGTTCTTTGCCAACCTCGCGGTGCGGCCGGTGGAGGATCGATATTTCATGTCGGACGAGGAGCTGGCGCTCGAGCGCGGGCCGCTGGCAGCTCGCTAGTTCCCGGATTGCATAAAATCCCTGCCTCCTGAATATTGTTCCGGCCTCTCACAGCGCCCGCACGCGGTCGATTTTGCAGCGGAGGGGAATGTGTCCATCGAACCACAGATGAAATCGGAGCCAGCCAGCGGGTGGGGAGCCGTGGCGTTGGCGTGGGTCCTGGTTGTAGTTCCACTGCTTTGGGGCGTTTGGAACACGTTGCTCAAGGCCGCTGCGTTGTTTCAGTGAGAGCAGTTGTGCAAAATTTGACACCACTCAAAAACGCAAATCGTTGCACCGTATAGAGATGCAGTCGCCAGCCATGCGCGTGTGAACGCACTGTCGGATTCTGGGGTCTTGACGGCCGGTTCATGCATCGCAGATTGTAACCCGTCCATCACTTAGGTCCCCGGCTTTCAACGGCTCTCACATGGGCGGCTGCCCCGCGGCGCCGTAGTTCTCCACCGTCGATCACTCGCGCACTCCGGTGCGCGGGCGATCGACGGCGGTGCTCTGCCCAGGCGATTGGGCGATTGGGGACGGAATTCGGGTTGGAGGGCTTCTCCCTCCTACCTTTCACGGGCCGCATCGGTCCGTCTCCGCACACGCAGGTCCTGCAAAAGGGAGAGTGTCCATGACCATGAGGACGCGTTGGTGGGTAGCCCCGGTGCTCCTCGTCGCCGCCAACACGGCAGCGGCACAAGGCGGTGACTGGACGACGTACGGCGGCAACGATTGGAACCAGCGTTACTCCACCCTCAAATCCATCTCCACCGCCAATGTCTCGAAGCTCGTCCCCCGGATGATCTTCCAGACCGGGATCACGAAGCTGGGCTCGTTCGAGAACACGCCGATCGTCTCGAACGGCAGCATGTTCGTCACCACGCCGTACAACACGGCGATGGCCTACGATCTCAAGACGAAGAAGGAGTTGTGGCGGTACGAGCATAAGCTCGGCACCACCATCTACTGCTGCGGCCCCAACAACCGCGGGGTGGCCATCCACGGTGGCGCGCACGTCTACATGGGCACCCTGGATGCCCACCTGGTGGCACTCGACGCGAAGGACGGCAAGGTGCTGTGGGACAAGGAAGTGGCGGACCCCGCGTTCGGCTACAGCATCACCCACGCGCCCCTCATCATCGGTGACAACGTCATCGTCGGCGTGTCCGGCGGCGAGTATGGCATTCGCGGCCACGTCACCGCCTACAACGCCATGAGCGGCGAGCAGGTCTGGCGCTGGTACTCGATCCCGGCCCCGAGCGGCGATTCGACCTTTGACGACAAGGCCCCGAACGGCTGGTTCGGCGGCTTCGTCCCGAACACGCCGGACGGCGCGGACCTCCACCGCGACGCCACCAAGGAGCGGGCCGACAGCGCCAAGTTCGCCGACAGCTGGAAGAACGGCGGCGGCGGCGTGTGGATGACGCCTGCGTACGACAAGGCGAGCAACACGATCTTCGTCGCGGTCGGCAACCCGTCGCCGGACCTCGACGGGAGCGTCCGCCCGGGCGACAATCTCTACACCGACTGCGTCGTGGCCATCGATGCCACCTCGGGCAAGACCAAGTGGTACTATCAAACCGTGCCGCACGACGTCTGGGACCTCGACGCCGTCTCGCCGCCGGTCGTGGCGATGGTGGGCGGGAAGAAGGTGGTCGTGCACGCCGGCAAGACCGGCTGGGTGTACGTTCTCGACGCGGCCGACGGCAAGCTCGTCCGCCGGACGGACGCGTTCGTGCCGCAGGAGAACATGTTCGCGCTGCCGAGCGAGAAGGGCACGCGGATGCTGCCGGGCGCCAACGGCGGCGCCGAGTGGTCTCCGATCGCCATCGACCCGACGCTGGGCTACGCGTTCGTGGCGGCGCTGCACCAGCCGATGAACTACATCGTGCACACCGCGCCGTGGGAGAAGGGGCGCCTCTGGCTGGGCTCCGCGTTCGTGGCCATCCCTGGCGAGGAGCAGTACGGCCTCTACTCCGCGGTCGACCTCAAGACCGGCAAGATCGCGTGGCAGAACAAGGTGCCCCAGCCGATGATGGGCGGCGCGCTGGCCACGGCCGGCGGCCTGACCTTCACGGGCGAAGGCAACGGCAACTTCAACGCCTACAATTCCAGGACCGGCAAACTGCTCTGGCAGTTCAACGCCGGCGCGGGGTGCAACTCGGCTCCGATGACGTTCACGCACGGTGGCGAGCAGTTCGTCGCGGTGGCGTGCGGCGGCAACTTCCAGATCAGTTATCCTCTAGGCGATGCGTTGATGGTCTTCGGCCTTCCGGCCAAGACCGGCGTAGCGGCTCGCTAACAGGGACGTCGGCCGGCAGGGCTCCTATCGGGATGCCCCTACCGGCCGATTCCTTTGGACCGCCGTGGCGACACGATGGTGGTGGGCCGGCCTGGCAGCCGTGGCGTTCGCCGCGGGACGCGTCACCGCGGGGCCGGGTCCCGATCATCATTGGAGCGCCCGCGACGGCGATGACTGGCGGGCGCTCGGACCGGCCGAGCGCACCGCCTACGTGGACGGATTCCTGGCGGGAGCGGGATTCACCCAGGCGGCGGCGGCCTGGCCTACGGCGCAGGCGGATTCCGCCGGCCTGCGCGACACCGTGGCGACGCTCACCCGGACCGGACGGTTCCGGTTTCCGTACGCCGCGAACGTGTACCTCACTCGGCTCAACGACTACTACTGGTGGGAGAATCACCGTCCGCTCCCGACCTGGTACGCTTTCTGGGAGGTGAACACATCGCTCATTGGTCCGACGACTGAACCCGCGCGGTAGCGCCGGTAGACGCGCTGCCAGGACGCGGTCCCCGAATTGTTGGTGCAGGCACGTCCCGAAGGTTGGCTGTCGTTGGCGGTCAATACTTACTCCGAGGGAGAAGCACCTATGAAGAAAGTCGCACTGTTGTGCATGGGTCTGGCGTTCGGCGCGGCCAATGCCGCGGAAGCCCAGCTCACGATGCAGATGAGCAACGGCTGGAGCTTCACGTTCGCCGGTAACGTGAATGCGTTCTTCACGTACGAGAGCTTCAACGACGGCGGTACGGCGGCGCCGGGGGGGCTCATCCCGGCGGGTGGCGTCGACGAGAGCCGCATTCGTACGGGCCTCCTCCCGGCCTTCGCCGTGTTCGACGCAAAGGGTAAGGAAGGCGAGACCGACGTCGGCGTGCACTTCGGCTTCGCGCCGCAGATCAACTGCGCCGTCGGCCAGCACGACTGCTTCGGCGCCCAGATCGACATGCGTCAGGTCTTCCTCACGGTCGGCGGCAGCTGGGGCCAGATTCTCGCAGGTCGCGAGCTCGGCCTCTTCGGCCGGCAGAACATCCTCACCGACCAAACGCTGTTCGGCGTGGGCGCAACGGGCAGCGGGGGCACTCCCGGCACCGGCGGCGGCGGCACGACCCTCGGCCGCATCGGTTTCGGCTACATCTATCCGCAGTTCAAGGCGCAGATGACGTATTCGACGCCGGCCGGCCGGCCGACCCAGATCTCGATCGGTCTGTTCGAGTCCGCGGTCAACGGCGCCTACAGCAAGACCAACATTCCGCGCATCGAAGCCGAAGGCGTCTACAGCGCCGGGAACACGAAGGTGTGGGTCGGCGGCATCGCGCAGACCACCAAGAGTGCCGTCGATGAAACCGCCTCGGCGTTCGGCGCCAGCGGCGGCGTGCGCTTCGGGTCGTCGACGTTCTCGCTGACCGGCTCGGGCTACTATGGCAAGGGCCTGGGCACGACGCTCCTGTTCAACCTGGGCGCCTGCGGCACCGGCACCTGCGGCGCCAACGGCTCCGACGACCTCCGCAAGTCCTACGGCTTCATCGGTCAGGTGACCGTGACGCCGGCGGCCAGCAAGGTGACGCTCGCGGGCAGCTATGGCTCGAGCTATCTCAAGGCCAGCGACACCGAGGGTGGCGCGGGCAAGACTGAGAACACGCTCATCTCGGGCGGCATCTACTACCAGGCCACGAAGTCGCTCAAGGTCGTGGGCGAGGCCAACTACGCGTGGACCAAGGACGACGTGGACGGCACCGACAAGAACAGCTCGTTCGCGCCGGCGTTCGGCCTGATGCTGTTCTTCTAGGCTTCAGCGCAGTGGCAGGAACGGAGCGGCCTCCCTCGGGAGGCCGCTTTGCTTTGCCGGCCGGTACCCGCCGCAGCGGCCCGCCGCGGTCGTTGGTTAGCCCTCCGGAGGGGTATAGATTTCAGCGCTCACGCCACCATCTCTTCTCCCGAGGCAGCCCATCGATGCGCACGCGTGTCCTTCCCCGTACCCAGCTTCGCGCCGGCCTGCTGCTGGCCGTCACGCTCACGGCCTGTGGACGCACGATGAACAGCAGCCTGACGGGCACCAGCCCGTCGGCCGTGCCCGACGTGTTCGAGTGCGTCAAGAACCAGTTGAAGGCGCTGGGGTACAGCCAGACGTCGATCGACGCCGAGGCGAATCGCATCGCGGCCAAGAAGTACGACGAAACCGTCCGCCGGCCGGACACCCAGTTCCGGCGCATGGTCGACCGGCTCGAGATCGAGATCGCTCCGGGTGCGGAGGGTGCGGTCACCACGCTCGAGGTGACCGCGCGCACGTTCGCCGAGCTGACGACGCAGCGCGGGCCGACGGAACAGCAGGAGCGCACCTCCGTGCAGGCGGATTCCGCCGCGCAGGCCGTCGTCCAGCAGTGCGGGCGATGACGCCGCGGGCCGTGCGGTCGGTGGCGGGGTCCGACTGCACGGTGGTTTGGGCTTTCTGGCCGGGCTAGTTTTCGAGTCGGTCTTCACACGAGTTCCGTTGCCCGGAGAGACGCAGTGGCAGTTCCGCTGGTCCAACTGACGCGTTCGGCAGCCCCGGCCCAGCCGGGTGCGCCGGTTTCGATGGCGATTCCTGCCCGAAAGCCCGGGTGGCTCAAGGTCAAGGCACCGGGCGGGCCCAACTACGTGCATCTCAAGAGCATGATGCGCGAGCTCGGCCTGCACACCGTCTGCGAAGAGGCGCGCTGCCCGAATATCGGCGAGTGCTGGGAGCACAAAGCCGCCACGTTCATGATCCTGGGCGACGTGTGCACCCGGAATTGCACCTACTGCGCCGTGTCTCACGGCGCGCCGACCGCGTTCGATCCGCTCGAGCCGCTCCGCCTGGCGGAGGCGGTCGAGCGGATGGGACTGGCTCACGTCGTGATCACCTCCGTCGACCGCGATGATCTGCCGAACGGCGGCGCCGAGGCGTTCGCCGGCTGTATCAGGGAGATCAAGCAGCGAATGCCCGACACGTCGGTCGAGGTCCTGATCCCCGACTTCAAGGGCTCCGAGCAGGCGCTTCGGATCGTCATGGACGCGGCGCCGGATATCCTGAATCACAACCTGGAGACCGCCGAGCGGCTGTATCGGCTGGCACGGCCTGGCGGCCGGTACGACCGGGCCCTCGCGTTGCTGGCGCGCGCACGGCGCATGAACCCGGCCGCGCTCACCAAGAGCGGCATCATCCTCGGGATGGGTGAAGAGTGGGACGAAGTTCTGGTCTGCATGCGAGACCTGCGGCGGAGCGACGTGAACATCGTCACCCTCGGGCAGTATCTCCGGCCTTCCGACAGCCACCTTCCCGTCGCTCGCTACTACACTCCCGAGGAGTTCTCGGAACTGCGTGAGCTGGGCCTCGCCATGGGGTTCTCGCACGTCCAGTCGAGTCCGCTGACCCGCTCGTCGTACCACGCGTGGGAGCAGGTGGCCGCGGCCAAAGCCGGCGATATCGCCGAGCAGACCGAGAGAGCTGCCGCCGGCCCCCAGCACGCGCTCTCCGGGAGGGATTGCTGATGGCCGGCACGGCCGCCCCCAAGCCGCGTTCCCGCCGTCGCGGGCTCGACCCCGAGCGGGCGGAGGAATACCGCGGGTGGCTGCGCCAGATGCTGGTTATCCGCCGGTTCGAGGAGAAGGCCGGGGAGGCCTATAGCCTGGGCAAGATCGGCGGATTCTGCCACCTCTATATCGGGCAGGAGGCCGTGGCGGTGGGCAGCCTCGCCGCGTTGCGCCCGGACGACTACATCACCTGTTCCTATCGCGAGCACGGCCATGCGCTGGCGCGCGGGATCAGCTCGCGCGCGGTGATGGCCGAGCTCTTCGGTAAGGCGCCAGGCTGCAGCGGGGGCAAGGGTGGCTCCATGCACCTCTTCGATGCCTCGCTCGGCTTTCTCGGCGGGCATGGGATCGTCGGCGGGCATATCCCGCTCACCACGGGCATGGCGTTCGCCGCGAAGTACCGGGACACCAGCCAGGTCGCGGTTTGCTATTTCGGCGAGGCGGCCGTCAACAACGGCGCGTTCCACGAAGCGCTGAACATGGCGGCACTGTGGAAGCTTCCGGCCGTCTACATCTGCGAAAACAACCGCTACGGCATGGGCACTGCCCTCGAGCGGGCCAGCGCCATCTACGACATTTCCGAGCGGGCCTGCTCCTACGACATGGCCAACGAGGTGGTCGACGGTCAGGACGTGCTCGCGATGCACGCGGCCATGGAGCGCGCGGTCCAGCGCGCTCGTCAGGAGAAGCTGCCTACCCTGCTCGAGGTCCGGACCTATCGCTTCATGGGTCACTCCATGTCGGATCCGATTCATGGCCACTACCGCACTCGGGAAGAGGTCGAGGACCAGCGGAAACGCGACCCGATTTCGGTCTGGTCCCAGCGCTTGATTGCCGACGGGCTGATGGAGGAACCGGAAGTGCGGTCGATGGACAAGAACGTGACCGAGGAGGTGGAGGACGCGTACCAGTTCGCGGATCAGGCGCCTGATCCTGAGCCCGAGGAGTTGTACACGCATGTGTACACGGAAGACCAACGTGAAGCGTAAACAGTCAACGGTTAGCGGGCACCACAACAGCACCGTTCCCCGTTCACTGTTCACCCTTCACGCGGTGGATGAAGTATGCCTACCCTGACCTACAGAGATGCCCTCAACCAGGCTCTCCGGGAGGAGATGCAGCGGGATCCGTCCGTCTTTCTCATGGGTGAGGAAGTCGGCGTCTATCAGGGTGCCTACAAGGTCAGCCGCGGACTGCTGGACGAGTTCGGGCCCATGCGGGTAGTCGACACACCGATCACAGAGCTGGGATTTGCGGGAGTCGGGGTGGGGGCTGCGATGGTAGGGCTCCGACCGGTCATCGAGTTCATGACCTGGAACTTCGCTCTCCTGGCCGTCGACCAGCTGGTCAACTCCGCGGCCAAG
>DATLBL010000114.1:0-29593 GCA_035526925.1 Gemmatimonadales bacterium
GTCAATTACTTAGAGGCATCCTGCATCTGCTATCGCGTGGTTCTGGGTGTCGACAAGCCGTAGTAGTTAGTGCTTCTACTCTGCACTAGGCTGGCTCGCTCAGTGACGATTTCACATATTGGGGTTCTGTATAGCTCTCACGTGGCGGGGACTGAATGACCATACACCGCATCCGGCTGCTGGGTGATCCTGTTCTGCGCGCCCGCTGCGAGCCGATCACCAAACCTCGTTCAGCTGCGGTCCGCGTCGTCATGGACGACATGCGGGAGACGCTACGGGATTGGCAATCGCGGTTCGGGAGCGGCCGGGCCATCGCGGCTCCGCAGATCGGCGCCCCGGTGCGGATGATTTACTGCGAAATGGACCAGCCTTGGGCGCTCATCAATCCAGAGATCGTGGATATCGGGAATGAGGACTTCGAGGTGTGGGACGACTGCTTCTCCTTCCCCAACCTGCTCGTGAGGGTCTCTCGCTCCCATCGGGTGCGAATCAAGTACCAGGACACGAAGGGCGAATGGCACGAGGTCGATCTCGAAGGAGACCGGGCGGAGCTCATCCAGCACGAGATCGACCATCTCGACGGAGTGCTGGCCGTCGACCGGCCTCATGGGCTCGACCCTTTCTGCCTTCGCGAGGAGTGGCATCGCCTGCACGGGCCCGACGGACGCTACGGCCCGCCCGAGGACCGCAACACCAGCTACGCGACACCCCTGACCGGACTGCTTTGACGTCCGTCGCCTGGTCGAGCGCACCGCCCTCCAGCAGGGAGACGAGGGCGGTTTGCCTAAGTCCATCGGTGTTAGAACCAGCGCCCCAGCCTCACGAACAGCGCGTCGCGTCCCCTGAGCGCCAGTCCATACTCGAAGCGCACCGGGCCGACCGGTGTTTCCGCCCCGATGCCGGCGCGCGCACCGAAGCTCCAGCCGCCGTCGACGAACCGGGGGCTCGACGCATCGGTACCGCCGGATGCGAGTTCCAGCCGGGCCAGCAGCGGCCCCTTGAGCGGGACGGTGAACAGCACCCCGAGCATAACCTCCCGCTCACCCCGACGCTCGCCGATGTGATATCCCGGAAAGCCGTCCTCGCCGCCGAGCGGGAAGCCGAGCTGCAGCGGTAGCCCCTCGCCCCAGCCAAGCCTGAGCCGGGGAGCGATACGGACGACACCTACCCGTCCGGTCACCGTCCCATCCATGGCAACGCGACGGTACATGCCGGTCCAGGCCAGCTCCGCCTGCAGCACGCGTCCGCGTTGCCGGCTCGCTCCGACCACTCGAGCAACGGCGCCGGCCGTGGATCGATCGGCCCGGCCAGGCTCGTCCCAGGTGCGACCCTCCGCGCCTACCGCCAGGCTCCACCCGGCAGCGATGTGCCGCTCGATCCCGGCAAAGCCGATCGCCTCACGGGTGAAACCCTGTGCGAGCTCTTCGCCGCGCGCGTCGAAGCGTCGGATGTCTTCGTTGGCCAGCCGCACGGAGAGCGTCGGATTGAGGAGCTGGCGCCCGACCTGAAAGTTCCGGCGCATCCCCAGCGCGAGCTCGCGCCGCAGTTCGCCCAGATAGAGTGCGGCGCTGCCTTCGAGCGCGCGGCCGAAGAGCCGCCGATCCACCACGCCCGCCCACATGCGCCCGCCGAGCTCGTTGTCGTAGGCCAGCCCGAGTCCCGCGATCCGACGGGCCGAGCGCCGGAGTACGACTCTCAGCGAGACCGAGTCGCCCGCACCACTCGGCGTCAGCCAGACCGACTCGTACGCTTCCGATGTGCTGGCCAGGGTGCGGACGCGCCGGAGGAGCAGCTCGAAATCGAGGGTATCGCTGCCCGTGCCGCCCAACCCCAGGAGCCGGGTGAGCGCAAGCCGCTCCGAAGCGTTGGCATCGTCGACCGTGACGCCGGCGATTCGAAACGGCAATTTGCGGCCAGGCAATTCGGGCCCGGAGACCCCGCATGCGAGGGCAGGCAACACGGAGTCCGCCGCCGCGGCGCCACGCTCGAGCAGACGAGCGATGGCGGGACGTGAGAAGTTGAGGCTGGTGAAGCCTTGCACATCGGGACGGACGAGGACATCGCCTTCGTGCAGAGGCTCAGCCGCTTGCTGAAAGAGAAACTGCACGAGGCGATCCGCCACGATCAGCGGGGAGTACGCGTCGAGCGAGTCGGGCGGATGCTCGGTCGCATCCACGACAATGACGCGCTCGGCACCCGCCGCCCGCGCGACGGCCACCGGGATGTTGGCCGAGAGACCGCCATCCGCGAGAAAGCGCCCGTCTCGAAGCTCGGGCGCGAAAAGGAGCGGAACCGCGGCGCTGGCACGAACCGCCTGTGCCAGATCGCCGGAGGCGAGCACGACGGCCTCGCGGCGAGCCAGGTCCGTCGCGACGGCCCGAAACGGAATCGGCAGCGAGTCGAAATTCCCACGCGCGAGCAGATTGCCGCGCAGCAGCGCGGCATTCAGCAGTGCGCTGGCTTCGGCTTCCGCCACGGACGCGCTCTGCAAGGCGAACCCTCGTGCGCCCTGCTCCCAGAGCACGAGCGGCTGCAGGACGCCGAGCGAGCGCGGCGCGAGCGGCTGGTACGTGCGGAACAGCGCGGCGATCGGAACCACTCGCGCGAGCGAATCGAGCTCGCGTCCCGTGTAGCCACTCGCGTACAGGGCGCCGACCACCGCACCCATGCTCGTGCCGACAACGAGATCGGGGCGGATGCGCAGGCTGTCGAGGACCCTCAAGACCCCGATGTGAGCGATTCCCTTGGCGCCGCCACCCGAAAGCACGAGGGCGGTGCGCGGACGGCGGCATTGTTGAGCACCCACAATCGGGGCTGCGCCGAGTGTGATCGCGACGGTCAGCACCAGCAGCAGACGAGATCGGCGAGGCATCGATCTGAAGATACCACGACCCCTTGCGCCACCCCACGCACCTTCGTATACCTACTCCGAGACGCGCCTCCCGGGCCGGCGCGTGCGAGAGTATCTCGGCCATTTCCGGAGGATTCGTCGCAATGACGTACGTGATCACCGAGGCATGCATCGGGGTAAAGGACCGCGCCTGCGTCGACGTGTGCCCGGTAGATTGCATCTACGAGGGCGAGGACCAGCTGTACATCCATCCCGATGAGTGCATCGACTGCGGCGCCTGCGAGCCGGAGTGCCCGGTGACCGCCATTTTCCCGGAAGAGGACGTACCGCCGAACCAGGTGTCATTTGTGGAAAAGAACAAGGAAGTCTTCAACAGCGACTCGCCGCCGGGACGGCCGAAGCGCTAGACGCACGTCACGGCGGGGTGAGACACGAAGCGGGGGCTCCAGGATCGGAGCCCCCGCTTCATTTTACCCGCGCCCTTCACCCTTGCTTCCCGAGCGACAGTCTGTTCGCCTGCTATCCCGCACACCGAGCCCAGCCGGAGGAAAGGAGCCCCGGGATCGAACTGCATGGCCGCGATCCCGGAGCCTTTAATGGAAGGACCATCAGCGGAAAACACGTCAGACGTGTCGCACCGCTGAATCTACAACGCGTCGGGCGCGAGAAAGGTTTCATCCGACCACACGAAGAAAGTCGAGAATCGCGGCCGTCGTCTCGGTGGGTCGCTCCAGGGGAGGGACGTGACCGGCGCCGGGCACGACCACCAGGCGCGCGCCCGGAATGCCGGCCGCCAGACGGCGCGCCCCATCGGGCGGCGTCAGAGCGTCCTCCTCGCCGACGATGACGAGCGTCGGCAGGCCCGCCAGGGTCGGGAGCAGGCCGGTGCTGTCGTGGCGGTCCCGCATGGCCGCGAGCGCGCCAACGATACCCGGGACCGGGGTCGCGGTGATCATGCTGCGCACGTGTTCGACGATCTCGGGGGCGAGGCGACTGGTCTCGGCGGCCAGCAGCTTGGGAAGCATCGCGTCGGCAATGGCCGCCGCGCCGCTCTCCCGGGCCATGGCCGCCGCCGCATCACGCGCGCGCCGGGCCTCGGCGCCATCGGCTTCCGCCCGGGTATCCACGAGGATGACGGCGCGAACCCGGTGCCGCCACTGTCGGAGAAACTCGAACAGGACGTACCCGCCCATGGAGATCCCGCACAGCACCACATCGTCGACGCCGAGGGTGTCGAGCAGCGCTGCCAGATCGGCGGCATACGTTCCCATGCCGTATCCGAGGTCCGGAGCGTCGGATTGGCCCATGCCGCGAAGGTCGACCGCGATGCGCCGGAATCCCTCGAGGTCGTCCAACTGGGCGCGCCAGACCGAGCGGTTCATCGGGTAGCCGTGCACGAAGAGAACGGCGGGGCCTTCGCCGCGAATCTCGACGGCCAGGCTCACGCCGTTGACCGTCAGGCGCTGGGCGTCACCCGCGGGGCCGCGCGCGCTCATGAACTCGCCGAATTCCGAGGGGACGGGAATCGGCCGGCCATCGCGATTGATGCACACGAACACGAATTCCGCGGTCGCAATGAGCGCGTCGTCTTTCAGGCGGCGGGCCGTCTGGCGCATGGTGAAACTGGTGCGGCCGCGATGGGTGACCGTCTGGTGGAAGCGGAGCACGTCTCCCGGGAAGGCGGCCGCATGATAATCGATCACCGTCTTCCGCACGGCAGGCCAGGCGCCCGCGCGCGTGAACACATCCATGCCCGGTCCCCGCGCGAGCATCTCCCATCGCGCACGCTCGAACAGGCTGAGAAAAGAGGCCTGGTTCAGATGCCCGAACGCATCGCACTCGTCGGGGTACACGGTGAGGTCGATCTCGGAGGGAGAAGGCATCGTGACATGGAAGATATGCGGAGCGGCCGAAGAAGGCGCGGATGCGGCGAGCGAAAACCAGCGCGCGCGGCTACACTTCCGGCGACCCTGCGGAGGCCCGCCTCCGCCTTCCGCGCCCCTCGCCGCTCACCACGATGAAACCCGCCACCGACTATATCCGCCACGCCGCCAGGCTCGCCCGAAAGCTCCAGATGGATGCGGCGATGGGCAGCACGCCGCAGCCCGATGCCGAGTTCTACAAAGTGCTCTCCAAAGCGCTCGACGAAATTGCGGCCGGGCTCGATCAGGTGTCGCGCACCGAGTGAAGCCGGTCCCGCTCATCCAGTCCCAGGCGGAGCTGGAGGCGCTGTTCGCCCGCCTCCGGCATGAGCCCCTGCTGGCTGTCGACACGGAGGCGGCGAGCTTTCATCGCTTCATCGACCGGGTCTACCTGCTGCAAATCAGCTCGCGCTACGAGACCGCCGTGGTGGATCCACTCGCGGTGAGCAGCCTGGCGCCGTTCGCCGAGACGCTCGCGGATCCCGGCCTGGAGATCGTGTTCCATGACGCGGACTACGATCTGCGACTGCTCGATCGGGAGTACGGGTTCCGCGCCGCCAACATCTTCGACACGCGCGTGGCGGCCCAGCTCCTGAACGAGCCCGGCGTGGGCCTCGCGGCGCTGCTGGAGAAGTATCTCGGGGTCAAGCTGGACAAGCGATTTCAGCGCGCCGACTGGTCGGCGCGGCCGCTGTCACCCGAGATGCTCGACTATGCCGCCTCCGACACCCGCTCTCTGCCCAAGCTACGGGACATCCTCAAGGACCAGCTCCAAGTGCGCGGGCGGCTGGCCTGGGCGGAGGAGGAGTTCGCGCTGCTCGACGGCATTCGATGGAGTCCGCCCGAGGGCGAGCCGGGCTATCTGCGGCTCAAGGGGGCCAAGGCGCTCAAGGGGCGGGAGCTAGCGATCCTCCGGGAGCTGTATGAGTGGCGCGAGGGCGTGGCCCAGCGGAGCGACCGGGCCACGTTCCGCATTCTCAACAACGAACCGATGCTCACGATGTCCCGGCAGCCGCCAGCGGACCTGGCGGCGCTCAAGAGCATTCCCGGGATCGGCGGGGAGCAGGCGGAACGGCGCGGCCGCGAGATTCTGGGCGCGATCAGACGAGGGCTGGAGATACCCGAGCGGGATTTGCCGCGCGTGGAGCGGCCGCCCCGGCGGGTGTACGATCCCGCGTTCGAGGCGCGACTCGAGCGCCTCAAGACGGTGAGAAATCAGGCTGCGACGCGGCTCGATCTGGCGCCAGGCGTGCTCTGCCCCAACGGTACGCTCGAATCCATTGCCCGGCTGAATCCGAACAGCCTGGATCAACTGGCGGCGATACCAGAGCTCAGGCGCTGGCAGCTCGAGGAGCTTGGGGCCCAGTTGCTGTCAGCGGTGCACGCCGTGACGGAATCCGGGCAAGAAACGGGAGGGGAGGCTGTCGGACAGCCCCGTTCGGACTTGCTGTAGATAAACATAAGTACATAAACTGCAGCGACTTCAGCATGCTGCCACTTTCGTGCTCCGAAAGTGGCCTTTTTGTGTCGCCTTCAGAAACCCAGGAACGCCCTCACGCGAGGATCCATCTTCTCCGGCGTCCAGTAGGGCTCCCACACGAGCTCGACCTCGACACCGGTCACGCCCTCCAGGTCCGCGACGACCTTCTTCACGTCGTCGATGATCTCGGCCCCGGCGGGGCACCCCGGACTGGTGAGGGTCATGCGCACGTGGACTTCGCCGTGCTCGCGCACCTCGACGTCGTACACCAACCCGATGTCCACGATATTGAGATTCAGCTCCGGGTCCTTCACGGCACGGAGCGCCTTCTTGACGGTGTCGGGGCTGGGGACTGCGGTCCCGGGCATGGTCTCGGTCATCCCTGAAGCTAATACCCTGGTCAGGACGGAGGGCTGAAGCGGCTCAGCAGCGCGACACCAGCTCCTGCTCGCAGCCGTGCGGAACGAGACGCACGGTTGCGTCGCTCAGCGCCGCCCGCACCACCTTGAGCTCCTTCACCGATTCCCGGACCCGGGGATCGAACGCACGATTGGTGAGAAACACCAGGAACAGGTCGCGCGCCGGGTCCACCCACAGCTCGGTACCGGTGAACCCCGTGTGGCCGTACGTCGCGTCACTGATGAGTGACCCGAAGACGCTGGGCTCGTCCGGCTTGGCCTCCGGAGTGTCCCAGCCGAGCAGCCGCGAGCCGCTCCGCGGTCCCTTGACCAGGAAGCGGCGGATCGTTTCCTGGCTGACCCATTTACCCTTCGGGCCGATCCCGGACCTGAGCCAGACCTGTGCGTAACGTGCGAGGTCGTGTCCGGTGGAGAACACCCCGGCGTGGCCTGCCACACCGCCCATGGCCACCGCGTTCTGGTCATTGACGTCCCCCGGCACGGGCCGGCCGCGCCAGATGCCGCTCGGCGCGATACGCCGCTTGAGCGAGGACGCAGGCTTGTACATCGTCTGCGTCATGCCGAGCGGTGCGAAGACTTCGCGTCTGGCGAGCTGGTCGAGCGGCATTCCGCCTGCTTTCTCCACGACCAGACCCAGGAACATCGCGTTCAGGTCGCTGTACTCCGCACTGTCTCCCGGCGCGCGAACCAGCGGCTGGGCATAGAGCAGGTCGAGCGACCGGCTCCGGCTGCGCCGTGCTTTCAGGTAAAACGGTACGTAGCTCTTGAGGCCGCTCGTATGGTCGAGCAGCATGCGCACCGTCACCTGGCTCTTGGGACCGCCGGCGAAGCGCGGCAGATACCGTCGCACCGGCGCGTCGAGTTCGAGCTTCCGCTGGTCCACCAGCCGCATCGCGATGCTCGTCGTGCTGACAACCTTGGTGATCGAGGCGACGTCCCAGATCGTCGAGTCCGGATGCGGCACCGGACTCGCGGGATTCCATGTGAAATGTCCGTACCCACGGGCGTAGAGCAGCGAATCATGGCGTCCGATGACCACGACGGCGCCCGGATAGATCCCCTTCCCGATCCCGTCACGCACGGCAGCATCGATCTCGGCGAACGATTGGCCGGCCGCAGGGGTAGCACCCAAGGTCATGGCCACCGCACCACACAAGAATCCCGCACGCCACGTGATCGCGCCCATGCAATTCTCCGTCTCGAGCTCATTGTTGATCCCTGCCCTGGCCGCCGGCTTCGCCTGCGGGCCGGCCCGCTCGGGCGGCCTCACACCGGCCACCGCCGGGCCAGCCGCCCACCTTGTCGACACGCTCACCTTGCGGGCGGCCGCATCGTTCCTGGCAAGCGACGCCCTGCTCGGACGAGGTACCGGAACGCCGGGAGGTCGCGCCGCCGCCGCCTACCTCGCATCGGAGTGCCGGCGGCTCGGCTTCGAGCCGTTGGCTGCTCCGAATTATGTACAGGAACTTCCGCTCACGCAGGCAACGATCGTGCCCGCCGGAACGACGATCCGCATCACCGGGCCGGGCATCGACACGACGTTCACGCACTGGGAAGACTTCGTCCCAGACGTGGGGACCGCCCGGACGCTTCGAGAATTTTCCGGAGAACTGGCATACGTCGGACGCGCCCGGGAGATCCTCTTCCGCCGGAGCGACCTCCCGCCGCTCCGGGGCAAGGTCGCGCTGCTCCGTAGCGAGTTCGGTCGCGATGGGGAGGCGGCCGACACTCTCTTCGCCCGCGGCGCCGTCGGCGTGATCCAGGTGATCGACGACGCTCGGCGCTACCGGCTGTTCCGTCAGACGCGCGGCGAGTCGCGGCTCTACCTGGGAGACTCGGCCATCCGCTCGTCGTTCATCCCACCGCTCCCGGCCGTCCTCGCGGGTCCGCGCATGACGGTGACGCTGTACAAACCTCTGACCGGCGTGGGCTCGGGCTCCTGGAACGACGCGTACCTGAACGGACTCGCCGCCGGGCTGCCCTCCCCACGCGACCTGCCGGGCTGGCGCGCGGAGGTACGGATCGAAAGCCGAACCGCTCCGGTGCGGGCAGGCAACGTAATCTGCGTGCTCCGCGGCCGGGGTCCGGCCGCCGAACACGCCATCGTGGTGTCCGCGCACTACGATCATCTCGGCGTGGGCGTTCCGAACGGCGCCGGAGACTCGATCTACAACGGCTTCTCGGACAACGCCGCCGGCGTGGCCATGGCGCTGGGCGTCGGTGAAGCATTCGCACGCGGCGGCCGCCTGGACCACTCGCTCATCCTTTTCTTCTCGACCGGGGAGGAGCACGGGCTCCTGGGCAGCGACTACTTCGTGAACCACCCGCCGTGGCCGCTGCAGCGGCTCGCCGGCGTCATCAACCTCGATGCCAACGCGCCGGCCGCGCGCCCGAGCTCGTGGCGCATCGCCGGGGCAGAAGGGAGTGCGCTGGTCGAGCTGGTGCGCCGCGAGGCGCAACGCGAGGGGTGGGAGGCGACGCTGGCGCCGCCGTCACCAGGGTCGGATTACTACCCCTTCGTCCGCCACGGCGTGCCGGCGGTGTTCTTCGTGCCCGGCGATGGCCCGTACGAGGGGCTGAGCGTCACGACGTCGGACAGCATGCGCTCGGCCCTCTGGGGGAGATATCACATGCAGGACGACGAGTGGGACGAGCACTTTCCCTTCGAGGGACTGGGGCGCTACGCGGACTTCGTCATCGAGGTCATCCGGCGGATGGACGGTTATCGAGACTCGTCGGGCACGTCCCGGACCGGCCCCGGCGGCAACCGGTAAAGCACCGCGGCCGTGCGGCGATCGCGATCGGACAGCGTACCGGTCCGGGTGGCGGGGAACATCACGTCATTCGAGTCGGCCGAATGCGGCAGGCCGATGGCATGCCCCGTCTCGTGCACGGCGACGGACATGAGCGCGTCGTCGGGCAGCACGACGCCGGCGTTGGTCTTGAGCGCGAGGGAGATAAGCGCGCGGCGCACTCGCCCGGTCTGATCCCAGGTCAAGTCGGTCTGGCCGGCCCGGTCGAACTCAAAGTGATCGATCCACCGCACCAGGATATCGGCGCGGCTCGTGTCGGACACCACCACGAACTGTACGCCGATCCCGAGCCCCTGCCAGCGGTCGAGTGAGGTGCGCACGTACTCGGCCATCCTCGGAGCGTAAGTCGGAGCACCGCCTTCCACGATCGCCACCCGGATCGGCGAGCCCCACCGATCGGGCCAGCGACGAACCACGGAATCCGTGCTCAGAATGAGCGAATCCAGGTAGGTCGACCCGGCTTCCCGGGAAAGCGCCTCCCGCGCGGCCAGCCGGGCACGCCGGGCCTCCCCGGCTGCGCTTTCAGCGGTCCGGCGGACAGGCGCCGCCCCGGCCCCGGCACTCCCTCGCCCGATGTCCGGCGTGGCGCTCCGGGTCTCGCTGGCGACGGACACTGAGGCTTCGCGGTATTGCCGAACCGCCTTGGACACCCGGTCGGCCAGCAAAAGGAGCAGAAGGCCGAGGGTGGCCAGGGGGAGGAGGTGGCGCCGCATATCACAATATGGAGCCGCCTCGGCTCCGGCCGCTAGGCGGGGCCCGCTGGCGCCGGAACCCTTGGCCGTCTAACATTTTGCCACTTCGAGCGGCCCGGACTTCTGGGAGGGATTCTGAACCTGATGGACCGATTCGCCCGGGCGCTGGTGCGTTCGCGCTGGGCGGTGCTGGTGGTGTGGGTGGTAATCGGGGCGGTCGCGGCGGTCCGGGCGCCCGCGACGCCGTCGCTGCTCAACATCCGGGGCGGAAGCGAGCGCGAAACCGAGGCCTCGCGCACCGAAGATCTCCTCACCCGTCGTTTCAGCCGCCCGATCGGCGAATTCTTCGCGGTCACCGTCGAGGCACCCGCTCGATTCGACCAACCGGCGCCCCGCGCCGCGCTCGACACGCTCCTGGCCGTCCTCGGGCGACAGAAATTCGTGCGCGGACTCGTTTCCTATCCAGCCACCGGCGACACCACCTTTCTCAGCCGGGACCGGCGATCGACCTTCGTCATCGTCGCGCTCGAGGCCACGCGAGGCGACAGCGCGGGCGCGCTGGTGGTGCCTGTCCGTGCACTCGTCCGGGAGACCATGGCCCGGGTTCCCGATGGAACCCGGTACCGCGCCCGGGTGACCGGCCGGGCGCCGCTCGACCTGGACGTCCGTACGGTCGTCACCAGGGACAGCGCCGAGGGGGAGAAGCGGCTTCTGCCGCTCACGCTCGTCATTCTCGTGCTGGCGTTCGGCGCGCTGGTGGCCGCCACGCTGCCGCTCATCGTGGGCGTCCTGGCCATCACGGTGTCGCTCGCGATCATCGGCGTCATCGCGCACTACACCCCGATGTCGGTCTTCGTGCTCAACATGACCACGATGATCGGCCTGGGCGTCGGCATCGACTACTCGCTGCTGGTGGTCACCCGATTCCGGGAAGAGCTGGCGCGAGGCGTTCGGCGGCAGATCGCGGCGGCCAACACGCTGGCAACCGCAGGCCGCGCGGTGATCACGTCGGGGCTCACGGTGGTCGTGGGGTTCGGCGCCCTGCTGCTGACGCCGCTGATCGAGACGCGGAGCGTCGGCATCGGTGGGCTCATCGTCGTGGCGGTGGCGGTGCTGCTCTCGATCACGCTCCTCCCCGCCCTGCTCGCGGTGCTCGGCCGCGAGATCGACCGCCCGCGCTGGCTGGCGCGGCGGCTCACGTGGTACCACGCCCCGCAGGTCTGGGAAAAATGGGCCCGGACGCTGAGCCGGCACCCGATCCGCGCGCTGGCCTACGGCGGCGCGGTCATCGCGCTGCTCACGCTCCCCGTGTTCTTCATCAAGATCGGACTGCCGTCCCGACACTGGTGGCCGAGCGGCACCGAGGCGGGCGAGGGGCTCGATGCGCTCTCCCGGATGGGCGTGGCCGGTTTCATCCAGCCGGTGCGGGTGCTCGTCCAGGTACCCGAAGGGCGCAGCGTCGTGGACGCCGCTTCGCTGCGCGGACTGATGACGCTGAGCGACTCGCTCCGGGCCGACCCGCGCGTGCGCGAAGTTCGGAGTTTGGTGGACGTCCAGACGAACGGCAGCCTGCTCGGCTATTCCGTCCTGTACAGCGATCTCGCGGCGGCCCGGCAGAAATACCCCGAGTTCCTCGACGCCTACCTGAGTACGGACCGCCGCCTCGCGCTGCTGGACGTCATCCTGGCCGACACCACGTCGCTCACCACGGCCACGGACGTCGTGCTGCGGGCGCGGCAGCTCGCCCGGGCCACGCTCCGGGGCACGAAGGGGATGACGGTGACCGTGGGGGGCTACTCGGCGGCGGCGCTCGATTTCCAGGACGACCTGCTCGAACGCTTCCCGCTGCTCGTCGTCCTCATCCTGAGCGCGACGGCGCTCATGCTCGCCATCGCATTCAAATCGGTGCTGGTTCCGATCAAGGCCATCATCATGAACACGCTCTCGGTGAGCGCCACGTTCGGCCTCATCGTGCTCGTGTTCCAGCACGGCGTCGGCTCGCAGATCTTCGGACTGGACGGCCCCACCTCGGCGATCTTCGTCGCCGTGCCGGTCCTGGTGTTCGCCGTCGTGTTCGGGCTGAGCATGGACTACGAAGTGTTCCTGCTGAGCCGCATCAAGGAGGCGTTCGACCGGAGCGGCAGGAACACCGAAGCGACGATGGAAGGGCTGAGCGCGACCGCGTCGGTCATTACCTCGGCGGCGCTCGTCATGATCCTGGTGTTCGGGATCTTCGCCTTCGCGCGCGTCCTGGCGATGCAGCTCATGGGGTTCGGACTGGCCGTCGCCGTTCTGCTCGACGCGACGGTGATCCGCATGGTGCTGGTGCCGGCATTCATGCAGGCGATGGGCCGCTGGAACTGGTGGCCGGGGGTGAAGCGGATCCGGCCGAAGAACCGGCCGTCGGCGGAGATGCCGGAACTGCAATGACGCCGACCGGCGCCGCGACGCGCCGCTGCTACTTCCGCCCAGCGAGACCCGCCGCGGTCGCGGCGAACTCGGTCAGCCTGGAGGCGAATACGAGGACACCCCAAGCCACGAGCGCCAGAATCGCCACCGCCCACGCGACCCCGAACGCGGCGAAACGCGGCGCGCCTTCGCCCGAGCTCGGCCGAAGCACGGCGGGAAGGGGCGACCGGATCCTGGCATACGCCTCACGCCGCCGCTGACGCTCGTCCGAGTCATCGGGCAGGCTCCGGACCAGTGCCGTCATCGAGGGAAGCTCGGGCAGTTCGAGGCCGGCCGGCGGCGCGGGACGGAACCGGAGTCGCGCCTCCCATGCCGCACGGATCTCGGGGTGAAGGCCGGCGGGCTGCCAGCTCTGCCGGGCGGCATCGAAGATCGGCGTCGACGGCTGGATCAGCGCGGCCTCGAGCGCGTCCAGCACCGCCTCGACATCGGCGAACTCGAAATCGCCGGCGTCGGGATCGCTGCACACGAAACGAGTCGCGTCGGTCACCGCTTGGCGTCCAGCCAGTTGTCGCCGACCCCGATATCCACGACGAGCGGCACCTGCAGCTCCACCACACGCTCCATCGCGTCACGCACCAGCGCTTCCATCGTCCCGAGCTCGTCCGGCGGGACCTCGAAGACCAGCTCGTCGTGCACCTGCAGCAACATCCGGCTCCGGAGCTTCCGCTCGACGATCGCGGCGTGAATGCGAATCATCGCCAACTTGATGAGGTCCGCCGCCGAGCCTTGCAGGGGCGAGTTCTGCGCGTTGCGCTCGCCGTACGCCCGCATGTTGAAGTTGCGATCCTTGATCTCGGGGATATAGCGCCGGCGCTTGAAGAGGGTTTCCACGTACCCCTGCTCGCGCGCGAGCTGCACCATGCGATCGAGGAAGAGACGCACGCCGGCGAAGCGCTCGAAGTAGCGGGCGATGAACGTCTTCGCGTCGTCCTGCGAGATCCCGAGCTGGCGCCCCAGCGCGAACGGCCCCTGACCGTAGATGGTGGCGAAGTTGATGGTCTTCGCTCGCCCCCGCATCTCGGGGGTGACCTGGTCGGCGGGAACGTTGAAGATGAGCGCCGCCGTCTGCCGGTGGATGTCGCCGCCCTGGCGGAACGCCTCGATGAAGGCCGGGTCGCTCGACAGGTGTGCCATGAGACGCAGCTCGATCTGTGAGTAGTCGGCCACGAGGAACTGCCAGCCGGCGCGCGGAACGAACCCACGGCGAATCGCCTCGCCGCGCGGCGTGCGGATCGGGATGTTCTGGAGGTTGGGATCGGACGAGCTGAGCCGGCCGGTGGCGGCACCGGTCTGGTTGAAGCTCGTGTGGATGCGGCCGGTGTGTCGATTCACGGTGGCCGGCAGCGTGTCCACGTAGGTGTTCTTGAGCTTCTGCAGCTCGCGGTACTCGAGAATGAGCCGGGGCAGCGCGTGCCCCATCGCCGCCAGCTGCTCGAGGACGTCCGCGTCCGTGCTGGGGCCGGTCTTGGTGCGCTTGAGGATCGGGAGCTGCTGCTTCTCGAACAGGATGACCGCGAGCTGGCGAGGCGAATTGAGATTGAGCGTCTCTCCGGCCACCACGGCGATCTCGCCCTCGAGCCGCCGCAGATCCGCGCTCAGCTCCGCGCTCAGCCGCGCGAAGACCTGCGGGTCGATCGCAATCCCTTCCCATTCCATGTCCGTCAGGACCCGCACGAGCGGCAGCTCGATGTCGCGGAGCAGCGGCTCCATGGCGATATCGCGGAGCGCAGGCATGAGGAAGTCGTGCAGCGCGAGCACCGTGGCGCTGTCCGCCCCGCAATACGACGCGGCAGCCGGAATCGCGACCTCGGCGAAGGGGATCTGGGCCTTCCCTTTGCCGGTGAGATCGGCGTACGACTGCATGGCCCGGCCGAAATGCTCGAGGCAGAGCGTGTCGATGGCGTGCGAGCGGCGGCCCGGATCGAGCACGAAGCTCGCGAGCATCGAGTCGTACGCGAGGCCGGCCAGCTCGACCCCGGCGCGGCGCAGAACCTGCCAGTCGTACTTGATGTTGTGTCCGGCCTTCGGGACCGCGGCATCCTCGAGCAGGGCGAAGATGGGCGCCAGGGCGAAGTCGGTGATCGGCGGCAGGTTCCTGACCGCTGCGGGCGCGGCGAGCTCGCCCGACGGCGGGCGGTGCGCGAAGGGCAGATACCACACTTCGTTCGCGCTGGAGGAAAGCGAAAGCCCGATGAGCTCGGCATCGTGCGGCTCGAGTGAGCTCGTCTCGGCATCGATCGCCACGAGCGGCGCGGCCCGCAGGCGCTCGGCGAGCGCCGGGATCTCGTCCGGATCGTCCACGACCATCACCTCGAGCGCAGGTTGCTCGTCGAGCGCGAGCCAGTCGGCGGCCGTGGCCGGGAGCGTAGCGGTGGAAGCGCCAGCCGCCGCGGGCGCCGCAGGAGAGCCGTTTCCACCCGAGCCGCTCTCGCCGTCCTCCCCCTCCCCGATCGCACTCCGCGGCGTCCAGGCGCCGCTCGACGCCGCGGTGCCAAGCCCCAGGTCAGCGGCCTCGCCACCCTCGCCCGCGCTACCCCCGCCCTGCCCTCCCATGCGTTTGGCCAGCGAGAAAAACTCCAGCTCGGTCAGGATGCGAATCAGCGCTTCCCGATCCGGCTCCTGCAGCACCAGATCCGCCACGTCCAACTGGACCGGCACGTCGCGCTGAATGGTCACGAGCTCCTTCGACAACCGAGCCGAATCGGCCTGGGCGAGCAAGGCCTCGCGGGTCCGCTTGGCGGTGACCTCGGACGCGCGCGCGAGGATCGTGTCGAGATCTCCATATTCGGCCAGCAGCTTCTGCGCGCCCTTCTCACCGATCCCCTTGACCCCTGGCACATTGTCCGAGGTGTCTCCGACGAGTGCCAGGAAATCGACCACCTGGTGCGGCGGCACCCCGAGGCGCTCGGCGGCGTTGGCTTCGTCCACCCACACCTCGTCCACCGCGGCGGGGCCGCCGCGGCCCGGGTTGAGCAGCGTGATCCCCGGCCTGATCAACTGGTAGAAGTCCTTGTCGCCCGAAACGATGACCGACCGGAGGCCTCGGGCCGCGCCCGCCTCGGCAAGGGTGCCGATGACATCGTCCGCCTCGTAGCCGCGAATGGCCACGAGTGGAATCCTGAACCCCTCGAGCAGCGCACACACCCGCTCTACGGCGCGATCGAAGTCCGCCTGCAGCGAGTCATCGAGCTTTTCACGGGTCGACTTGTACTCGGGGTACCGCTGGGCGCGGAACGAGGTCCCGGCGTCGTTGATCCACGCCACGTAATCGGGCCGGTATTTCTCGCGGAGCCGAAGCAGGAAGTTGACGACGCCCCATGCGGCGGAGGTATTCTCGCCCTTGGTCGTCCGGAGGGGACGACTGATCATCGCGAAGAAGGCGCGGTAGATCAGGGCATAGCCGTCGATCAAGAAGAGCTGCGGGGGCGTGTGGTTGGACATGGCGGAAAGATACCGAGGGAACGGGGGGCGGTGGGCGGCGAGCGGTACAACGGTGAGCCCTGAGTAAAGAGTCAGCGACAAGCGCGCCTGCTGACTCACCACCGCTCACCGCTTACCGCTCACCAGCATCACGCCTGCCTTCGCACCCTGGCCAGCGTCCGTTCGTAGTCCGCGCGGCTGGCCGGCAGGAGGCGCAGGCGACCGAAGCCGTTCTCGTCCCGGAAAAAGAGCTCGAGTCGGAGATTAATGTACCCCCAGCGGAGGATGCGATTGGCGGTCGTTCCCGGGCTGTTCTCGATGGCCTCGTCGGGCGCGCCGAGGTTGATGAACACCTCACCCCGATCGGTGCGCCAGCCTGGAATTCCCTCGTCGGTGAAGCGCTGGTTGGCCTGGGCGATGCGACTGAAATACTGGTTGAGCGCCTCGTTCTCCGGCGTGGTGGTGTTCGGATCGGTGGCGGCGTAGAACTCGCGCCACAGCCGGGCCCGCTCGGATTCGGGGGCTTTTCGCATGGCGCTCACCTGCTCGTCATGCCCGAAATAGCGCATCAGGTCGAGCATCTCGTCGAAGTTGGTGACGACCCAGGCCTGCGTGAACGAAACCAGAGCCGACACTTTCTGCTCGACGTTCCCTTCCCCGACCACCAGCCGCAGCTCGCCGAGAGACACGCTGTCCGGCGACAGCCGGATGACCTGGCTCTCCACTTCGTTGCCACCGCGAAAGCGCAGCTCGTCCTCGTGGATCACATGCTGCTGCTCGTCGACGACCTTGAACGGCACCGTGGTGGGCCGGGTGAACCGGTAGCCTTCGATGTAGGCGAGGAGCGTATCGCTGCCGTAGCCCACCGAGCCGCGCGGATTGAGCACGATGTTGAGCGGTTCGGCCAGCTTCCCCCGCCCCGTCGCCTGGTACGACAGGATCGGCGCGCTCGTGCTGCCGGTGCTGAAGCTCGGCGCCGTATAGTCGGCCTGCGCGCGGCTCTCGGAGGTCGAGCCGACGTCGCGCACGGTCACGCTGACGTTGTACGGTCCCGGGACGAGCCGCAGCACCTGCTGGAACAGAATGCTCTCATCGCTCCGCAGGGTTTCCTGAAAGGACTGCACGCGCACGACTTCCTCGCGCGCGACATCCACCGACGGCGCACCCTCGCGCTTGAACGAGAGGCTCACGCGGTAGCGCGCGACGAAGACGTTGCCCTCGCGCTGAAAGGCGAGCGCGCGATTCTCGAGCGAGAGACCGAGGATCCCGATGACGCTGTCGGCCGGCCCGGCCGCAAAGGCGACCGTGCCGACGAACGGCAACGGATCGGGCGCGGCGAGCCGGCCGAGGCGTTGATAGAATTGCGTGCTGTTGAGGACGCGCGTCAGGGATTCGGTGGCGGTCGGGGCGTCGGTGTCCCCCACGCGGCTCCAGCTCCCACACCCGAGGGTGGCGGCGGACAACACCGCCGACATCACGAAACGACGCATCGAGAACCCCCGGTCAAGGCGATGAAGCGCGCGCACGCGGCTTCGGCGGAACGTTAAGGGCGGCAAAGGAGAGGCGTCAAGCAGCGGCTTGCTGCCTCGTCCGATTCTCGGTAGCTTGGCGGATCCATGAACGCCGACAACATGGTGGGACGGACGGTCGCGGGCTATCACCTGGCTGAATACATCGGCGAGGGTGGCACGGCGACTGTCTATCGTGCGGAGCATCCCGAACGCGGCCGCGCCGCGGTCAAGATTCTACGCCCCAGGCTGGCGCAGGATCCGATCGCGGTCAAGCGATTCCTGCGGGAAGCCGAATACGGCGCGCGGGTCAAGCATCCCAACATCGTCCAGACCTACGATTACGGGGCCACGGACGGGTTGCATTACCTGGCGCTCGAATGGGCCCAGGGCGAACCGCTGGCGGAGTTCATCAATCGATCGGGCAAGATCGCCCCGACGCTGGTGGCCACGATCGTCGAGCAGTTGGGCGCGGCGCTGAGCTCCGCGCACAAAGCCGGCATCATCCATCGTGACCTCAAGCCCGCCAACATCATGTACGATCCCGCCACTCAAACGGCCAAGCTGCTGGACTTCGGCATCGCCCGCGACGCCGAACTCAATCCCGAGGAGCGACTGACCCGGGCGGGCTTTTTCGTCGGGACGCTGCAATACGTGGCGCCGGAGACGTTGAGCGGCGAACTGGTGAACGAGCAGGCCGACGTCTACAGCCTGGCCACCATTGCGTATTACATGTTGAGCCAGGAGTTGCCGTTCACCGGAAAAAGCCCTAGGGAGTTGTTTCAGCAACTACTAACACAGCCTCCCGTAGCACTCAATCAAGCCGCGAAAGGGCTTCGCTTTCCCGCACCCGTCGAAGCGGCCGTCATGCATGGCTTGGATCGCGACCTCAACAAGCGTTCCAAGACGGTGGACGAATTCGCAACCGAGTTGTGCACGGCCGTGCGGCAGGGCGGGGGCAAGCGAGGTTTTCTAGCGTCGCTGTTCGGCAAGGGCGGGGAGTGAGCGACGCAGATCAGCTTCGACGTATCCTGCTCGAGCGGTCGGTGCGTCGTGGGGACTTCGTTCTCTCATCAGGAAAACGCTCTTCCTATTACATCGACTGCCGCCTCACGACCATGAGCGCCGAAGGCCAGGTGCTGATCGGGAGGATGGGCCTGGCAACCATCCGGAATGTGGGGTGGCGGCCACGCGTCATCGGTGGCCTGACGATGGGCGCGGATCCAGTAGCGTATGCCATCGCGGCGGCGAGCTGGGGGACGGGGGGCGTCATCGACGCGTTCAGCGTGCGGAAGGAAGCCAAAGCGCACGGCACAGGGCAGGTGATCGAAGGCAATTTCCAGGCGGGGCACGATGTGGTGGTGGTCGAGGATGTGATCACGTCGGGCGGGTCGGCGCAGCGGGCCATTGCCGCGGTGGAGCATGCAGAAGGCCGAGTGGTGGGCGTGATGGCCGTCGTGGATCGGGAGCAGGGCGGGCGAGTGGCGCTAGAAAGTGCCGGATATGCCGTAGTAGCACTTACAACTGCATCCGCACTTGACCTCTGATTGTGCGCACGCCAACACTGACCCCTCGTTAACTCATTTCCAACCTCATACCTGACTGTTACCGAAGCGGAGACACGCTGGAGGCCAAGATGTCGATCGCGCAGACCATCCTGCCCGAGTTCGAGCACGAAATGGGTACTACCCGCAGGGTTCTTGCCGTCGTGCCAAATACCGAGCCGGAGTGGCGGCCGCATCCGAAATCGACCACGATCGGAAATCTCGCGGCACACATCGCCACCATACCGCTGTGGGGCCGCATGACTATGGATCGCGCCGAGCTGGATCTCGGCGTGCCGGAAAATGCCGCTGCCGCCCGAGTGACGTTTACCTCCATCCCTGACCTGATGGATCGGTTCGATCGAAACGTCCGCGAGGCACGGGATGCGATAGCCTCGACGTCCGACAGCGCGATGCGTGAAACCTGGACCTTGAAGAACGGCGGAACCACCGTGCTCTCGATGCCGCGCGTGGCAGTGCTCCGAGGATTCGTCCTCAGTCACATGATCCATCATCGAGGACAGCTGTCGGTCTATCTCAGGCTGCGCGACGTGCCGCTGCCGTCGATCTATGGTCCCACCGCCGACACCCCGAGGTAAATTTCGCGACGCTCGGCCCCGCCACGTTTGGCTAACCTCGTGAACGGCCTGCCTTCTTCATAAAACCCATCGCGATCGATGATCTTTCCGCCGGCCAGGTGCAGGGTGGTCGTGCGCCGCGGTGCGCGACGTGCCCGCCGTCACCGCCGCACGCGGAGCGGGAGCTACTCTTGGACGAGAGGAGACCGCGCCACTACAAGGCGACCAGACACATCCAGGGGGAAATGATGGCACTGACCGACGACGAGCGCCGCCACCTCGAGGCGCGGCTGCAGGAGGAGCGCGAGCGCGCGCAGGCGATCATCCGGCGCTACGACGCGGAGGAGGGGATCAACACGGAACAGGACGGCGACCTGTCGAGCTATCCGTTTCACATCGCAGACCAGGGTACCGACAGCTTCGACCAGGAGCTGTCGGCGCAGCTCGCGGAGCGCGCCAGCCGAGAGCTGGAGGAGATCGACGCGGCCTTGCAACGGCTCTATGAGGCCCCAGACCGGTTCGGCCTGAGCGAAGCGACCGGCGAACCGATTCCGTTCGAGCGACTCGACCTCATTCCATGGGCGCGAACCGCAGCGAACGAAAAGTGAAAATCGCTTGGCC
Source organism: Gemmatimonadales bacterium (assembly GCA_035526925.1). Classification (GTDB taxonomy): domain Bacteria; phylum Gemmatimonadota; class Gemmatimonadetes; order Gemmatimonadales; family GWC2-71-9; genus CAVVWJ01. The sequence goes on from DATLBL010000114.1 coordinate 20,321, forward strand.
GCTGACGCGGAGCGACGACGATCAAAACCTATAGGAGATTCCCAGACTCACACTGGGATAGGTGCCACCGCCCGAAGTTCGGACAGTTCCTCCTGCCGTCAGGCCCATGCGGGTGTTGAGCCATCTTGTCGCGTGGCCGGCGATGAACGCCCCAATTCCCCCATCGATGAGCTCACCGCGATCTGCCACCAAAAAGCCCGTCGCACCCGCTGCAAGGCCCAGCTCGGACTTGGCCGTCGAGAAAGTGAGCGTCGGGCCCAGGTCGATAGCGGCTGCCCCGTCATCGGAGTACGACTCGGTGTCCAGAACCGGGAGGGCGACTCGGAGACCCAAGCCCCAGTGTTCTCCGAAATCTCCTCGGATTCCCAGCTCAGGCCCATACACCCAGCCTGCCGTGGCACCCGTCCGAAGCCCGGTGAAGCTCGCCGTGAGCTTCCAGGCATGGCGTTCGACGACTTGGCCCTCCAGGGAAGAAACCCGCCCCGCGGACAGGGCGAAGAATGCAAGACCACAGTAAAGCAATGACTTACGAGTCCTGTTCATAGTCCCTCACATGGTCCGAAGGTAGACGACGCCGAATAATCGCGGGCGGGCGTGGCCTCATCGTGACCTAACCCGTTCAGGGCGCCGCTGGCCTGCCGGCCGCTGCTTCTGTAGTATCCTCCGCCAACCGACATTCAGTACCGACGATCCATGTCGCCGCTCATTCCGGAGCCTCTGCTATCGACCGACACCTGCTGGCGACTTACGATTTCCCTCCGATCGGAGGTGGCATCGCCAGGCTCACAGGCGAGCTGGCGCGACGCTACCCCGCGGGGACGCTGCTGGTGTCGACTGGACGGTTCCCTGGCGGGACGGAGTCCGATGCGGGGTTGGCAAGTCCGGTCGATCGGGCTCCGATCGACAGCACCCGACTGCGCACCATCCAAGGGCTCGTCGTCTGGTCGCATCGGCTGCGACAGCTGGCGCGCTCGTTCGATCCGGCATTCATCTGGTGCGGCAACCTGAAGCCAGCGGGGTTTCCGGCGCTCTGGGTGCGCCGGCGTGAGGGCATTCCGTACGGCATCCTCCTTCATGGGTCCGAGTTGCTGCTGCTCCGGCAGCGGATCGCTGCGATGCCGCGAAAACGGGTGGCCGCCCGGATGGCGCTCCGGCACGCATCGGTACTGGTCGCGGTCAGCGACTGGACGCGCCGTCTGAGCCTGGAAGTGCTCGAGGAGATCGGACTGGAAAAGAGTGAGGTCGAAGTCCGTACGGTGCCGCTCGGCACGGATCCACAGCTATTCCGGCCCGGACTGGATACCGGCGTGGTGCGCGCCCGCTACCGGCTGGAGCCCGACGCCCGGTGGCTGCTCACCGTCGCCCGCCTTGCCGCGCACAAGGGAATCGATACGGGACTTCGGACCTTGGCGGTGCTCGCGGGCGAGTACCCGAACCTCCGCTACGCTGTCGTCGGCACCGGCGTGAAACAACCACAGCTGGAGGCGCTCGCGCGCGACCTCGGCATCAGCGAGCGGGTGCGCTTTCTCACGAGTGTGCCCGACGCCGATCTGCCGGCGATCTACAACTGCGCCGAGATCTACCTGGGACTTTCGCGCCCGGCGGAGCTCCTGATCGAAGGCTTCGGCATCGCGCTGACGGAGGCGTCGGCCTCCGGCATACCGGTGGTGGGAGGACTCGCCGGCGGCATCCCCGACGCGGTTCGCGACGGCGAAACCGGACTTCTCGTAGATTCGACGGACCTCGGCCGCGTCATCGCCTCGGTCCGCTCCATTCTGGCCGACCCGGAGCTGGGGTGCCGGCTGGGGCGTGGCGGGCGCCAAGCGGTCGAAACCCACTTCAACTGGGACCGGGTCACATCGGATGTGCGGCAGATCGGCGAGGACTTCGGCGGACGCGTCGCCGCCGATAAGCGACGGCCGTCTCAGGGAACTTCGTAGCGATACAACGAGCCCAGCCGCATGACGCGATACACGAAGGCCGGCTGCCCGTCGGCGAGAATGTCCGCCTCCCAGCGCACGCCGCCATCCGCGCTCACCTCGGTCGCATGCCCTGCCGTTCCGTAGCCGATCAGCGTCGTGCCGTCCGCGAGCCGCTCCACCGACCCGACGAACGGCGTGTAGATGAGCGGGTCGTGCCGGAACTCCCACATCATGGTGGCCGTGCGGGCGGGGAGATCGAGCGCGTACTCCACCGCCCGCGTTTCCTGCGGCTGATGCCGGGTCCCGTTGTCGTACACGAGCAGATGGCCGTTCGGAAGGATCTTCGGCGAATGCTGCGCGCTGAAGCCGCCCAACGGATCGTTCAAGAAGGTGAACTGGTTGTTCGCACCGCCCAACCGCCAGATCACCTCGCCCGAAATGGCGTCGATCTTCGCGATCTCACCGAGATTGCGAAAGGACACGATGTAGTTGCTGTCGCGGTCGAACGCGAGGGCGTTCGGGTGATCGAAGTCGGGCTGATCGACATCGACCGGACCCGGTCGGGGCGGCTCGATCCAGTCGGAGACCGAGAGGTGCTCCCAGCCGCTCCAGGCGAACTCCAGCGCCCCGTTCGGCCGCAGGCGGAGCAGGTAGTGCCCGGCCAGATCGGCGCGGCGCTGCCCGCCGAGGGCGGGGAGATCGGTCGGGCGGTGATCGTACGCGAAAAGGTGGATGCGCTCGGTGGCGTCCGAATTGCCGGTGACCCACACCTCGTGGTTATCCATGTAAAGCGAGGGCGGGGCGTGGATCGCGCGGACGGAGTCGCCCGCCGGCGTGAACTCGAGGTAATAGCCCGGCGTCCGTTGTGAGCCGAACGATGCGCCGATGTAGATCGTGAAGTTGCCGTTGGGTTGCTGCTTGAGCTCACCGCCGGCGCGCGGGTCGTCGAACTGGCGATACCAGCGGATCGTGCCCGCGGAATCGAAGGCGAAGGCGAGCAGCGCGGTGCCCGCCAGCTGAAGTGCCGTGAGGGTCAGCCCCGAGCTGACCCCAGTGGTGGATATCGTGATCCGTTTGAGCAGCTCCGGGAGTGCAGCGCTGGAAAAGCTGACCGTGTCCGACCGTGCAAAGCCGCCGGCACCGCTGATTTCCACCACGCCGCGGTATGCCGTCTCCGGACGTAGTCCCAGGACGGGCACGGCGGCCGCAGAACGGGCGAGCGGGTACATCGGCGTCGAGTCGAGGGATCCATCGACCGCGCGGAACAGCACGCGCGCGGAGTCGGCGCCGACCGCCGCCACACGGACAAACGCGGCGAGCGCATTGCGGGAGCTGGCGGTTGCGGTCGCGGAGATCACTCGAGCCGTCGGTACCGGCGGCGCCGTGACATCCTCGCCACTGCATGCCACCACGGCCACCGTCACCAGCAGCCATCTTCCGCCGGTCCGCACCAGTCCGCTCCCCGCGAATGCTGGCGATCATCATACCTTACCATGGCACCGATGATGTGTCGGCGCTCACACCGTGGCCCGTCCATGGACGTCGTGACGGCCTCCCTTCACTTATCGTCACCGATGCTCGGTCGATTCCTTCTTCGCTGCGGTGTCACGCTCACGGTCTTGAGCTCGCGCGGGATCGCGCAGCAGGACACGCGAGATCCCGAGCGGGTGGTCCGCTCCGCCGAGCGCGCGCTGCAGGACGACAGTCTCGAGCAGGTCTCCGCGCGCTGGCGCGCCGCGCTCGAGCGCGACGGCAACGATCCCGCGGCGGTGCTCGGGCTCGCCACCATCGCCCGGCAGACCTACGACTTCGAGCGGGCCGAGCGGCTGCTGTCGGGCCTGCTGGCCCGAGCGGGTGGACGGGCCGATGGCTGGACCGTCCGCGCGCGCCTGGGGCTCTACCGCGTCGCCAACGCGCGTGGCGAGGTCCGCCGCGCCGATTCGCTGTTGCGGCTGGCGATGGCGGACGCGCGGCGCCTGAACGATCGACCCGCGCAGGTCGCCGCGCTCATCGGCTTCACGAACACCCGGAGCGGTACTCCCGCCGCCCTCTATGCCACCCTCGACAGCGCGCTCGCGCTGCTCCCGGCCGGCGAGAGTCGTGACCGGGCCGAGTATCTCTGTCGGCGCGGCCTGTACCGCGGCGTCGCCGGCGAGCACGATGGGACGTTCATGGTGCGCCAGGGCATCGCGATGGCCGAACGGCTGGGCGAGCGCCAGCTCACCGGACATTGCCTCGAAGCGGACGGGCTGCTGCAGAGCCTGCGGAGTCATGACGACAGCGCGCTCGCGACCATGAGTCGAGCGGAATCTCTGCTCCGCGCCACCCACGAGCACGCGGGCCTCGCCCGGGTGGCCTCCCGCCGCAGCGACATACTGCAGTCTTCCGGCCGGCTCGGCGAGGCCAAGGTCGCGCTCGAACAGGTCATGGCCGGGGCAAAGCTGTCGAGGAACGCCCAGCGCCTCGGCAACGGCTACGGCGGGCTCGGCATGCTCGCGCTCCGGGTCGGCGACCTGCCGAGCGCGGCAGCCAACTTCGCCCGCGCCGCCGCGATCAGCGACTCGGTCGGGCTCACCGAGGGCAGCCTGATCGCACGACAGAACACCGGCGAGGTCCTGGCCGCCTCGGGCGACCTCGACGCGGCGCGGGCCACGTTCCTCGACGCGCTGGAACGGGCCACGCGCGGCGACTACTTCGAAGACGTGGTCCTCACTCGCCAGCACCTGGCCCGAGTCGCGATCCGCCAGCGCGCGTGGGACGAGGCCGAACGACAGCTCGCCTCCGCCGACTCGGCCGCGCACGCGCAGGGTTTCGAGGAGATGCGGAACAGCATCGTCTACGATCGTGGTCGCCTGGCGCTCGGACGGGGAGACGCTCGCGGGGCGGTCCGACACTTCACCACCTTTCTCGGTCGCTCCGATCCCGACGACCAGCTCATTCGATACACCGTGCGCACGCGCCTGGCACAGGCGCGGGCGGCGGCGGGCGACCTGGACGGCGCGGAACGCGAGCTCGACCAGGCCGGCGCCGACCTGGAGCGATGGCGCGCGACCCTCGGCGCCGGCGAGCTCCGGCGGTTCGCGTTCGCCGCGACCGCGCTCGGAGAATACGATCCGCAAGGACCGACGTCCGGTGTTATCGCCGCGCTGATCCGGGGCGGGCGGGCCAAGGCCGCGTTCACGCTCGCCGAGCGCCGGCGCGCGCGCGCGCTGGCCGACCGGCTCACTCAGGCCGATGCGCTCCGCGAGACCAATACCGCGCTGGCGGCGCACCGTGACCGGCCGATGGTGGCGCGCGACCTGGCCATGGCGTTGCCGGACGATCGGACGGCGCTCCTGGAGTTCGTCGCCGGCGGCGAGAACGCGCCCACCACGCTCTTCATGGTGACGCGGGCCGGGGTGGAAGCGCGGCTGCTGCCACCGGCGGACTCGCTCGCACGACCGATCGAGCGGTTCGCGGCGCTCCTCGAGAGCGGGGGCCCGGCGGAGGCGTTGTCGCGCTCACTGGGGTCGATGATCTTGGGCCCACCGGCCGCCGTACTGCCCGACAGCGTCGACCGGCTGATCGTGGTTCCCGACGGGCCGCTCCACAGGCTGGCCTTCGATGCCCTCCGGCTGCCTGACGGGCAACTTGCGCTCGAGCGCTGGTCGATCGGCCTGTCGCCGTCGGCCGCGGTGGCCGCCGTCCTTCGTCGGCGGGCGGAAGCCGACAGCGCCAGCACACCCCGGCTGCTGGCGCTCGGCGATCCCACCTTTCCGCGCGAGCGTGGCGCCGGAACGACGCGCGCATCCGAGCTGTTTCGGGGCGCGTTCGACGCTGCGGGGGGACTGCCGAGGCTGGCCGCGAGTGGCGACGAGGCGCGGGATGTGGCGAGGTACGCGCGCGACGCCGAGGTCCGTCTCCGCGACGAGGCCAGTGAGGCATGGCTCAAGCGAACTCCGATCGACCGCTTTCGGGTCATCCATCTGGCCACCCACGCGCTGGTCGACGAAAATTCGCTTGCCCGCACGTCGCTCGCGCTCGCCCCAGGCTCCGGCGAGGACGGATTCCTCTCACCGGCCGACCTCTCCGCCCTCAAATTGCGCGCCGACCTAGTTGTTCTCTCGGCGTGCCGAACGGCCGGCGGGGTCATGGTGACGGGGGAAGGGCTGCAGGGTCTCACGGCGCCGCTCATCGAGGCCGGAGCGCGGGCGGTCGTCGCGACTCGATGGCGAATCAACGACCGGAGTACCGTCAGGGTGGTGCGCGATCTGTACGACGCATTAGCCCGAGGTGCGCCCGTAGCCGAAGCATTGCGGGCAGCAAAGCTGGCAGCCGTCCGGCGCGGCGCGCCGATGAGCGAGTGGGCCGGATTCACGGTGGTCGGCGACCCGCTGGTCCGGGTCCGCCTAGAAACCCCGGCTTCACCGGATGAGCGGAGATGGTGGGTGGTTGGCGGGATCGTCCTTGCGTCGGTCATCGCCCTGATCTACGGTCGCTACGGCCGCCCCAACGATCGGCGACTTGAACGGACGTGACCGGGTCAGCGACCGGTGAGCACCAGCGAGCGAAGCGGGGAGCGGAGCGTCCGGGCATCGGACGTGGTGGCCCGCACCCACCAGCGATACTCACCGGCAGGGAGCCCGGGCATGGCCGCCGGCGCTGCCGTGGTGTCCGATGTGGCCGCGGAAGCGGCGACACTCCCGCCCGCATCGAGCACTTCGAGCTCGTAGCGCGTGGCGCCAGGCGCCGGACGCCAGGCGAAGATGACCTGGCCACCGGTCATTGCCCGGTCGGAGGGCTGCACCAGGGCAATGGCCGACTCGTCGTCCCCGCGAGTGGTGTCGGTGGCGGGACTCAGGAGGGAACGACCCAGTCCGACGGCAAGGAGCAGGGTTGCCGCGAGTGCCGCGGGGATCCGCCATGAGCGGCCGACGCCGGTCCGCCCTGCCGCTGCACTCTCCGCACCAGCCTGCTCGACCGTCCGCAGCAGATCGAACTCCCGCCTGCATTCCGCGCAACCCATCACGTGGTCGAGCGTAGCGAGACGTGCGTCCTCCCGGCCTTCGCGCCGCACGAGGGCGACCAGCGCCTCCGGGGCAGGGTGCCTCGCATCCTGGCTCGACCGCCCCCGCACGGCGCCGGCGTACAGCTCCCGCAGACGTTCGTCGCTCATGATGCCTCCTCGGCGCGCTCCCACCCCACACCCATCGCGGTGAGTCGTTCCCGCAGGTCGGCCAGACCGCGGTACAGCAGGTTGCGTGTCTTACCCTCGGTCCACCCCATCAACTCGGCGATCTCCTCACGCGGGTATCCCGACAGATACATCTTGACCGCGGGCCGGCGCGAGGCGGGAATCGTTTCGATGGCACCGGCCACCTGTTCGGCCACTTCGGAACTCTCCAGCTGACCGTGCGGGCCGAGTCTCGGCTCGGCCAGCGAGACCGCCGCGACCTCGTCATCGAGCGACTGGTGGTGGTCGGCCCGGCGAGAGCGGCGGCGGCGGATCACGTCCAAGGCCGCTGAGCTCGCGGTCCGGTATACGTAGGACGTAGACACCTCCCCGATCTGCTCACTCGTGCCTTGGGCCCGCCAGAGCCGGATCCGGACCTCCTGCATCACTTCGTCGAGATCGGACTCGTCGAGCCGATAGCGGCGACCCACCTGCCGCACCATGGAGCCGAACCGCGAGACGACGGCTTCGACAGCAAGGGAAAGGTGGCGCTCGGCCTCGGGAAGCGTCATGCGGGAAGTATCGAACCGCCAGCGCCGAGGCGCCAGACGGCTCAACCCGCGCGGCCGCGTCTACTTCCGGTGCTCGTTCCGCTCGACAGTCGGCGATCCTGCGGGCCGGCTGCGCCACGCCGCCGAGCAGTCGCCGGCCCCGATACGGACGCACCAGCGGGCGGTCGCGAGCAGGCCTTCGATCGATCGAAATGCAGGTGGTCCTTCGACGTACTCGATGTGCGGCCAGTCCCAGGACCGGTCCGCGTCGCCGATGAGGCGGAAGGTCCGGCCCTCGTGGGCAAGCACCCAGCGCCGGAAGGCGACCCAATGATTCCGAGTGACCCGATCGGCGAGATTACCGTCGTCCACGATCACGTCCACCGCGAAGCCCTCGGCGTGCCGCGAGGTGGCCGTATGCGTGAGCCGGCTGTCGAGCGTCAACAGGAAGGCCTGGCGCTCGCCGCTTCGACGGGCCTCGGTAACCTTGACCCGGAATCCGGCCCGGCGGGCCGCCGCGAGCATGCGCTCGAACTGCGGCCGCGCTCCCGGGTCGAGCGAGGCCAGCGACGGATCCGCACGACGCACACTCGGTGGGAACGAGGCCGGGTCGGTGTCGGCAAGGCGGCGTTCCAGTTCTTCCCAGGTCTCGCCTGCCTGGCGGATCGAAGGCGCGCCGACCCTGTACGAGTTCACGAGGTGACGCTCGCCCCGGTCCCAATCGCTGTCGTACGTCAGGGAGGCGCTCGGTAGCGTGTCCGACAAGTACAGGCGTTGGGGTTCCTCGATCCCGAACTGCTCGCGCAGCAGCCGGCGCTCATCTTCCGAGAAGAACCTCTGCAGGTAGTGCGGCACGCCTGTCTCGTCTCGCCCGGCATAGCTCGCGCGAGGAAATTCGACGGCGAGCGCGGCGTCCCCCATGGGGGGTACCGCAGCGAGATCGTCGCCTGCGCCTTCGAAGCCTGTCGAGGCGGGCGCAACGGACGTGGTGAGCGACGCAGAGATCAGCGCGGTCAAGCCCGGCGCCATCTGAGGGAGCGCACGCCCCGCGGGAGCGATAAGAAGCGTCAACGCCAGCAGGAGTGCGCGCGCATGATCGTGAAGCTGCTTCGGGTGCATCGAATCCTCGCCCAAGTGTTCAATCGTTGGGCGTAGAACGTTCGGCGAGGGGCAGGATTCTCAGTCGGCCGCCGACCGGCTGAAGCTCAGGTGGCCGGACGCTCGTACGGCACCAATGACCCACACGGCGCTGACCGCGGGCATTCGGCATGAGCTCGGTGGCTACCGCGAGCATCGCCCGGTCGCCGAGCTCGCCCGCTATGCCGAATCGCTCTGGACCCACCGCACCCCCGCCGCAACGTCGCCAGGCGGCGGCATGCATCGCGTGCTGCCCGATCCGTCGCTCAACCTGGCATTCTGCTGCCGCCGGGATCCCGATGGGCGTGCGATCCAGCCTCGGCTGCTGGTGATCGGTCCGAAGACCCGACCGTTCCTCTTCCGCTTCCAGCCCGGACACGAAATTGCGGCCGTGAAGGTGAAGCTCGAATGGGCCCGCGCGCTGCTCGGCCTCGATCCGGCGGACCATCGCGACCGGGAGGACGACGTTGCGTGCGTGGTATGCAAGGGTCGCGAGTTGCTGGGTGCGCTA